>CAVXGQ010000006.1:0-192609 GCA_963761425.1 uncultured Acidimicrobiaceae bacterium | reverse complement strand
GTCCCGGCAAAGGTCCAATCGCACCGGCCGTGCAGGCGCCCGCCAGCTGGATCGTCGCCAGGCCCACCCCTCCGGAAGCTCCGTTCACGAGGACCCGCTCGCCGGCGACGAGCCCGCACTGGGTGATGAGGGCATCGTGCGCGGTGCAGCAGGCCTCGGGGAATCCTCCCGCCTCGGCCCACGGGACGCCCCCGGGTACGCGCAGCGCGTTGCGCGCGTCGATCACCGGCCGCTCCGCCTGCGCCGCGCCAGCGACGATCCCCATCACCGGATCGCCGCGGGAGAACCTCGTCACCTCGAGATCCGTCGCCTCGACGATGCCAGCAGGCGCGAGGCCGGGCATCGAGGAGTTCACGCCGGCCGGGGGTGGGTAGAGCCCGGCACGCGGCAGCAGATCGGTGGCGTTTAGGCCCGCGGCGGCAATACGGACGCGAAGCTTTCGCGGTCCTGACGCCGGATCGGCGCTTTCATCGATCGCGATGGAGCCGCTGACGATTACGACCGCGCGCACGACTTTCCGGCGAGGTCAGCGATTCGTGGGGGCTTCGAACTCGACGAACGACCTTCGGTCAAGGGCGTCCGGCGGCATAGGGGCCGGGCGGGATGGGGGTGATCGCGATGGTGGTGCCGGTGTACTGAGCCGAGATCACCTGGTCGTCGCCGATGTACATGACGACGTGGTAGATGTAGCCGTCGGCCGCGTAGAAGAGGAGATCACCCGGCTGAAGCTCCGAGAACGGGATGTGCTCGATCGAGTAGTACTGGTCCTCGGCGCTGTGCGGAAGACTCACGCCCGCCTGCCCCCACGCCCACATGGCCAGCCCCGAGCAGTCGAAGCCGTAGCCGGGAGAGGAGCCCGCCCAGACGTAGCTCACGCCGATCTGGGTCTCCGCGGCATGCACGGCGGCGAGACCGGACTGGTCTCCGGAGGACCCGACCGTCCCCGTGGCGGGATCCGGGGTCGAAGCTGCGTCGGACTGCTGTTGAGCCTGCTGGATGAGCTTGCTCGCCGCGGCCTGCGCGGCGGCCTGGGTCGCCTCCTCCTGCTGCTGCCGGGCGACCGCCACGGCGAGGGAGCCCTTCACGTCTTGCAACGTCTCGGTGAGCTGCGCATCGAGCGAGGTCGCGTTGGCGCGCGCGGCGGTGAGCGTCTCGAGGGTCGACCGCCACTGCGCCTCGTCGTGACGGAGTTGTGCGGTGCGTTTGACGAGGGCGTGCTCCGAGAGACGCAAAGAGCTCACCGCGATGGAGAGGTTCCCAGCCGCGGCTTCGACATAGGTCTCCTGTTCGGGGAACGCGTTCTGCTGTGCCGTGAGCGCGGACAGCGGGCTCGAGGCGGAGCCGTCGCTCACGTAGGTCTCGATCGCCTGACGCTGCAGGCGCCGCTTGTCTTGGCGTACGGACGACTGGGCGGAGGTTATCGACCACTCTTCCTTGCGGATGTCGCGGTTCAACTGCGCCTCTCGGGTCGCGGCCTGGTCGTACTCTTCGGAGAGGACCTGGAGCTTCACCTGAATCGTGGCGACCTGCGCCGCGATCGCGTTGGCTTTGGACTGCAATGTCGAGATGGGCTGTGTCGTTCCGGCCGCGCCGGCCGCGCTGGTCGCTGCCAGGGTGCCAACGGTTACCAAGACAGCCCCACCGATGCCCAACTTCCAGCATCGCTGCGGCCGACGAGTCGAACTGCGTCCAGTGCGGTCAAGTCTCACTGGATCACCGTCCGCGACAGAACCCTCGTCAGGTTGGACAATGTAAGTTCACCGTACCGGCGGCCCACCAAGCCTGCAAGGAAATCGCTCGTGAGCTGGAGCCGCGTCGTTGCGGATCATGCCCCGCTACGGTGAAATCGCCTTGTGCACAGGTTCAGGGGCGCGTTGGCGCCTGTTTGGCGGCAGAAAGGGCGACGACATGGGCGAGATGAAGCCCGATTCGGCAGACGGCTTCCGGATTGAGCACGATTCGATGGGCGGCGTGCGAGTGCCGGCGAACGCACGCTGGGGGGCGCAGACGCAACGGGCCGTCGAGAACTTCCCGATCTCAGGACGGCCGGTGGAGCGATCGATCCTCGAGGCGCTCGCGCTCATCAAGGGCACCTGTGCGGCGGTCAACGCCGAACTCGGGACCATCGACGCCGTGGTCGGCGAGGCGATCGAGTTCGCCGCTCGTGAGGTCGCGTCGGGTCAGCACGCCGATCAGTTTCCCGTCGACGTGTTCCAGACCGGTTCAGGCACGTCGACGAACATGAACATGAACGAGGTCCTCGCACATCTCGCCGGTGAACGGCTGGGACGGACGGTGGGCCCGAACGACGAGGTGAACGCGTCACAGTCCTCGAACGACACCTTCCCCTCCGCGATCCACCTCGCCTGCGTCCGCGAGATTCAGGCCGACCTCCTGCCGGCCCTCGAGCGGCTTTCGGCCGAGCTGCGGGGGAAAGCCCGGGACTTCACTGAGTTGGTGAAAGCCGGTCGCACCCACCTCATGGATGCGACGCCAGTGACCCTGGGCCAGGAGTTCGACGGCTACGCGGCGGCGGTCGACCACGGGATCGATCGCCTGCAGTCCAGCCTGCCGCGCGTCGGCGAGCTCCCCCTTGGGGGGACCGCCGTTGGCACGGGACTCAACGCCCGGCCCGGTTTCGCCGCCGAAGTGATCGAACGTTTGCGTCAGGCGACCGGGCTGGCGGTCACCGAGGCGCGGGACCATTTCGAAGCCCAAGGCGCGCGCGACGGTCTGGTCGAGGCCTCAGGCGTGCTGCGAACGATCGCCGTGTCGCTGTACAAGATCGCCAACGACCTGCGCTGGATGTCGTCGGGTCCGCGCTGCGGGTTGGGAGAGATCCACCTCCCAGATCTCCAGCCGGGTTCCTCGATCATGCCCGGCAAGGTGAATCCTGTCGTGCCCGAGGCGGTGTGCCAGGTCGTCGCCCAGGTGATAGGCAACGACGCCGCCGTCGCCTTCGCGGGAGCGTCAGGCAACTTCGAGCTGAACATCATGCTTCCGGTGATGGGACGGAACCTGCTCGAGTCGATCCGCCTGCTGGCTTCGGCGAGCCGCACTCTCGCCACGAAGTGCGTGGCGGGCATCGAAGCGGATGTCGCGCGCTGCCGCGTCTACGCGCTGTCTTCGGCGTCGATCGCGACAGCCCTCAATCCGTACATCGGTTATGAGAACGCCGCGAAGGTCGTACAACGCGCCCTGGCGGAGGAGAAGGACCTGCGAACCGTGGTCCTCGAGATGGGCCTGTTGGGTGAGGAGGAGGTCGACCGGGCCCTCGACGTTCTCGCCATGACCCGTGGGGGCATCATCGGCTGACGAGCCCAGGTGTTCGCCCGGAGCCACCGGTATTGTGAGGTCCGTTCGGTGCTCGGCGGGAGTGGTCATGGGTGGATTGATTGCGTTCCCCGGCCAAGGCGGCGAGGTTCAGGGATACCTCGCGGTTCCTTCGGCGGCGAGCGGTCCCGGCGTGGTGGTCATCCCGGAATTCTGGGGACTTGTGCCTCACATCACTGACGTCTGCGATCGGCTGGGCCGCGAGGGCTTTGTTGCCCTGGCGCCGGATCTCTACCACGGGCGGGTGACGACCGACCCCGGAGAGGCCGGCGAGTGGATGATGGCCATGTCCCCATCCGAGGTGGCCAAAGATCTGTCGGCCGCGGTGGACGCCGTCGCCTTCCGGGCGCAACAACCCGGGGTCGGCCTCGTCGGTTTCTGTATGGGAGGGGGGCTTGCGTACGTTGTCGCCAGCCAGCGCCCGGAAATGGTGCGCGCCCTGGTGTCTTTCTACGGGGCGATTCCCTGGCCGAAGGTGGATCCCGACTACGCGTCGATCCGCGGTGCCGTCCTCGGCCATTACGCGGCGAACGACCGGTGGGCGACGCCGAAGCTCTGCCGGGACATCGAACGCCAGATTCGCGCCGGGGGTAACGCCGACGTGACGATGCACGTGTATTCGGGAACCGATCATGCCTTTTTCAATGACACGCGCCCCGAGGTCTACGCGGCCGAGGCCGCGGCACTCGCCTGGGAACGCACGGTGAGCTTCCTGCGCGACCGGCTTGCCTAGTGCGGTCGAGGGCGGACCGAACGCCCGGCGCGGGGCGACCGAAGCCGTGAACGAGACAGGCGGGGTTGTCTTCGCCGAGCCAGCCGATCCCGCCGTCTCGGTGATCGTCGTGGCCTGGGGGACATCGCCGTATCTCCTCGAGTGCCTAACCTCGGTTCAAGGGCAGAGTGCGGACCTCGCGTACCAGGTCGTGCTGGTCCTGAATGACGTCGCATCTGACGTCAAGGACGCGGTCACGCGGCGCGTCAGGGGAGCGAAGGTCATCGAGTCCAACTGGAACCTCGGTTTCGCGGGCTCGGTGAACGTGGCAGTCAGCGCGGCGCGGGGCGCGGGGTTCGTTGTCGTCCACGATGACGTCGAGGTGGCGCCGGACTGGCTGGACCGGCTCGTCACCTCGGCGGAGGAGCACCCCGAAGCCGATGTCGTGGGCGGTCCGGTGCTCGCGCCGGGAGACGCGGCGTCAGCGGCGATCGATGCCCTGGTCGCTGGGGGCCCCGGCCGCCCTCCCGCCGGGTCCGGAGTGGCGAAGGAGATGCCCAGCGACGGCGGGCTGGCCGAGGTGTCGGATTGCGCTTTCTTCCTACGGCGGACGGCGTGGAACCGGATCGGTGGTCTCGACGAGGTCTTCCATCCGTTCGGATTCGTGACGATGGACCTGTGCGCCCGGGTCGTCGAGACCGGTGGGCTCGTGCGCGTCGAACCGGCGGCAACGGTGCGCCGTCACCATTCGGATCGCACCGGCCATCTGTACCGAAGGTGCGTCATGACGCTCAACTCGGAACTGTTCGAACTGCGACGTTCCCGGGCCCGTCGGGCCGCAGCAGCTGGTGGCGGGTCGGAAGTCGAACCGTCGCCGCCGGGATCCGGGGTGGCGCGAGCAGGAACGGCAAAGACGCGGGCGTCGGGCAACCGGCCGTCCCGGAGCGAATGGCCCGGCGTGCTCGTCATCGACGACGCGGTACCCGATCCGTCGCTCGGTGCCGGATCCGGCCGGATGGCGGACGTCCTGGTTGAGCTGGCAACCGCCGGTGGTTTCCGGGTCGACGTGTTGCCGCTAGTCGCGCCCAGCGCGGCCGACCCTGCCCGGGCTCGGGCGCTCGGAGTCGAGGTGGTCGATCCGGACCTGAAAACCCTGTTGAGCCCGGGCGGACGATGCTACGGGCTCGTGATCGTTTCCCGGCCGCACAACTGGGCGTCTTCGATAGAGACGCTGCGCCGGCTGGCTCCCGGAATCCCGGTCGTCTATGACGCGGAAGCCCTGTTCCATCGCCGGCTCGAGAGACAGATCCCCTTCGTCATTGACGCGCCAACGGCGATCCGGGTAGAGCGGGACGCAGCGCGATTGTCTGGAATCGAGCGGGAGATCGCCCGTCAGGCAGACTTCGTTGTCGCGATCTCCGAAGATGAGGCGGGCTTTTTCCGGGCGAACTCGCCGGACCCGGCCCGCGTCGCGGTGCATCCCCCGTTCCTCGCCGGCTCGCGGGTGATTTCGACCGAGCTCGCGGCCCGCCGAGACCTGGCCTTCGTCGCCGCCTGGTCCGCGGGTCCGGATTCTCCCAACGCGGACGCGCTGGTGTGGTTCACCCGACAGATCCTTCCGAGGGTGCGGGCCCGGGTGCCGGGGGCGCGGTTACGAGTGACCGGAGTCGATCCCCCGGCGAACGTGCAACGCCTGGTCACCCCGGCGATCGAATTCGTCGGACAAGTAGAGCGCCTTGAGGACCTCTACGGGGAGGTGCGGGTCGTCGTGGTTCCCATCCGCTTTGGATCAGGTGTGAAGCTGAAGACTGTCGAGGCAGTCCAGTACGGCGTTCCGACCGTGACGACGACGGTGGGTGCCGAGGGAATCCCCTTCGATGGCTCGGGCGCGGTCGTGGTCGCTGACGACCCCACCGAGTTCGCCGGCGCGGTCGCCAGACTCCTCAGCGACGCCGCCGCCTGGGAGTCCCAGCGGCGACAGGTACTCGCCCAGCAGGCCGCCTGGGCGGAGCGGCCGGCAGGGTCGGTCTGGCCGTCGGTCGTCGAGGGGCTCCTCTGGGGCGGCTCGGCCGGAGGAGGGTCCCGGTAGGAGGATGTTTCAGTGGTGTCGAGTACCGTGAAACCCGTGGTAGGGCCGACTCCCGCGGAGGGGCCCCCCGGGGAGGCTTCACTCGCTGACCGGGAGCGGGCTGAGATAGACCAGGTGCGCGCGGCCGAGCTCCAAGCCGTCCTGCGCGAGCTCGCGGTCAAGGAGGTTTATCTCAAAGAGGCCGAGTTAGAGCTGGCCAAGCAGGAGATCAGGGAGATGAACGCGCGCGAGGA
Source organism: uncultured Acidimicrobiaceae bacterium (assembly GCA_963761425.1). Classification (GTDB taxonomy): domain Bacteria; phylum Actinomycetota; class Acidimicrobiia; order Acidimicrobiales; family Bog-793; genus Bog-793. The sequence goes on along the minus strand of CAVXGQ010000006.1, from coordinate 186,242 downwards.
GCTCGCCGATCAGCTCGCAGAGGTCCGCGCCCGGGCGGCCGAACTGTTCGGAGACCTGGAACGGGCGGAGGCCGTCATCGCCGAGCTGAATGAGGAGATTGTCGAGCTGAATGACGAGATCGCGTCCATCCGAGCCACGCGCAGCTACCGGTGGTCGGCGGCCGCGGCGTCCTTTGTTGGCCGGTCTTTTTCGCCTTGGCGTCGCGGGAGATCCCCCGCGCCCAGTTCCGAAGCGAGCTGACCGACCACCCGGGCCGGTCGGTCGGGGCGCCCATCCGCCCTCCGGGGATCCTCGGTCTGGCGGAGTAGCCCGGTACCGCAGACCAAGTCGCGGTGCCCCGCCGACTCGCGGCCACGGAGCGCGACCGTCTGGCGAGCCCCCTTTCGAGGCCCGGATTCAGTGGTCGCCCCCGGCGAGTCTCACACGGAGGCGATACCCGCGGTCGGTGGTCGGATCCGGCCGGGCCCGTCGACGGGGTGCCTGTCGTGGCGGGGGGCCTACCCGCTACTGAGACCATCAGGCCATTCCGATGGTCCTCGGCGGGCCGCTCCCCGGTCGCCACGGCGCACGGGTCGTCTCCGGTCGCCAGCCAAGTGGCAGTGGTCGAGGCGGGGGAGGTGGCGATCGGCGAGTTGTCCTCCATCACCGCACCACCTCGTCGCGGCGGCGCCGAGACGGGTCAGGTGGACGCCGGCCTCTGTGCGATGACGGTGACGAGCACCGGGAGGACGACCGGGTCGTCGCCGGGATCGACCCCGGACAGCTCCTCGAGGTAATCCGCCACCGGGCCGGGACCCACTCCGGCCGGTGCCTCCGCCCACGCCGACACCAGCGTGCATCCGCAGGCGACGACGAGTCCGGGCAGAACCGCACCGATGTCGGGGTGCCGGGCGTCGGGCATCGACATGGGCAGGCCGGCGACGCGGCCGGTGGAGGTGATGGGCTCTTGGGCGATGACATAGCCGCCCGGGCGGGTCGACGCGGCCATCCGTCGCAGGACCGGGAGGGGCTCGGCGACGTGCATGAGCAGAAAGCGGCAGAAGGCCAGGTCGACCGGCTCGGGCAGCGCAAGGTCCTCCGCCGATTGCACGAGCGTGACGACCTGTGGCACTTCGGCCCCGGCCACCATCTCGGTGAGGTCTTGACAAGCGATGGTGGAGCGATCGACCGCGTACACCCGGCCCGCGGTGCCGACCATCGCGGCGAGGGTCAAGGACACCTCGCCCGAGCCGGCGCCGATGTCGGCGCAGCACCAACCCGGTGCGACCGAGATGCGGGCGAGAGCATCGACGAGCGGTCGACGGTACACGTCGTTGCCCAGCGGGAAACCTCCCATGCGGGGCCCAAGTTACCGGCCTTCATGTTCAGCTGTTTGTAGGCCGACAGAACGACCCATGCGGTCGGGTGTCGACTACGCCAGCCAGACAGAACCACTACGGTGAGCCCGGTGCGGGTGACCTTGCTTCTGTGCGATGCCGCCCAGGTCGCGGACGGCAAGCTCTACATCCTCGGTGGCGGATGGAGCTTGATCGGGCCGGACCCGACTCCGTCTGCCGTGGCGATGAAGGTCGATGTCGACTGGACTGAGGTCGACCGGACGCATCACTGGGAGCTGTTCTTGGTCGATGAGGACGGGCAGCCGATCGTCGCCCAGACTCCCGACGGGCCACAACCGATTGAGGTGCGGGGTGACTTCGAGGTGTCCCGTCCCGAATCCGTTCCCGAGGGGAGCCCGGTCGACGTCGCGCTGGCCCTCAACTTCGGTCCGCTGCCGCTGGCGCCGTCGTCCCGCTACACCTGGCGACTCTCGATCGACGGGGAGACGGAGGAGGACTGGGTCCTGCCGTTCTCGACGCGCGCGCCACGCGATTGACAGCCCCAACCGCGGCGATGCCTCCGGCCGCGCCCTTGGCCGGACGAATCCCCCACCGCTTGGTCCGGCCCATTAGCCGGTGGTGGGAGGGCGCCCGGGTCCAGCGGGATCGACTTCCCTGGCGGAGGACGCGCGACCCGTGGGAGGTACTCGTCGCCGAGACGATGCTCGCCCAGACCCAGGTCGGGCGTGTCGCGGCGAAATTCGGCGAGTTCGTCCGGCAATTCCCCACTCCGGCGTCGTGTGCCGCAGCTCCGGTCGGGGAGGTGATCCGGGCCTGGGCCGGTCTGGGGTACAACCGCCGCGCTGTCGCTCTGCACTCGGCCGCCGAAGCGATCGTGCACCTCCACGACGGGCGTATACCAGACACCTTCGCCGAACTTGTCGCCTTGGCGGGCGTCGGTCCCTACACCGCGCGAGCCGTGATGGCGTTGGCGTTCAATGCCGATGTTGCGGCGGTCGACACGAACGTCGGCCGGGTTCTCTCGCGCGCCGGGCTCGGTCGGTCGCTTCGTCCCACCGAGGTCCAGGCCCTGGCCGATGCCCTGCTCCCGACGGGGTCGGGGCGCGCCTGGAATCTCGCCCTCATGGACTTTGGCAGCCTCGTGTGTGCGTCGCGTCTCCCCGCGTGCGGCACCTGTCCGGTGCGGGCGGCCGGAGCATGTGCCTGGCGAACGGAGAGGCCTCGTGATCCCGACCCCGCGGTCGGATCGGCTGCGGTGAGCTCTCGTCAGTCTCGGTTCGAGGGGTCCGACCGACAGGGCCGCGGACGGCTGGTGCGTGCCGCGTGCGCCGGACCGATCGCGTCCGGTGATGTCGCCCGGGCCGCCGGCTGGCCGTCGCAGGCCTCCCGGGCCCGGCATATCGCCGAGGTGCTCGTTGCCGAGGGGATCTTGGTGCGCGGGCCGTCCGGGGAGCTGCGACTCGTCTGACCGGCCGTGTCCTCGTGGTCGGGGTCGGTCGGGAGTCGTTCGCAGGGACAGACTGTCTTGCGTAGCGTCATGGGGTCGCATCGTGAAAGGGCGTCAGTGGCCGAGATCAGCGAGTCGAAGATCATCTGTGACGTCATCCACGTCAGACCGGTCGTCCACGGCGACGAACGCGGTCGGTTCGTGGAGACCTACCGCCGGTCGTGGTTCCCGCTCGGGCGCGAGATGGTGCAGGCCAACCGGTCGGACAAGTCACCGGGCGCGGTCGTCGGCCTGCACTACCACCTGCACCAGGCCGACTACTGGTTCGTGACCCGCGGTTCCGCCCGTGTCATCCTCTATGACCTGCGCGCCGGCTCGCCGACCGAGGGCGCGCTCGAACTCACCGATCTCGGCGACGACGAACACGGCGTGTTCATTCCGCCGGGCGTGGCGCACGGCTTCGCGTCGTTGACGGACCTGACCCTCGTCTACCTCGTCGACGCGTACTACAACGCCCGGGACGAACTCGGCGTGGCGTGGAACGACCCGGACATCGCCGCCGACTGGGGGGTGGCGGATCCGGTGCTATCGGACCGGGACCAGAACAACCCGTGCCGTTCGCAGATCCCCGACCCGCTGCGGCCGCGGTTCGGAATGCGCACCTGAATCTTCGATGGTCGCGGTGCGCAGTACGGGGCAGCGCGCTTGAATGGTGCGCGTGGTAGGTGATACTGGGGAAGACGCGTCTTGATTGCGGGAATCGCCATCGGCGCCCTGGTTCTCGCCGTGGGATTCGCCGCGTGGACCCGCTTTGCGCCGAACCGCGCCGAACGGCGCTCCGTCACCACCCACCAGCACGCCCTCGACGTCCTGGGTACGGTTTCACGGCGCTGGGAGGGCGTCGCGCCGGTGCATGCCCCGAGTCCGGAGGAGGTCGCGCGGGCGCACGTCCGGCCGACGGGCGCGACGCCCAGCGCGCGCCAAAGCGGCGATGTCGAGCCGGGACCGATCTCCCGGTGGTCGGTGCGCCTTGTGCCTCCGTCGGGTTCGCGGCCGGTGAAGCTTCCGATTTTTGTCGACAAGGGTCTCGCCCGATCTGAGAGCCCCAACGCGCCGGGGCGGGACCAGGCGGAGGTCCCGCTCGTGGACAGGTCCCGGGAGGGGCGGGGATCACGGATCGGGGCGGCCCTGTTCGATCACGAGGATTTCGCCCCGGTAAGCGAGGCGCCGACGCGCACCTCCCGATTCCGTCGCCATCGCTACCACGGCGGTCGGCCCGCTCGGCGGGCCGCTTCGATCGCCGCGACGGCCGTCGCCTTCGCCGCGATCGGCGTGGCGAGCTGGCAGCTGGCGTCGGGGGGCTCCTCCCCGCACCACACCACGTTGCCGCCATCCGGGTCAAAGACCAAGGGCAAGTCCGGCCACACCGGTGGCGGCACGCCCGGGCAGGTAATCACGCCACTATCGGTGTCGACCAGCGTCGTCGCTTACGCCACGACGAGCTCGCACTACACGGTGGAGTTTTCCGCCTCCGGACCGTGCTGGCTGGGTGTCCAGCCAGGAGTGAACGGCAAGTACCTCTGGCAGACCACGCTGGTGGCGGGAGGGACGGCCTCGTACCAGGCGGTGGGGTCGATCGCGGTGCGCATTGGCGCGCCGCCGTATCTGAAGGTGGAACTCGACGGGGTGAGCGTCCAGCTTCCCGCCCAGAATGTGCAGCCCTACGACATCACCTTCTCACCGTCCAGAGGCGGCAGCACCTGAATCCCGGCCGCGACCCGGCCCCCGCCGCGATCCCCGGCACAGCGCTTGTTCAATTCCGCACTGACCTCCCGAACCTCCGGGGTCGACCCGGGCAGGTCGCGGGTTCTCCGGCGCGGCGAGGCGCCTCCCGGACGGTCGGGTGGTGGAAGCCCCCGTCAGCCGAACGGCCCTGGTGGTGGCGGATTCGGGTGGTGATGAGCAGGTCGGACGCGTCGCCGGGGCCGGGGGAGTTGTTACTATACGGATAGGAGAAATCCCCGATTCGGTGGTGGGGATCCGAGCGAACGGAGCCGGACGACCCGATGGCGATGACCGATCTCAACCTCGACAAGTACGCGCTCGGCTGGAGCGACGTCGAGGACTACGTGTTCAAACCCCGCAAGGGGCTCAACGAAGAGATCATCCGGGAAATGTCGCGTCTGAAGCAGGAACCGGAGTGGATGCTCGAGTTCCGCCTGAAGAGCTACACGCGTTTCTTGGCCAAGCCGATGATGCCGTGGTTCGCCGACAAGATGCCGGATCTCGACTTCGACGACATCTACTACTACATCAAGCCGACCGAGACCCAGGTCGACGCCTGGGAGCAGCTACCCGAGTCGGTGAAGAACACCTACGAGAAGCTCGGCATCCCCGAGGCGGAACGCAAGTACCTCGCCGGGGTGACCGCCCAGTACGAATCCGAGGTCGTCTACCACCGCAACCGCGACGACCTGGCGGGCATGGGCGTGCTGTTCTGCGACATGGACACCGCGGTCCGGGAGTACCCGGAAATCGTCCGGCGGTACTTCGGGCGGGTCATCCCGCCGAACGACAACAAGTTCGCGGCCCTGAACTCGACGGCGTGGTCGGGAGGGTCCTTCATCTACGTGCCGCCCGGCGTCGAAGTCGACATGCCGCTGCAGGCCTACTTCCGCATCAATGCGGAGAACATGGGCCAGTTCGAGCGGACGCTCATCATCGCCGACGAGGGCTCACGGGTGCACTACGTCGAGGGGTGTTCCGCCCCCGTGTACTCGACCGACTCGTTGCACGCGGCCGTCGTCGAGCTGGTGGCCCTGCCCGGCAGCCGGATCACCTATACGACCATTCAGAACTGGTCGGCGAACGTCTACAACCTCGTCACCAAACGGGCGCGCGCCGAAGCGGAGGCGCACGTCGAGTGGATCGACGGCAATATCGGCTCGCGGCTGACGATGAAGTACCCCTCGGTGTACCTGATGGGTCCCCGGGCCTCGGGTGAGGTCCTCTCGGTCGCCTACGCCGGGGCGGGCCAGGTCCAGGACACCGGGGCGAAGATGTTCCACTGCGCCCCCGAAACGACCTCGACCATCGTGTCGAAGTCGATCTCCAAAAACGGTGGGTCGACGACCTACCGGGGCAAGGTCCACGTCGACCCCGGCGCCCACCACGCCAAGTCCTTCGTGCGCTGCGACGCTCTCATCCTCGACGAGGACTCCGTTTCGGAGACGAAGCCCTACATGGAGGTCGGCGAGCGCGACGCCGAGATCGGGCACGAGGCGACGGTCTCCAAGGTGGGCGACGACCAGCTCTTCTACCTCATGAGCCGCGGTCTTTCTGAGGGCCAGGCGACCGGCATGATCGTCAACGGCTTCATCGAGCCGATCACCCGGACCCTGCCCATGGAGTACGCGGTCGAGTGGAGCCGGCTCATCGAGCTGCAGATGGAGGGCGCGGTCGGCTGACCTGCCATCGGCAGTCGCCGAGTCGGCTCAATATTCTTGGAACGGCAGGCCGAGCTCGGGAGGTGTGGCGCGCGTGACGATGCGTGAGGATTGCAAGCACTTCCAGTCGAGGACTTACGCCTCCGGCGAGGTGGCCCGGTTCTGCGTCCTCGACCTCGCCCCCGAGGCCCCGTGGCGATGCCCCGAGAACTGCTCCTCGTACGAGCGACGGCTCGCCGACGTGACGTGGACCCACGGGTCGCTCGTCACTCAGCCGATCGAGTCGGAGCCTGACGAGCCGCCGGTGGACATCGGTGAACTGCTGGCCTCGGCGGAGGAGATCGTCGACTCCGCGGCTCCCGAGGAACTCGCGGAGGTCGAAGTGGAGGAGGACCGCGCCGAGCGGGGCTCGCGGGGCTCGGCGCTGCGACGCGCCCTCGGCCGGGTCCGGCGGAAGGGCAAGCCGGTCGACGGCAACGAGGGCGACCGGCTCTGAGCGATCACCGATTTACGCCGGAACTCGCCCGATCGATACAGGGACCCCGCTGGTTGCGTGGCGTCCGGTCGCAAGCCGCCGAGCGGTTCGCGCTCACCACCCTCCCAACCGAGGCCGACGAGGACTGGCGTTACGGACGGATCGATGCCATCGACCTCGGCGAGTTCGATCCCGTCGTTCGACCGGTGGCGCCGCCTTCGGGGCTTTCGGCGGCCCCGGCGGGTCTGCTCGCCGGGCTTGCGGACCCCGCGGCCGTGGTGCGCACCCTCGACGGGTTCGTCGTCGAGGAGCTCGCCGGACCGGCCGGGTCCGGCGGGCTTTCGGTTGCCTCGGCGCGCAACCTGCGTCGTCCGCCGGCCGGGTTCGGATCGATCGTGGCGGCGGCCGAAGATCCCTTCACCCTGCTCGCCGGGGGCTATGGACCCGACGCCGTCGTCATCGTGGTGGCCCGTGGGGCGCGGATCACCGGTCCGATCGTCGTCGTTCATGAGCTCGGGGCGCGAGACCACGAGGTGGCGGTGTTCCCTCGCACCTTCGTCGAGCTGGGCGAGGGCTCCAGCGCGACCGTCGTCGAACACCTTTCCTCGGCGACCGGCACCGCGCTGGTCTGCCCGGTCACGGAGCTCCAAGTCGCCCGGGACGCCCATCTCGCCTATCACTCGATCCAGGAGCTCGACCGGTCGGCCTGGCAGCTCGGCTATCTCACCAGCCGCGTCGGGCGCGACGCCTCGCTGCGCTCGTTCACCGCGGCCTTCGGCGGCGACTACGCCCGGCTGTGCACCCATTCGGTCCTCGACGGCGAAGCGGCCTCGAGCGAACTGCTCGCCGCCTACCTCGGTGACGGGACCCAAGTCCAGGACATGAGGACTTTCCAGGAGCACTCCGCCCCCCGCACCACGAGCAAACTGGTCTTTAAGGGCGCGGTCGACGACTCGGCGCGCTCGGTCTACAGCGGACTCATCCGCATCCACAAAGGAGCCCGCAAGTCCGACGCCGCCCAGACGAACCGCAACCTCGTGCTCTCCGACGGCGCGCACGCGGATTCGGTGCCGAATCTCGACATCGAAGAGAACGACGTGCGTTGCAGCCACGCCTCGGCGGTCGGTCCGATCGATCGGGCCCAACGCTTCTACGTCGAGTCCCGGGGCGTGCCACCCCAGGTCGCCGAGCGGCTGATCTTGCTGGGGTTCTTCGACGACCTGCTCGCCCGCGCGCCGGCGCCGGGAGTCGCTGAGTACCTGCGGGGTGTTGTCGCGGCCCGGCTGACTAAGGCCCCGGAGGCTGGGGGGCGGGGGAACGGGACGCGATGAGTGGAGCCGACCGCAAGATGGTCCGGATCTGTGGCGTCGAAGACCTGACGCCCGGCCAGGCACGCCGGTTCGAGGTCGACGGCCTCGGCATCTGCCTGGTGCGTTGCGAGGATGGGTTCCACGCGGTCGCCGACACCTGCAGCCACGAGAACTATTCGCTCGCCGAAGGCGAGGTCGACCCGGCCCGCGCCGAGATCGAGTGCTGGAAACACGGGAGCTTGTTCTCGCTGGCGACCGGGGAGCCGCTGACGCTGCCGGCGACGCTTCCCGTCGCGGTGTTCGAGGTCGTCGTCGAAGCCGACGAGGTCTCGGTGGTGCTGCCGTGACGATCCGGAGGGCCGCCGGGCAGGCCGTCCGATGAGCACCCTGGTCGTCGAGGGGCTCACCGTGGCGGTGGGGGGATCCGAGATCCTGCGCGGGATCGATCTCGAGGTCCGCAGTGGCGAGGTCCACGCGGTGATGGGCCCAAACGGGGCCGGCAAGAGCACCCTCGGCAACGCCCTGATGGGCCACCCAGACTTCACCGTGACCGGCGGGTCGGTGACGCTGGACGGGACCGACCTGCTCGCCCTGCCCACCTGGGAGCGCGCAGCGCGGGGGCTGTTCATCGCCCCTCAGTACCCCGTCGAGCTGCCGGGGGTGCGGGCCCTCGACCTCCTCGCCGAGGCGCGCCTCGCCCGCCGGGGCGGGTCGGATCCCGGCCGTGCCGGCCTCGAGAGCCGCCTGTTGGAGGAGGCGTCGGAAATCGGGCTGACGGCGGAGTTCATCCCACGTCCCCTCAACGTCGACGCCTCCGGCGGGGAGAAGAAGCGGCTGGAAACGCTCCAGCTCGCCGTGCTCGAGCCGGTGATCGCCATCCTCGACGAGCTCGACTCCGGGCTCGACGTCGACGCCCTCCGGGACGTCGCCCGCCGCATCGACCGGGCCGTCCGTCCGGAAGCCTCCGGCCTGGCCCCCGGACGAGAACCCCTCGGCGTGCTGGCGATAACGCACTACAAGCGCCTGCTCGACGAGCTGCGCCCCGATCGGGTGCACGTGCTGTTCCAGGGGCGCATCATCGAGTCCGGCGGGCCCGAGCTCGCCGAGGAGCTGGAGCGGACCGGGTACCAGCGTTACGGCGACGAGCCGGCTGGTTAGGGACCTGCTCAGCGCGCGGGCGCGCCCCTACCATGGCCCGCATGGCTGAGCCGAGGGCGATGGCGCGGGTCACCCGGACGGTGGGCGCCGCGGTGCGCGGGTTGCTCGACCAGTCCCAGCCCTTCGGTCGCCTCGCCCTGGTCCACACCATCCAGGCAGCCGGCGCGACCTGCATCGCCGTTGCTTTGGCCGGGTCGCTTTTTTTCTCGATCTCGCCCCATGCCGCCGAGGGGAAGGTCCTTTTGTACCTGTTGCTCACCATCGCCCCTTTCGCGTTGGTGGGGCCGGCGCTCAGCCCGCTGCTCGACCGGGGCCGCGAGGCCCGCCGGTCGAGCGTCGGAATCGCGAACGTCGGATCGGCCGTGCTGTGCCTCCTGATGGCACGCGACGTCCACGGATTGTTGCTGTTCCCCGAGGCGTTTGGCGTTCTGGTGCTCGGCAAGCTCTACCTCGTCGCCCGCGCCGCCCTCGTCCCGGAGATGGCCGCGGCGGGCGACGACCTGGCGGTCGCCAACGCCAAGCTCGCGGTGCTCGCCTCGTTGGCAGGATTCGCCACCGCGCCGGTCGCGGTGGGTTTCCTAAAGATTGGCCCCCAGTGGGCGCTCGGCCTTGGCGCGCTGGTGTTCCTGGCGGGGACGGCGGCCTCGCTCCGGCTGCCGAGGCCGTCCCATCGCGTGGCGGTCGCGACCCCTCCCGCCACCGGCCCGGAAGCCGGCCCGGGGGAGGCTGAACCGGTCACCCGGGCCCGATTCGCCGAGGTCCGTCACCACCGGAGCATCCTCGGTCTGCCTCTGTACCCGCCGGAGGTCCTCGCCGCCATCGGCGCGATGTCCATCGCCCGGGCGACGGTCGGTTTCGTGGAATTCTTCTTGGCCTTCGGGTTACGACGAGAGCACGCCGCCACCTGGTGGTTCGGAGTCCTGATCGTGGCGAGTGGCGCCGGGTCCCTGCTTGGTTCCATCGTCGTGCCGCGCCTTCGCCGGTACCTCACCGAGCGCCAGATCATCATCGGCGCCCTCGGGTCGATCGTCGTCGGCGCGGTGGCGACGGCGATCGTCGGCGGACTGTGGGCCCAGGTGATGCTGACGTTCGTGGTCGGCGTCGGGCCGACGAGCGCGAAGCCGGCGCTCGACTCGATCGTGCAGCGCAACGTCCCGGCGGCGCTGCTCGGCCGAGCCTTCGGCCGGCTCGAGACCCGTCTGCAGCTCCTCTGGGTGGTGGCGGCCGTCTTGGCCGTGGTCATCCCCTTCCCGCTGAAGCTCGGTGACGTCGTGGTGGCCTTGGCGAGCACCGTTGCCTGCATCTCCTACGGGACCTTCGGGGGGGCGTTGCGCCGACAGGTGGCACGGCGCCAGTTGCCGGGTCCGGCGGGGGCCCGCTGAATGGGTCCGGCGCCACGCACCGACACGCTCGGGACCGGCGGTGGCGGCACCGGTAGGGTGCGCCCGTGACCGACGCGGCCAGAAGACCCCGGGAACTCGAAGCGATCGAGCTCCTCACCCGTCTGGTCGGTCCTCCCGTCGGTGACGAGGTCTGGATCGGTGACGATGCCGCGGTTCTCGGCCCGGTGTCGGCGCGCCTCTTGTTCGCGACCGACCTCGCGGCGGAGGACGTGCACTTCGAAAGGGGCCTCGGGACGCTCGCCGACGTGGGTTGGCGGGTGCTCGTCCAGAACCTGAGCGACATCGCGGCGATGGGCGGGCGGCCCCGCGCCGCCGTCGCGGCGGTCGCCGGTGCCGGGCTCGACGAGCTGGCCGAGATCTACGAGGGCCTGCTGGAGGCGTCGCGACGTTTCGCGTGCCCGGTGGTCGGAGGCGACCTCTCGGATGCCGCGACCCTCAACGTGTCGGTGGCGATCCTCGGCGAGATGGCCGGTGCCCCGCCGGTGCTGCGCAGCGGGGCGCGGCCGGGTGAGGCCATCTTCGTCACCGGCCCGTTCGGCGCGGCCTCGGCCGGGCTGCGTGAACTGCGCGCCGATCCGTCGGCCCGGTCGCCGTGCGTGCGAGCGTTCCTCCGGCCGGAGCCCCGCCTCGCGGAGGGCGCGGCGGCGGCCCTGGCCGGGGCCAGCGCCATGATCGATGTCTCGGACGGGTTCGGGATCGACCTGTACCGGCTGGCCGAGGCCTCGGGTGTCGGCGTGGTCCTCGACGAGCTTCCGGTCGCGCCCGGCGCGACGCGCGACGAAGCCCTCGGGGGAGGGGAGGACTACGAACTCGTGTTCAGTGCCCCCGATCCCGAGAAGGTGGGCGAGGTGTTCGCCGCGCACGACCTACCCCTGCCGTTCCGGGTCGGGGCCACGAGCGCGGACCGGTCGGATTTCCGCCTCCACGGCGTGAGGCTGGAACCAGCCGGATTCGAACACCGGATCGACTGAGCGGCCACCGACGAGCACCGGCCACCCGGTGCGACCGTGGTGCTAGGAAGGCGGCGCGGTATGCCGGCGGCTGGCCGACTTCACCACGCGCCCGGCGCGGATGCACGAGGTGCAGACGTGGAGCCGGCGCGGCGTTCCGTCGACGAGGACGCGCACACGTTGGATGTTCGGGTCCCACCGGCGCTTCGTCCGACGGTGGGAGTGCGAGACGTTCATCCCGAAGTTCGGTGATTTCCCGCAGACTTCGCATACCGCAGCCACGACGACAACCCACCTCGCACTCGGTTTCGGGGCCGACCCCGGGCGATGGGCCGCGCCGAACGACGCGAGAAGCCCGGAGACCAGCGGGCGAGGTTACCATCCTCGCCCATGAGGTCGCACGCGGGGCTCTGGGCGCGCGTCGGTCGGCGATGAGCGGACGCCGCGTGCGGACCGGCCGTGCCGGAAAGATCTCGCCGCCAGCGACGAGGCTGCTTGGTCCCTCCGAGGTGGTGGCGACGATGCTCGTCTACCGTGACGCCCTCCACCTCCACCAGACCACGCTCAACCGCCTGAACGTCTTCCCGGTCCCTGATGGCGACACCGGGACGAACATGCTCCTCACCATGGAGGCCGTGGCGCGGGAGCTTTCCGAGCACCCGGCCGACGGGGCGGGTGGAGCGCCCGGGGAGATGGCCGACATCTGTGGCGCCATCGCCCACGGCTCGCTGATGGGGGCGCGGGGCAACTCCGGGGTCATTCTCTGCCAGGTGCTGCGCGCGGTGGCGACGACCTTCGCGCCGCTCGGTGGCGTCGGCGGGCCCGACGTGGCGGTGGCGTTCGACGTCGGGAGCCGGCAGGCCCGCGAGGCGGTGCTCCGCCCGGCGGAGGGGACGATCCTCACCGTGGCGGCCCGGGCCGCCCAGTCCGCCCGGGCGGCCGTCGACGGCGACGCCGATCTCATCGGGGTGCTCGACGCGGCCCGCTCCGCCGCGGTCGAGGCCCTGTGGGCGACGCCGAGCCTGCTCGCGGTCCTGGCGGAAGCCGGCGTGGTCGACGCCGGCGGTGCCGGGCTGGTCCTTTTCTACGACGCCCTGCTCAACGTGGCCGATTCGCGCCCGATGCCCGACCAGCTCGAGCTGCCGGAGGAGGTGGCCCGCCTGGTCGCCGGGGGCTCGGCGGCGGCGTCCGCCGCGACCTCGGTCCCGTCCGGGCGGGACGAGGGGCTGTCACCCCGCTACGAGGTGATGTACCTGCTCGATGCCCAGGACGAGCTGGTCCCGGCCTTCAAGGAGGTGTGGGCCGGCCTCGGAGACTCGATCGTCGTCGTCGGCGGTGACGGGCTGTGGAACTGCCATATCCACACCGACGACGTAGGCGCGGCCGTCGAGGCCGCCCTCGACATCGGGCGACCGCGCGAGATCCGGGTCACCGATCTCGCCGAGCAGGTGGAGGAGGAGCGCTGGGTGCGCGAAGCGACGTCGCGCGGCCCGGCCGCCCTTGCAGCCGAGGATGACAAGGTGCCCCTCACCGCCGTCGTCGCCGTGGGCACCGGTGAGGGCATCCACCGGATCTTCTACTCGCTCGGGGCGAGGCACCTCGTGGCCGGGGGCCAGTCGATGAACCCCTCGACCCGCGACATCCTCGAGGTGGTCGAGTCGACGCCGGCCCAGCAGGTGGTGGTGCTGCCGAACAACTCGAACATCATCCCCGTCGCCCGGCAGGCGGCGGCGCTCGCCGAAAAGCAGGTCTTCGTGGTGCCCACCCGGGGCGTCCAGGAGGGCTTCGCGGCGCTGCTCGAGTACGACCCCTCCTCGCCGGGTGCGGACAACGCGCGCCTGATGGAGGAAGCCGCCCACCGGATCGTCGCTGGAGAGGTGACCCGCGCGGTGCGCGCGACACACTGCGCCGCCGGGGACGTCGCGGTAGGCGACTTCATCGGCTTGTCTCGGGCCGGCATCGAGTCGGTGGGCCGCGGTCTCGCCGACGCCACCATCGGGCTACTCGCGGTGATGCTCGGCCCGGGCCATGAGATCATCACCCTCGTCCAGGGGGAGGGGTCGACCGCCGCCGACACGAGGCGCGTCACCGAATGGGTGCGGGCCGTGCACCCGGAGATCACCGTGGAGCTCCACCACGGCGGCCAGCCCCTCTACCCATACCTCATCTCGATCGAGTGAGCGGGACCCCGGTCGGCCGCAAGCTCGGACAACTCGCCCAGCTCGATGTCGCCGTGCTGCGAGGCGTCGGGAACCGGAAGCGGGCGGCCCTTTCTCAGATGGGCATCCTCTCGGTCCTCGACCTTTTGACCCACTACCCGCGGCGCTACGCCGACCGCACCAACGCCGTCGCGATCTGCGAGCTGGTTCCCGGGGGGGTCGGCGTCGTCTCGGCGACGATTCAACGGGCCTCGCTACGGCGACTGCGGGGTAGACGCAGCATCGTCGAAGTCGTCGTGGAGGACGACACCGGTGAGCTCGGCGTCACGTTTTTCAACCAGCCCTGGCGGATGCGGCAGCTGACCGAAGGGCGTGAGGTGGCGTTGTTCGGCAAGGTCGACCAATACCGCTCGGCGTTGCAGATGGCCAACCCGGTCGTCGAGGTGGTCGGGGGGCGCGAGGCGCGTCAGACCCGCAGGATCGTGCCGATCTATCCCCAATCCGGGCGGGCGGGCATCTCGTCGATCGAACTCGCCACCTACATCGCCGAGTCGCTGCGCCGGGCCGGGGAGTTCGCTGATCCGCTGGTCGCCTCGCGGCGCCAAGAGCTCGGGCTGATGGGAAGGACCGAGGCTTTCCGCGCGATCCACGAGCCCGAGACCATGGTGGAGACCGAGCCGGCCAAGCGCCGGCTCGCTTTCGACGAGCTATTTCGCATCCAGGTGGCGCTCATGATGCGCAAACGGGCCGCGGCCGCCGATGCCCGGGGCATCGCCCACCAAGTCGACGCCGCCCGGCCGGAGGGCCGTCTGGTCGACCGTTTCCTCGGCACGCTCCCCTTCGAGCTCACCGCGGCGCAGTCCCGGGTGATCGGGGAGATCCGGCACGATCTCGGATCGCCCGAGCCGATGCACCGGCTGCTCCAAGGTGACGTCGGCGTGGGCAAGACGGTCGTCGCCTTCGCCACGCTCCTCTACGCGGTCCAGGGTGGGTTCCAAGGGGCTTTCATGGTGCCGACCGAGGTCCTCGCCGAACAGCACTTCTTGGCGGCCCGCACCCTCCTGGCGGGCCTCGAGGTGCCCGATGGCCGCCGTCTCGGCGGTCGGCGACCGATCGCGATCGAGCTTCTGACCAGTCGCACCGCGGCCGCCACCCGGACCCGGATCTTCGAAGAGCTGCGCCAAGGTTTGGTCGACATCCTCATCGGGACTCACGCCCTCATCACCGAGGAGGTCCAGTTCTCCTCGCTCGGCGCGGTCGTCATCGACGAGCAGCACCGCTTCGGCGTGGACCAGCGGGCCGCGCTGCGGGAGAAGGGCTCGGCCGCGGGGTCGGCGGGCCACGACCCGGATCTCTTGGTCATGACCGCGACGCCGATCCCGCGCACGGCCGCCATGACCGTCTACGGCGACCTCGACTACAGCATGCTCGACGAGTTCCCGCCGGGGCGCGCGCCGGTCACGACGCGCCGCGTCGGCGACGGGGCGGGCGAAGCCGAGGCCTGGGCGCGGGTCCGGGCCGAGGTCGCCGCGGGTCATCAGGCCTTCGTGGTCTGCCCGCTCATCTCCGCCGACGCCGAGGGGGTCGACGACGACGGCTGGTCGCTCGTCGTCCCCGACGACGTCTTCGGGGACGACTTCTTCGACGGGCGGTTGTTCACGCCGGTCGGCGTCGAGCGGCAGCCTCCCCGCGCGGCCGTCGAGGAGTACGTCCGGTTGCAGGCCGGAGAACTCCGGGGCCTGCGGGTGGGCCTGCTCCACGGCCAGCTCCGTCCGCACGACAAGGAAGAGGTGATGGAGACCTTCCGGGCCGGTCATCTCGACGTGCTGGTGGCGACGACGGTTGTCGAGGTCGGCGTCGACGTGCCGGCGGCGACGGTGATGGTGGTCGAGGATGCCGACCGCTTCGGGATCGCCCAGCTCCACCAGTTGCGCGGCCGGGTCGGCCGGGGGGGTGAGGCCAGCTGGTGCTACCTCCTGGCGCGGGAGGTGACCGAGGAGGCCGACCGGCGGCTCACCGCGCTGGAGGACTCGAATGACGGATTCGTGCTGGCCGAGACCGACCTCGAGCTGCGCGGGGAGGGCACCGTGCTGGGCGCTCGCCAGAAGGGGCGAAGCGACCTGAAGCTCGCCTCGTTGCGACGTGACCGGGACCTCGTCGATCTCGCCCGGGAGGTCGCCGAGCGCGGTGGTGGCCGACGACCCGACCCTGGCCGGAAACCCGCTGCTCGCCGACGAACTCCGTCTGTTCGTCGGCGAGGCCGAGGCGGAGTATCTGCTGCGCAGCTGACCGGTCGGCGGTGCGGCGGGTGGCCGGGTTACCGTTGGGCGGTGCGGGTCATCGGCGGCAGCGCCCGGGGCCGGCGGCTGCGGGCCCCGAGGAGCACCGCGGTTCGCCCGACCGCGGACCGGGTCCGAGAGGCGATCTTCGACGTGCTCGATCACCTCGGCGGGCTGGAAGGCGCCACGGTGGCCGATCTGTTTGCCGGATCCGGGGCTCTCGGCATCGAGGCGCTGTCGCGGGGCGCGGCCGCCGCGACCTTCGTGGACACCGACCGCGCCGCCCTCGCCGCCATCAACCGGAATCTCGAGATGACGGGGTTGTCGTCGGCGGCGACGCGCATGGTGCGGGCGGACGCCCTGGCGTGGTGCACGTCGGTCACCGAGCCGTTCGACGTCGTCTTCGTCGATCCGCCCTACTCGTTCCGGGGCTGGCCGGAACTCCTCGAGCGGCTCCCCGCCCGCACCGCGGTGCTGGAGTCGGCGCAAGAGGTCCAGCTGGTGGGCGACTTGGTCCTTCACCGGGTCTACCGGTACGGCGGTACGCTCGTGACCGTGGCCGTGACCTCTCCTCCGGTGTCTTCGGCCGCCGGCACCGCGGAGCCTCGATGACGAGGGTGCTGTTCCCGGGCTCGTTCGACCCCTTCCACAACGGTCATCTCGAGGTCGTCGAGCGCGCCCAGCGTCTCTTTGACGAGGTGGTGGTGGCGGTGCTCTGCAACCCGCAGAAGGGCGAGCCGCTCTTCAGCCCCGCTGAGCGTGAGCAGATGGTCGCCGAGTGCGTGAGCCAGTTCGACAACGTGAGGATCGTCTCGATGACGACGCTGGTCGTCGAGGTCGCCCGTCAGGTCGGTGCCGACGTGATCGTGAAGGGCCTGCGGGCGGTGACGGACTTCGAGAACGAGCTGCAGATGGCGCAGATGAACCAACAGCTGTCGGGGATCGAAACCTTGATGCTGCCGACCGGCTCCTCGTACTCGTTCATCTCCTCCCGTCTCGTGCGCGAGATCGCCCGTTACGGCGGTGACGTCTCCGCGTTCGTCCCCGACGCGGTTGCGGTGCGCATGAAGGAGCGTTTCGGTGCCTGACGACGAATCCGAAGATCGCGGCGTCGCGGCTGGGCTGGAGCCCCAACTCGAGATTTCCGAGATCCTCGACGAACTGGTCGGAATGGTCGAGCGAGCGAAATCGATGCCCCTGTCGTCCTCGGCGATCATTGGCCGCGAGGAGGTGCTCGGGCTGCTCCACGAGGCCCGCGAGTCCCTGCCGGTCGAGTTCCAGCGGGCCCGCCGGATGCTGCAAGACCGTGAGGAGCTGCGGGTTCGGGCGGCTCGGGAGGCCGACGAACTGCTCGACGAGGCGCGCTCGCAGGCCGCGCACATGGTCCAGCGCACCGAGATCGTGCGCCAGGCCCGTAACAACGCGGAACGGATCCTGGCCGACGCCGAGGCCGAGGGTCGCCGGATCCGGCACGAAGCGGACGACTACGTCGACCGCAAGCTCGCCGCGTTCGAGATCGTGCTCGACCGGACCATCCGCACCGTGCAGGCCGGCCGGGAGCGTCTGAACGTCACCGACGAGGAGGAGGCCGACGAGCTGGCCGAGACGGACGCCGTCGAGGACGCGTTCTTCGACCAAGATCGCCAGTGACGGGAAGGCCCATCTGATGCGGGCGGCCGCCGATCGTGCGCTCGTCGCGCCGGTCGCCGCGCTACGGCGCAATCCCGGGGGCCGGTTGCGCTTCGAGGCGGTGGCCGGGGCGCACGATCTCGCGGTCAGCGCATCGCGGGTGCCGGAAGGCTCGCCGGTCGCGGTGGAGGTGGTGCTGGAGTCGGTCCACGAGGGGATCCTCGTGTCCGGCACGGTCCGGGCGACCTGGGAAGGTGCCTGCCGGCGTTGCCTCGAGCCGGCAACCGGTGAACTCCTCGTCGAGCTGCGGGAGCTCTGCGTCGAGAACGCCGACGAAACGACCTATCCGCTCGGCGTCGACGAGGTCGACCTGGATGCCATGGTCCGTGAGGCGTGTATCCTCAACCTGCCGCTCGCACCGCTGTGCGGTGAGCAGTGTCGGGGGTTGTGCCCCGAGTGCGGTGTCAACCGCAACGTGGAGGCGTGCTTCTGCGCCGATCCCCGGGGCGGTCGCCCGGCGTCGTCGTCCCGGGACCTGGGTGGCGTCGAGGACCGGACCGAATCCGGCGGCGGCCGCCGGCACCACGAGTAGGAAGACAGATGCCCGTCCCGAAGAAGAAGACCTCGAAGTCGAAGAGCCGGAGTCGTCGCGCCTCCAACTGGAGGCTCGCCGAGCCGGCGCAGAGTCGCTGCCCCAACTGCCAGCACGCCAAGCTCCCCCACGTGGTGTGTCCCAACTGCGGCTGGTACAAGGGACGCCGGGTGATCGAGGTCGACTGATCCTCCCGATCGCCGTCGACGCGCTGGGGGGTGACAAGGCACCCGCCGAGATCGTCGCCGGGGCGCGCCGCGCCCACGACGAGCTCGGAATCCCCGTGGTGCTCGTCGGCCCCGACGACGGCCGTCTCGGCGACTTGGGCGGGCTCGAGGTGCTCGTGGCGAGGGAATCGATCGCCATGGGCGAGGACCCGGTGCACGCGGTGCGCGCCAAACCGGATTCGACGCTGGTGCGCGCCGCCGAGGCGGTGGCCGATGGGCGCGCCGCGGCGATGGTGAGCGCCGGCAACACCGGCGCGGCGATGGCGGCCGCCCTGTTCCGGATGGGCCGGCTCTCCGGGGTGGCCCGCCCGGCGATCGCGGCGCCGCTGCCGATCCCGAGCGGCGGGAACCCGACCGTGCTCATCGACGCCGGGGCCAATGCCGACTGCCGCCCGGAGTGGCTCGTCCAGTTCGCCCAGATGGCCTCGGCCTTTGTGACCAGCCGCTACGGGGTCGCGGAGCCCTCAGTGGCGCTGCTGTCGAACGGTGAGGAGGCCTCGAAGGGCAGCCCGCTCGTCAAGGAGACCCATCGGCTGCTGGCGGCGGGGTCGGGGGTGCGTTTCGTCGGCAATGTTGAGGGTCGCGACCTGCTCGCCGGGGGAGTCGACGTCGTCGTGGTCGACGGCTTCACCGGCAACGTCGCCCTCAAGTCGCTCGAGGGCGCGCTCCACGCCTTCGCGGGAATTCTCGGCGCGGTCTTCGCTGAATCGCCGGAGAACCAGGCGGCGGGCGACGTGCTCGGGCCGTCGCTCCTCCGGTACGCCGGCTACGTCGACCCCGAAGAGACCGGAGGCGCGCTGCTTTTGGGCGTCGACGGCGTCTGCATCATCAGTCACGGAAGCTCGTCGGCTCGCGCCATCGTCAATGCCGTAAAAGTCGCCGCTGATCTCGTCGCGGCCGATCTGGTCGGACAGGTCCGTGCCGCGGTGAGCCGGTAGCATCGGAGCCGGTCGGCGTCAGACGACCCAGCAGTGTGTGCCTGGGGTGCCCCGGCACCGACCCGGACGGTGGCTTGCAGCCCGAACCCAGAGGAGGTGGCGTGCCGGCAGAAGCATCGAAAGGTCGAATGAACCGGGAGCAGGTCCTCGAACTCGTTCGACTCCAGCTCGCCGACATCTTGGAGATCTCACCGGACAGCATCAGCGAGTCGTCGTCGTTCAGCGTGGATCTCAACGCGGACTCGCTCGCGCTGATCGAGCTCGTCGAGTCGCTCGAAGAGGAGTTGCGCAGCCAGGTCGCTGACTTCCGCATCGACGACGAGGATCTCGAGGATCTCCGCACCGTGCGCGACGCGGTCGATTACGTCACCGCGAAGCTCGAGGCAGCCTGACGGACCGCACCACGCCCGGCCGGGCGGCAGCAGCGCGCCAGGAGGCCAAGGAATCCGCCGCCACCGTCCTGGCCCGCGTCCGTCTCGCCGGTCGCCTGGGGGCCGGTGCCGTCGACCCGGTGCTGTTGCGCCTCGCCCTGTGCCACCGCTCCTACTGCGCCGAGGAGCCCGGACAGGAGTCGAACGAGCGCCTGGAATTCCTGGGCGACGCGGTGCTGGGGATCATCGTCACCGAGGACCTCTACCGTCGCCAACCGGAGTTGCCGGAGGGCGACCTGGCGCGCATCCGCGCCGTGGTGGTGAGCTCCGAGGCACTGGCCCCGGTCGCGGCCGACCTGGGGATCGGCGCCGCGCTGCTGCTGGGGCGCGGAGAGGACGCCTCCGGCGGGCGCGCCAAGCCGTCGATCCTCGCCGATGCGCTGGAGGCGGTGGTCGGCGCGGTCTTTCTGTCCGCGGGCCTGGAAAAGGCGCGCACCGTCGTCTTGGGGCTGTTCGCCGACGAGCTCGACCAGACGACCCGCCAGCACGAGCTGGGCGACGCGAAGAACCGTCTCCAGGAGATGTGTTCGCGTCTCGGTGCCGAGCCGCCCCGTTACGAGGTTTCCGAGCAAGGACCCGAGCACGCCAAGCGCTTCGCCGCCGAGGTGCGCCTCAGCACCGGCGTCATCGGGCGCGGCACGGGAAGCTCGAAGAAGCAGGCCGAGCGAGCCGCCGCCGAGGAGGCCATCGGTGCGCTGCGGGCCGGGTCCGATTTCCGGCGTGCCTGAGCTTCCCGAGGTCGAAACGGTCCGGCGTGGCCTGGAGGAGGCCCTGGTCGGACGCACCGTGACCGCCGTCGAGGTGCAAGGCGCCCGCACCGTGCGCCGCCAGGATCCCCGCCAGTTCGCCCGCCACCTCGCCGGCCGCCGGGTCGTCGGCGTCACCCGACGGGGCAAGTACCTCCTCGTGGCCTGCGAGGGCGGCACGCTGGTCATCCATCTGGGGATGACCGGCCGGTTGTCGATCGAGGCCGACCCCCAAGCGGCGCGCGCGCCCCACACCCACGCCGCGCTCACCCTCGACGACGGACGGGAACTCCGCTTCGTCGACCCCCGCACCTTCGGGGAGCTGTTCTTCGCTCCTTCCGGCGGAACGCTGCTCGACGACGTGATCGGACCCCTCGGGCCCGACGCGCTCGGAGACGTCGTCGACCCGGAGGCGCTCGGCGGGCTCGTGTCGGGACGGCGCACCTCGCTGAAAGCGTTCCTCCTCGACCAGAGGACGATCGCCGGCGTCGGCAACATCTACGCCGACGAGGTCTGCTTCGCGTCGGGGCTGCGGCCGGACCGACGGACCGACACGCTCGGGCCCGGCGATCTGGCGCGGCTCGCCACCGCCCTGCGCACGGTGATCGCCCGGGCGGTGGCCCTCGGGGGGACGTCGCTCGGTGACCGGAGCTACCGAGACCTGTTCGGCGAACCCGGGAGCTACCAGACCGAGCACGCCGTCTACGGCCGGGCCGGTGAGCCCTGTCCCCGCTGCGGCACGACCATCGTCGGATCGCGGATCGCGGGTCGCTCGGCGCACTTCTGCCCGCGCTGCCAGTCCTGAACCGAAACCCTGCCGGCGTGCCCGCCATCCCGGGGCCCGCCGCGGTGGGCCGGGGCCGGCCGCGCCGCCCGGGTAACGTGGCGACGCCGTGTTTTTGAAGTCGCTTTGTCTCAAGGGATTCAAGTCGTTCGCCGACCCGACCGAGTTCGAGTTCGAGCCCGGCATCACCGTTGTCGTTGGCCCCAACGGCTCGGGGAAATCCAACGTCGTCGACGCCATTGCCTGGGTGCTGGGCGCGCAGGGGCCGAGCGTCTTGCGCTCGGGAAAGATGGACGACGTCATTTTCGCCGGCACCGCCAAGCGGGCGGCGCTCGGGCGGGCGGAGGTGACCCTCACGATCGACAATTCGGCGCGACGGCTGCCGATCGAGCTCGCCGAGGTGACCATCACCCGCACGCTGTTCCGTTCGGGCGAGAGCGAGTACGCCATCAACGGGTCCCCGTGTCGACTGCTCGACGTGCAAGAACTCCTCTCCGACACGGGGGTCGGCCGCCAGCAGCACATCGTCGTCGGCCAGGGTCAGCTCGACGCGGTGCTTGCTGCCCACCCGGAGGAACGCCGGGCGATCATCGAGGAGGCGGCGGGAATCCTCAAGTACCGGCGTCGTCGTGAACGCGCCACCCGTCGGCTCGAGGCGAGCGCCGCGGGGCTGGCGCGGGTCCAGGACCTATTGCGGGAGGTCAGGCGGCAGCTGAAACCGCTGGAGCGCCAGGCGACCTCGGCCCACCAGCACGAAGAGCTGGCGGCCGAGCTGTCGGCGTTGCAGCTCCATCTGGCCGGGCGCGAGCTCGCCGCGCTCAGCGCCAAGAGCGCGGCGCTCGACGCGAAGGCGGCGGCGTTCGACGCTGACCTGGCCCGACGCCGCCGCGAGCTCGCCATGCTCGACGACCGGCTGGTGGCGATCGAGGACCAGCTGGGAGGGACCCGCGCCGACGAGCTGGCCCCGGTCGTCGGCCACCTGGAACAGCTCTGGGAGCGGGGGCGTGGGCAGCTAGCGGTCGTCAACGAGCGTCGGCGTTCCGGGGCAGCCCTCGCGGCGGTGCTCGAGGGGGCCGCCGCCTCGGCCGACATCGACGGGGAGCTCCGGCGCGTCGCCGCGGCTCTCGGGGCGGCCGAGTCCGACCGGCAGGCGCTCGCCCCCGCGTTTGCCGCGCTCGAGACGGATGAGGTGGGTCTGACCCGAGAGCAGGACGAGCTGGCGCAACCCTTGGACGAAGACGGGTCCGCCCCCTTCACCGCGGCGGTCGAGGCACGCCGCGCCCGGGACGGCGCGGCGGAGGTGCTGCGAATCACCCGCGAGGCCGAGGTGCGGGCCGACGCCCGCGTAGCGACCCTCACCCGGCGGCGCGAGGAGTTCGCCGTTCGACTCGAAGCCGCCGACGGTCGTTCGGAGCGCCTCGCCATCCAGCTCGCCGGGGCGACCACCGCGGCCGAGGCGGCCGACCACGCCGAGTCGGACCACGAAGGCGCCCTCGCCGAGGCCGAGGAGAAACTGCGGGGCGCCTTCGAGCGCCGCCAGGCGGCGGCGACCCAGGTCGAGGCGCTCGAACTCGCCCTCGACGAGGCTCGCGCCCGCGCCGGCCTCGAACGGCTCGTCGGCCTTTCGGGGGTGGTCGGAACGCTGCTCGACGTCGTGGAGGTCGACGAGGACCTCACGGCCGCCTTTCAAGCGGCCCTGGAGGGGGTGCTCGACGTGGTCCTCGTCCAGGGTGGCCCAGCCGCTCGTGCCGCCGTGGAGCGACTGCGAGCCGGGGGCTCGGGCGGCGCGGTCCTTCCGTTGTGGCCCGACGGGCCGAAGACCCCTTCGGCCACGGTCTTGCCCCCGGGGGCGGAAGCCTTGCGCGACGCGGTGCGCAGCGCCGATCCGGCGGTGGCCCGTCTCCTCGACCGGCTGGTCGGCGGCGTCGAGGTGGTGCGGGCGGGCCCGGAAGCGGCGATCGAACGGGCGCTTTCCGAACCGGAGCGCACCATCGTCACGCCCGAGGGCGACCGGTTCTCGCCGTTCGGTTGGCGCATCGGGTCCGGGCGTGCCGGGACGACGCGTGCCGCGCTCGACGCGGCACGCCAAGCGAACGAGGCCGCGGTCGCCGCGGTCGAGCGCGCCGCGACCGCCGTCGACGAGGCCCGTCGCGGGCTCGCCGCGGTCCGCCGGTCGGCGCAGGAGGCCCGGCGGCGGCTCGACCGCCTGGAGGGCGAGAAAGCGAGCGACGAGACGGCCCGGGCCGACGTCGCCCGCCAGTTAGAGCTCGTCGCCGCGGAGGATGACGCCGCCGCGGCCGAACAGGCCGGCACCGCCGCCGCCGGAGACGCCGAACAGGCCTTCGCGGAGGCGGAGGTCCGGCTCGCCGCCGCCGAGGCGGCCGAGGAAGCCCGGCTCGCACGGGCCGATCAGGCCGTCGTCGCCCGCCGGGAGTTGGACAAGCTCGCCAAAGCCCTCGGCGATCGCCGCCGCGAGCTCGAGGTTAGGTCGGCCGCGCTCGACGAGCGGGTATCGCTGCTTGCTGGTCGGCACGAAATCCTGGCGCGACAGCTCGACGAATGGCGCCTGCTCGGCCGGCGTGAAGGTGTAGGCGGTGTCGACGAAGAGGCGGCGTTGGCCCGTCTGGCGACGGAGCTCGAGGCGCTCGTCGCGCGGCTGGACCGGGGGATTGCGGCGGCCGCCGAGGAGCATGACCGCCGACTCGTCGCCAGCGAGCAGCGCCTCGCGGGACTTGACGCCACGCGTCACGAGCGGGACGAGCTCGCCCGGGCGGTGGCGGCGGACCAGGAGCGTCGTCAGCGGCTGGAGATTGAGCGCACCGAGGCGCGCCTCCGCCAAGAGTCGGCGGTCGAACGGTTGCGGAGGGAGTTCGACGTGGCGGCCGAAGAGGCCCTCGCCGCCGAAGTCCCGGCGCTCGCCACCGGCGTCGACGCCGTCCAGCGGGTTCGAAGCCTTGAGCGGGAGCTCGCGGCGCTCGGCCCGGTGAACCCGCTCGCCGCCGAGGAGCTCACCGCGCTGGTCGATCGGCGCACCTTCCTGGAAGGCCAGCTGAACGACGTCCGCACCGCCCGTCGAGAGCTGAACCGGGTGATCGCCGCGGTCGACCGCCAGATCGTGGAGAGCTTCTCGGCGGCCTTCGCCGACGTCGAGCGGCACTTCGCGGTGCTGTTGGCGACGCTGTTCCCGGGCGGCTCGGGCCGTCTCCACCTCACCGAGCCCGACGACCTCCTGTCGACCGGCGTCGAGATCGAGGCGCGCCCGGCGGGACGCAACATCCGTCGTTTGTCGCTGCTCTCGGGCGGTGAGCGAGCCCTCGTGGCGCTCGGGTTTGTGTTCGCCGTGTTCCGCAGCCGGCCGTCGCCGTTCTACGTGCTCGACGAGGTCGAAGCGGCCCTCGACGACGTCAACCTGGGACGTTTCCTCACCCTGGTCGACGAGTTCCGCGAGGACGCCCAGCTCCTCATTGTCAGCCACCAGAAGCGGACCATGGAGGTCGCCGATGCTCTCTACGGGATCTCCCTCCAACCCGAGGGGGCGTCCAAGGTGGTGAGCGAGCGGGTCGAGCGGCGCGGAGGTCCGCCGGCCCCGGGCGTGGCGGTCCCGGTGGTGTCCGCCGCCGACCCGCCGTGAGGACGGAGGTAGTGGCACCGTGACGATCCGTCGGCACCGGCCCGGGGCGCGGCCCCAACCGTCGGACCGGGAGGGGACACGCCGGCGCCCGCCGCCTCCGGCGGGGCGGGAGGCCGGCCCCGCCTCGCCGATCGTCTGGGGCGAACTCGCCAGGCGGTGGCGGCGCCGTTCGGAAGGATCCGGTCCGCGAAAATCGACCGGGCGAGCTTCAACGAACTCGAGGAGACCCTCCTGCTCGCCGACGTCGGTCTCAAGTCCACGACCCGGATCCTGGACGCGCTGCGCGACAAGTTGCGCACCGGCGCGGGCGACGCCGCCCCGGGGGGGCTCGTGGCCGCGCTGCGAGACGAGATCGTCGCCGGCTTCGCGGGTGAGGATCGCTCCTTGAAGATGGGCACCTCGTCCCCCACCGTGTGGCTGTTCGTCGGGGTGAACGGTGTCGGCAAGACGACGACGATCGGCAAGCTCGCGGCACAACTGATCGCCCAGGGCCGCCGCGTCGTCCTCGCCGCGGGTGACACGTTCCGGGCCGCGGCCGGCGACCAGCTCGGCAGTTGGGCGGAGCGATGCGGGGCCACGCTAGTGCGGGGCGCCGATGGGGCCGACCCGTCCTCGGTCATCTTCGATGCCGTCGAGCACGCCGTGGCGCGCGGCGCCGATCTGGTCCTCGCCGACAGCGCCGGCCGCCTGCACACCAAGGTGAACCTGATGGACGAGCTCCGCAAGGTGAAGCGGGTAGCCGATCGGCCACCCGGCCGGGTGAGCGAGGTGCTGCTCGTGATGGACGCCACCACGGGGCAGAACGGTCTCGTCCAAGCCCGGGAGTTCACCAACGCGGTCGCCGTCACCGGGATCGTGCTCACCAAGCTCGACGGGACCGCCAAGGGCGGGATCGTGTTGGCCATCCACGAGGAGCTCAGCCTCCCGATCAAACTGGTGGGGATCGGCGAGGGCACCGAGGATCTCGTCTCTTTCGATCCGGAGGAGTTCGCCGCGGCCTTGGTCGGCGACTGATCGCGGCGACGAGAAACGGTCGCGACGGTCGCCGAACCCGGGGGGAGGGGCCGATAGAGGGGACTAGCCTGGAGTTTTCATGTTCGAGACGCTCACCGATCGCTTCGAGGAGATCTTCACGCGGCTGCGCGGCCGGGGTCGGCTCTCCGAGGCCGACCTCTCCCAGGCCCTGCGCGAGATCCGCGTCGCGCTCTTAGAAGGTGACGTCCATCTCGACGTGGTGCGGGATCTCATCGACAAGATCCGCACCCGTGCCGCCGGCGCCGAGCTCGAGCGGAGCCTCACGCCCGCCCAGCAGGTCATCAAGATCGTCAACGAAGAGCTCACCGCCACGCTGGGGGGCGAGCAACTCCGCATCACCTACGCCTCGAAGCCGCCCACGGTGGTCCTGCTCGCCGGGCTGCAGGGCTCGGGCAAGACGAGCGTCGCGGCGAAGCTTGCCCGCTGGTTCGTCGAAGAGGGCCGTCACCCGCTGCTCGTCGCCGCCGACCTGCAGCGTCCGGCCGCCGTCGAACAGTTGCGGGTGCTCGGCCGTCAAGTGGGAGCGGCCGTCTTCAGCGAGCCGACCGACCCGGTCACGGTGGCGAGGCGCGGGATCGCCGAGGCGGTCCGGGTGGGTCGCGACGTGGCCGTCATCGACACGGCCGGGCGCATCTCGATCGACGAAGCCCTGATGGACGAGGTCCGCGCCGTCGCGCAGGCCACCTCACCCCGCTACACCTTCCTCGTCCTTGACGCCATGACCGGTCAGGATGCCGTGGCGACCGCTGTCGCCTTCCACGACGCCCTCTCGCTTGACGGGGTGATCCTCACCAAGCTCGACGGGGACGCGCGCGGCGGGGCGGCGCTGTCGGTCGCCAAGGTCGTCGGCCGGCCAATCGCCTTCGTCTCCACCGGCGAGCGCCCGGCCGACTTCGAGATCTTCTATCCCGAGCGGATGGCGGGTCGGATCCTCGGCATGGGGGACGTGCTGTCGCTGATCGAGCGGGCCGGGCACAGCTACGACGAAGACGTCGCCGCAAGGGCCATGGACCGGATGAGGTCCGGCCGCTTCTCGCTCGAGGACTTCCACGACCAGCTCCAGCAGATGAAGCGTCTGGGGCCGCTCTCGGGCATCGTCGAGCTGATCCCGGGGCTTCCCAAAGAGATGCGCCAGGCGCCGGTCGACGATTCCAACCTCACTCGGATCGAGGCGATCATCCGGTCGATGACGCCGGCCGAGCGTAGGGACCCCGGGGTGATCGACGGGTCGCGCCGGACCCGGATCGCCGCCGGCAGCGGCACGCGACCGGCAGATGTGAACGATCTGCTCAACCGGTTCCGGCAGATGCAGAAGCTGATGCGATCCTCGGGCATGATGGCGGGGGCGCGCCCCGGCGGACGCCGAGACAAGCGCAAGGGCAGCCGGGTGACGCCCGCCCGCAGCCACTAGCGGGATGGGTGGCGAGGCGCCAGTCGGGACTCGATCGACACCAAGGAAAGCGAGAAAGACGTGGCCGTGAAGCTCCGCCTCAAGCGGATGGGAAAGAAGCAGCAGCCGACATATCGGATCGTCGCGGCGGACAGTCGTTCGCCTCGAGATGGCCGGTTCATCGAAGTCATCGGGACCTACGCGCCGCGCTCGGAGCCATCGCTCATCGAGGTGGAGAACGACCGAGCGGTCGCGTGGCTCAGTCAGGGCGCCAAACCGAGCGAGACCGTCCGCAAGATTCTCAAGATCTGCGGGGCGTGGGACGAGTTCACCGCGGCCAGGTCCTCTGGAGCGGCGAAGGCGGCCCAGAAGAAGAGCGAAGCCGCCAAGAAGCGCGCCGCGGCCAAGGCGAAGCGGGCGAAGAAGGCCGGCGCGAAGAAGGCCGGCGCGAAGAAGGCCGGCGCGAAGAAGGCCGGCGCGAAGAAGGCGGGCGCGAAAAAGGTCCTGGCACCGGCCCCCGTCGAGGTCGCCGGGGAGGCGGTGCCACCGGTCGAAGCGGAGCCCGGAGCCGCCGAGGATCACCCCGAGAAAGCGGTCGCAGCCGACGCGGGGGATGATTGAGGGTCCATGACTTCAGACACCCCACTTTTCGAAGGTCCTGACTTCGGCCCGACCGACGACGGCGACGCAGACGAGGTCGACGAGGTCGGCGGGGTCGACGAGGTCGACGAGGTCGACGAGGTCGAGGGCGAGGACGCCGGGGAGGCCGGATACGGCGCCGAGCCCCGACCCGAGGACGACTCGGGCAACCGGGTTTCGGGAGGAGTCGCCCGCGCCGTACTCGAGCACGTGGCGCGCTCGATCGTCGACGAACCGGACGCGGTCGTCGTGAAGACGGAGGCGGGACGCAACGGACTGCGTTTCGACCTCCACGTCGCGCCTGGCGACATGGGGCGGATCATCGGCAAACGGGGCCGTGTCGCGCAGGCCCTGCGCGTACTCGTCCGATCTGCGGCGGCGCGTGACGGAACGGACGCCACCGTCGACATTGTCGACTGAGCGGCGCGTTCGTGGCGCTCCTCGAAGTCGGCAGGATCGTCAAGCCCCACGGGTTGGCCGGTGAGGTGGTTGTCCGGTTCGTCTCGAACCGACCCGAGCGGCTCCAGCCCGGTGCGCGCCTCGTGGTGGGGCCGGCCGGGGCGGGTGGCGGCCTGCCGGCGGAACTCACCGTCGCGGCGGTGCGGCCGCATCGTGGATGCCACCTCGTCTCCTTCGAGGGTGTCGACGACCGCGAGGCGGCGGAACGATTGCGCGGGGTCAGCTTGGAGGCTGAGCCGATCGACGATGCCGGGGCCCTTTTCGTTCACGAGCTGATCGGTTCCGAGGTGGTCGACGCCGACGGCGTCGCGCGAGGCTCGGTGACCTCGGTCGAGGCGAATCCGGCCAGCGACCTCTTGGTCGTCGACGGTCGCTATCTTGTTCCGGTTCGCTTCGTCGTCGCCTGTTCGCCGGGCCGGGTCGTCGTCGACACTCCCGAGGGATTGTTCGAGTGAGGACCGACCGGCCCGAGCCCTCTCCCGGGAGCCGCGGTGCGGCCGCGCTTCGTGTCGAGGTGCTCACGATCTTCCCCGACCTGGTGGCGCGTTACTGCTCCGAGGCGGTCTTCGGACGGGCCATCCGCGCCGGGGTCGTGGATCTCGCCGTGCACGACCTCCGTGTCGGGGCGTCCGACCCGCATCGTTCGGTCGATGACGCGCCCTTCGGCGGTGGCGCGGGGATGGTGCTCGCTCCCGAGCCGGTGTTCGCGGCCGTCGAGCGGATCGGCCCGGTTCGCCCGCTCTACCTCATGAGCCCGGGGGGGCGCCGGCTGGACCAGGCCTTTGTCGAGGAGTTGCAGGCCCGCGGGGCGTTCTCCCTCCTGTGCGGTCGTTACGAGGGGGTCGACCAGCGCATCGCCGACCATCTCGTCGACGGGGAGATCTCGGTCGGCGACTACGTGCTCGCCGGGGGCGAGCTCGCCGCGCTGGCGGTGATCGAGGCCGTGGCACGCCTCGTTCCCGGCGTCGTCGGCAACGAGGCATCGCCCCAGGACGAGAGCTTCACGACGGGGCTGCTCGAGTACCCGCAGTACACGCGTCCGGCCGAGTTCCGCGGCTGGAAGGTTCCCGAGGTGTTGCGCAGCGGTGATCATTCCGCGGTCGCGCGTTGGCGTCGGGCCGCGGCGCTGGCCCGCACCATCGCGCGCCGTCCGGACCTGATCGAATCCCGCGGGGGCCTTTCTGCCAGCGAGGTGCGATTGCTACGCGAGCACGGCTATCCTCTAGATGCTGCGGCGCCGCGCGTGACTTCGGTTCCTCCGCGGCGCCGCGTCCCGCGAAGGAGCACGACGGACCATGAACCCCACCGATCTGGTTGACCGCGCGACGCTGCGGGACGACATCCCGGACTTCCGCCCCGGCGACACGGTGAAGGTGCACGTCCGGGTGGTAGAGGGCAATCGCGAGCGCATCCAGGTGTTCCAGGGCGCGGTGATGCGCCGCCAAGGCGCGGGGGCGAGGGAAACCTTCAGCGTCCGCAAGGTGAGTTTCGGCGTCGGCGTGGAGCGGACGTTCCCGGTCCACTCCCCGATCCTCGCGAAGATCGAGGTGGTGTCGGCAGGCGACGTCCGGCGCGCGAAGCTGTATTACCTACGCGACCGGGTCGGCAAGGCTGCGAAGATCAAGGAGCGTCGCGCGACGCGCTGAACCGGTGATCGGAGGTTGGCGGATGAGGAGCCGACGTTGAGCGCCGAAGAGGACCTGGACCAGTTCGAGGCGGAGATCGAGCTCGCCTTGTACCAGGAGTACCGCGCCGTGCTGCCGATGTTCCGCTACGTGGTGGAGACCGAGCGCCGCTTCTACCTGGCGAACGAGGTGACGGTGACTCCTCACGAGAGCGCGGGGGCAACGCATTTCGAGGTCGAACTCGGCGACGCCTGGGTCTGGGACATGTACCGTCCCGCCCGGTTCGTCTCGTCGGTGAAGGTGGTCACCTTCCGAGACGTGAACGTCGAGGCACTGCCGGAGAAAGAACTCTAAACCACCCGTTGACCGGCCCCGGCGGGTTGGAAACCGCGGATCAGATCGGGTCGGTCGCCACCTTGCCGTCGTCGGCGACGTGTTCGGTCCAACCCCGGCCGTCCCAGTAGCGCAGGGCGTGACGCCGGGTGGCGTCCGGGTACCAGCCGAATAGCGGCGAATGGCCCGAACCGTCGTCTGGTGGCGCGATCGCCGGTCCCCAGGAATTCGGTCCCGGCGCGATCTCGATTGGTGCCAGGGGTGGGGTGCTCGTCACGCGCGTAGCCCCGAAGGAGAACTGGCCCCCTGCTGGTTCGGACCCGCCGGGCGTCGGGCTCGGACGGGGCTGGGGCCTGGTCGTGAACTCGGCGACGAGCTCGAGGATGATCCCGAAGGGCTGGAAGACCCCGCACAGGATGGCCCAGACGATGGAGGGCAGCCGCCAAGGGGTGACGCCGCGCATCATGCGGTGCCGCGCCGAGATGCGGTAGCCGAGGAGCGCGAAGACCACGGCGAAAACGGCCGAGAGCACGAGGTCACCAGTGCTGCCGCTGTAGCCGAACGAATTAAGGCCAAGTACCCCGGTCACCAAGTATCTCCGTCTTCAGAGCACGCGCGACGCACCAGAAGTCTATCGCCCGGGTGAATGGCTTCTGTTCCGGGCTCCTCGTGTCCCGGGCTCACCGACCGGATTGGCGGGCCGAGCGCCGTTCCCAGCAGGCGCCGTGCCAGTGGCGGCGTTCGGAGGCGTCGGCGAGCGGGACCACGACGACGTGGCCGACGCCCGGGGGGATTTCCTGGTTGCACCCCGGGCACCGGTAGGGCTTGCGGGCGGCGAGCGGCTGGATCGAGCGCACCTCGGCGGTCCGGCCGGTGAGGGGATCGCGCACGAACACGGCGCGGATCGGCCTGGGACGCTGCGCTCGCGCACGTGCCATGAGGCATTATCGCCCGACCCGAGTGACCTTCGGGCGGACGGGCGCCGATTCCGCTACAACGTCCCGGTGGACTCGGTCACCGTTGGCGTCCGGTTCCGTCCCGCCTCGGGGCGGTCCGCCGCAGCCGGTGCCGACCTGGCGCCGGCTGAACTGGTGCGTCTGGCGATGGCGGCGGAGCAGGCGGGAGCGCAAGCCGTGATCCTCGATGGGGCACGGGCGCCGGGCGCCCCCGCCGACCCCTTCGTCCTGCTTGGTGCGTTGGCGGCCGCGACCTCCCGGGTGGTGCTGGGATGCGTGGCGACCGCGGTCGGGGAACGGCACCCCGCGGTTCTCGCCAAAACCGTGGCCGCGCTCGACGTCTGTTCCACGGGGCGGGCCCTCGTCTGCCTCCGCCCGTCCGCGACCCCCTCCGGGACGGGTCTCGATGAGCTCGCCGAGGCGCTCGACGTGGTGCGGCTGATGCTCGACACTCCGGGGCCGACCTTGGCCGGTCGGCATTTTGCGATCCAAGGGGCGTGGAATGAGCCGAGGGCACGGCGCGCGACGCCGACCCCGCTCGGCGTGCTGGTGCCGGCGCCGGGCCCCACCCCCGGGGTTTCGCCACCTCCGCCCGCCGAGCTCGCAGCTTGCGCGAAGCGGCACGCGGACTGCTGCTTCGTCGAGGTGGCGGGCGGTGACACCCAGGTGCTGCGAGAGGTGTCAGAGGCCCTGGGAACGGACGGGTTCCCGCTGGTGGCACTGGTCGGCGTCGAGGCGGTCGCCTCCCCGGCAGAGGTCGCCTCGGCCGTCTGGAGCGTGCTTCGGACGCCTTCTCGGGGCGTGGTGGTGGACTGGCATGATGCCCCGACGCCGACCCGCGTCCTCGAGGTGGTCGCCGCGGTCCGCGGCATCGCCCCGTCACCGGTCTGACGCCGACGCCACCCGACCCGTCCACCGCTCCCGGTGGGGCCCGGCGAACCCGCGGGCGGGATCGTCCCGGTGGTGCCGGGGAGAGACCAGGCGACACCAGGCGGTGGCCCCCGCCGCCGACCTACCCGCCGCCTGCGGCCTAAGGGTCGATCTCGCCGCCGAGCAGCGAGGCGTAGGCGGCCGTCGCCTTCTGGGTCTCGGGGCCGCCGACCGTGGCGAGGCGATGGCCGTCGATGGTTCCGATCGGCTGGACACCTCGCAACGTCGAGGTGAGGAAGGCCTCGTCGATCTGGGCCCTGGTGAAGCTGGCGAGCGGCACATCCCGCTCGATCCCCCCGTTTCGTTCGAGCAGGAGGCCACGCGTGACCCCCTCGAGCAAGCCCGACGACGGCGGGGGCGTGACGAGCTCCCCGGCAACGACGACGAAGACGTTCGACCCGGTTCCCTCGCAGAGCATGCCGGCGGTATTGCCGAAGATCGCCTCGTCGGCGCCGCTTTGGTGTGCCCGCTCGAGCGCCAAGGCGTTCTCGGCGTACGAAGTCGTCTTCAGTCCGCGGAGCGCGCCGTGCTCGTTACGGGGCCAGGGGACGACCAGGACCGAGGAGGGCTCGTCGAAGGACTCGAAGGGATCGGCGGCGACGACGAGCGTCGGCGGATCGCTGCCCCTTCCCGAACCGAGCGGTCCGGCTCCAGAGGTAACCGTGATCCGGATCCGGCCGACGGCGAATTCCGCCGTGTCGACGACGGCGTGGATGGCGTGGGCCACATCCTCGGAGGGGATGGGTGGGATCCCGAGCCCTCGCTCCGAGTGCTCGAGCCGAGTCAGGTGGCGGCGAAGTGCGAACGGGCGCCCCTGGTAGAGCAGGATGGTCTCAAAGACCCCGTCGCCGACGATGAGTCCATGGTCGAAGGCCGAAACGGTCGCGTTCTCCGCGGTGACGAGCGCACCATTGACGTAGACGAGTGGCATGCGCCCTACACTACGCAGTCTGGCTCGAAGGCGAAAAACGACGCGGTGGCGCGCTCAGGTTTCCTGGATCTCCCGGATCGGGGCCAAAATGGCGGGATCCGCCGCGAGCTGATCGCGCACGATCGCGATGTCCTCGGGGTGAGTGATGCCGATACAGCGTGCCTCGGTGTCGACCACGCGCACTCGGTCGGTGCCGGACACGACGAGTTCCCCCACCACCTGGGGGAGCAGCAGCTCGCCGCAGCCGGCCCCCGGTTCGAAGGACTGGAGCGCGCGCTCGAGGTGGTCGAGCATCCGGAAGTGGAAGCCCCAGAGGTTCATCGAGACCCGCACCGAGCCGGGGATGAGCCGCGGCTCGGCCAAATCCCCTGATTCGCCTGTCGCGACCGGCACGGCGACGAACCGGCCGTTCTCGAGCAGCGACACCGTGTGTTCGACGATCCGAACGAGCTGGCCGTCGCCGCCCGTTTCGCACAGCCCGCGCTTCACCGTGGCGTCGGTGAGCACGGTGTGCACGAGCTGATAGGCCACCATGACGTGCGCTTCCTCCACGGTTCCGTCTTGGCGAGGCCGTGTGAAGTGGTCGTGCACGATCCTCAGCGCGGCCTCGTCGTACAGGTCATCGGCATTGGCCACGCCGAAGGGGCCGTGGAGCTCCGGCCGGGCCGAGACGACCGCCTGTGCCGTTCCGGGGACGGGTGACTGGCACACCATGGCAACGGGAAGCGAGGCAGGCCAATGCCGGCTGATGTGGTGCTCCATCTGTTCGCGGATCTCGCCCCTCACGACGAGGACGATGCCGTCGAACCCGCAGGAGTCGGCCGCCAAAGCCGTATAGTCCATGATGGACTCGTCGTGAGGCCCGACCGGGGCGAGCTGTTTTAGGCCCCCGTAACGGGTCCCGTGTCCAGCCGCGAGGACGACGAGCTGCATTGCGGCATCCTAAGTCGAGACCGTCCGGCCGTGATAGAGAGTGTGAGCTGGTGGTTAGGAGACGTGATGACGACAACCGGCGGTGACGGCGAGTGGGAACGAACGCATCCACCGGCCGTGGCCCCACCTGCCCCTCCGCTTTCCGAGGATTCTCGGGCCGTGGACGAACTGCCGCCCGAGGAGTTGGAGCGCCGTCGCGTCGCGCTTACCGAGCTCATCGAGCTGATGGCTGAAGCGGTCCAGCAGGACGGCGGAGACCTCGTGCTCGCCGGGGTCGACTACCGCGCCGGGATCGTCAACGTGGAGCTGCAGGGGGCCTGCGGGACCTGTGCGATCTCTTCGATGACGCTGCGTGCCGGCGTCGAGCGGATGTTGAAAGAGCGCCTGGAGTGGGTGCGCGAAGTGCGCGGCGAGGTCGACGATTCTCTCGATTACTTCGAGAGCGCGGCACTCGGCCGCGGTGCCTACGTGCCAAAGTACTACTGAACGAAGGCCGTCGCGGCGGTTAGCGCAACAACTGACGCAACGCTCGATAGCCGATCGTCGGAAGGCGTGTCGTCTCGATCAGGCGCGCCAGTGGACCTGTGGGTCCGATCAGCTCGCCGTCGGCGACCCGAAAGGACCAATCGACCGCCGAGGCGCGCAACTCCGGCGTGTCGAGTGACGGCGCGGCGCGGACCTCGGTGATCCCCGGCGGCACGAGGTCGAGATCCTCGGCCCGGCCGGTCAGGTTGGCGACGAAGGCCGCGATCGGCACCACGCGGTCAGGCGCGATGACGCCCCGCTCGGCAGCGAGTTCGCGGAACGGGAAACCCACCCGACGTTCCTCTTCGACGGCGGGAAGGCGCACGGGGAGCCGGCGATCGTCGGCGAGCTCGAGATACACGTCGAAGAACTCTGGCCTCAGCTCCACGCCGCCGAGGTGCGAGTCGAGATGCGTCACGTCGATGCCCCACAGGGTCGAGCGATCGATCTGCGCCTGCCACTCGCGTCGGACTTCGTCGGGATCGGCGTGCTCCCAGACGTCGGCAATCGTGCGCGGGAAGCCGCCCTCACCGTCGAATAGCGACGGGGAGTGTGTGATCGGTCCCCAGCGGTACAGCTCGTGCTCGGCGTTCAAGGTGAGGTGGACGCCGACGTCCTCACCCCGGTAGGCGCGCACGGCGCCCCGTGCCCAGGGAGCCGGGACCATGAGGGAGGCGGACGTGGCGGTGCCTTGGCGCAACGCGTCGTAGACCGCGACGTTCGCCGCGTACGAGAAACCGAGATCGTCACACGACACGATCAACGCCCGCGCCTGTGGCGCCAACCCGAGCCGCTCAGCCAGCGAGTCCATCAGACCAGCTGAGAAGGGGTGCTTTTGCCGCCGGTCCGCTGCCGGATCGCGGAGTCCTGCGCTCGTACGTCGTCGGCCAGGCGACCCTGGAACTCGACGACCGCCTGCAGGACGCCTTCGTCGGCGACACCGACGATGCGGGCGGCGAGCAGGCCGGCGTTGCGCCCCCCGTCGATCCCGACGGTGGCGACGGGCACGCCGCGAGGCATCTGCACCATCGAGAGCAGCGAGTCGAGGCCCGAGAGCGCGGCATACCCGATCGGCACCCCGATCACCGGCAACGGCGTGGCCGCGGCGAGCACGCCGGCGAGGTGCGCCGCCCCGCCTGCCCCGGCGATGATGACCTGGATGCCGCGGGCGCGACAACCTCGCGCGTATTCCAGCGTGTCGTACGGGGCACGATGCGCCGAGATCACGCGCATCTCCCACGGGACGCCCAGTTCATCGAGTGCTTCGGCGGCTTGGCGCATCACGGCCTCGTCGGAGTCGCTCCCCATCACGATGGCGACGCTCATCGGTCGCCCACCTCCGAGCGGCGCACCAGGCGCATCTTTCGGCGACGGTACGCGATGGAGGTGATCCCGCCCAATGGCACCTGGCTAGTCACGGGCGTGCAACGGTGCGAGGCGCTTGCCGATCAGTCCGAGCACGCGCCCGACGGCCATGCCGCCGACGACGTCTGAAGCGTGGTGGATGCGAACGTAGACCCGGCTTGCCGCGACGACCACCGCGGTCGCCAGGTACAGCGGGGCGAGCGGGTCTTGGCCGTCAGAAAGCAGGGTCGCCCCGCAGAAGGCCGCCGTGGCGTGACCCGAAGGGAAGCTCGAGGAGAGCGGTTGGCGCAGGGGCAGGGGGTGGTGGTGCTCGTTGGCCGGTCGGTGGCGACGCACGAACGACTTCATCACCACGTTGACGAGAACCGACTCGACACCGGTCGCGACGATCGCCCGCCGAGCCGCCTTCTCGTTGAGCCGACCTCCACGCAGGGCGCGCAACAGCGCGAACACGACCCAGATCAACCCGAACTCGCCCAGAGCGGAAGCGGTGTAGAAGACCCGGTCGGCGACGGGATTCCCGCGGATGTGATCGAACAGCGCGTCGACACGCTCGTCGAAGTCGGCGACGAGCGTGCGGAGCATCGGGCCTCGAGATTAGTCGGACTGCTACGCGGTCGCCTCGTCGACGACAGGCGTCGTGACCGCAAACGCCGGGCATAGGGATCGGAAGGCGCACACCTTGCAGAGAGGAGACGGACTCGGTCGGAAGTCCTCGGTCGCGCAAGCCCTACCGATCGCCTCCCAGGCCGCGAGGGCTCGCTGGCGGGCGCCGCGTATGGTCTGCTCGGTCGGGGATTCGACCAAGACGACCTGGTCACGCAGATACATCAGCCGAACCTCTTTCGGGCGGGTGCCCAGCACTTCTTCGCAGAGCAGGGCGTAGAAGTAGACACCGGCGAGGCTCGAGCGCGATCGGTCCGGCAAAGGCGCCCGACCGGTCTTGTAATCGACCACCGCGAGCGCACCATCACCGAGGTCGTCGAGGCGGTCGATGATGCCGCGAAGCTCGACGCCTTCGACGGTCGCGTGCAGGTCGAGTTCGAGCCCGACTTCATGCACGACGGCCGGGTCCTCGAGCGAGAAGTATCGCTCGAGGAGATCCGTGGCGTCGTCAAGGAGACGACGGGCGCTTTGGTCGTCGAGTGCCAGACCGGCAAATTCCTCGGATGCTGAAACGTCCTCCCACGCCGAAGCCAGCGATTCGCGAGCGCGAGCGCGGGTGCGGTCGGCACCTCGTGCCGAACTGAACAGCAGCTCAAGAGCGCGGTGAACCAGCGTGCCCCGTACCTGTTGGATGGACGAAGGCTCGGGAAGCCGGTCGATGTACGAGTACCGGAAGGCGAGCGAACACTGCACGAAACGAGCGAGCTTCGAGGGCGAAAGGGTGCTCGGTAGCGGAAAGGACATCGCGACTTCGAGGCTACGCCCCGGCTGTGTCGATCGCGGAGAATACGGCTTCCGCGACGATCGAGGGGTCGGTGAACGGGCCGAAATGGTCGAAGCCGACGAACTCGTCGATTGACGCGTTGACCAGCTGCGAGACGATCGCGTCGGCGCCTTGAGCCGACAGCACGTCGCTGGCCGTACCGCGACCGATCGTCACCGGGCACGCGATGGCGCCGAGTCGACCGTAGACGTCGAATCGCTCGGCGGCCTCATAGATGCGCGCCTCGTTCTCCGGGGCGCAGGCGAGCTCGACCGAGCCA
The DNA here is from genome assembly GCA_963761425.1 of uncultured Acidimicrobiaceae bacterium. Classification (GTDB taxonomy): domain Bacteria; phylum Actinomycetota; class Acidimicrobiia; order Acidimicrobiales; family Bog-793; genus Bog-793. The sequence goes on along the minus strand of CAVXGQ010000006.1, from coordinate 148,469 downwards.
TCAGGAAGGTCGACGAACCCGCCCCCGACGTAGCCGGCGAGCGCGGCTGGGTCCCAGTTCACGAACGGCCACCTCTGCCGATAGCGGTCGGCAGCAGCCGTGCGAGAGGGGAAGACCGCCTGACGGTGCCTTACCGCCTCGGCGATGTCTTCATCGGGCGCTTCGGGGATGTCAGGAGCGTGGACGATCGGTTCGTAGCAGAAGAGGAAAGCGAAGATGCCTGGGCTCTCCGCTTCGGCGCCCAGCACAGCGGTCGCGCCCAGCGAGTGGCCACTCGCGACCGGGCGCCGCAAGCCGAGCTGGTCCACTGCGGCACGCACGTCGGAGACGAAGCCCTCCCAGGCGAAGGTGGCCGGGGTGGACGACGATCCATGCCCACGCAGGTCCAGCGCTCGACACGAGAGCCGTCGAGCGAGGCATCCGGCCAGGGGGCGGAGGCTGAGGCCGTTCAACCCGGCGCCGTGAACCAGCAACGCGGGTCGTCCTGCGCCACCGAGGTCGTAGGCGGTGAGCTCGACGCCATCGGAGCTCGCGATTGTGTTCGGCGACACCCGGGCACGTTATCGCCGGTGGCAGCTCACCTGGCCTCCCGTTCGGCGGGAGCGCGGGACCGACTACAAATAGGAGCCGTGCAGCACCTCCTTACGGAATCGGGCTATGCCGCGCTCGTCCTGCTCGCCTTCGCCGAGGCTTGCTGTGTGCCGATCCCGTCCGAGGTCACGTTCGGGTTCTCTGGCGTGCTCGCCGCGTCAGGCCGGATGAACCTCGCCCTCGTGCTCGTCCTGGGAGCATTCGGGGAGCTTCTCGGTTCGTCGACTGCCTTTGCCGTCGGGCGGGTCGGGGGTCGGCCGCTCGTCGAGCGGCTCGGACGATTCGTGCTGCTCACCTCCAAAGACCTTGACCGCGCGGAGCGCTGGCTGTCCGGCAAGGGAGAGTTCGCGGTGTTCGTCGGACGGGCCATGCCGGTCGTGCGCGCGTTCACGTCGATCGTCGCCGGAACGGCGGACATGGCTTTAGCTCGGTTCGAGGTCTTTAACTTCTTCGGGACGATCATCTACACGGGCAGTTTCGCCGCGGTCGGCTACGGCGTCGGATACGAATGGAAGCGCGTGGCACACGACGTCTCGATCGCTGGTTACGTGCTCGTGGCGTTGGTCGTGGTGGTCGTGGTGGCTTTCGTCCTCCACCGGCTGCGGGTTCTTCGTCAGGAGCGCCGGGTGAGGATCGCGGTGCGCGGCGCAGATCCGGCGGAAGAGATCCCGGATAGCTAGCCGGCTCGCGGCGGCGGAGCGGATCTGGAGGGGCGGGGGAGCGTGACCCACCGATCCTGGGGTGGACCGCCATCGCCAGGAGGCGCCGGGCGGATCTACTCGGTGATGAGGGGGACCTCGAAAGTCATTTCGGTTCCCGACTTGGCACCGGGCGCGATCGTGAACGAGCCACCAAGGAACTTGGCGCGCTCGGCCATGTTCGTGAGTCCCCGGCTCGCGGGTCCCGAGCCCATTGGCAGGCCCACTCCATCGTCGGTGACCGTGAGCCGGAGGCGATGTTCGGCGACTTCGAGGCCGACGTGAACCCGGCTCGCGTGAGCGTGACGGGCGACGTTCGTCAGGGCCTCGCGCAGCACGGCGAGCATGTGGCCGGCGACGTGTTCGCTCACCTCGGTGTCGATCGGCCCCGAGACCGAGATCGAGGGCTCGAAGCCCAGGCCGCGGGCCGATTCGGCGCACAGCTCGAGGAAACGCGTCCGCGGGCTTCGTCGGCCGACCGGCAGGGGCTCGAGGGCGAAGATCGAGGTGCGAATCTGACGAATCGTGTCGTCGAGGTCGTCGACCGCGGTATGGATCACCCGAAGTGCCTCCGGGGCGGTGACCTGTCGCAGGGCGCTCTGCAGTGAGAGACCGGTCGCGAACAGTCGTTGGATCACGGTGTCGTGGAGGTCGTGGGCGATGCGGGCCCGTTCAGCGGTGACACCGAGCTCACTTACCTTGGCGTGCATTTGCGCGTTGTCGATGACCGTGCCCGCGGCCATTGCCAGCCCCTGCAGGATGTCTCCGTCCTCCTCGGAGAACTCTTCGGCGTCCATCTTCTCGGTGAGGTAGAGATTGCCGAACACCTCGCCGTGGACCACGATCGGCACCCCGATGAAGGACCGCATCACCGGGTGGTGGGCGGGAAATCCGACCGAGGCCGGATGTTGGGTGAGATCGGCGAGGCGGAGGGGATGCTGGGTGTCGAAGAGCATCCCGAGGATGCCTTCGCCGCGGGGCAGGTGATCGATGCGGTCGACCTGCTCGGGGGTGAACCCGACGTTCACGAACTGGGCTAGGCGTTCTGAACCCGGTTCGATGACGGCGAGGGCGCCGTAACGCGCGTTGGCCAGCTGACGGGCTTGTTCGACGATGTGACGGAGTGCGGTGTCGAGATCGAGATCGGTTTGGAGAACGAGGACCGCTTCCAGCAGCTGCTGAAGACGACGCGGATCGGTAACCCTCCGGTACGGCATGACCCCAGCGTGCCACGCGAACCGGGTGGTCACGGCGCGATCGGCCCAGGGGCACCTTGGCGGGACCTTTGACCCTGAACAGATGGCTGGAACCGAGCGCACAGTTAGCAGATGGGAATCCGGATCGTCGTCGTCGACGACAACGCCGCGGTCCGGCAGAGTATCCGGGAGCTCTTCGAGGGCGAGGAGGACTTCGAGTTCGTCGGTGAGGCGGCGACGGCCGCAGACACGCAGCCTCTCGTCGAGCAGGTGCATCCTGACGTCGTCGTGCTGGACGTTCGTCTTCCCGACGGCGACGGAGTCGATTTGTGCCGGGCGATCCGGTCCGGCTATCCGGGGATGGCCTGCGTCATGCTCACTGCTTATGCCGACGGTGAAGCGCTCATCGCGTCGCTTCTCGTCGGCGCCGCGGGATACTTCCTCAAGCAGATCCGCGGCGGCGACCTGGTCTCGTGTATAAGAACCGTTTCTGCAGGTGGCCAGTTCCTGGACCGCGCGCTCATGGATCATTGCCTCGACGCGCTGGGAACCGGGTCACGGTACGGTTTCAACGCCACCGAGGTCGCCATCGTGCAAGGGGTCCTCGAGGGCCTGTCGAACGGCGAGATTGCCGCGGAGCTGTCACTGTCGGAAGAGGCGGTTGCCTCGCGTCGCGCCGATTGCTTTGGCAAGGTGCGCTCACACCTAGCCAGCTGACCGGGGCGTGATCTCCCCGGCGGTATCGGCGTGGCGTGGAGCCCAGGTAACGACGCAGGCGATCGACGGACCTTGCGTCGAATTGGAGTTGTCCTTCTCGGGGCCGATCCCGCGTGCTAAATCGGCAAGGACTACGGGGACCGGTTTCGAACGGTGTTTCGAAGGTGCCAATGGTGGCCCGGCTCGAAACTCGTCGTCATGTCGGTGTGATCGGCCAGAAATGGGATACAGGCCACTTGGAGCGGGCGACGGGAATCGAACCCGCATGACCAGCTTGGAAGGCTGGAGCTCTGCCATTGAGCTACGCCCGCGCGCGCTCGAAGTGTAGTTGCGCATGTTTCGAATTCGTCCATTGTGCGGGAAGCACGGCGTGGTGATGGTTTTGCACCCCCTAGTGGTGCTGTTAAGGTCACCTGCTATGTCCGTAGCTCTTGGTCTCGATGTCGGCGGATCGAAGATCCTGGCCATAGCCGTCAATGGCGACGGTAGCGTCATCAACGAATTCCGGGTGAAGTCATCGAACTCGCGTCGCCGTCTTCTCGATTCCCTCGAAGGTGCTACCGCGACCCTGGTCGAATCCCTCGGGCCTCGTTCCGAGGAGCTCGTCGGCATCGGTGTCGGTGTCCCCGGTCTTCTCGACGGGCACGGGGTGCTGAACGAGGTGCCGAACCTGCCCGCGGTGTCCGGCACGCCGATGACCGCGGAGCTCTCCCGGCGGCTGGGCCACGTCTTTGAGCGCCGGGAGAGGTTCCGGCTCGTCGTCGACAACGACGGAATGTGCTCCGCCGCCGGTGAGATCGCCTTCGGCGCGGCGCGGAGCCTGAGCGACGCCATCATCATCACGCTCGGTACCGGGATAGGTGGCGGGATCATCGCCGGTGGCCAGCTCTTGCGAGGCGGCAGGGGCTTTGCTGGCGAGATCGGTCACATTGTCGTCGACCTGAATGGCCCTCTGTGCGGCTGCGGCCGACACGGGTGCTGGGAGCAGTTCGTCTCCGGCTCGGGACACGCCCGGCTCGCCCGTGAGGCCGCCTTGGTGGGGAAGGCCACCCGCATAGTGGAACTCGCCGGCGGGCGGGCCGACGCGATCAGGAGCGAGCACATCTTCGAGGCAGCTCGTGCCGGAGATCTCGAGGCCTGGGGGATCATCGACACCATCGCGCGTTATCTCGCGCTCGGGATCGCGAACCTGGTCGAGGTGCTCGATCCGTTGGCGGTGATCCTCGGTGGCGGCATCATCCGCGACGGCGATCTGTTCATGCCGCTGACCAAGAAGTACTTCGAACAGACGCGCCGCGGCACGGGAGAGCGGGCGGTCTTGCTGCGCTCAGCCGAGCTCGGCGACCGGTCCGGCGCGATCGGCGCGGCGGCCCTCGCCCTCGGGCTCGTCGTCTGAATCGACTGACCTAAACCCCAAAAAGTGGACCACCTTGAGACAATTTGGCCCTGTCCACCAGGAGCCAGACATGCCAAGGCACTACCCCGCCGAGCTTCGGCGTCAGACCTGCGAGCGGATTCTCGCCGGTGAGGCGGTCAAGGACCTCGTCGCCGAGCTCGGCATCGCAGAAGTAACCCTCTATAGGTGGCGGCGCCAGGCGCTGATCGACGCCGGCCGACGCCCGGGGGCCAAGAGCTTCGAGGCTGATCCCCTCCTCCAAGCCCGGCGGCGCATCAAAGAGCTCGAGGCCGAGCTCAAGGCGGTGAAGGCGGCCAGCGCCCTGTTCGAGGAGGGCGGGGCGGACCCAAAAGCAAGTTCCAGGTTGTCCGGGGGCTGAACAACCTGGGCTACTCCGAGCGCTTCGCCTGTCAGGTCGTCGGCCTCGACCGCTCGACCTACTACGACATCAAGTTCAGAAAGCCCAATGATCGCGAGATCCGCCGCCTGCTGCTCACCGACGCCATCGCCGACATCCACGCCCGCTCTCGGGGCACCTATGGCATGCTTCGCATCCGGGCCGCCCTCGAGATCGAGCAGGGGCTCATCGTCAACACCAAGCTGGTGAAAAAGATCATGCGCCAGCTCGGCATCAAAGGCCTGCCCGGGCCGCGCCAGGGTGTGAAGAACTTAAAGAACGCCCCCACCTGCGAGGACCTTGTCCAGCGCAACTTCAAGGCCGAAGCGCCCAACGAGCTGTGGCTCACCGACATCACCGAGCACGAGACCCAAGAGGGCAAGCTCTACTGCTGCGTCGTCTTGGACATGTACTCGAGAAAGGTGGTCGGCTGGGCGATCGACCGGCGCTGTGAAGCCACGTTGGTCAACGACGCCCTGTCCAAGGCCGGTACTTTGAGGCCGAGCTCGCCTGAGACGATCGTCCACTCGGACCACAGCACCCAGTTCACCTCGTGGGCCTTTACCGAGAACGTCCGGCGCCTCGGCCTCGTGAGTTTCATGGGCACCGTCGGCGACTGCTTCGACAACGCCCCCATGGAGTCCTTCTGGGGCTCGATGCAGGTCGAGCTGCTCGACCGGCAACGATGGCGGACCAACCTCGAGCTCGCCATCGCCATCGCGGATTACATCGAGCACTTCTACAACCCCGCCCGGTGCCACAGCGCGCTCGGCTACCTCACCCCGAGCGAATTCGAAGACTTACACTCACCCCAACCCCAGGCCAGGTTGTCATAAGACGTGGTCCACTAAATGGGATATAGGCCACTGGGTGGAGCTGACGGGATTCGAACCCGCGACCTCCTGCTCCCAAAGCTGCCACGGCTCGTGGGGCCTCGTGGGACCACGTTGGGTTTAGGCAGGTCAGCGTGCGCTTCGCAGTGATCGCCGTGGGGCCTCGTGGGGCCTCGTGTGGCGTCGTGGGGGGGCGGTTAGTGGAGGTCCGCTGACATTCCGCTGGCTCCGGCCTCGTCGTTCTCTGACCGAGCAGCCAGTTCCACCAAACGCCGCCGGGTGGTCTCGACGCATCCCGCGTCGATATCGCAGCCTATGAAGCGCCGGCCCTCCATGACCGCGGCCACTGCCGTCGTCCCCGAGCCGATGAATGGGTCGACGATCAGTTCGCCCGTCTCCGACACCTGGCGGATCCAATGGCGGACGGGTTCGAGGGCCTGTTGCCACGGGTGCAACGGGCGCTCCTCCGGCCCGCCACGACATTCGGCGAAGACAATGTCGTTCAGCCACGTGCGCGGCCGGTAGGGGCCTGCCGAGTAGAGGAGCGCCGCTGATTGCGAACTGGACGGCGAGTGGTGCTACTGCTGGTGCTGCGAGCGACACCTTCGCGAGTGGGCCGAGCAGATGTTCCAGGAGGACTACCCCGATCTGCTCGCTCGCTATGGCGATGTCACCGAGGCCGCAGCGGACGAGGCTTACCGACACCTCAAGCGCTCGATAGCGGAGAAGGGGTTGACGCTGGACGGTTGACACGAACAAGCACCTTCGCTCGTCAGCCAGCGAAGGCGAGGCTTAGTCCGACGAAGCGGATGGCGCTGTGGCAGGAGTGCTTCCAGAATATCCACCTCGACGCCGAGCTATCGCCTGTCGATCTCTGGACGTACGAGATGAGCCTTCTGCGCGAAGCACCTCGTCACGCGCCGGCCTTCACGGCGACCGTACTCCAGAGGGTCGTTTGGGCGCGCACGGCAAATGAGAAGCTTGAGCAATCGATCCAAGAGATCGGGACACGACAGCGTAACTTCGGAACAAGCCTAGGGTCGACGCAGGAGCAGGACGAGATCCGGAAATTGCGGAGACGACTCATCGGTGAGATCAGCGAAATCGAAAAGGCACTTCGCGAATTCGCCCCGAAGGAGCAGTGACCGCGCCAAGCCGGTGTAGCGCCTCGTGGATGCGAGTCAGCCACGCGATCATTCGGTTTAGGGATCGTCCTGGAGCGAGCTCCACACGCGCTCGTCTGAGTGGGTCGCTCGTGCTGAGACCCGACTCTCTCTCCCGTGCATGGTGGTGAAATGGGTTACTACGTCGCTCTCGGCCGGATAGTTGTCCACCTGTGATAGCGCGGCCACGCAGGTAGGCAATGTGAGCAGCGAGCCCGGCACCCACTGGCTCAAGTGGGAACGCCGGGCTCGCTGCGATTGTCCGTCGGTCATGCCGGCACCGTTCGGTCTTCTAAACGGATAGCTCTCTAATTAGAGAGCTGGAAGATGGTGGTCTGGGAGTAAGTCTGGCCGGGGTCGAGCTCGGTTGTCGGGTAGAGCGGCTCGTTCGGCGAGTCCGGGTAATGCTGGGTCTCCAGCGCGAACCCTTCGCCCTGGCGGTAGCAGTGACCGGACGGCCCTGGGAGCGGCGTCGCCGCTAGCGCGGTGTCGCAGCCCGCGCCCTGGCCGACGAGGTAGTTACCCGAGTAGAACTGCAGGCCCGGCTGGGTCGTGAAGACCGTCAGCGTGCGCCCGCTCACCGGGTCACTAGCCACGGCCGCCGGGGTCGTCAACGGCGACGAGGTCTGGTTCAGCACCCAGTTGTTGTCGTAGCCGTGCCCGCCCTCCAGCTGCGCGTTGGGGTCGGAAATGTCCTGGCCAATTGGCTTCGCGGTAGTGAAGTCGAACGGCGTGCCTGCCACGGGTGCCATCGGTCCCGCCGGGCACGTCATGCCTGACGGACAAATGGGGACCTGGATGGAGTTGACAGGCATGTAGGAGTTGGCGTTGATGTACAGAGTCTGGTTGTAGACGGGGCCCGAGGCCTCACCGGCGAGGTTCCAGTAAGTGTGGTTCGTCAGGTTGACGACCGTCGGCATGTCCGTCTTGGCTTTGAAGATGAGCTTCAACTGGTTCTGGTTGTTGAGGTAGTAGGTGGCGGTCGTACTGAGGTTGCCCGGGTAGCCCTCCGAGGCATTCGGGCTCAGGTAGAACAGCTGCAGCCCGGCCCACGCATTGGCACCGCTGCCACCCGTCAGCACTTTCGGCGTCCAGACCTGCTGGTCAAAGCCAACATACCCGCCGTGCAGGCTGGCACCGCCAATGGGTGTCGAATTGGCGTCCGTCAGGTCGTTGTTGAGCGGGACGTTGTAGGTGACACCTTTCAGCGTGAACTGCCCATTGGCGATCCGGTTGGCGTACCGACCGATGAGGGCCCCGAAGTAGGTGCCAAGCCCGCTCGGGTCATTGTAGTTGGCGTCAGAGTTGTAGTTGACGTAATCCGCCAACGTCGGGTAGCCGAGCACAACGTCGGCCACATTGCCGTGGGCGTCAGGGAAGTCAATCGATTGGATGATGCCGCCGTAGTTGAAGATGTTTACGACCATGCCATTGCAGTTGCGCAGCGTATAGAGGTTCACCGTCTGCCCGTTCACGGTGCCGGCGTACGCTGACGTGACCGTCGGCGCGCTACACATCAAGTGGTGCTTGCCTTTCTGCTGGTCAGGCTTCAGTTGTTGAACACGAGCGCCAGTCGCGGCCGGGATTAATGTGACGAGCAGTCCGACCGCGGCAGCGGCGACGACCAGGATCGCGCCGAGGCGTAACTTCCCCCGGTCGCTGTGGATCATGCGGAACATCTGTATTCCTTTCCTTGTTCTTCTCACTATTGGGTGAATGTAAATCCATGATAGGGAACGCTCGTCACGGGTTCCTCACGACCACGTCATCTCCACGTCACGGGAATGTCAATCGCGCTGTGTCGCCTCATCTGTCCAAAGAACGAACCACCTCCAGTACGTCCTCTGCGCTCGTCAGTGGATCGACCTCGATCGCGCCCTGAATTGGTGGTGTAAGAGTCGTAGCCCGCGCGCCCGGGGCGCGCCACTCATCTCGTGTACAAAGACACGCCACATGAGCGCGGCCAAGCGCGGCATATCTCCAGAACGTTGAACCGTGACGTCACGACGTCGTCGCTGCGACGCGGCGCTTAGATCACGTTAAGGCCGCTGAGCAGCGCCATCATTTTCGGAGAAGGGTGGACGCCGAGGTTGTGCAGCGTCAGCTCGTACATCTGGAACTGGTGCAACGCCTCCGCGACATTGCCGTTGGCGAGCTGAGCTCGGATCAGTCCGCGGTACGCGCTCTCGCTGAGCGGCTCGCGCTGGATCGCAGCAAGCGCCGCCAGGATGGCCGTGTCGACGCGACCGATGTCCGAGCAATGCTCAGAGAGCGCCTCGAGGGCTAGCACGACTAATTCGCGATGGCTCTCGCGCTCGAGGATCACCCAATCGTCGTACCAACCGGGCAGCAGCTCTTGCAACAGCTTCGAGTTGATCATCTCGATACTGGCTGGGTCGAAATGCCCCGCCAGGATGCTTCGTGCTGCGGAAGACGCGTGCTGGACGTCGACGTCGACTCCCGGGGCAAGCCGGAGCTCGTCATGAGCGGCTTCAACGGTCTCCAGGGCCGTCCTCCGTAGCCGCCACAGCGCCGAGCGCAGGCTGCCGTTGGAGTGCTCCTCGGATGCGTCGCCCCAGAGGGTTCCGGCGACATAGCTCCTGCGAATCCACCTGCCCTGCAGGGCCAGAAACGCCAGCAGCCGCTGGGCATCCTGGGCCAGCGGCACGCGCTCGCGCTTGAACCGCAGCGCGAACTCACCGAGTAGGCACAGATAGGGTGCGTCCTCAACTGGTCATCGCAACACCTCTCTGATCGGCGAACACTGACGTCGTCGATGGGGAGGAACGGTGATGGCGAGGTTCACAGAAGCCGACAGGGCGACGATCTGGGAGATGCGGGAGGCCGGCGTGCCGGTGAAGCGCATCGCCAAGCACCTCGGACGCCAGAACTCTTCGCTTCGGAAGTTGATCGCCGACGCAGGGGGGAGACGACCGCACGAACGAGGGCGTGCTGAGCTCAGGCTCTCCCTTGAAGAGCGAGAAGAGATTTCGCGAGGACTCGCCGCAGGTCTCTCGATCCGGGTGATCTCGACCGGACTCGGGCGTGCGCCCTCGACGGTGTGTCGAGAGGTGAACGCGAATGGCGGCCGTCAGCATTACCGAGCGCTCGTTGCCGATCGGGGTGCGCAACGACGCGCGCTGCGACCCAGACGAGCGAAGCTTTCCCGGTGCCGACGGCTCAGATCGACCGTCGAACGAAAGCTCGAGGCCAGGTGGTCACCCGAGCAGATCTCCGCGTGGTTGGCTCTTAGCTATCCGAATGATCCGGAGATGCGGGTGTCCCACGAGACCATCTACCAGTCGCTGTTCGTCCAGGGCCGTGGAGCGCTTCGGAAAGAGCTCCACACCTGCCTGCGAAGCGGTCGGGCGATGCGAAGAGCCAAGGCCTACACCAAGGGCGGGATCGGCCAAGGACAGCTCCGCAACATGGTGATGATCTCCGAGCGACCGGCCGAGGTCGCCGACCGCGCCGTGCCCGGGCACTGGGAGGGTGATCTCATCTTCGGCAAGAAGATGACCGCAATCGGAACCCTCGTCGAACGTCACAGCCGCTACGTCATCTTGTTGAAGCTGCCCCACGGGAACACCGCCGAGTCGGTCCGCACCGCACTCGCGAAGCGCATCGTCACGCTTCCCGTCCAGCTCCGCAGATCGATCACCTGGGACCAGGGAAAGGAGATGGCCGAGCACGTCCAGTTCACGATCGACACCGGGGTGCAGATCTACTTCTGCGACCCGAAGAGCCCCTGGCAACGCGGCAGCAACGAGAACACGAACGGTCTCTTGCGCCAATATCTGCCGAAGTCAACGGATCTCTCTCAGTGCACCCAACGCGAGCTCGATGCCATCGCTCGTTCCCTCAACAACAGACCTCGACAGACGCTCGGGTGGATGACACCATCTCAGGCGTTCGTCAAGGCTGTTGCGTTGACCGCTTGAGCGCGCAGGGGTTTCCGGTGCTGCAGCCGGAGAGCTGTGCCACCATTGCCGAAGGTCAGTGGGCATACGCACACCCGAGCAAAGGAAACATTAGCCCGAGAGGACGCCAATAATCCCTGTCCCAACTCTTTCAAAACGAACGTAATACCTCCCACATGGTGCTGGTGTGACGTTCCGATCACGAACTCGTGACAGTCGGGGTCCCATTACGGTCGGATGGATTCGACCGAGGACCATCACAACGTCTGCGTGATGGGCGAGAACGGACAGGTGCTCGGAAAGCGTCGGGTCCGCGAGAGTGTCGTCCGCATCCGGGAGCTGCACGAGCTCGCGGCCGAGCACCAAGAAGAGGACGAGGCGGTCGTCGTCGGTATCGAGACCGACCGGGTGGTCGTCATGGGCGGGCACCCTGAGTCCGCGCACGACGGCCAGGTCTCTGGCCATGACGGCAACTCGCCCCAGCCACAGATCGACGACCGGGGCATCGTCCTTGAGGACGGACGAGAGCCCGACCTCTGGGCCGAAGCGGAGGTTGCCAATCTCCGTCGGCAGGAGGCTCGCCAGCGCTAGCCGTTCGTGGTCGTACAAGTCCGGCGAGTAGTGGTCCTTCATCGCTTCCAGGAGGGCCAACGCGCGGTGCAGAGGTCTCGGGCTGATCGAGTCTGCCAGGAGGAGGGCGTCCGCCTCGGGCGGGAGGCTGCGAAGCCGCCGGAGGTTTCCCGCCGCCCTCCGCGCTGCCTTCGCCACGACCGACGCGTGGTTCGTCAGCGCTTCGGGGTCGATCCGCCACTCCGTCTTGACTGCCGACGCGAGGTGCGCCATGGGCGCCGCCTCCGTGCCGACGCTCGGGAGACCGCGAAGTTTCGCCTCGACGAGAGTCCTGCCGGTCCCGCAGAACGGATCAAGGACGACCGACCGGGGACCGAGGTCAGCTCGCTACGTCGAAGCTGAAGGCGGCGACGAAATGGGCACTCGCCAACGGAATGATCGGGCGCGATCCGCTCGCTGGCGTCGCACTTCCGAGGGTCGAGCACAAAGAGATGAGATTCTGGAGCATCGCCGACGCTAGAGACTTCCTCACGCATGTGGTCGGTGATCCGCTCGAGGCCGCCTTCGCCTTGTTTCTCACCAGAGGATTGAGACGATCCGAAGTTGTCGGTCTCTGCTGGGACGCGGTGGATCTGATCGGTGGAACGCTGAGCGTCAAGCGCACGCTCATCTCCGTCGACGACAAGGCGACGGAGTCCACGCCCAAGACGAAATCCTCTCGGCGCACGATCCCGATCGACCCGCTGCTCATCGAGCTGCTTCACCAGCGCGGTGCCGCGCAGGAAGCCGATCGCGCGGAGGCCGGTGAGGCCTGGGTAGGTTCCGGCTACATCTTCACCGACGCACTCGGCAGGTGCTGGCACCTCGACTATTACGGCGACCGCTTCGACAAGCTCGCCGCCGAGGCGCGGCTTCCGCTCATCAGGCTGCACGACACGAGGCACACCGCGGCGACACTGATGCTCGCAGACGGCGTCCCCGTGCCGGTTGTCGCCGAGATTCTCGGCCACGAGTCGCCGAGCATCACGCTGCAGCTCTACTCGCACGCCATCCCCGGCATGGGACGCAAGGCGGGCGAGGAGCTGTCGAAGGCTCTGCTCGGTCTGTCAAGTCCCGGTACCCGGACGACACTTTGGCACCGCGACCTACACGACACTTCGCGCTGGGTCAGGCACAACGGTGAGTACGACGCTTGCCGAGCGGCCGTGCGAACGCGCCGAACACCCTCGAGCGATCGTGGCGGATGGGCTGGCGTTTGACGACCTGACCTTGGAGTGAGAACTCGACGGTGTTGAAGACGATCGCGACCTCGACTTGGCTTCCGATGTACGGGTTGCCGACGCGGTAGTTGAAGCCGGCGAAGGAGACCGACCCCGAGGAGTCGACGCGGCGACGAACCATGGGGCCGGTCGTCGGACGCCGGGCGGCACGCTGGCGCGGCTCGTTGGCGAGGAGTTCATGCCCTTTCCCCCGATGACGCTGGGCGTGGGTGGCGACGAGGGTGCCGTGGTGGCTGATCTCGACAAGACCGTCGGCCACGATGATCTCGACCACCTCGCCGGTGAGCCATCGGCCGACGCCATAGGCCAAGCCACCCAGGTGAATGCGGCCGTCCTGGCCGACCCGGCGGGTGATCCCTGGTGGGGGCTCCTCGTCGGCCAACGGCTTGTCGTCATCTGCGAGGAGGTCCGGCTCGGGCTCGTCGCTTCGTGCCAGGCGGAAGCGCTCGATCGGGGGTCGCATCCCGACCGACTGGTGCGGACGGAGCGTGTTGTAGTGCAGGACCCAGGAATCGAGGGCGGCCTGCAGCGCCTCGATCGTCCCGTGTCGCCGGTCGTGCTCGGCGAGGAACTCGGCGCGCAGGGTTTTGTGAAAGCGCTCCACCTTCCCCGTCGTCGTCGACGAGTACGGCGCGGTGAGCAGGTGGCGGATGCCGTTGTCACCCAAGATCCGGTCGAAGAGCACGGGGCCCGTGCCGCGGCCGAATCTCCCGGTGAAGACCTTGCCGTTGTCGCTCAAGATCGCCTTCGGCAACCCGTGGGTGCGAAGGGCAAGACGCAGCGCTTCACAGACCGGCCTCGCCGTCGCTCTCGGCATCAGGCGGGCCGAGACGCAGAAGCGGCTGTAGTCGTCGACGCCGGTGAGCGCACAGAGCTCGGTGCCGTCGGCGAGAAAGAACCGCCCGACGATGTCCATCTGCCAGAGCTCCATCGCATGGGAGCGCTCCCAGCGCTTGTAGTCCTGGCGCCGGCGGCGCCGGGGCGCGGACTCGATCAAGCGGTGGCGGACGCGGGCTCGATAGATCGAGGTGCGACCGGGGACCGGATCGACACCTCCGGCGGCGAGCTGATAACCAATCGTCCTCGGTCCCCAGCCAGGGTGCTTACGTCGCATCTCGATGATCTGGGCTTCAATCTCCGGCGGCATCTGGAGCGGGCTGTGATCGGGTTTCGAGCTCTTGTCGATGAGGCCGGCGAGACCGTGCGCCGCGTAGCGCCGCAACCACTCGTGCACGGTCTGACGAGCCACCTTGTTGCGACGGGCGACGTCAGTGACGCTCGCGCCGTCGAGAACCTCCTTCACTGCTTGCAGGCGCTGTTCCACCACACCGAGCTCCACGAGCACGAAGGGCCTCCTCCGGGTCTGCCGAGACGAACTCGAACAAGCGAAGGAGGTGGCGGACCCGAAGTGGTGGATCTCGAGGAAGCGAAAGTGTCAGGCAGGTACCGGAGCCACCGTCGCCCAGGTACCGGACCCGCGTCCTACAAGTGTCAGCCAGCTACCGGAGCCACGGTGTCAAGGATGAACCGGAGTTGCACAGGCTCTGCTCGGTCCGCGCGCTGACTATCCGCTGGCATTCGGCGTTTAGACCCTCTGCTGATCACACGCTCCAGGTCGCTGACCTGGGATTATTCGGTCGGGGAGGCGGGATTCGAACCCGCGACCTCCTGCTCCCAAAGCAGGCGCGCTAACCAAGCTGCGCCACTCCCCGTCGGTTTGATCGTACGGGACGAAATGGAGGAGGGGGCGGCCCGTGGGCTCCTTGCGGCGGCCTCTCAGCTGGGGGCCGGGCGATGGCCGGTTGAGACCGGAGTCGGGTGGCCCCCGCCGGCTGTGTCCCGGGCGGGCTGGGTGGTCCCAGACCGACACGGTCGGTTTTTGCCGCGCGGGACCGCCGGTAGACTGCCGAGTCCGTATGCGCACCTCAGTCGAACCCCTGGACAAGAACCGGTTCAAGCTCACTGTCGAGGTGGACGGCGACGAGGTGGCGCAGGCGGAGAGGGCAACGCTTAGCCGACTCTCGCGCGAGGCGCGTATTCCGGGGTTCCGGCCCGGCCGGGTCCCCCGTCGGCTGCTCGAGGCCCGACTCGGACCGAAGGTGATTCGTGAAGAGGCGCTGCGTGAGGTGCTGCCACGCCTGTACGGCGAAGCGGTGAAGGAGACCGAGCTTGACGTGATCGCGGCCCCGAAAATTGACATCACCTCGGGTGAGGAGTCCGGGCCGGTCGCGTTCGATGCCGTGGTCGAAGTGCGACCCGAGGTTTCCATCCCCGGCTATGAGGGTCTCGTCGTCACGGTTCCCAGCCCCGTCGTCACCGAGGCCGATGTCGAGGCGCAGATCGACCGGCTGCGCGAGCAGTTCGCCTCGCTCACCGAGGTCGGCCGCCCGGCACGCGATGGCGACATCGTCACCTTGGACGTGCACGGCAGCCGTGGCGGCCAGCCGGTCGAGGGCCTCGTCGTGGACGACCTCGTCTACCAGGTCGGGACGGGCGGCATCGTGCCCGGGGCGGACGGCCATCTCGTCGGGGCGAAAGTCGGCGACATCTTCGAGATGGAGGCCGAGGAAGCTCCGGGCGGCCCCGCCCAGTTGCGCCTGATCGTGAAACAGGTGCGGGAGAAAGTCCTTCCGGCTCCCGACGACGAATTCGCCTCGGACGCCTCGGAATTCGACTCGCTGGCCGAGCTGCGCGCCGACCTTGCCGCCCGGGTCTCGGTGGCGAAGCGTCAAGAGGCGAGCGCGCTGCTGCGTGCCCGCGCCCTTGACGCGCTGGCCGAGCTGGTAACAGAGGAAATCCCTGCGGCGCTCGTCGCGCGGCAGGCCCAGCTCCTCCTGAACGATTTCACCGAACGGCTCGCGGCCCGGAAAGTCCTGTTGTCGACCTATCTCGAAGCCACCGGCACGGACCCGAAAGCGCTCTTCGCGGAGTTTGAGGCTCAAGCGAAGGAGGAGGTGCGGGCCGATCTCGCGTTGCGGGCTCTCGTCGCCGCCGAGCACATCGAGATCGACGAATCAGAACTCGACGAGGAGATCGTGCACCTCGCCGCTCACGCACGCCAGACTCCGGCGCAGGTGCGGTCGACAATCGACCGGAGCGGTGGTCTTGGGGGACTACGATCGCAGCTCAGAAGGGCCAAGGCCTTGGTCTGGCTCGTTGAGCACGTCGCCGTCGTCGATGACGAAGGCGACCCGATGGATCGAGCGGCACTAAGAGTCGACGAAGTCGACGTCGGTACCGTGCACGACGGATCAGCTGAGGATCCATTGCCCGCTGAGGAGGCAGAACGGTGAGCGGGTACGACTACCTCGTCCCAACGGTCGTCGAGTCGTCGAGCAAAGGCGAACGCGCCTACGACTTGTACTCCCGGTTGCTGCGCGACCGGATCATCTTCATCGGCACGCCGATCGATGACAACGTCGCCAACCTCGTCTCGGCACAGATGTTGTTCCTCGAGTCCGAGGACCAGGACAAGGACATCAACATCTACATCAACTCGCCGGGCGGAGACATCACCGCGCTCTTCGCCATCTACGACACGATGAAATACGTCCGCCCCGACAAGTCGACGTTCTGCTTCGGGCAGGCCGCTTCCGCCGCGGCGGTGCTGCTCGCGTCGGGGACCAAGGGCAAGCGATTTGCCCTACCCCATGCCCGAATCCTCCTGCACCAGCCCTACGGTGGCGCCGCTGGTCAGGCCACCGACATCGAGCTGCAGGCCAAAGAGATCCTCCGCATGCGCGACATGCTGAACGAGATGCTCGCCGAGGATACGGGGCAATCGATCGAGAAGATCCAGCACGATACCGATCGGGACTTCATCATGAGCGCGACAGAGGCGCGCGACTACGGTGTCATCGACGAGGTCATCACGAGCCGGGAGGCCATCGAGATGTTGTCGGCGGCCGGCGCAGCCTGAAAAGGGAGGAGAGGTGGCCAAGTTCGGCGACGGCGGCGAACTCGTGAAGTGCAGCTTCTGCGGGAAGTCTCAGAAGCAGGTGAAGAAGCTGATCGCTGGTCCCGGGGTCTACATCTGCGACGAGTGCATCGAACTCTGCAACGACATCATCGAGGAAGAGCTGTCCGAGACCTCGGAGGTGCGCTTCGAGGACCTCCCGAAGCCCCGTGAGATCTTCGAGTTCCTGAACGACTACGTCATTGGCCAGGACCAGGCGAAAAAGATCCTCTCGGTTGCGGTCTACAACCACTACAAGCGGGTCCAGGCGGGAGCGCCGACCGACGCCGATGTCGAGCTCGCGAAGTCGAACATCTTGCTGCTGGGCCCGACCGGCTGCGGCAAGACGCTGCTCGCTCAGACGCTCGCGCGCATGCTCAACGTGCCCTTTGCGATCGCCGACGCGACGGCGCTAACCGAGGCCGGGTACGTCGGCGAGGATGTCGAGAACATCCTGTTGAAGCTGATCCAGGCCGCCGATTACGACGTGAAAAAGGCCGAGACCGGAATCATCTACATCGACGAGATCGACAAGATCGCGCGCAAGAGCGAGAACCCCTCGATCACCCGGGACGTCTCGGGGGAAGGGGTCCAGCAGGCGCTTTTGAAGATCCTCGAGGGCACGACGGCCTCGGTCCCGCCACAGGGTGGCCGCAAACACCCGCACCAGGAGTTCATCCAGATCGATACGACGAACGTCCTGTTCATCTGCGGTGGAGCGTTCGCCGGTCTCGATCGGATCATCGAATCGCGCATCGGCCGATCGGGGATCGGCTTCCGGGCCGAGATTCGCCGGCCACGCCGTGACGCCGAATCGCGACTGCTGCTCGAGGTGCTGCCGGAAGATCTCCTGAAATTCGGTCTCATTCCCGAGTTCGTAGGCCGACTGCCGGTGATCGGGGCGGTGTCGAATCTCGACCGCGATGCACTCGAACGCATCCTCGTCGAGCCGAAGAACGCACTCGTGAAGCAGTACCGCCGGGTGTTCGAGCTCGACGGGGTAGAGCTCGAGATCACCGACGACGCGCTGGAGGCGATCTCTGAGCAGGCGCAGCTGCGAGGAACGGGTGCGCGGGGCTTGCGCGCGATCCTCGAGGAGGTGCTTCTCGAGGTGATGTATGACCTGCCGTCTCGCAGTGACGTGGGCCGGTGCGTCATCGACAAGGACACCGTTCTCGAGCACGTCGCGCCGACCCTCGTGCCTCGGAGTGCCGAGGAAAAGTCGGACCGGCCGCGCCGTGCGGCGTCCTGACCGTTTGCCCGATCACCGCTCGCCGGGCGGCGACGCCACCGAACCTCGGACCCAGTCCCTGGGAGAGGTGCTGGCCTGGCTCGATCGGCATGTCAACCTGGAAGCGATCGAGCGCGGGAACGCCGGACGGGCCGCCCAACCCACCCTCGAGAGGATCAGGGCACTCACCCGTGCCATGGGCGAACCCGAGCATTCGTTCCCGATCATCCACGTCACCGGGACCAACGGGAAGACCTCGACGACGCGACTGTGCACGGCACTTCTCGCGGCACAGGGCTTGTCGGTCGGCACCTACACCAGCCCGCACCTCGTTTCTCTGAACGAACGGATCGCCTGGAACGGCGAGCCGATTTCCGACGACGACCTCCTTGAGGTGCTGGGCCCGCTGGACACGCTCGAGGAGTTCGTGCGGGCGGAGAATCCGGGCATGCTGGCGCCAACCTGGTTCGAACTCATGACGGCCGCGGCGTACCGCTTCTTCGGCGATGTTGCCGTCGAAGCCGGGGTCATCGAAGTGGGGCTGGGTGGGCGCTACGACGCGACGAATGTGGCCGACGGCGACGTCGCCGTCATCACGAACATCGAACTCGACCACGTCTCGATCCTCGGGGAAACCCGGGCCGAGATTGCCGAGGAAAAGGCCGGCATCGTGAAACCGGGCTGCGTCGCGGTGGTCGGAGACGTCGATGACGAGATCGCGGCGGTGTTCGAGGAGGAGGCCCGACGGGTTGGTGCCGCGGCATGCTGGCGCCGAGGGGCCGAGTTCGACTGCGTCAGCAACCGCGTGGCCCACGGCGGTCGGGTCATCTCGATCCGGACCCCCGGGGCTCGATACGAGGACCTGTTCGTTCCCCTGTACGGCGCCCACCAAGGGGACAACGCCGCCATCGCTGTGGCCGCCGTGGAGGCGTTCTTCGGTGCGCCCCTCGACGAGGCGGTGGTCGCCGAGGCGCTCTCTTCGGTCCAGGTGCCCGGACGGCTGGAGATCCTCGGACGTCGGCCGCTCGTGGTGCTCGATGGCGCGCACAACCCGGCGGGGGCGACCGCGCTCGGCGAAGCCCTGGCGGAGGATTTCGGTGTCGTCCGTCGGATCGTGGCGGTGTTCGGCTGCCTGAACGGCCGGTCACCCGCCGAGGTCCTGGCGGCGCTCGGTACCGACCGGATCGCGCACGTCGTCGCCTGCCGGCCGCCCTCGCTACGAGGACTTTCCGCGACCTACGTCGCCGAGACGGCCCGGTCGCTCGGGCTCGAGGCGAGCGTCGCCGACGCGGTGCCCGAAGCGCTCGAGGTCGCCCGCGGTCTCGTGTCCGAGGACGACCTGGTCCTCGTCACGGGCTCGCTCTACCTGGTCGGCGCGGCGCGGGCACATCTCACCAGATAGGAGTCAGGCCGGATGGATCGAACCCTCGTCATCTGCAAACCCGATGCCGTGCGACGCGGCCTCGTCGGAGAGGTCATCTCGCGCCTCGAGCGCAAAGGGCTTCGTCTGGTCGCGGCCCGGCTGCTCTCCGTCGACGCCGAGCTCGCCAAGCGGCTCTACGAGGAGCACCTCGGCCAGCCTTTCTTCGAAGACCTGGTCGCCTTCATCACCAGCGATCCCGTGCTCGCGATGGTCGTGGAAGGTCCGCCCGAGGTGTGGAAGGTGGTGCGATACCTGATGGGCCCGACCGATCCCGCCGCCGCCCCACCCGGCTCGATCCGGGGCGACCTGGCGAGCACCATGCCGGACAATCTCGTGCACGGTTCCGACGGGCCGCAGTCGGCGGCACGCGAGATCGCGCTGTTCTTCCCCGAACTCGCCTAGCCAATCAGCTTCGACCGCTGGCCGGGTCGGTTGCTGGCGCCTTGTTCGGTAGGAGGTGCTGCCCTAACCTGGGCGGACAGTCGTGTAGCGGGGAGAGGCCATTGTGAGTGCCAAGACCTGGGGCGTCGCGGGCCGCGACATGGCGGTTGACCTCGGAACCGCGAACACGCTCGTTTACGTGCGCGGCAAGGGCATCGTCCTCAACGAACCGTCGGTCGTCGCCATCAACGTCCTCGACGGTCAGCCGCTCGCCGTGGGCCACGAGGCCAAGCGGATGATCGGCCGGACCCCGAGCAACATCCAGGCGATCCGTCCCCTGAAAGACGGCGTCATCGCGGATTTCGAGATCTGCGAGATGATGCTGCGCTACTTCATCCGCAAGGTGCACCCGAGGCGTTTCTCGAAGCCCCAGATCGTGATCTGTGTGCCGTCGGGCATCACCGGGGTCGAAAAACGCGCCGTCCAGGAGGCGGCTGAGTACGCGGGAGCGCGCCGGGCTTACACCCTCGAAGAGCCGATGGCCGCGGCGATCGGGGCCGGGCTGCCGGTCCACGAGCCAACGGGGAACATGGTTGTCGATATCGGAGGTGGCACGACCGAGGTCGCGGTGATCTCGCTCGGCGGCATCGTGACGAGCCAGTCGATCCGGATCGCCGGTGACGAGCTCGACCAGGCGATCATCGGTTTCGCGAAGAAGGAGTACAGCCTGGCCCTCGGCGAGCGCACCGCCGAGGAGATCAAGATCACCATCGGCTCGGCCTGCGAACTCGAAGAGGAGCTGCATGCCGAGATCCGCGGTCGCGACCTGGTCACCGGATTGCCCAAGATGGTGATCACCTCGACCCAGGACATCCGGCGGGCGATCGAGGAACCGGTGGCGGCGATCGTCGACACCATCAAGGCGACGCTGGACAAGACCCCTCCCGAACTCGTTGCCGACATCGCGAGCCAAGGACTGGTGCTCACCGGGGGCGGCGCTCTGCTCCATGGCCTCGACGTGCGCCTGGCGGGCGAGACGAACATGCCGATCGTGGTGGCGCAGGACCCGCTGACCTGTGTGGCGATCGGCGGCGGGATGTGCCTCGAGAACATCGAGGCCCTCCGGACGCTTCTCGCCTCCTCTGGCCACTGAGACCCGGAGCTCCGGCGGTGGCCGCCAACCGACGTACCAGCCAGCGGTTGACGCTCGTCATGCTGGTGCTCGCCTCCATCACCGTTCTCACCCTCGACTACCACGGCCAGGCGAGCCACGCGATCACCCACGTGCGTAACGCCTTCCGTGACGTGATCAGCCCAATCCAACGCGGGGTGGCCGTGGCGCTGCACCCGGTTGGTGATGTGTTCTCGGGCACGATCCACTACGGGTCGCTGGAGACGCAGAACCAGCAGCTTCGGGAGGAACTCGGTCAGATCCGGCGGAAGCTCGCCACCGACGCCTATGCCTCGGCTGAAGCCGAGCGCGTCCTCGCCCTCACCCACCTGACGTTCGTGGCCGGCATCCCGCTCATCACCAGCGAGGTAATCGGGAACTCGACGTCGAACTTCCAATCGACCGTCGAGCTCGACAGCGGGACGTCGTCGGGTGTCGGACCCGGAATGCCCGTCGTGTCTGGCGCCGGCCTCATCGGCTCGGTGGTCTCGGCTTCGTCTTCGACCGCGACCGTGCTGATGGTCGCCGACCCGGGCTCCTCGGTCCCGGTCAGCATCGGCGTCACCGGTCTGTATCGGGCCGTCGGTGCCGGGTACGGGCGGCCGCTCACGCTCAACTACATCGCCGGTACGACCGTCGTGCACCGCGGCGAGCTCGTCTACACGAGTGGGCTCGGTGGCGGGGCGGTCCCCGCCGGCATTCCGGTGGGGATCGTGCGGTCCCTCCGGGTCTCGCCGGAAGGCCTGCCGACCACCGTGACGGTGACCCCGCTCGTCAACTTGAACGACGTGCAGTTCGTTGACGTGCTCGAATGGCTGGAGCCGGGCTGAGCAGCCCGCTGGCGATGAAGGTACTGATATGACCGCGACGAACTGGGTGCGGCTCATCTTGGTCGTCGCCGTCGGCCTGGTCTTCCAGGTCGCCGTGCTGGATGACATCACCGTGTTCGGGGCGCATCCCGACGTGATGGTCCTGATCGCGGCGTGCGCCGGGATGGCCGCCGGTCCCCAGCGGGGCGCCATCGCCGGGTTCACCGCCGGGCTCGCCGCCGATCTCGTCGTGAACCTGCCCTACGGTTTTTCGCCCCTCACCTTCGTCCTGGTGGGTTTCGGAACCGGCCTGTTGCGGGCGAACCTCGCGGCCCGCGAGGTGGAGAGCACGCAGGCCGCGGCGTGCGTGGCCGCCTCGGCCGCCGGGACGCTCCTTTACGCCCTCCTTGGTGGGCTCACCGGGCGGTCGGGGATGCTCGGCCTGGTGACGGTGTACGCCGTCGTGGTCGTCACGCTCGGCGCGGTGATCCTGTCCTGGCCGGTGCTGCGCAGCCTGCGGTGGGTGTTCGCCGGGACGCGGGCCCGAGTCGGCCTCGCGGTGCCGCGTGGAGGGAGCGCCGTGCGGTGAACCGGTGGAAGTTCGCGCGCGACCCTCGTCGCAGGCGACGTGCGGCACGTTGGAACGGGGCGATCCGTTTCCCCAAGAGCTTCGGTCCGCCCCCGCCACCGCCGGCGTCGCGGCGGCGGCGGCGGGCCGATCGGCCCGGGCGCGGTGAGGGGACGCGCCAGGCCCGCCAGGGGGTGCGGGTCGGTATCCGCCTCTCGATCGCCGCGGTGGTCGTCGGCGGGATGTTCGCCACCTTGCTCGTTCGGCTCTGGTCATTGCAGGTCCTGCAAGGGCGCAAGCTGAACGTTGCCGCCGAACAGACCACGACGCGGGAGGTCGTCACCCCGGCGCCCCGGGGCGAGATCGTCGCCCGGGGCGGCCAGGCGCTCGCCAAGGACACCTTCGAGTGGGTCGTGACCGTGGAGACCACCCCGGGCCTCCGCGGGGCGCGCCTCCTCGACCCGGTGGTGAAGCGCCGGCTGGTGGCCTTGATTCCCGGCTTGTCGGTCAAGGGGATCGACGCCGACCTGGCGAGCAACCAGTTCAGCCCGTATCAGGCGGTTCCGGTCGCCTTCGGGGTGTCGCCCTCCACCGTTCTCTACATCGAGGAGCACTCGTCTGAGTTCCCCGGGGTGGTCGCCCAACAGGAGTCGGTGCGCCACTACCCGTACGGGGACCTGGCGACCCAGACGATCGGCTACGTGCGCCAGATCACCGCGCCGGAGCTCGCCCAGTACGCGCGCTACGGCTACCACGAAGGCGAGATCGTCGGCCAGGCCGGGCTCGAGAAAGAGTACGAGCTCTACCTGCAGGGCAAGCCCGGGATCGTGACCGAGGCGGTCGAACCGTCGGGTCAGGTCGTGCGGACCGTGTCGACCAAGCAGCCGAAACCCGGGGATTCGGTCCAACTGAACATCGACCTCGGCCTGGAGCAAGACGTCAGTCAGTCGCTCGCCAACGAGATCAGCCTCCTGCACACCGCCGGCAAGGCGGCGCCCCTGGGGGCTGCTGTGGTGCTCGACCCCCGTAACGGGCAGGTCCTCGCCATGGCGTCCTACCCGAGCTACGACAACAACTGGTGGGTCACCGGGATGACCACGGCCCGCTACGCGAGTCTGAGAAACGAGGTCGGCTACCCACTCAACAACTGGGCGGTCCAGAGTCTCCAGCCGCCGGGTTCGACCTTCAAGCTGGTGACCGCGACCGCGGCCCTGAACACCGGCCTCATCACGCCCTCGACGTTGATCGACGACACCGGCGTCTATCCGCTCCCGGGCAGCGCGCCCCTCCACGACGCCGACAACGTTCCGGTCGGCGACGTCAACGTCACCGAGGCGCTTACCCGCTCGAGTGACGTCTTTTTCTACACGCTCGGCGGGGACTTCTGGTATGACCGAGCCCAGTACGGGATGACTCCGATCCAGAACGAGGCCCATCTCTACGGGCTGGGGGTTCCGAGCGGGCTCGACCTGCCCCAGGGCGAGGTGCAGAACGGTTGGGTCGACAGCCTCCAGGTCCGGCGGTTGCTCCACGCCCAGGCCCCCAAGGTCTACGTCGACACCTGGTACCTCGGCGACAACGTCGAGATGGCCTTCGGCCAGGGGGAGACCGTGATCACGCCGATCGAGCTGGCCACGGCGTACGCCACCTTCGCCAACGGTGGCACCCGTTACGCGCCGGAGCTGGCCGCGTCCGTCCTGTCGCCGACGGGCAAGGTCGTGAAGCGCTTCACGCCGAAGGTTGTCAACCACGTCACCATGTCGGCCGAGACCCGGCAGGCGATCCTCACCGGGCTGGAGGGTGTCACGCAGAGCCCGCTCGGCACCGCCTACGCCGATTTCACCGGCTTTGACTTCGCGAAGTGGAACATCGCCGGTAAGACCGGCACCGCCACGGTGACGGTGAACGACGTCGTCCAGCCCACCTCGTGGTTCGTCGCTTTCGGGGGGCCGCGCGGCCAGGCGCCGCGCTACGTGGTCTGCGTCGAGATCAACCAGGCGGGCTTCGGGGCCTCGGCGGCCGCCCCGGTCGTCCGGCAGATCTACAACTACCTGTACGCCCACGGGGTCGGAAGCCTCGCCTCCGGGAGGTGACCCGGGCCGGATTGTTCATCGGATTGCAATGAGGCGGGCCCTGGGCCCCCGGGGACCCCGGATTAGACTGCGAACAGGATGATCACGCTGCGACCAGGTAGAACGCGTCGGCCACCCCAACGTGTGCCGGTCGCGGCGGAGACCGCCACCGAGCGCGCGCGCAGAACCGGGGGACTCGGTGCCGCGCAAGTTGTTGCCGCCCCCCTGGTGGGAACGTCGGTGCCCGCCGGGGGACGCGACCTGTCAGATCGATGTGGCCCCACCGCAGGACGGCGCGGCGGAACGTCCGCCAGCGCCCGCGCGGTGGTTCCCGCGCACTGCGACAGTGCGCGTCGTAGAAGGGACTTCTCTTATGCCCGACCCGACCACCGGCGCCATCGGCGCCGGAGAGTCACGGGGCCCGGTTGGTTCCGTGGCGTCCGGTGCGGCTCTAGACGCTCCGGGCGGCGTCCGCAGGTCTGAGGCGCCGCCGCCCAAACCGAAAATCGGTGACAGCCGACCGGCTCCACCCCCGCGGGTGGAGAGACCCGGCGCCAACGGGACCGGTCCTGAAATCCCCGCTAAGCCCCGTCGTCGCCGTCGTGGTGGCCGCGGACGAGGCGGGCGACCCCGTCCCGGGCCGAAGGCGGGGACCGAGACGACCGGTGAGACCGCACCGGCACCGGCCGCCAGCCGTCCGGCCCGCGCCGGCGCGCGACCCCCAGCCGGAGGGGCGCGATCGAGCCCCGTTGCATCCGACGCCGGGACGAAGGACGCCATCGCGGTGGCGGAGGCGGGCCGCGCGACCACCCCGGGCAGACGCCGGGGCCGGGAGCGCAAGGGCCGGCCGGTCGGGCGCTACCTGATGTGCGTCCACGTGGCGATGGACGCCACCCAGATCGCTGTGCTCGAAGGCCGGTCGCTCATCGAGCACCACGTCGCCCGGGCGCTCGACGACGCCAATCAGATCGACGGCAACATCTACCGCGGTCGGGTGAAGAACGTCCTGCCGGGGATGGAGGCCGCCTTCGTTGATATCGGCACGCCGAAGAATGCCGTCTTGTACTGGGGCGACGTCCAGACCGACCGCGACGACACCATCGAGCGCGACCCGGGCACAACCCGCATCGAGCACCTGTTGCGGCCGGGCCAGACCATCATCTGCCAGGTCACGAAGAATCCGATCGGCGTGAAGGGCGCCCGGCTCACCCAGGAAGTGTCGATCCCCGGTCGTTTCGTCGTGCTCGTGCCGGAGTCGAACGCCAGCGGCATCTCGAAACGCCTCGATGACCGCGAGCGCAAACGCCTGCGCAAGGTGCTCGACGGGATCCGGCCTGAGGGCCACGGGATCATCGTCCGAACCGCTGCCGAGGGCGCGAGTGCGGAGGAGCTCCAGCGGGACATCGCCCAGCTGGTGAAGAAATGGGACGAGATCGCCGACAAGGCCCGCCGCTTGTCGGCACCGGTGCTCTTGTACTCGGAGCCGCACCTCGCGCTGCGGGTCATCCGCGAGGAGTTCACCGAGCAGTATCGCGGGGTCATCGTCGATGACCTGGAGCTTTATGATCTGGTCCGCGCCTACGTCGCCGAGATCGACCCCTCGCTCGTCGACCGCGTGGAGTACTACGACCCGGTCGCGGAGGACCTGCCGCTCTTCGAGCGCCAGCACATCCACGAACAGCTCCACAAGGCGCTCAACCACAAGGTCTGGCTGGTCTCGGGGGGGTCGATCATCATCGAGCGAACCGAGGCGCTGACGGTGATCGACGTCAACACCGGCAAGAACGTTGGCTCCTCGAGCCTCGAAGAGACGGTGTTCCGCAACAATCTGGAGGCGGCGGAGGAGATCGCTCGCCAGCTGCGTCTGCGCGACATCGGCGGAATCATCGTCATCGACTTCATCGACATGGAGCTCAAGGCGAACCGCCAGGAGGTCGTGACGGCGCTGCGCAACGCGCTGTCGCGGGACAAGACCCCGACGCAGGTGTTCGAGATCTCCGAACTCGGCCTCGTCGAGATGACCCGCAAGCGGGTCGGCGAAGGTCTCCTGGAGGCGCTCAGCGAGACCTGCCCGATGTGCAAAGGACGCGGGATCATCTTTCCCGAAGATGACGAGTAACGCCCCCTGGTGCCGCCCGGTGGTCGAAGACACCGCCGTCGGCTAGAGGTGCGCCGCCCCCTTGCTACGATGGCGGCCTCATGTATGCGGTGATTGCGTCAGGTGGCAGGCAAGAACGGGTCGAGGTCGGCTCCGTCATGGCCGTCGAGCTTTCCCGCTCGGCGGAGCGTGAGGAGGTCACCTTCTCGCCGGTGCTCGTCGTCGACGGCTCGACGGTGGTCGCCGATCGCGCCTCGCTGAAGGCGGCGAAGGTGGTCGGTAAGGTTGTTGGTACCGCGAAGGGCCCGAAAATCACCGGCTACACCTATCATCCGAAGACCCGGGCCCGCCGTCGTTTCGGGCATCGCCAGCATTACACGGTGGTCGAGATCACCGCGATCCACCCCGGCGGCAAGGTGCCGCCGGTCCCAAGAGTGAAGCAGTCGCAGGAGGACTGAGTGTCCAAGACCAAAGGCGGCGGGTCGACCCGCAACGGCCGGGATTCCAGGTCCCAGCGGCTCGGTGTGAAGGTCTCGGACGGAGGCGTGGTTGGTGCTGGGTCGATCATCGTGCGCCAGCGCGGAACCCACTTCCACCCCGGGGTGAACGTGGAACGCGGGGGGGACGACACCTTGTTCGCCACGACGGGCGGCACCGTGCGTTTCGGCGAACGGCGGGGCCGGCGTCTCGTGCACGTGGTGACCGGCGGAGCGTGACCCGCTCCTCGTAGCTGTCCGCCTCGACCTGTGGGCGCCCCGGTGGCTCTGGCCCTCCCGGGAGCGTCTCGTGAGAAAGGCACCGACATGGCCGGCTTCGTCGACGAGGCCCAGGTCCACGCGAGAGGGGGTGACGGCGGCGCCGGGGCGGTGTCGTTCCGTCGCGAGGCCCACGTTTCTCGCGGCGGGCCGGACGGGGGTGACGGCGGGCGGGGCGGTGACGTCTACCTGGAGGCCTCGGACTCCCTGGCTTCGCTGCTCGCCTTCCGCGACCATCCGCACCGGCGGGCCGAGAACGGCACCCACGGTGGCGGGAGACGACGCCACGGCCGGGCCGGCCGGGATCTCGTGGTGCCGGTTCCGGTGGGGACCGTCGTGCATGGGCCCGACGGAGCGGTGCTCGCCGACCTCGCGTCCCCCGGTGATCGCTTGCGGGCGGCCGAGGGTGGGCACGGGGGTGCCGGCAACGCCCAGTTCTTGACCAACCGGTTGCGAGCGCCGGCTTTTGGCGAGCAGGGCGAACTGGGCGAGGAACGCTGGCTCGAGCTCGAGTTGAAGCTCGTCGCCGATGTCGCCCTGGTCGGCTTCCCGAACTGCGGCAAGTCGACCCTCGTCTCCCGGGTCTCCGCCGCCAGACCGAAGATCGCCGACTATCCGTTCACGACGCTCGAGCCGCACCTCGGCGTGGTCCACGTAGGTGGCCGCCGAGCCGCGAGTCCGGGGGATCTCGCGGAGTTCGTCATCGCCGACGTCCCCGGCCTCGTCGAAGGGGCGAGCCAAGGTCGGGGTCTCGGCCACCGGTTCCTGCGCCACGTTGAACGGGCGCGGGTGCTCGTCGTGATGATCGACCTGGCGCCGGGCGGGGGACGCCAGCCTGCCGGGCAGCGACGCGTGCTCCTCGAGGAGCTCGAACGCTTCAGTCCGGAGCTCGTCACCCGTCCTCGGGTGGTGGTCGGCTCGCGGCGGACACCGTTCCGGTGGAGGAGCGCCCGCCGCTCGCGGACTATGACGGCGAGCTCGAGGTCTCCTCGGTCACCGGTGAAGGCTTAGACGAGCTGGTCGGCCGTTTGGCCGCCCTGGTGGGCGTGGCCCGCGCCTCGGGGGGGTCGGTCGGCGTGGCACCGGTTGTGCACCGGCCGACCGGCGAGGGGGTGGTCATCGGCCGGGAGGGACGAGGATTCGTGGTGGTCGGTCGGGCCGTGGAGCGGGCGGTCGGCGTCTCCGACCTCACCGACCCGGATGCGGTGGCGCTGGTCCAGCGCCGCCTGAAGCGGTTGGGTGTCGACCGGGCACTGGCCCGGGCCGGGGCGCGACCAGGCGACGACGTCCGGATCGGCCGGCTCTCGTTCACCTACCGTGAGGACGCGTGAGAGACCCGAGGGGACCGACGAGGGGGCCCTGCGGTGCACCATCCGCTGGGGGTGGCCGATGACGGTCGTCGTGAAGATCGGGACGACCTCGGTGACGGCCGACGACGGTCTCATCGACCTGGGCGCGGTGGAAAAACTCGCCGGTGAGATCGGTGAACTTTGGCGTTCCGGCTGCCCGGCGGTCGTCGTCACCTCGGGGGCGGTGAGCGCCGGCGTTGCGGCGGTCCGTGCCGCCGGGGGCCGTCCGGCGGACACCGCGACCCAACAAGCGCTGTCGACGATCGGCCAGCACCGGCTGATGCGGGTCTACGACGAGGCTTTCGCGGCCGAAGGTCTCTTCACCGCCCAGGTGCTCCTGTCGTTGCCCGATTTCGGGGCGCGTCACCAGTATCTGCACGCCCGAGAGACCCTGGCGCGCCTCATCGAGCTCGGCGCGGTGCCCGTGGTCAACGAGAACGACGCCGTGGCCGACGACGAAATCCGCTTCGGGGACAACGACCGTCTCGCCGCGCTGGTGGCCAACCTCGTCGGTGCCGAGTGCCTGGTCCTTCTCACCGACACCGAAGGCCTGTTCGACGCCGACCCGAAGCGGGTGGCCGACGCGACGCTCGTCGAACAGGTGGTCGCGGTCGACGCGGCCTTCGACGAGATCGCCGGCGGGTCCAGCTCCGCCGCCGGCAGCGGAGGGATGGCCTCCAAGCTGGCCGCGGCCCGCATGGCGGCGTGGTGCGGGGTTCGCGCCGTGATCGCGTCGGCGAACCGGCCCGGCGTCGTCGTCGACGCGGTCGCCGGGGTCACGGGGGTCGGCACGACGATCCTGCCCCGCGAGGAGCGGCTCTCGGCCCGCAAGGCGTGGATCGCGTTCGCGCTCCCCGCGGTCGGACGCGTCGTCGTCGACGACGGCTGCCAGCGGGCGCTCGTCGAACGGGAGGCGTCCTTGCTCCCGGCGGGCGTCGTCGCGGTCGCCGCCCCCTTCGGACGCGACGATCTCATCGAGATCGTGGCGGGCGACGGCGAGGTGTTCGCCAAGGGGATCAGCCGTCTGCCGTCGGACCGGGCCGGCGAGTGGTTGGGTCGGCGTTCGAGCGAGCTGCCCGCCGACCTCGCGGGCGAGCTCGTCCACCGCGACGACCTCGTCATGCTCACCGGGGCGTCGATGGGGCCGCGCCGGCCACGTTCGGCGCGACGGGTCGTGCCTCGGTAGCGTTGGCCATGACCGAGATTTCGCTGGCCGAGCTGGGAAGGCGGTCGCGCGCCGCGGCCCGGCTGCTTGCCACGGCGTCGACCGCGGCGAAGAACGAAGCGCTGGAGTTCGCGGCCGAAGCGCTCGACGCCGGGCGGGACGGGATCCTCACCGCCAACGCCGCGGACCTGGCGCGGGCCGCTCGTTCGGAGGCGGTGCCAGCCGTCCTCGACCGACTCCGTCTCAACGAGGCTCGCCTCGACGAGATGGCCGCGGGTCTGCGCGCCGTGGCCGCCCTCGCCGACCCGGTCGGACAGGTCGTGGAGGGCTGGGTGCTTCCGAACGGCCTCTCGGTTCGGCGGGTGCGTGTTCCGCTCGGCGTGGTCGGCATCGTCTACGAGAACCGCCCCAACGTCACCTCGGACGCGGCGGGGCTCTGTGTCAAGTCCGGGAATGCGGCTTTTCTGCGCGGCTCGGCGGGCGCTATCGGATCCAACCTGGCGATCACCGAGGCGTTGCGGTCCGGGATCGCCAAGGCGGGCCTGCCCGCCGACGTCGTCTTGCTGGTCGAGGACACCCGCCACGAGACGGTGGAGGAGTTCGTCCGGTTGCGGGGGGTGATCGACTGCCTGGTACCCCGCGGCGGTCCGGCGCTGGTGGCGCTGGTCGTCGAGCGCGCGACCGTGCCCTACGTAGTCGACGGCGACGGGAACTGTCACGTCTACGTCGACGCCACCGCCAATCTCGAGGTGGCGGAGCGGATCGTCGTCAACGCCAAGACCCAGCGACCGGGGGTCTGCAACGCCATGGAGACCCTGCTGGTCCACCGGGCGATCGCGCCCCTGGCCCTCCCGAGGCTGGCCCGCGCCCTCGAGGGTGTCGAGCTGGTCGGTGACGAGGCCAGTCGGGCGATACTGCCGGGAATCGGCCCGGCGACCGAGGAGGACTTCGCGACGGAGTTCCTCAGCCTGCGCCTCGCCGTGGCCGTGGTCGACGACCTCGATGGCGCGCTCGACCACATCGCCCGGTACTCGACAGGTCACTCCGAGGCCATTGTGACGGAGGACTATGGGGCCGCCCGGCGCTTCATTCGAGAGGTCGATGCCGCGGCGGTGCTCGTCAACGCGTCGACCCGCTTCGTCGACGGCGGCGAGCTCGGTCTCGGTGCTGAGATCGGGATCTCGACGCAGAAGCTGCATGCCCGCGGCCCGATGGGATTGCGTGAGCTCACCTCGGTGAAGTTCGTGATCGAGGGTGACGGACAGGTCCGCTCGTAGAGCCGCGGTGATCGACGCAAAAAAGCCCCCCGGAAGGCGGGTCGTGCCGGCAGATCTCGCAGCTTTCCTGGGGCGGCCGTGGAGCCGGTAGGGTGCGAATCGTGAAGGAAGACGGGACACCCGCTGATTCCCTGGGACACGCCGAGGGGGCCATCACGGTCGGGACGCGGCTCGCCCTCATTCGCCACGGCGAGGCTTACGCCAACGTCGATTCGGTGATCGGCGGGCACAAGGGCTGCCGCGGGCTGACGCCCCGCGGTGTCGC
Source organism: uncultured Acidimicrobiaceae bacterium (assembly GCA_963761425.1). Lineage (GTDB taxonomy): Bacteria > Actinomycetota > Acidimicrobiia > Acidimicrobiales > Bog-793 > Bog-793. The sequence continues at coordinate 117,189 of CAVXGQ010000006.1, read as the reverse complement.
CCAGAGTGAAATCCTCGCCGAACGGTTGGCGCGCACCGGTGAACTGGCCGGGGCCGCGGCGATGTGGACGAGCGTCTTGCCGCGGGCGATCGAGACGGCGGCCATCCTCGCCCCGGTCCTCGGGGTGAGAGAGGTCGGCCAGAGCTGCTCATTCTGCGAGCGCCACCCCGGCGAGGCCGACGGGCTCACCTGGGCCGAGTACGAGGAGCGCTACCAGCGCCGTGGCCTACCGGGCGACGACCCGGAGTTCCCGACCTCGCCGGGCGGCGAGAGCTGGATCGGGTTTCTCGACCGCGCCGCGGCCGCGCTGACCTCGGTGGCGCTCCGCCACCCGGGCGAACTCGTCGTCATCGTGTCGCACGGCGGCGTCATCGACAGCTCGATGATCCGGTTCCTCGGCCTCGCCGAACACGGCAACGTCGTGCGTCTCCACCCGGGCAACACCTCGATCACCGAATGGCACCACACCGGCTCGCGCTGGCGTCTGGTGCGTTACAACGACGTGGCGCACCTCGCTGGGCTGGCCCACGTCCGCTCGGCGGAACCGGAATGGGTCGGCGTCGAGCCGCCGGAGTGGGTGGCGATCGATCAGCAGCTGTAGTCGGGGTCGACGCCGTAGGGCGAGGCGACCGTGCCCGGCGTCTCCTGGAGCAGGACGGGCATCCCCCCGGCGAACAGATCGTTGGCGGGACTGTGGGGGTTCGCGTAGGTGGCGGTCCCGGCGCACCAGGGCCCGAGCACCGAAGGCGGGGAGAATCCCGACTGCGAGTACGGCGGTTTCGTCCGGGGAACCCCGGCCACCCACAGCGGCAGCCTCGGCCCGGTCGGCACGAAGCTGCCGGCGATGACCGGGAACTGGAGGCTCGTCGAGTACAGGCCGACCTGGAGTCCCGCCCCGTGCAGGGCGTCGAGCGCGCCCTGGATGGTGGCGTCGTTGAGGACGGTCGATCGCGACCAGTAGTGCCCCGTCGCGAAGTCCCCGTAGTTGGTCGACGAGAGTGAGTCGTTCTCGATGTCGAGCCACCACAACGAGGCATGGACCCCCTGGCTCGTGGCGTAGGCGAGTCCCTGGACCGCGCCGTTGAAGCCGTAGTTGTACGCGGTGCAGAGGGCCCGTTGCTCTCCGGAGAGTTGGGCGCAAGTTCCCTTCGGCCCGTTCGCCGCCAGGACGCGCCCCGCCGCGGTGTTGTCCGGCGCGTTGACGAACAGGTACAGCGAGTAGGACGCCCCCGAGGTCCCGGCGGCCTTGGTCGCCCAGGTGGCCTCGGCGGCGAGGCAGGAGTTGTCGGCCCCGTCGAGCCAACCCGCCACCTGGATCACCGAGACGGCCGAGTGGGGAGGCAGATCGCTCCTCGCCGCCGCCGATCCCGGGGGTTGGCACTGGAAGCGGGAGATGTCGTAGCCGAAGTCCCCGTGGGGGAGCGCGACGAGGCCCCGCCGGAGGGTGAAGGAGCGCACCAGTTGGGTAACGGTGACACCGGCCGGAAGTGGCGTGTGGGCCAGTGATCCGGCGAAACGGGCGTCGCCGTAGTCGAAGACCCGCCCGCTCACCGAGGTGAGCCAGTAGCCAGCACCATCCGCGGTCGCGACGATGGAGACGAACGGGCTGTTCAGGTCCAGCGCCGCCGGGGAGCCGAAGTTGATGGCGTCACCGAAGCGGTACACGGTGCCGTTTGAGGTGGCGATCCAGTAGCCCCGTCCATCGGGGGTGGCCGCGATGCCGATCACCTTGTTGTCGACCTGTTTCGCCGGCGGCGACCCCAGCTTTCGCGCGTCGCCGTAGTTGTAGACGGTGCCGTTGGCGGCTACGAGCCAGTAGCCCCCGTCGTCGGACGACGGGGCGAAGGCCACAATCGGGGAGGAAAGCGCGGTGTGCGCGAGGGAGCCGCAGAAGGCCGCGTTCCCGTAGTTGTAAACCGCGCCATTCGTTGCGACGAGCCAGTAACCCTTGCCGATCGGCGCCGCGGCGATCGCCACGATCGGTTTGCGCCCGGCGTGGTGGACCGGGGAGCCCAGGAAGTGCGCGTCGCCGAACCCGTAGACGTTCGCCTCCGCGGTGGCAAGCCAGTAGCCGCCGCCATCGGTCGAAGTCGCGCCGCCGATGAAGCTGGCGTGCAGGTGGGCCGGTGCCTTGGAGCCGTGGAACTTGGCTCCCCCGAAGGGGTGGACGCCGCCGTTGGACCCGACGAGGTAGTAGACGGGTCTCTCGATCGTCGGGGCGACCGGCAGGGTCGTCGTCGTGGTCGTCGACGGCGGCACGGTCGTGGAGGTCGTGGTGGTCGTCGACGGCGGCAGGGTCGTCGTGGTCGTCGACGGCGGCACGGTCGTGGAGGTCGTGGTGGTCGACGACGGCGGCACGGTCGTGGTCGTCGTGGTGGTCGTCGTGGTCGTCGTGGTCGTGGTCGTGGTCGTGGTCGTGGTCGTGGTCGTGGTCGTGGTCGTGGTCGTGGTGGTCGTGGTGGTCGTGGTGGTGGTCGTCGGGGCCACCGGGTAGGTGCATTGTCGGGCGCCCGGTGTAGATGGCAGCGCCCCCGCCAGAGTCGCCGTGGCCGCTACCGCCGGGTCACCGTTCCCGCTCATCCCGGCACCGAGCGAGCCGAGACCGATCACCGAAACGACGATCAGCCAGGCGCGAAGGACGGCGCGACGGGACGAATCGCGGCGGCGCATCAGTCGGCCAGGAGCTCCGCGACCCGGAAGGCGAGGTCGAGCGCCTGGCGGCCGTTAAGACGCGGATCGCAGGTCGTCGTGTACCGCAACGAGAGATGTTCTTCCAGGATGTCCTCGGCCCCCCCGAGGCATTCGGTGACGGCGTCACCGGTGAGCTCCACGTGGACTCCGCCCGGCCAGCTTCCTTCTTCCCGGTGAACGGCGAAGAAGCCCTTGATCTCGCCGAGGACGTCGTCGAAGCGTCGCGTCTTGTGGCCGTTGTCGGAGACGAAGGTGTTGCCATGCATGGGGTCGCACTCCCACACGACCGGGTGCCCGGCGTCGGAGACGGCGCGGACGATCGGCGGCAGCAACGCCCTCACCTGGCGCACGCCGAGCCGGGTGATGAGGGTGAGGCGTCCGGGCACCCGGTCGGGGTTCAAGGCCTCACAGAGCTCGATCACCTCCTCCGGCGAGGTGGTAGGGCCGAGCTTCACGCCGACCGGATTGTGGACACCGCGCAGGAACTCGACGTGGGCCCCGTCGAGCTGACGGGTGCGATCTCCGATCCAGAGCATGTGGGCCGAGCCGTCGTAGTAGTCGCCGGTCAGCTGATCCCGCTTGGTGATCGATTCCTCGTAGTCGAGAAGCAGGGCCTCGTGGCTGGTGAACAGATCGACCTGCTGGGTCGGGGCGTCCGAGTCGAGGTTGACACCACAGGCCGTGAGGAAGCGCAGCGCCCGGTCAATGGCCTCGGCGGTTTCCTCGTAGCGTCGGCCCTCACGGCTGGTGGCGACGAACTCCTGGTTCCACGCATGCACCTGGGCGAGCGCCGCGAAACCGCCCTTCGTGAAGCTGCGTAGCAGGTTGAGAGTCGTGGCCGCGTACCGGTAGGCCTCGATCATCCGGAACGGGTCCGCCCGGCGGGCCTCGAGGCTCGGCGCGTCGTCGTGCACGATGTGGCCGCGGAACGAGGGGATCTCCACACCGCCGAAGCGTTCGGTCGGTGACGAGCGAGGTTTGGCGAACTGACCGGCGATCCGGCCGATCTTCACGACGGGGACGCCGGACCCGTAGGTGAGCACCACCGCCATCTGGAGGATCACCTTCAGCTTGTTCCGGATGGTGTCGGCGTTGATCTCGAAGAACGACTCGGCGCAGTCGCCCGCTTGCAGAACGAAGGCCCGGCGGTCGGCCACCTGTCCGAGTGCCTCGATGAGGCGGCGCGTCTCACCGGCGAAGACGAGCGGAGGAAACGATCCGAGCTCCTGGCGGGCCGCGTCGGCCTGGGCGGGGTCCGGCCACTCGGGTCCCTGCTCGACGGGGAATTCCCGCCAGGAATCGGGGGTCCAGGTGACGTCGCCTGCGGTGTGGGCGCGCGCTATTCCCGGTTCAGCGGGGAGATGACGCATATCTACAGAGTAGGCAGGGCGGCTGGCCGACCGGCAACCCGCCCCAGTGGCGGTCAGGCCGAGGCGCCTACGCTGGCCGGTAAGGCGTGGTGCTCATCCGGAGGCGGATCTTCCGTCGGCGACGAGCCCGGCCGGCTGAGGGATCCATGCGTCTCGGGGTTTTCGGCGGCACCTTCGACCCGATTCATGTCGGCCACCTCGTCGCGGCCGTGAACGCTCGCCATGCGCTCGGCCTCGACCGGGTGCTCTTCGTGGTGGCCAACGAGCCTTGGCAGAAGGTGGGTGACCGGCCGGTGTCGCCCGCCGCAGAACGACTGGCGCTGGTTGACGCCGCGCTCGGGGAGGTGGACGGCCTGGAGGCGTCGCAGCTCGAGATCGACCGGGGCGGTCCCTCCTACACCATCGACACGATCGAGGAGCTGCGACGCCTCGAACCCGGGGCGGAGCTGTTCCTCATCGTTGGCGCCGACGTGGTCGCCGGACTCCCGACCTGGGAGCGGCTCGAGGAGGTGCGGCGCTCGGTGACCATGGTCGTCGTCAACCGACCCGGTTCCACCCCGGTGCTTCCCGGACCGGCTGGTCCGCTCGCGGGCTGGAACGCCGTCGCGATCGAGATCCCGGCGCTCGAGATCTCCAGCACCGACCTGCGCGAGCGGGCCGCGACCGGGCGTCCACTCGACTACCTGATCCCGGAGGGTGCCGTGCGCATGATCAAAGAACGCGGGATGTACGCTCGCGACAGATGACGAGCCGCCCGACTTTCCGCTCCGGCGCCAGGTGGGTGGAAGCGGCCCTTTTCCTCGTGGCCCCGGGCGGCTGCCCTCGTTGACGCTGCCGGAGGTGCTCGTCGCCACGCGGGCGGCGTCGGCGAAGACGCTTGAGGAGACGGTCGTGCTCGACGTCGGCGACCTCATCGGGATCACCGACTACTTCATCATCACCGCCGGAAGGAACGAACGGCAGGTCCGTTCCATCGTCGATGAGGTCTCACGGCGGGTGCGCGAGCACAGCGGCCATACCGTCCTCCAGGTCGAAGGTCTGGAAGGGATGCACTGGGTGCTGCTCGACTACGGCGATTTTGTCGTCCACGTGTTCGACACCGAAGCCCGATCCCTGTACTCGCTGGAACGGTTGTGGGCCGACGCGCCCCGGGTCACGGTCGACGAACGGTCCGCCGAGATCGTGGGGAGCTGAGTTCGATCAGGGATTGGTCGGCGGCGCGATGGCTCGGTAGTCGAGGCGATTGACGGGGCGGTTGCTGATGGTACCGCCGTTGGGCAGGTAGGCGATCTTGGTCCCGCCGAGCACCAGGTTGACGCCGTCCACCTCATGGAACTGGGTGAGGGTGTAGACGATCTGGCCGTCGGCCTGGAACAGCTGGGTCGTGTCGAGGTAGGCGAAGGTCGAGTCGAGGTCGACCGAAGCGATGTGGTCCTTCACCTTGCCGATCAGCGTCACCGTCGCTGCCGGGGACTCGCTGAGTGAAGTCGTCACGCCGAGACGGGACTCGGCGTCCGTCGTTCCGGCATCCAAGTCGTTGAGCGCAAGCTGGAGTTCTTGGCCGAGGGTATGACGGCCGGATGGCAGGTGGCGCGTCGACGCCACCAGGTACCCGTCGGTGAGGAAGAACACGTCGATGGCCCGCCCGGGGTGCCTTATCGTCGGGGGTCCCTGCGGCACGCTGAACTGGTTCGAGGGTACCTGGAAGGGTTGCGCCGTCGCCTGAATGGCGATGCCGCAGCCCGAGAGGGTGCACCCCAAGGCGGCGATGGCGATCCCGACGCCGAGGCGCCAGCGCAGGCGTCTCATCTTGCCGCCTCCTGGTCCATCCGGCCCGGCTCGTCGATCCTGGCGGCGTCGGGGTTCTCCGGCGACCGGGAGATCGGCAGTTCGACGACGAATCGCGCCCCCCCGTCGGCGCGTCGGTGACCCATACCCGTCCTCCGTGGAGACGCACGTGCTCCTGTACCAGGGCGAGTCCGAGACCGGTGCCGCTGCCGGCACCCCGACTCCCCGCGGTGCCCGGGCCACGCGCGAATCGCTCGAAGATGCGGTCGCGATCCGCCGGCGGTATCCCCGGCCCGGCGTCGTCGACGAACACCCGGACGAAATGGTCGCTGGTCTCGACGACGACTTGGGCCGTCCCGCCGGCGTAGCGCTCGGCGTTCTCGATCAGATTCACGAAGACGCGTTCGATCCGGCGCTTGTCGACGACGAGTTCGCGATGGTCGTCCTGGGGGTCGATCTGCACCGGCACCGGCGCGTGCCCGGCGGGGGCGACCGCGTGCCGGATGAGCTCGCCGATCTCGACCGAGGTCGGCGCGAAATCGGCCGATCGGGCGTCGAAACGGGAGATCTCGAGCAGGTCCCGCACCATGCTCTGGAAACGGCGGACTTCGGCTCCGAGCAGGTCGAGGGCGCGCTGGGCGCGTTCGGGGAGTTCTTCGCGCCTCGACTCGATCACCGACAGCGAGGCTGCCAGGGTCGTCAGGGGAGAACGGAGCTCATGACTGACGTCGGAGGTGAAACGGGCGTCCCGGTCGATCCGTTGCTGCAGCCGATCCGCCATTCGATTGAACGACGAGGTCAGCGTGGCGAGGTCGCGGGCGTCGACGGTCTCGAGTCGCGTGTCGAGCATCCCGCTCGCGATCGACGATGCCGCTTCGGAGACGTCGCGTAGCGGACGCAGGGTGCGTCCCGCGGCCCAGCGGCCCAGGGCCGCGCCGAGCAGCGTCGTCACCGCGGCCGCGGCGATGAGCGACGCCAACAGCACGTGGAGCGTCCCGGTGGCCTGGCTGAGGCTGAAGATCCCGTAGTAGTAAGCGCCGAGCGGTAGCGGGATCCCGACCCCGAAATGGGGCCCGCCGTGGAACGAGAAGGTCTGCTCGACGGCTTTTCCGTCCAGGGTCAAGGAGCGCAGTGACGCCGGCAGATCGGTCTCCGGGAAGGTCACCGGAGAGGACGCGAACCACGTCTGCAGCGAGGTCAGGTAGATGAGCGAGTACGAGGTCGACGAGCGGAACTCGTCGGCCAGTCCGAATACGTTCCCCAGGACGATCGACGGGTCGCGCGCGAAGACGCTCTGGTGCACGGTCGTGGCGTTGGCGATGGCCTGGAGCTCGAAGGAGTGCTCGTCCTGGGCGATGATCGACGAGCTGGTCGTGAAGTACGTGATGGAGGTGATGAGCAGCGAAAGCACCAACGCGCCGAGGGCGAACCCCGCGGTGATGCGCGCCCGCAGCCCCAGGTGCACCAGCCGGCGTCGTTTGGGGTGCGCACCCCGGTGGGGGAGGAGTCGGCGGAGCCGTTCCCCGGTGGGCATCTAGGGCGCGAGCTTGTAACCGAGCCCGCGCACGGTGAGCACGTAGCGGGGATTAGCGGGATCGGGTTCGACCTTGGTGCGCAGCCGGCGGACGTGCACGTCGACGAGCCGACCGTCTCCGAAGTAGTCGTAGCTCCACACCCGCTCGAGGAGTTGCTCGCGGGAGAGCACCTTGCCGTGATTGGCGGCGAGCTCGCAGAGCAACAGGAACTCGGTCCGGGTGAGGTGGACCTCCTCACCGGCGAGCCGGACGACGCCGGCCTCCGGCATGATCTCGAGATCGCCGAAGGTGAGGATGGCCGGGCCCCCCTCGGTCGAGCGGGCCCGACGCAGCGCGGCGCGGATGCGCGCCGCCAGCTCCTTGGGCTCGAAGGGTTTGGTCACGTAGTCGTCGGCCCCCGCCTCGAGGCCGGCGACGACATCATGGGTGTCGGTGCGCGCCGTCACCATGATGATGGGGACCGCACCCTGACGGCGGATCTCCCGGCAGCACTCGAAGCCGTCCATGCCCGGCAGCATGATGTCGATGATCACGAGGTCGAGGGGCTCCGGGCCCAGCGACTGGTTGAAGCGTTCCAGGGCTTCTTCGCCGTTCCCGGCCTCGACGACGTCGTAACCCTCATCCTCGAGCGCGAGAGCCATCGAGGCCCGGATCCGCACATCGTCCTCGACGATGAGGATGCGACTCGCCACGGCTTCATCTTGTCGCGTCTCGGGCCGGCGTGTTCCCCGGGGGTGCCGCGGCGCTTCGCTACGCTCGCGACGTGAGCTGGGAGTTCGACGCGTTCGTCCAGTCACTGGGAGCGTCGGCGCCGGCGACGGTGCGGGCCTACCGCTCCGACGTGGACTCCTTCGCCGAGTGGGCGGCCCGGTCGGGGGTCGCTGGCCCCACCCAGGTCGACCGGATCATGCTCCGTCGCTACCTCGCGTACCTGGCGACCCGCGGCTACAAGCGTCGATCGATCGCCCGGCACGCCGCCGGGCTGAGGCGCTATTTTGCCTTCGCCAAGCGCCGGGGACTCGTCGAGGAGGACCCCTCGCGCCGGTTGACCGCTCCGGCGGGCGAGGCGCGCCTGCCACGGGTGCTGGCCCCGGCCGAGCTCGAGGCCCTGCTCGAGAGCGCGGAACCGGCCGGGGCCGCCGAGGACCCCCGGGCCGAGGCGGTCCGTCTGCCGCGACGACGCCGTGCTGGAGCTGCTCTACGGGTCGGGCCTGCGGGTGAGCGAGTGCTGCGGGCTCGATCGTGACGGCCTCGACCTGGCCGGCGGGACGGTGACCGTGTGGGGCAAGGGCGGCAAGCAGCGGCGCGTCCCGACGAGCGAGCCTTCGACCGACGCCTGCCGCCGATACCTGGAGTCGGGCCGCCCGGTGCTGCGCGGACCCGAGACGCCGCAGAACGCCGTCTTTCTGAACGCGCGGGGCCGCCGTCTCGGGCCCCGGGACGTGCGCCGCATCATCGATCGACGCAGCGTCGTTCCGACGCATCCGCACGCGTTGCGCCACACCTACGCGACCCACCTCCTCGACGGGGGCGCGGACCTCCGCGTCGTCCAGGAGCTTCTCGGGCATTCCAGCCTGCGGACGACCCAGCGCTACACCCACGTTTCGAGAGAACGGCTGATCGGCGTGTACAAGAAGTCCCACCCGAGGGCCTGATCGCCGCCGGAGCCCCAGCGGCTACCATGCACCGGAGGCCCGCCCGGGCCTCAGGATCAATCGGCCGGACGTGCCCACGGTCGCCTCACGGCGCGACGTCCGGTTTCACAGAACCGTTGGGAAGGAGCGACGCGTGGCCGTCGTCACGATGAAGCAGCTGCTCGAGGCGGGCGTCCACTTCGGACACCAAACCCGCCGGTGGAACCCGAAGATGAAGCGCTTCTTGTATGGCGAGCGCAGTGGGATCTACATCATCGACCTCCATCAGACCCTCGCCCGGATCGAGACCGCCTACGCCTTCGTGCGCGACCTCGTCGGTGCGGGCGGGACCCTGCTCTTTGTCGGCACGAAGAAGCAGGCCCAGGATCCCGTGGCGGAGTACGCGACAGCCTGCGGCATGCCCTATGTGAACGAGCGCTGGCTCGGCGGAATGCTTACCAACTTCGAGACGGTCTCTGGCCGGGTCCGCAAGCTCTCCGAGCTCGAGGCGGCACGCGATGCCGGTGAGTTCGACGCCCTGCCGAAAAAGGAAGGGCTCATGCTCCGGCGTGAACTCGACAAGCTCGAACGCAACCTCGGCGGCATTCGGCGCCTGACGCGGTTGCCGAACGCGATTTTCGTCATCGACACGAAAAAGGAGCACATCGCGGTGACCGAGGCGAACAAGCTCGGCATCCCGGTGATTGCCATCGTCGACTCGAACTGCGACCCCGACATCATCGACTACGTGATCCCGGGCAACGACGACGCGATCCGTTCGGGGCGCCTGTTGTGCCGGGTGATGGCCGATGCGGTCCAGGAGGGCCGGTTCATCTTCTCCCGTCGCGCCGCGGCAAACCTCACCGCCGCGGGGGGTCCGGAGCCGAACCCCCCCGCCACGACCGACGGGCTCGCCGCTTCGGTGGCGGCGCCCGCGGCGGAGGCCTGAGGTGGCCGCGGTCACCGCAGCAGACGTGAAGGTGCTGCGGCAGGAGACGGGCGCCGGGATCCTCGACGCCCGACGGGCGCTGGTCGAGACCGACGGGGATTTCGAGAAGGCCAAGCGCTGGCTGCGCGAGCAAGGTCTCGCGGGGTCGACCAAACGGGCCGGGCGGGCGCGCGCCGAGGGTGCCGTGTCCGTCGTCGTCGACGGTGACCGGGGAGTCGGGGCCGTCGTGGCGCTGGAGTGCGAGACGGACTTTGTCGCGAAATCGGCTGATTTCGTCCGTCTCGTCGACACTCTCGCCGAGGCGTTCGTCGTCGGTGGCGAGGAGGCGCTGGGCGCCCAGGCCGACGGCGTCGACGAGCTGAAGGTGACACTCAAGGAGAACATCGCCATCGGTCGGCACGTGCGTTTCGTCGCCGAGCCCGGGTCGGTTCTCGAAAGTTACCTCCACGTGCAGAACGGGCGGGGCGTGAACGGCGTTCTGGTCGAGCTCGCGGGGGGACCGGCTTCCCTTGCCCACGACCTGGCGGTCCACATTGCCTTCGGCCGTCCGGAGTACCTCCGCCGGGCGGACGTCCCCGCCGAGGTGTTGGCCGCCGAGCGAGAGACGATCCTCGCCATCGCCCGCAACGAGGGCAGGCCCGAGGCGCAACTCGAAAAGGTCACCGAGGGGCGCCTGAACGGCTGGTACCAAGAGCACGTTCTGCTCGACCAGCCCTACGCGAGAGACGAGAAGCTGACCATCGCCCAGCTCGTCGGTCCGGCGGTCATCCGCCGCTTCGCCCAGGTCGTCGTGGGGACGTGACGAGCGGCGACGCCGGTGCGGCGAGCGTGACCGACCCGACGCGGAAGCCGGCAGTGGTGCCGCGTTGGCGAAGGGCCGTGCTCAAGATCAGCGGCGAGGCATTCGCCAGTTCGGCGTCGGACGAGACGATCGACGCCAAGACGGTGAGCCGGATTGCCAGGGAGATCGCCGAGACCACCGGGGAGCTGGGGGTCGAGCTCGCGGTGATGATCGGCGGGGGCAACATCTGGCGGGGCCAGGAGGGAGCGGGCGGGGGCATCGACCGCGCCACCTCAGACACGATGGGGATGCTCGGCACGGTGATCAACGCGCTGGCCCTGCAGGACGCGATCGAGCGACAGGGGCGCCCGACCCGGGTGCTCTCGGCGCTCCACATGGCCGAGGTGTGCGAGCCCTACATCCGGAGGCGGGCCATCCGCCACCTGGAAAAGGGGCGGGTCGTCATCTTTGCCGCCGGCATGGGGAACCCGTATTTCACCACGGACACGCCCGCCGCGTTGCGGGCGGCCGAGATCGAAGCCGAGGTGATCCTGAAAGGGACGCACTCCGGGGTCGACGGCGTCTACAGCGCCGACCCCCGTCTCGAGCCCACCGCGACCCGCTACACCGAGGTGAGCTTCATGGACATCATTGCCCGGGACCTGCGGGTGATGGACCTCACTGCCATCACGTTCTGCAAGGACAACGGTCTGCCGATTCTCGTGTTCGATCTGATGACGGAGGGGAACATCCGGGGAGCCCTCGCCGGCGAGCAGATCGGTACGCTGATCAGATGACGGCCGATTCGATCATCGAAGAGGCGATCCAGGACGCCCACGACAAGATGGCGCGGGCCGTCGAGCACACCAAGGGCGAGTTCGGCGCCGTCCGTACTGGCCGTGCCGCCCCGGTCCTCGTCGAGAAGCTGAAGGTCGACTACTACGGCAGCGAGGTCGCCTTGCAGAGCCTGGCGGGAATCTCCGTTCCCGAGGCGCGCACCCTGGTCATCCACCCTTACGACAAGGGCGCGATCAAAGCGATCGAGAAGGCGATCCAGGTTTCGGACCTCGGCGTGAACCCGTCGAACGACGGCGAGGTGGTGCGGTTGACGTTCCCGCAGCTGAACGAGGAGCGGCGTCGCGAGCTCGTGAAGGTGGTCCACCAGCGCGCCGAGGAGGGCCGGGTCGCCGTCCGCAACGTGCGCCGCCACGCCCGCCACGAGCTGGAGATGCACGAGCATGACGGTGCGGTTTCCACCGATGACGTCGAGCGGGCGGACCGAGAGCTCGACCGACTGACCCACGAGTACGTCACGGAGATCGACCGGCTGCTAGCCCACAAGGAGCAGGAGCTGCTCGAGGTGTGAGGCCGGGCTGGGGCCCGAGTTCGTAAGGGGAGACCCGCGGAGGGAACGCACAGTGGACGACGACGAGAAGCGGACCCGCGACCCCGATCCGCAGCACGATTCCGGGCCGGACGACGCCTCGGACCCGGCCGACACCCCGGTCCCGCCCGCTCCGCCGACCGACGAAGTCCGCGTCGTGGCGGTCGAGGCGGCGGTGGCCGCCGGCCTGGTTCCCGAGTCCCGCCGCTTACCGCCCGACGATGCCAACTTGCGACGCCCGGCCGACTCTGTCGCGGGGGACGAGGTCTCGCGCTTTGAGCTGCCGGACTGGACGGAGCCGCCCCCGGGCCAGGTGCCCAAGATGCTCCTCGGCGACCCCGACGCGGCCGGTTCGGGCGATCGGGTCGCCCACGGTCCGACCTGGCGCCAGACCGCCGCCGACTGGGAGCAGGACGAGGCCGAACTCGCCTTCCTCTCGGAGGAGTCGGAGGACGTGGAGGGGTCCGCCGGGGCGGCCTCGGCGATCGCTGGCCGGGGGGAGGATCCGACTTCGAGCACGGACCCGTTCCAGTTCGACTTCGACGCGCCGAAGGCGCGGCACCGGGCCCACCGGCGGGGCTCGGCGTCGCCGGTGGGCCCGGAGGCCGACCACGCCGAGCTGCCCGACGACGCGGCGTGGGAGCAGGTGGTCGGGGCCTCCCGGATCCGGCCCCGGACCCGATGGCGGGCGGTCCACCGGGCTGACTGGCGGGTGAAACCCGCCGAGGTGGAGAAACCGCTACGACGCAACACCGTGGTGGCGACAGCCACTGGCATCGTCCTTGCCGGCGTCGCCGTTCTCTGCTTCGCCAACGGACCGATCCCGGCGCTGGTGCTCGCTTCCGTCGTCCTCGCGGTGGCCGCCGGCGAGACCTTCGGGGCGGTGCGCCTTTCGGGTTACCAGCCGTCGGCTCTCGTCGGCCTGGTGGCGGTGCCCGCCCTCATCGTCGGTAGCTACCTGAAAGGCCCCCAGGCCGTCCCGGTGGTCGTGGCGGTCGTCGTCATTCTGGCGGGTGTTCAGCACATTGTCATCGCCTCGGAGGGCTCGGCGGTCGACGACCTGGCGGTGACGATGCTGGTGGTCACCTGGGTCGGCGTGCTCGGTGCGTTCGCCGGGCTGCTCCTCAATCCGACGTCGTACCCGCTGCGCCACGGCGTCGCCTATCTCGGCGCGGCGGTGGCGCTCACCGTCGCGCACGACATCGGCTCCTTCGCGGTCGGCTCCAAGCTCGGTCGGCATCGTCTCGCCCCCCGGGTCAGTCCCGGCAAGACGATCGAAGGCCTGCTCGGCGGCACCGTCCTCACGATGGCCGTCGCCGCCGGGATCGTCGCGCGCGTCCACCCGTTCGGTCTTGGAAACGCCCTCGCTCTCGGAGCGGTGGTCGTCGTGTTCGCCCCGGTGGGGGACCTGTTCGAGTCGGTGGTGAAAAGGGGTCTCGGGCTGAAGGACATGGGTCGGCTTCTCCCCGCCCACGGGGGCGTGTTCGACCGCATCGATGCCATGCTGTTCGTCCTGCCGGCGACGTATTTCCTGGTCCGGCTCATCCATATCGGATGACGTCACCTCGATCGGTCAGCATCGTCGGATCGACCGGCTCGATCGGGCTCCAGGCGCTCGACGTTATCTCGGGGGCCGGCGACGCCTTTCGGGTGGTGGCGCTCGGCGCGCATCGCTCGGTCGGCGACCTGGCGCGCCAGGCCGCCACCTTCCGCCCGGAGGTGGTGGCGATCGGGGAGGTCGCGTTGGCGGCCGAACTGGAAGCAGCGGTGCCCCGCCGGGTCGAGGTGCGCGCCGGCCCGGAAGGGCTGGCGTCGCTCGGCGAACTGGGCGACGTGGTGCTCAACGCCGTCGTGGGCTTCGCCGGACTCGAGGTGACCGTTCGGGCGCTGCGCTCGGGACGCCGGCTCGCGCTCGCCAACAAGGAGTCGCTCGTCGCCGGGGCACCGGTCGTGCAGGTGGCCCGGGCGCACGAAGGCGCCGAGATCATCCCGGTCGACTCCGAGCACTGCGCCATCCACCAGTGCCTCGGCGAACGACGCCAGGCCGCCCTCACCCCCGCCCTCGGCGAGCCCGGCGCGCCGGAGGCGCCAGCCGACGTGGCCCGGCTCATCTTGACGGCGAGCGGCGGGCCGTTCCGGGGGTGGACGGCCGACCGGCTGGCCGCGGTCACCGTCGAGGAGGCGCTCGCCCATCCGACCTGGCAGATGGGCCCGAAGATCACCGTCGACTCGTCGACGCTCATGAACAAGGGCCTCGAGGTGATCGAGGCCCACGAGTTGTTCGGGGTGGGTTACGACCGCATCGAGGTCGTGATCCACCCCCAGTCGATCGTGCACTCGATGGTCGAGTTCTGCGACGGCGCGACGATCGCCCAGCTTTCCCAGCCCGATATGCGTCTGCCGATTGGCTACGCGCTGGCCTACCCGGAGCGCTGGCGCCTGCCCTACGGCAGGATCGACTGGCGCGAGGTCGCGCAGCTGGACTTTTCCTCGCCGGATCCGGCGACCTTTGTCTGTCTCGGCCTCGCCCTTTCGGCTGGGCGCGCCGGGGGAAGTGCGCCGGCCTGGCTGAACGGGGCCAACGAGGTCGCGGTGGGGGCGTTCCTCGCCGGACAGATCCGCTGGACGGGGATCGGCGAGGTCGTGGCGGAGACGCTCGCGGCCCACGAGGCGACCAAGCTCGTCGTGGTCGAGGACGTGCTGGCGGCCGACGCCGCGGCCCGCGTCGTCGCGAGACGGGCCCTCGTGCGCCAGAATCGGAGCGCGTGAGCGCTTCCCCCGCCACATCCCCCCCGGACGCCGAACCGACCGGTTCGAGCGCGCTGGTGCGGCTGGTGGCGTTCGCCGCGGCGGTGATCGTCCTCGCCGCGGTGCTGCACGGTCTCGACGTGTTGATCGTCGTCGCCGCGCTGGTCGTGATGGTGATGCTCCACGAGTTCGGCCACTTCATCACCGCGAAGCTCTCGGGGATGAAGGTCACCGAGTACTTCTTCGGCTTCGGGCCGCGGCTGTGGTCGATCCGTCGGGGCGAGACCGAGTACGGAGTGAAGGCGATTCCCGCCGGCGGCTACGTCCGGGTGGTCGGCATGACCATGCTCGAAGAGGTCGATCCGGCCGACGAGGCCCGCAGCTACCGTCAGGCCACCTTCCCCCGCCGGTTGTCGGTCGCGGTGGCCGGTTCAGCCATGCACTTCATCGTCGCTTTCGGACTGCTCTGGGGGATGGTCGCCTTCACCGGCCTGCCGGTGGCGGTCCCGGCGAAGGAGGTGACCAGCCTCCTCACCTTCGTCAACCAGCCGAACCCCGCCAGGTCCGCCGGGGTGAGGGTCGGGGACGTCCTCGTGGCCGTCGACGGACACCACTTCCGGACGTTGGCGGAGTTCATCTCGTTCATCGAGACCCGCACCGGTGCCGACCTCCGCCTCGTCGTCCGGCGCGACGGGCGCCTCGTCACCCTCCGCGTGCGGCCGATCGACGGTCGCCACGCCGACCTCCGGTCGGCGAGCGGCCAGCTGATTCCGGAAAAAACCGGCAAGAAACCGGTCGGCGTGATCGGGATCTACCTGGGCGGGCAGGTGCTCGTGACCACGAACCCGCTCGACGCCCTGGGGCGGGCGGGCACGGTGCTCGGCCGGGAGTTCGCCTGGACCGGCGAGGGGATCGGCCAGGTCTTCTCGCTCCACGGTCTGCGCACCTTCGCTCACGACGTCGCCACGGCGAGCAACCGCACCGCGCCGTCGAAGTCCGCTACCACCGGGTCCTCGTCGTCGGGATCGTCGAGCTCGGGCGAGATCCTCTCGCTCCCCGGGGCGGTGGAGGTTGCGGTTCAGGCCCTGCAGATCAACGTGACCGACCTGCTCTCCATCCTGGTGGCGATCAACGTCTTCGTCGGGATGGTGAACCTGTTCCCGATGCTGCCGCTCGACGGGGGGCACGTCGTGATCGCCATCTACGAGCGCATCCGCTCTCGGCGCGGCCGCCCCTATCACGCCGACGTCACCAAGATGATGCCCGTCGCCTACGCCTTCCTCATCTTCATCGTCGCCATCGGGCTCGGTGCGCTGTGGGTCAACATCCTGCAACCCCCCCACCTCCCGGGCGGTTGACCAGGGCCGCCGGCGGGCGGCGACCCGACCGGCCGTAGGCTGGGGGAAGCCGCTGGCGGTGCGGACCGGTCGGCCAACCCGATAAGGACGAACGTGGAGATTGCAGCGCTGAACATGGCCCCGAGGAAGCCGACCCGTCGGATCATGGTCGGCTCGGTCCGCATCGGCGACGGCGCGCCGGTGTCGGTTCAGTCGATGACGACCACCAAGACCGGTGACGTGGAAGGGACGCTGCAACAGATCTACGAGCTCGCCGGGGCGGGTGCCGACATCGTGCGGTGCACCTGCAACGAGCCGGAGGCCGCCGAGGGGCTGGCCCGTATCGTGCCGCGTTCGCCGGTGCCCATCATCGCCGACATCCACTTCCACGTGGAGATGGCGCTGGCGGCCCTCGAAGCTGGCGTCCACGGACTCCGCCTCAACCCTGGCAACCTGCGTAAGCCCGAGGAGATCAAGCTGGTCGCTTCCGAGGCCCGCGACCGTGGGGTGCCGATCCGCGTCGGGGTGAACGCCGGTTCGCTCCATCCCGACCTGTACAAGAAGTACGGCGGCGCGACCCCCGAGGCACTGGTGGAATCGGCGCAGATGGAGCTGGCCTACTTCTCGGAGGTGGGCTTCGAGGACGTGAAGATCTCGGTGAAGGCGTCGAACGTGCCGCTCATGGTGGCGGCCTACCGGCTCGCCTCGGAGACCTTCGACTACCCGCTCCACCTGGGGGTGACCGAGGCGGGACCGCCCCCCGCGGGGCTCATCAAGACGACGGCCGGTATCGCCACCCTGCTGTGCGAGGGGATCGGGGACACCATCCGCTACTCGCTCACCGCCGATCCCGTCGAGGAGGCCCGTGCCGGCCGCAAGCTCCTCGAGGCGCTCGGGTTGCGCGAACGCCGGGGCCTCGACCTCATCGCCTGCCCGTCGTGCGGGCGGACCGAGATCGACGTCATCGAGGTCGCCCGCCGCGCCCAGAAAGCCCTGGAGGAGCGCAAGATCCCCCTCCAGGTCGCCGTGATGGGTTGCGTCGTCAACGGCCCGGGCGAGGCCCGTGGCGCCGACCTCGGCATCGCTGCCGGTCGCCACAAGGGCCACCTGTTCATCAAGGGCAAGATCGTCCGGGTCGTTCCGGAAGACGAGATGGTCGAAGCCCTCGTCACCGAGGCGGAGAGGATCGTCGCCGAAGGGATCGAGGCCCGTCTCGCCGCCGCTGACGCCGGCGCCGAAGATGAGGCCGCCGCCGATCGGCAGATCCTCGTCGAGCAAAAGGGCGCCGACGCCAACCATTCCGAGGAGGTCGTCGGGCGGATCCGCAGAACCCTCGGGGAACTCGGTGCTCGAAGTGGTGAAGACCGCGAGGCCTGAGGTGGACGCCGCGGCGAGCTAGCGGGTCCGACTGCCGACCGCAAGGTGGGGCTCAACTCCGCCCGGTAGTATGCCGACCGTCTCGACAAGGGAGTAGCCAGGCACATGGCCTCACGCAAACGGCGTTCGCGTCGCGCGGTCGGTGCGCAGCCGTCCGGTTCCGGTCCCCGGCGTCTCGGAGGCCAGGAGGCGCCGGCGCCCCGCTCGGCGAGCTCCTACCGCCGTTACCAGCGTTCACACCGCCAGGGATCGTCCTGGATGAGCTGGCTGGCGGTCGGGGTCGTCGTCGTGATCGTCGTCGTGCTCGTCGTCGTGAAGCTGGTCAGCTCCAGCCCCTCCGGTTCGGGCGGCGTGGCGTCAGGCCGCCACCCGGTGCCGGTTCCGGCTTCGGTGGTCTCGGTGATGTCGAAGATCCCGGTCTCCACGTACAACTCGGTCGGGACGGGCGCACAGGCGGATCCCTTCGTCGAGACGGCCAAGCAGCCGACCCTCACCGAGAACGGACTGCCCCGGGTCGTCTACATCGGCGCCGAGTACTGCCCCTACTGCGCCCTGGAGCGCTGGGCGGTGGTGGCGGCCCTCGCCCGGTTCGGCACCTTCACCGGGCTGAAGCAGTCCTCGTCCTCGTACGACGTGGCCCCGATCCCGACGTTCAGCTTCCTCGGGTCGAGCTACAAGAGTAAGTACCTCGTCTTCTCGCCTTACGAGACGGATGACCGCAACGACGTCAGTCTCCAGGTTCCGCCCAAGGAAGTCACCGCGCTCTACACGACCTACGACGGCTCCGGTTCGACGCCGGCAAAGTTCAACGCTTCTTCCGAGGCGGGGATCCCCTTCTTGGACATCGCCAACCAGCACGTCTCATCGGGTGTCCCGGACTTCCTCGCTCCCTCCGCCACCGCCCCGCCGATTTCGGCGCTCGCCGGCGGCGGCCTGGGCATGTTGGGGATCGCGAAGGCCATCGCCGACCCGACTTCGTCCGTCGGGCAGGGGATCGACGCCAAGGCGTTCGTCATTGAGGCGAACTTCATCACCGCGGCGATCTGCCGCTCGGACGGCAGCAAGCCGTCGAGCGTCTGCAGGACGCCGGGCGTCAAGGCCGCGGAAAAGGTGATCGCGGCGGCGAAGAAGATCTCCTGATCGTGCCGAAGCCACCGACCGCCGCCCGCGGCCGACGGGTCACTACGCCTGCGCCACCACCGCCACGTGCACGCCGGGGGCGGTTCTCGGGGGCCGTCCGCCGGCCTCGCCAACGACCGAGGGCGTCTTCGGAGAGCGACCTGGCGAGCCGACCGCCGGCCAGGGCGCGCATGCTCGTGACGCTCGGATGCTCGATCGCCGGCCTCGGGATCGCGACCGGTCTCACGCTCGCTCACTACACCACGGCGGTGTCGCTTTCCTGTCCGAACACCGGGGTGATCAGCTGTTCCGCCGTGACGACGAGCGCCGAGTCGGTGCTTCTCGGCATCCCCGTCGCCGTCCTCGGGCTTCCCTTCTTCGTGGCGATGATCGTGCTCTCGGTGCCCGCCTTGTGGCGATCACCCCATCGGCTGGTGGCTCCGGTCCGTCTCGGCGTCGCCGCGATCGGGATCGGTTTCGTCTGCTACCTGCTCTACGCCGAGCTCTACGAGGTTGGCAAGGTCTGTCTGTGGTGCACCGGGGTCCACATCCTCACCCTGGTCATCTTCATCGCCGTCGTCAGCGGGTGGAGCGAGACGGCGGAGTACGCGCGCGCCGCCACCTCGGACCGCTGAGCTCGGCGATGCCGGAGATGGTCAGGAGTTGAGCCGCGGGCCGGTCGAGCCTTCGAGTGGCAGCTCGATCAGCGTGCAGTCGGGATCGGCCTGTTGGAAGACCTCGACGATGTGCGGATGGCAGGTGAAGGCCAGCACCTGGTGCGATCGTGCCAACGTCGCGATTGCCCCGGCGACCGCGGCGGCGCGTCCCGGATCGAAGTTGACGAGCACGTCGTCGAGCACAAACGGCAAGGACACGGTGCGTTCGGCGTGGGTCGCGGCCAGTCCGAGCCGCAGGCAAAGGTAGAGCTGCTCGGCGGTTCCCCGGCTCAGCGACCCGGAATCGACCCGTTCGTCGCGTGCGGAAATCGCGTCGATTCCGTGGTGGGCGGCGCGCTCGTCCTCGTGGGCGACCAGCCGGAGATAGCGGCCGGCGGTCACGTCGGTGAACAGCTCGCTCGCCCGCTCGATCACCGCGGGTTGCTTCTCCCGCTCATACCGCGCGAAGGTCGCCTCGAGGAGGCGGTGTCCGAGGCCGAGCACGGCCCACTCTTCGAGGGCGTCTTCGAGTTGGGTCGCGAGAGACGCCCGGGTCACCTCGAGAGCGGCGGTCTCCTCCGAGGACTTGAGACGCTCGAGGGATTGTCCGAGGTCGCGTTCGCGGTCACGCGCCCCCTGAAAGTCGCGTTCGGCGACAGTGAGTTGCTCTGTGATCGACTCACTCTCGGCGTCCCAGGACGCGAGGTCGCCGGAGGAGAGTTCCTCACGGAACCGGTCTGACGCCGGACCGAGACCGGCGGCTTTGGCGAGGTCCGAGTTGGCCTGGTCGAGCGCGGAGACGAGGCCCTGACGAGCTTCGACCGCGGCCTCGGCCTTATCGAGGGCTGACGCGAGCCGGGCACAGGTATCGATCGCCCGGTCGGCTGCTCTGAGCCCGCAAGCCTCCGCGGTAGAACGAACCGCCTCCTTGAAGGCCTCGATGGTGGCCGTTTCGGAATCGATCGCCTGGAACACCCGCTGGTGCGCGCCGTCCAGCTTGGTGAGCTCGTCGGTGCGCCGCCGATCCTCCCGTTCCTCCTCGAGACGGCTGGCGACGGTGTCGACCTCGACGAGGGCGGGCGCCGGGGTGAGGCCAAGCGCATCGGCCACGCGGGCGATCTCGGTCGCCAGGCGTTGCGGGTCGACCGGCGTGAGGCTCGCCTCGGGCACCTCCGGTCGTGCCACCGAAGGTCGAGAGCGCGTTCCGACGACGAGAAATGTCGCGGCCACGAGAAGCGCCAGGGCGACCGCGGCACTGACGGCTCCGAGCGGGGCGTGGTGAGTCGAAAACTCGACCGTAGCCACCGCCATCGACGCGAGGAGTGCCGTGACGAGCAACGTCACCGCGACCTTGGACCGAGCCGCGTCCGGCGAATGCCGGAGCGCGAACCGCTCCATGGTCATCTGTTCCCGTTGCGTGGCGAGCAGTTGATCGCGCTGGCCGATGAGACCACGCAGCAACTGGACCGTCCGTTCGGCAGACCGCAGTTCGGCTTCGTCTCGGGGCAGCGCGCGCGGTCGGTCCGTGTTGTACGGCTTGTCTTTAGGCGGAGCCGACTCGGGCCAGGCTGGTGCGTTGTTCTCCGTGAGCTCGCGCCGTGACCGTTCGATCCCGTCGAGCTCAGTTCGTAGTTGACCGAGCGACGTCAACCTCAGGGCGTGGGCCGAGCGCTCTGCGTCGAGACTTCGAATCTCCGCGGCTCGCTCGACGATCCTTTCCGCAGCTTGGTCCGGGGGGCCGAGCGCGGCCAGGCCGGCCTCGGATTCGCGAACCCGATTCCACATCGGCCAGCAGGTGCGCAGCCGGTCGAGCTCTCCGCCTCGGTTACGCAGTTCTTCGAGGTGACGCCGGGCGGCTTCCGTTTGGGTGCACAGTCTCCGGTATTCGGCTTGTGCGGACACGTAGCCTTCGGCCGCGGAGCGCGTCTCGCGCAGCAGGGAGTCGACCTCGTCGAGCTTGCGGCGCAGCTGGTTGGCGCGGGCATCGGGGCTTCGTTGACGCACAATTCCGGCCTGCCGGTCCTCGAGCTCGCGCATCGCCCGGGTCGCCGAGCGCCCGGCGCCAAGGACCCCGGCGGTGAATACGAGGTCGCGCACGTCGTCGTCGTCGAGCGTGTCGAGCGACGTCAGTTCGTCGAGACCGAAGGCGAAGATCGAGCGGAAAAGGCCGGCGTTGGCCCCGCCAACGAGGGCGCGCAGCTCCACCTCGCCGCCGAAACGTCCGTCGGGACCGGTGAGCACCGGATCGCGGAGGTCCGAATGCCGCTCGATCACCCACGGTCGACCGTCCTCGTCGAGGAGCCGCAGTGTTCCGCCGTGGCGACCACCGCGCAGGGGCGCGCGCTGGTTCTGACGACTGCGGCGGTTCGGGAAACCGAAGAGCACCGCCCGGATGAAGTCGAGGAGGGTGGATTTCCCCGCTTCGTTCAGCCCGTAGACGACCGAGAGCGTCGGCGCGAGCCCCTCGAGGTCGAGGTTCGCCAGGGAGCCGTAGCCGTCGACGTGGATTCCGGTGAGTCTCACGCCTCGTCCCCCGCGACCAGATCGAGTGCTAGGGATGTCGCCTCGTCGAGGAGCCGGGCGAGCCGCTCATCGTCGCTGACGATGGCGTCGAGGGCCCCGGTGAAGGGGCGGGGCGCTTCGGCGACGAGACGAGCCGCGAGCTCGGAACGGAAAGCCGGGTCGAGGCGAACGCTTTCGGCGAGCTCGAGGAGGTCCGCGGCGAAATCGCCGCGACGGCGGATCTCCTCCCGATCGACGATCCCTCGGGTGGCATCTTTGATCTCGTCCCACCAGCAGAACGGTCGGAGGTCTGAAGCGCCTTCGCGCAGCTCCCGCAGGAGGTCGTCAGACGCGCCGGGTCGGGCGAGGATGCTATGCAGTTCACCCGGACCAACCAGACGGACGCGCAGGATGACGGACCGTCCTTCGGCCGCGGCGAGGCGTTCGTTTCCCAGATCGACGAGACGCTCTACGAGCGACGGGAAGTCGGCCAGGCCTTCGATCGGGCACTCGATCTCCTCGAAACGGACGCGATCGCAGGGCACGAACTCCACCTCGCCGACGACGCCTTCTCGTACGTGGACGACGACCACCCCCTTGGCGCTCTGCTCGCTCGGCTTGGGGCTGCGGGACTGGCTGTTTCCGGGGTAGACGATCCAGGGGTCCCGTGGCCCGGTTCCCGCGATGATGCGTCGGGTGTGGATGTGTCCGAGCGCCCAGTAGTCGAGGCGTGCCCGACGAAGGTCGTCGAGGCTGCAGGGGCTGTAGGCGTCGTAGCCCACGGTTCCCTCCAGATAGCAGTGCAGGAGGCCGATGTGGAGGCCCGGGCCGGCGGGACGTCGGAACCGCAGTGAGAGGTTTTCGGTGGTCTCCCGGGTCGCGTAGCTGATGCCCTGGACGGTGGCGATGACCGATCCATCCCGTTCCACCGGTACGAGACCCACCGAGTCCGCGCCGAAGATGGTCACCCCTTCTGGCCAGGAGCTCACCGCTGACCAACCCGTCGTCACCGGGTCGTGATTGCCGTGCACCACGAAGCTCGGGATCCCCTCGCCGGCTAGGAGGGAAAGTCCCCTGTGGAAATGCGCCTGGGCACGCAGACCGCGCTCCGGGCCGTCATAGACGTCGCCGGCGATGACGACGAAGGCGGCTTTGCGTTCCAGGGCGAGCTCGACGATCGAGTCGAAGGCTTGCAGGGACGCCTCCCGCAGCGCGTCGGCGACGAACGCTGGCAGACCGTGGACGTCCTGGAATGGGGTATCGAGGTGCAGGTCGGCCGCGTGGATGAAACAGAACGACGCCTGCGGGCTGCCGGCCATCACGTTGAGGCTACCGACGGGCTGTCTCGTTCTCCGGCCGTCACTTCCTGGCAGAAGCCTGTCCGGTCCCGGTTCGGTCAGGCGACGGGAGCCGTCGAAGGTCCTGCTGCACGTGGGGCCAGATGTACGCCTCGTGGAAGGTGACCGGCGGTACACCGAGCGCCGCTTCGAAGTAGGCGATGACCTTTCGGACCGGGCGACCCTGGGGGACGACGGTGACGGCGCCCACGTCGTAGCGCACAAGAAAGGTCCGGATCTCCTTCGCCGTGGCCGCGTCGTTGGGCGGTGGAGGGCTCGGTCGATGGTAGAAGTAGTAGAGGAGCACTTTCTCGGCCGCGTAGGGCGGCAGGAGAAGTGCGGCATCTCGCAGGGGTTTACCCCCCGCCCGGTTGGAGACCGCGCCGCGGAAGGCGATCAGCTTGAAGCGCATCCTGGCCGCGGCCTGCCAGAGCAGGGCCTGGTCGTTGAAGCCTTCGTAACCGATGGGCAACGGGTACGAGAGCACGACCGAGCCGGACCGCAGCGGGGAGTTCGCCGCGGTGAACAACGCCGGAACCCCGGGCGAAGTCGAGGAATACGGAAGGGCCGGGAAAAGCGGCGCCAGCGCCAGGGCCGCAATCCCGAGGCAGCCGAGGGATCGGGCGAGTTGTCGTCGGGACCAGGGCGGCAACGACTCGGGATAGCCGGGAGCCTGATCCGCCGCCACCGGCGCGGGGCGACGTCGACCGAGACCGGTGAGGACCCCTTCCCGTCGCATCCGATCGAGTCCGACCGCGACGATGATCGAGACCCCGAGGTAGATGAGGAACGAGTAGCGCAGGTCGAGGGCGCCGTTGAGAAGCGGGATCCTGGCGATGAGGTCGTAGGGGAGCTTGATGCCGCGGCGTTCGGCCCCGAGCGTGATCACCCAGGCTCCGACGGCGACGAGGGAGAACAGCTGGACATGGGCGACCCGTCGGCAGCGGATGACGAGGAAAGCCAGAAACACCAGTAGCGGGATGCCGAGATAGGTCGTCGACTCAACGCCGTTCTGCAGGGTCAGTGCCATGCCCTTGGCGAGCCAGCTGCCGAAGCCGATGCGTTGCAGGTTGGTCGGAAAGATCAGCGAGCCGAAGCTGGATTCGTAGGCTTCGAGTTCGGCGATCGGGTGGGGCGGCCCCGACACGTGGTAGGGGCCGAAGAAGTAGACCCAGAGCGGGTACCCGCCGAGGACGAGAGCGGTGATGACGGCGACCGACCCGCCGCGCGCGATGGCCCGGAACCTCTCGCGGGTCGCCACCGGGTGGAGGATCGCCATCACCACGAGAGCGCAGGCGGCCGCGAACAGCGTGATTCCGAGGACCTCGGCGGAGATCATGAACTGCGCCACGACGACCAGACCCAAGAGGATGCCGTTTCTGAGGAGGTGCCTTTGACGGACGACCAGCTCCTCAAGTAGCACCGCGATGATTGGGGGCAAGGGGAGGAAGATCAGAAACAGGTGGGACTGGGACTGGCCGACCATGTAGGGAGAGAACTCGTAGACGAGCCCCCCGACGAACGCGGCCGGCCACCACTTGGTCCAGCGTCGCAGCACGAAACACATCGAGATTCCCGACAAGGCGAATGCCGTCCGCATGAGCAGGCTGTAGGTCGAGAGGGCCCCGAAGGCGAGCGTGAACGGCGCGAAGAGGATGCCGAGCAGCGGCGTTGAGGTGTTGTTCATCAGGTTCACGCCGTAGGGGACGTCGGCCCAGCTCGTGTACAGCGGGTTGAGACCGTGCGAAAAGGCGTAGGCCGGCCAGGCGAGGAACCAGACCCCCGGGGGGATGTCGCCGCAGGCGCACGGCGGCAGTGTGGCGCTCGTGGCGGGGGGATGAACGCCGTAGACGAAGGCGGCTAGAACGCTGTAGGTGAGCACGCACAGCACCGGTGGGCCGTAGCGCCACAGCCGGGCCCGACGGCGCGCGGCAGCGGCTTCCGGTTCTCGGCTCCCCCCCTCCCAGGGGCTCGCGGCGTCCGTCATGCGCTGGCCGTCAGGGGTCGACGACTCGTTCGGGAAGCGGTGCCGTCGACATCGTGCTCCGTCCGGGTCAGGTGCGTCCATCGTCGCAGATAGGGCCCAGCGCGCACTTTCGGGGACAGTACCACCCGGTCGCATGCGCCCCGTGCGAAGCAGTGTGCTGCCTATACGCTGGGGCCTTCGACGCGTGGAGGATGGCGATGGGCTTCGATCTGGACCAAGTGCTGACCAGTCACCGGGGTGAGAACTTCGATCTCTACAGCCGGTACATCAATCCCCAGCTCGTGAGGGTTCTCCGTTCGATCGGATTTGACCGCTTCTACACCCGTGGCGAGGGCGCCTATCTCTACGATGCCGATGGCCGTCGTTATCTGGACTTCCTGGCCGGGTTTGGCGTCTTCGCCCTGGGTCGGAGCCACCCGGCGCTAAAGAAGGCTCTCCACGAGGCGATCGACGCCGATTTGCCGAGTCTCGTGCAGATGGATGCGGCACTGCTGCCAGGGGTACTGGCAAGTGAGGTGTTGAAGCGTTGCCATCCGGGCATGGGCAGGGTTTTCTTCACCAACTCCGGGGCGGAAGCAATCGAGGCCGCGCTCAAGTTCTCCCGGTTCGCCACGGGACGATCCCGGGTCTTGCACTGCGACCACGCGTTCCACGGCCTGACCCTTGGCGCGCTGTCGTTGAACGGTGGGGCGGAGTTCCGCAAGGGATTTGGGCCGTTCATTCCCGGGATCGGCGAGGTGCCGTTCGGGAACGCTGACGCGCTGGAGCGCGAGTTGCGATCGCGCGACGTCGCCGCCTTCGTCGTCGAGCCGATCCAGGGCAAGGGGGTCAACATCGCCCCTCAGGAGTACTGGGACGCGGTATCCGATCTGTGTCGCCGCTACGGGACCCTCCTCGTCGCCGACGAGGTTCAGACCGGTCTCGGGCGAACCGGCCGTCTCTGGGCTTACGAGCATTACGGCTTGGTTCCCGACATCGTGACGATGTCCAAAGCGCTTTCGGGGGGATTCGTGCCGATCGGCGCGATGGTGTGCACCTCTCGTGTCTCGGACAAGGTCTACTCGTCGATGGACCGGGCGATGGTCCATTCTTCGACGTTCAAAAACAACCAACTTGCGATGGTCGCCGCCCTCGCCACGCTCGCGACCCTCGACGATGAGAACCTCGTCGACCGGGCCCGGATGACGGGAGATGCATTCGACAAAGCGCTCGCGCCGCTCATCGAGCGTCACGAGACCTTCCAGACGGTGCGCGGCAAAGGCCTGATGATCGGGCTGGTCTTCGGCGAGCCGTCGTCGTTCCGCCAGCGGACCCGCTTTCGGCTGCTCGAGGCGGCACGCAAGGGGCTGTTCTCGCAGATCGTCGTCGGGCCACTCTTTGCCCGGTACGGGATCCTCACCCAGGTCGCAGCGGACTCGATGAACGTCGTGAAGCTGCTGCCGCCGCTCATCATCGGCCAGGATGAGGTCGACTACTTCGCTGCTGCGTTGGACGACGTGCTCACTGACGCCGAACGGAATTCCTCGTTGATCGTCGAGTTCGGCAAGACGCTCGTCAAGGGCTCACTCCGACGCGCCGGCTGATCGGCGCGACGAGGTGACCGTGCGCCGATGGCGCCCGCTTGGCGCTCTCGGAGCCGCCGGCCTGCTCGCGCTGGACATGGCGGCGTGCGGTGGTGGTTCCGTAGCACTGGTCGGTTCAAGATCGTCGGCGCTTTCCCCCACGACGACGCTGCCGATCAGCAGCTCGGTGCCCGGCTCGGCTGCCGGCGGCGCCTTTTCCACGCTCGGCCCGGTCGAGCGGGTGAGCGTGTTGCCGGTCGCGCCCGGTCGAATCGCGCCGCTGCTCCTGACCAACGGGACGATGGGGGCGGGTTCGGTCCAGGTCGCGTTCCGCAGCTTTGGGTCAGGTCCCAATCTGGTCCTCATCACGGGAGAGCATGGTTCCCTCACTTCCTGGGACCCCCAGGTGCTCCTCGAGCTCGCGTCGTACTACCACGTGACGGTATTCGACGATCCCGGGATCGGTTACTCGGCGCCGAGCACGCGCCATCAGACGGTGGCGCGGTTGGCGGACCTGACGGCCGGGTTGATCTGGTCACTCGGACTGACCCAGCCGACCGTGGTCGGCTGGGGCTTTGGGGGAGAGATCGCGATGTCGCTCGTCGAGCGCCATCCGGGGCTGGTATGGCGCCTCGTCCTTGCCGACGCGATCCCGGGGGGGCCGCAGTCCCGGCATCCGAGCGCGTCCGTCGCGCAGATCCTCGCTTCACCGACCGCGACGACGACGGACCTGTCCCGATTGTTCTTCCCGCCGGGAGCGGAGACGGCGCGGACGAGTTGGCTCGCCGATGTCGGTCAGCTCAGCCCGGATGACATCACCAGCCCGGCCATTAGGGCGCAAGGGGCCCTCGTTCGGGAGTCGTACCGCGGCGACACCGTCACCCGCGACCTCCGGACGATACAGATCCCGACCTTGATCTTCTCCGGATCAGACGACGAGGTCGTCCCGGTTGCCAACTCCCGAGAACTTTCGGCGCGAATCAACCACTCGCGTCTCGTCATCTTCGCCGACGCGGGGTACGCGAGCATCTTCCAGTACGCCCCGGAATTCATCAGTGAACTCACGACTTTCACGGGTTCTTAGGAGCCGGGGAGGCGCGTGGGCCGGCGGCAACCGAGCCATCGGCCGCAGGAAGTTCCCGGAAGACGAGGTTCGCCGACCGCCCGGGTGTTGTCGTGGCCGAGGCGAGCAGCCGCCGAGGGAGCCAGGGCCGTCACGACGGAGGTCGCGATCGTCGCGGTTCCGCCCGTGTGGAGGCGAGCCGAGTGCGGACCGGTGGGAGCCAGGGAAGTACGGTCACGGCCTCCGCGGCCATCGGCGTGTTCGCGCCGGCCGAGGTTGGGTCAGAGTCACGGTTAATCTCTC
The DNA here is from genome assembly GCA_963761425.1 of uncultured Acidimicrobiaceae bacterium. Lineage (GTDB taxonomy): Bacteria > Actinomycetota > Acidimicrobiia > Acidimicrobiales > Bog-793 > Bog-793. The sequence goes on along the minus strand of CAVXGQ010000006.1, from coordinate 89,066 downwards.
GTCGTGACCAGCGCGAGCCGCCGCCACGACCCGGATTTCCGCGGATTCGCCAGTGACAACTGCGCTTCTGTCCACCCGGAGGTGCTCGCGGCTATCGCTCTCGCGAACGAGGGACATCAGGATTCCTACGGGGACGACGTTTACACCGCGCACCTGCAGGAGGTCTTTCAGCGCCACTTCGGTGGGGAGGCGCGAGCCTTCCCGGTCTTCAACGGCACCGGGGCGAACGTGGTGAGCCTGCAGTCGATGACGGACCGCTGGGATTCGGTCATCTGCGCGATCTCGTCGCATCTCAACACCGACGAATGCGCCGCCGCCGAGAAGGTCGCCGGGATCAAGCTCCTCACGCTCGAGGCCCCGGACGGCAAGATCGCCGCCGAGTCGCTCGACGTCCACGCCTGGGGCTGGGACAACCAGCACCGAGCGTCGCCCCGCGTCGTTTCGATCACCCAGTCGACGGAGCTCGGCACCTGTTATACGCCTGACGAAATAGCCCGTATCTGCGAGCGGGCCCACGGCTACGGCATGAAGGTGCACGTGGACGGCGCCCGTCTCGCCAACGCGGCGGCGACCCTCGGCGTCGGTTTCCGAGCGTTCACGACCGACGTCGGAGTGGACGTCGTCTCGTTCGGCGGGACGAAGAACGGCCTGCTGTTCGGCGAGGCGATCGTCGTCCTGAACCCCGACGTGGTGCGCGGGCTCCTCCACCTCCGGAAGGCGGCGATGCAGCTCGCGTCCAAGATGCGCTACGTCTCGGTCCAGTTCGAGGCGCTCCTGGCGGGCGATCTGTGGCTAGAGAACGCGCAGCACGCGAACGCCATGGCGCGTCGGCTTGCCGAGAAGGTCAGAGATCTTCCCGGGGTCGAGATCGTGCGACCGGTGGAGGCCAACGCGGTCTTCGCCCTTCTGCCCGGCGGGGCGACTCGTCGGCTCCAGGCGCGATTCCACTTCTACACCTGGGACGAGACCACCGGCGAGGTGCGCTGGATGACCGCGTTCGACACCACCGAGGCCGACGTCGACGCCTTCGCGGCGGTGATCGCCGAGGAGTTGCGCTCGGCCTGACCGGATGGACCGCCCCGAACGGGTCGTTGGTCGCCGTGACCGGTGGCTGCCGGTTCCGGCGAGACGCGGGGCGACCGATTGTCCGAAGCCTGCTTGTCGGTGGCCGACGGACATTTGTCGGCCGGGCGCGGCAAAGTGGAAGAAGGAGGTGCGGCGATGTCGCGGCGCAAGCCCAGGCCCACGGTGACGATCCGGCCCGAGGACGTCCCGACCGTGGAGGGTCCGCCGGTGCTCGAGCGCGAGGACGCCGCGGAGGTGGCTCCTCGCGACAGCGAGGTCGACTTCGACGACGAAACCGAGGACGAAGTCCCCCCGCTCGACGTCGTGGAAGCGGCCGAGCTCGGCGCGCTGCTCGACGACCCCGAGTCGCTCGACGACGAAACCTGAGCAGGTTCGCCGGCCTGTCGGTTCGATCCCGAAATCGGCCGGAACGGGCAGATCCTGGCTCGTCGCGCGGCACCGCTCTTTCACCGGTTTGGCCGGGTTCAGCTGATCAAGCGGTAGGTCACGTCGACCTGGACGTTGACCTGCAAGGTTCCTGCTTGGATCGGCACGGCCTCGCCCGCAGCAATGGCGGACTTGAAGAGGCTGAGGTTGCCAAAGGGAAGCGGCGTCGTTACCTGCTGTTGGTTGGAGATGCTGGTCGCTGCGCCGACTCTCTCCCCGGCCCCGGCGGCGAAGCCCTTGGCCTCGGCGTAAGCCTGCTGCATGGCGAGGGCACGGGCCCGGGCGAGGAGCTTGCTGTTGTTTGACAGCGAGAAGGAGATGTTGTTGATCTGGACGTCGTTGCCGACGACGTGCGCCGCCGAGTCGATCGTCTGGCCCGCCTTGGCGAAGTCGTGCATGGTGACCGTGAGATCGTCCGCAGTCTGGTAGCCGGTCAGCACTCCGTAGCGGTCATAGGTTGGTGACAAATTGAGGTTGTTCGTCTGCAGGGCCGACTTCGGCACCCGCGCCGAGGTGAAGACCTCCTGGAGCTGTTGCATCAAGGAGTTGTTCTGGTCGAGGGCACTTGCCGCGGTGCTCCCGCTGGTCGTCACGGAGAACTGCGCGGTCAAGGTGTCGGGTGTGCCGCTCAGCTGAGCGTTGGCCTTCACGGAGATCGTTCCGACGGCCCGTCGCGGGGTCGATCTGCCGTAGAGCGAGTAACCGAGAGCGCTGAAGGCGGCAGCGAAGGCGAGGATCGCGAGCACGCTTACCGTGGTCGGGGACCGAAGAAACCGAATGCTCACCATATCAAGACCTTTCTTTCGACCGTCTTGGACGGGCATGAGTGACAAGTCCAGAACCTTTGCCGGCGAAGGATGGGGTTCCCGGGTCGACGAGACGGCTCTGTAATCCACTCGGCCGCACCGGCGGGAACGACCGCGGTCCCGAGGAGCCGCCTCGTCGGTTCGGTGCGGACCTGCCACCGGCGTGGTCCATGAGGTGATGCACTCGCGCTGTCGAAGGCATCACCTCACTTCACTTCCTATAAAGCGAGAAAGGTCGACACTCGCGTACAGATCCGCTGATCCGATCGGGTCTCGACACCTTGAGACCGTCGTCTGATTCGTGAGGTCGGATTCGAGATCGTGGTGCGCCCAGGTGGATGCGACCGGTGCGAGTTCCCCTCGGACGGGCGGGTGGCCGACGTGACCGAGGAGAAGTGCGCTCACGCCGGGACGAGGCGGGATCCAGCTGGTCGGTGAGGTCCTTCAGCGGATGACCGACGAATTCAGTGCGAGTCTCGAGTGGACCTGGCTTCATCGACGGAGCGAGCAAGACCCTCCATCGGTTGCGCGCTGGCGGAGGGTTCGTCGGTCGAATTCGAACCTGGGCTTCGTCTGGCCAGAAACGAAAGGGCCGGGCTGGCGGAGGGTCCGCCGGCTCGGTCGTAGATCGGGCCCCCATGGGGGGAGGGGACGAAGCACCGAAGCGGGACGTAACCGACGGGGGACAAGGAGCGCCCGGGCATCCGGGGGCCGACCGAGCCCGGCCGGGGAGTCGTACGCTCTCAGCGTTGCACGGAGGGTCCCCAGCGGCGCCAACCAGCTCCGATCGGGCCCTGAGGGGAAGCTCCAGGCCCTGATCGGGACGCCCGGGTGCGCGCTGGGGCCCTTTTTTCCCGTCGGGCGCTCGTGCGGGCGAGAGGACTCGAACCTCCAACCCCGAAGGGACCGGGTCCTAAACCCGGCGCGTATGCCAATTTCGCCACACCCGCATGGGGCGACGAGCATCCCCGAAAGCCTCTCAGCGTCACGAGTCTACCGATCAGGGGATCGCGGCTCGGGCGTCGTCGGGTTAGCCTCAAGTCATGACTGGAGAGTTTTCCATGCCGCCCGGCATCGTCCAGGCGTCGCTCAACCTGACCTCGGACCCGTCGGCCGACGTCTATCAGCGTCTGTTGCGGGAACGAATCGTCTTTCTCGGGACCCAGGTCGACCAGAATTCGGCAAACGCGATCTGTGCCCAGCTGCTGTTGCTGGAAGCCGAGGAACCCGACCGTGACATCTCGTTGTACATCAACTCGCCTGGCGGATCGATTACCGACGGACTCGCGATCTACGACACGATGCAGTACATCCGTTGCGACGTCTCGACCATCTGTCTCGGCCTCGCCGCCTCGATGGGGCAGTTTCTCCTCTGCGCCGGTACTCCCGGGAAGCGGTACGCGCTGCCGCACGCCCGCATCCTCATGCACCAGCCCTCGGGCCAGATGCAGGGTCAGGCCGCCGACATCGCCATCCAGGCGGAACAGATCGTCTACCTGAAGCGGATGATGGCGGAGCGGATCGCGTTCCACACTGGCCAGACGGTCGAGCGGATCGAGGCTGACTCAGACCGCGATCGCTGGTTCACGGCCGAGGAAGCCCGCGAGTACGGGTTCATCGACCAGGTCATCGACCGCACCGTTGCCCAGTTGACCAAGCGCGACTGACCAACCGGCACCTCCGGAGGCGGTCTCGCGGTTGGTCGACCGGGAGCAGCGGCCGTGCCGTCGGCGCATCCGCCTAGTGGGGCTGCCCTCAGGGCGCCACGCCGTCGTGCGCCGGGTCCTGGTGGAACATCGGCCAGGCCGGCCACGTCTCCGGGGTGACGGGGAGCCGGTAGGACACGATCTTGGCGGGGTACTTGAAGGCGGCGGGACCACCGCAGGCCTCGATGACGCTCCAGCCCGCCCCGGCGCCGGCTCCCAGGACGTCGGCCACCGCGACGGCGTTGAAGACCCGGCAACCCGGGTCGATCGCCTCATTCACAAACGAGGTCCCGAACAGGTAGGCCCCGGTGGCGCCGCTCACCGCGTAGAGGCCGGCGCCCGAGCCGACGAGCACGTCGTTCCATGGTTCCGCGCTCAATGGCACGAGAACCGGTGAGGCGAAATCGGTGGGACCGGTCAACACCTCGGACCACAACTGCTCTCCGCCGCCGCTCCAGGCGGTCACCCGCGAGACGCCTGACGCCAGGCAGCTGGAATTGCGGAGGCCGAGGCACACCCAGGAGGTGTCAACCACCGCCGGGTTGCCGGAGCTGTTGATGACCCCGATCGCCGGGGAGCCGAGCGAGGGCCCGGAGGTCCGCACCGGCCACCCGGGGACCGGGGCCCCGTCGTCGGCGTAGTAGGCGAAGAGCCGGTAGGTGCCCCATTGGAAGGGCTGGTAGTAGAAGCCGGTGCCGACCACCACGGCGGCCCGGCCGGAGGAGTTGATCACCCCGACCGCCGGACTGGACCAGATGGTCTGGTTCTCGCAGTGCTGCCAGACGAGGGTCGCCCGGCCCCCCAGGTAGCGGTAGTCGCTGATCCAACCCCCCCGGCAGCCGTGCCAGCCGTGGGCGTCACCGCCGATGAAGATGGAGTCGCCCCGGGTCCCCGGGACCTGGTAGAGGGCGGGGGAGGACCAGATGGTGTCGGCGTTGTTGAGGGGGAAGCCGGGGAGGAGCCGCCCGGAGGGGGTGAGGGCGTAGAGGTAGTGGTCCCAGGACCCGAACACGATGTCCGGCTGGGAAGAGGCGGTGAGGGGCCCCACCGCCGGGGTGGAGATCACCCCCACCGCGGTCCCCGGGGCCGCCCCCACGTGGAAGAGGAACCGGACCTTCCCATTCAGCCGGAAGGCCTCCACCTCCCGGGCGGTGTTGTCGACCCAGGTGGAGGCGGCCCCCACGATGATGGAGGGAGGATGGCGGGGGCCGTCCAAAAAGGCGATGGTGGGGCTGCCTTCGATGGCCACCGCCGCCCCCGCCGGCGCGGTGAGCCGCAGGGGCCAGCCGGGGAGCTCGGCCCCGGTGGCCGCGTTGAGCACGTGGAGGACCCCGTTTTCGTCGCCCACCGCCACCAGGGTCTCGCCGTCCCAGTCGGCGACGGTGGGGGAGCTCTGGGCGACGGCCCCGGACAGGCAGGTCACCCAGGAGGCACCCGGCCAGGTGATGTTGTGCCCGGAAAGGACCGAGCAGGCGGCCCGGGGGGCCGGGGCGGCGGCGGCGGGAGAGACGATCGCCGTCGTCAGGCCGGTGGTGGCCGCCGCCGCCAGCAGGGTGGCGGTGAGAAGTTTCGTGGCGCGGATCGAGGCGTGTCGTGGTGGCGGGAACCGGCGGGGAATGAGCGGGCGGGACAACAGGGGCATCACGCCGACCCTACCGGGATTGTGGTATCCGCAGCGGATCGGCCTTCGCCTACGCTTTTCCTGATCGGCTGCGTCCGAACGGTCAGGTCGAGGAGAGAAGGCGACCGGCATGGCACGAAAGACGAGTTCGCGTGCGCGGTTTGCCTTCGTCACCCCGCGTTACGGACCCGGCGTGGTCGGCGGCTCCGAGGCGGTGATGGCTGAGGCGGCACGCGGCTTGGCGGGGCGCGGCTACGAGGTCGAGATCCTGACGACCTGTGCTCGGTCGCATTTCAGCTGGGCGAACGAGTTCGATGAGGGGACTTCGGAAGACCGCGGGGTCCTCGTCCGGCGTTTCCCGACGGTCACGTCTCGCCGACGCCTGACGTCGTCCAGCCTCGAGCAGCGGATTCTCGCGGGCGAGCGGCTGAGTGCGTCGGCCGAGATCACGTGGGTGAACAGCCGTTTCCGGGTGCCCGAGCTGTACCTGCACCTGCTGGCCGAGGCCCCGCGCTACGACACCATCGTGCTGTCGCCGTACCTGTTCTGGTCGACCATCTACGGCGCACAGGTCGCGCCGGAACGTTCGGTCGTGATGCCGTGTCTGCACGATGAGCCGTACGCCCGGCTCTCCATCGTCCAGTCCATCCTAGCGTCGGTGGCGGCCGTGTGGTTCTTGTCCGAGCCTGAGCACCTTTTGGGCCACCGCCTTGCCCCTCACCTGGCGCCACGACACCTCGTCGTCGGGGCCGCGGTCGAGGTTCCGGATTCCTACGACCCAGCGGGGTTCCGAGAGCGCCATGGCCTGAAGCGACCTTTCGTCCTCTTTGCTGGCCGGCGGGAGGGGGGCAAGGGCTGGCGTGAGCTGCTCGCCGCCTACAGCGCCGCAATCGTCGGGGACAACGCGGCCTTCGACCTCGTGACGGTCGGTGTCGGCGCTCCGGAGATACCCGAGGGCCTAGTCAGTCGCGTCATCGATCTTGGCTACCTCGACGCCGATGAGATGCCGAACGCCTTCGCCGCGGCTGAGGCCCTCGTCCAACCGAGCACCAACGAGAGCTTCTCGCGCACGCTGATGGAGGCGTGGCTGGCGGGAACTCCCGTGATCGCCTCGGCGGCGGGCGAGGTGGTGACCTGGCACTGCGAGCGCTCGGGGGGCGGGCTCACCTACTCGGACGAGCTGGAGCTCGCGCAGTGCCTCCGATTCGTTGCCGAAGCGCCGAAAGCCGCAGCCGTGCTGGCCGAACGGGGCCACGACTACGTGCTCGCCAACTACACCTGGGACATCGTGCTCGACGCGATGGAGCGTTCGCTTACCGAACTCAGCGGGCGGAAGTCGCGATGAGGATTCTCATCGTCGGCACGATTCCGCCTCCCGGTGGCGATTCCGCCCTGGCTCTGGCTGAGATCGCGACGGCGTTCATCGCCGAAGGACACGATGTGGAGCTGCTTTCGCCGGACAGCCGGAGCGCGGCACACCGCAGCGCCCACCTGGAAGGCCCCCTTTTGTGTCTCAGGCTGGCGTGGCTGTCTCGCCGTTTTGAGGCCGTCGTGCTCCATTTCGAGGAGGGCCTGCCGCTCGGTCCCCGCGCCGGGCGACTGTGGCGCGCCGTGACCCTCACCCTGCTGGGGGCGGCACTGCGGATGTTCCGGGAGTCGACGGTTCGCTTCGACTCGGCGTCGCCGATTCCCGGCGGCATCGGCAGCCGGGCGATGGGGGAGGTCTGGTCGGCCGCGTCGCGAGTTGTCGTAGCCACCGAGCAGGACCGTGAACAGGTCATCTCGATTTGGGGTCTGCCCGAAGAGCGGGTCAGCGTCGCGGGCTCGCATCCGGTCCCGCGGGTGAGTGTGTCGTCGGGTTGGGCAGTCGGAAACGTCGAAGATCCGCGGATCGAGGTGCTCGAGCTCATCCGCCAGCGATCGACCCACGACCGCGCGGCGAGGGCCGCCCGGGTCAGCCTCGCCGGGGTCATCGGTGCGACGGCAGAGTCGCCATTCGAGGGCGAGGTCAGTCGGACCATCGAGCCCGAGGCCCTCGTGAGAACCGTGATCGCGCTCACCCGCCGTCTGGCGAGGAGCGTCTCGCCTAGAAACTCATCCTGAGCTCTAGTCGGCCAGTCCCGGGGAGACCCTTTCGGCGTCGTCGAGACCCAAGGCACTGAGGAGCGCGCGGGCCGTCGCCGCGAAGGTGTGCTGATCGGCGAAGGCCCGGCTCGCCGCGGCGAGGCGGGCACGTCGGTCCGGATCGGCGAGAAGGTCGGCGATCACCGCCGCGAGTTCTGCATCGTTGATGGCTACCGGGACGAGCTCGACCGCGGTCGCGGGCAGTTCGCGCAGCCAGCCGAGCCGGGTCGCGACGGTCGGCACCCCCGACGCGAGGCATTCGCCGACCGCGGCGGACGCTTCGCCGTTGAACGAACGACGGAGCTGCACCGCGACGCTGGCGGCCGCGAGCCAGGCGCGGTACTTCTCCGGCGGCAGGGGCCCGGTGAGCGCGAGCCGGTCGGCGATCCCGCGGGCCGACGCCCGTTCGGCGAGGGCGCGGGCCAGGTCTCCCGAGATCGGGCCGACAAAAGCGAGCATCGGGTCGGCGCTTGATCCGGGGTTGGATGGTTCGATCAGCGCGCCGAAGGCGTCGACCAGGAGCTCCGGGGCTTTCACCGGATCGACGATCCCGAAATGGCCGACAACGGTGCGATGCCCACGGGCCTCGGGTGTCCGGCCCCACCACTGGTCGGTCACCGGGCAGTCCTGTGGGGCCACGGAGTCCTCCTCGAAAGCCGAAAAGCGGTCCCCCGGCGCTTCGATCGCGAACGGGATAACGTCGATGCGATCCGCGAGGTTCGGTCCGGCGTCGAGGCGGGCGAGTGCCGCCGCGGCGTGCGAGGTGACCAAGAAGACCTCCGCGAGGCTGATCGCCTCGCGGGCCATCAGAAGCCCGTATCGGGCGAGGTCGGTGGCGTCGACCTCGTTGTACCTGCCCAGGTGGGCCGGGAGGGAGTCGCCGTACATCGAACGGATCCGGGCGGCGAGGCCGTGCGGCAGCAGGCCGGGGTCGCCGGTCTCGTGGCGGTACAGGTTGGTCAGCCGCACGTCGTGGCTGACGACGACGCCGGGTCGTTGTCTCAGGAGATCGAGGGCGCCGAGGTGGTGGTGGCTGTTGCCCAGGATGTAGACGACCCGGTCGTAGCGGCCGGTCAGCCGTTCCACCGACAAGAGCGCGGGTGCGCGGTACTGGCGCGCGCCGGCCGGCGTCTCGGCCTGTGTTGTCGGGCCGTCAACGAAGGCGTCGACGGAGAACTTCCTGGTCGCGAGGATCTCCTCGATCAGACGGAAGCTGTAGGTGGCCACCCCCGACGGTGCCGGTGGAAGCGGCGTCACGATGGCGAGGCGCGAGACGGCACGCCGCCGGTGGATGGCCCTTGCTGCCCGTCGTGGCGCCTCGGCGGCGAGGAGACGCTCGAACGCCTCGCAACTGCGGGCCGCGACCTCCGGCCATCGGGCCACCCGAGGCGGTCCTCCTGATGGGGCGGTGCTGTCGTCCGGGTGGCGCAGGGCCCGGGCGATCGAACGCGCGATATCGGGCACCGCTTCGGGGTCGAACCGGGACTGGGGCGGGACGAGATCGTCGAGCGGTGGTCGGTCCGAGCAGATGACCGGCGTACCGCAGGCCAGTGCCTCGACGATCGGGAGTCCGAAGCCCTCGGCGAGTGAAGCAAAGCAGACGAACTCGGCTCCCTGGTAGAGCGTGACGAGCGTGTCGTCGTCGACGACGCCCGGTAGGACCACCGGATCGGAGACCTCGAGGGGCGCCGCGAGATGGCGGAGATGGTGGGCCGTTGAGTCCGGCAGGTCCCCGGTGATGACGAACTGGAAGTCGCGGGCGGCGTCGCCGAGGCTCACCCACGCCTCGACGAGTCGCTCGTTGTTCTTGCGGGGGTGGCTGCCGCTCGGGTACAGGACGTATCGGCCCCTGAGGCCCACCTCGCGCAGAGACACAATCGCTTGTTGGGTCGCGGCGGCACGTGACCCAGCCGGCCGGAAGCGGTCGTCGGCTGCCGCGCCGACCACCGCCACGCGACCGGGCGCCACACCGAGGCGGGCGACGATCTCGTCGCCGACCGCACCGGAGAGCACCTGGAGGCCGGCCGCCGAACGGATCAGTTCGAGGCGGGCCCGGTAGCGGCGGCGTTCGGCGAGATCGACGAGCTCGACCTCGGGGTCACGTGCCGGAATGAGGTCGTAGACGGTCGCCGAGAACACCAGGTCGCGCGCGTGGGCCTCGTTTGGCCACACCGCGTCGACACCGACGGCGAGATCGAACGGCGACAGGCAGTGGAAGACGCGGACGTTGGGTCCGATGGCGTGGGGTGCGCCCCGGTAGGCGAGCTTGCCAGTCGAGATGAGTTCCTCGATCATCCCTGGGGGCGGCAGGTCGGGGTTCAACAGGTAGGTCCCGACGAGTCCCGGTTGTTCCCGCTCGAGCGCGAGCGCCCAGTTCGCGGCGTAGCGGCCGATGCCGTGGGCGCGTGAGGTGGGACTCTGCAGCGCTTGCAGGTCGACGACGACGGTCCCGGTCGGCTCGGGGGATCCGTCGTGGGTCATCGAGTGGCGTCGCCGGCCTGGGGAGCTGTCGTGGAGATCGACTGCTCGAGCTGAGACAGGCGTCGCTCCGCGGCCTGGAGGAGCCGTCCGAGGAGCTCCGTCGCCTCGGCGTCGCCATCGATCTGCGTGCGCAGAAGGGACCGGATTTCGGCGAGTTCGGCGCGCATCTCGTCGATCTTCGCCGAGACGTGACGTTCGAGCGCCTCGATCCTGTCCTCGTTCGCCGTGACCCGGCCCGGGAGTGACGCCGCCGTTCGAGTCTTGCGCCACAGCGCGTGGCCCCGCGTATTCTCCACGGCGACTCCTCGTTTCCGATGCTCTGGGTCACGATGGTAGACGGCGATTTGCAACCCCTACTTAGAAGGCCGACCGCTAGGATGCGAAGGAGCTGGTCCGGAGTCCGGCGGCGCCCCGGACAGCCAGTCCGACACCGTCGCCTTGACCGGCGAGCATGGCATGAGCTGGGCACGTGCCACGTTGGTTGCGGCCCGTCATCGCCACAGACATGAGAGGTGTGAGTCTTCATGGGGACGGTGGGTGAGGCCGACGTGCCTACGGTTGTCCCCCTGCCGTCACGACAGCAGTCCTTCGTACCGCGTCGTGGACGCACCGGCGACGGCCAGGAGCTGGTGGCGCGGATCGTCTCGTCACGGGTGACGTTGCGGGCACGCCTGCAAGAGATCTGGCATGCCCGTGAGCTGTTCGTGTTCCTCGTCCGTAAGGATCTGAAGGTCAAGTACAAGAACAGCGTTCTCGGGTTCTTGTGGTCGATGCTCAACCCGGCCTTCGTGCTTCTCGTCTACTACGTCGTTTTCAAGTACTTCTTGAAGAACCCGACTCCGTACTTCGCCCTCTACCTGTTCGCGGGGCTTCTCATCTGGAACCTGTTCCAGACGGCAACCACCGGATCGGCAAGCGTCATCGTGGCGAATTCGGGGATCGTGAAGAAGGTCGCGTTCCCACGCGAGATCCTCGCTCTTTCACAGGTCGGCACGGCGTGCGTGTTCTTCTTCTTCCAGTCGCTGGTGCTCGTCCTGTTCCTTATCGGCTTCCAGTACTCGCCGGCTTGGAGCTATCTGCCGATCGCCCTCTTCGCGCTCGTCGACTTGGTCATCTTCTCGGTGGCGCTATCCGTGTTCCTGTCGGCGGTGAACGTCTACTTCCGTGACATCGAACACCTCATCCTCGTGCTGCTGAACGCCTGGTTCTGGGGCGTGCCGATCATCTACAGCTACGACCTCGTCTACGGGATGTTCACCAGGCACCACCTCGTGTGGCTGGCGCGCCTGTACCTCGCCAACCCGGTCACCACGGTCGTGATCAGCTTCCAGCGGGCCTTGTACGGGAAGATCTTCGTGCACATCCAAGGCAACCCGCACTACGCCGTGCTCGCGACCTACCCGTACCACTTCTACCTGGCGATCCTCGGGGTGCAACTCGGGGTGGCGATACTGCTCCTTATCGGTGCGATGCTCGTCTTCGGTCGCATCAGCGGGAACTTCGCCGAGGAGCTCTGAGCGGCCCGTGAGCTTCGCCGTGGAGATCCAGGACGTCTCGAAGCGCTTCCATCTCTATCTGGAGAAGTACTCGTCGCTGAAAGAGCGCCTGCTGCACGTCGGGCACATCCCCTATGAGGAGTTCTGGGCCCTGCGCAACGTCAGTGCGGAGATCCGGCCCGGATCGACCGTCGGGATCCTCGGTCCGAACGGCTCGGGCAAGTCGACGTTGCTCAAATGCATCGCCGGGATCCTGCAGCCGACCTCCGGTCAGGTCGTCGTGCGCGGGAAGGTCGCGGCGATGCTCGAACTCGGCGCGGGGTTCCAGCCCGACCTGTCCGGTCGCGACAACATCTATCTCAACGGGTCGCTCCTCGGTCTGTCGCGCCGGGAGATCAGCCGCCGGTTCAAGGAGATCGTCGAGTTCGCCGAGATCGAGCACTTCATCGACAACCAGGTGAAGTACTACTCGTCGGGCATGATCGTACGGCTCGGCTTTTCGATCGCCGTCAGCATGGATCCTGACATCCTGCTCGTCGACGAGGTGCTCTCCGTCGGCGACGAACGCTTCCAGCAGAAGTGCCTCGAGCGAGTGAAGCTATTCCAGGAGGACGGCCGAACGATCATCGTCGTGTCGCATTCGTCGGACATGCTGCGTGCGATCTGCGACGAGATCTTGGTCTTTGATGCCGGGCGACTCGTCACTTTCGCGCCACCGGGCGAGGCGATCCGGGTGTTCAAAGAAGGTCTGCTCGCCCTCGACGCGACCCCGCCGCCCGAAGCCACCGTTCCGGTCACTGTCGACCTGGATACCGCCGTTCCGGTGCGTCACCAGGTCGAGATCACCTCGGTATCCGTCGACTACCCAGGGATCGGCGAGCGACCGTACGTCGTAACCGGCGAGCCGTTGACGATCCGCGTCGACTTCTCGGTGACCTCGGCGGTCGACGGAGCTCAGTTCGCGATCGAGATCCTGTCCGACAAGGACGAGACGCTGTTCGCGACCAGAAGCAGCGGCGCCGATGAGGCGATGATGCTCGCCCCGGGGGCGGGGTCCGTGACGTTCTGCTTCGACTCGCTGCCGCTCCTCGACGGCCGGTTCATCGTCAACGTCGACGTGCGGGACGCGGGAGGTGTCGTGCTGGGCCTCGCCGAGCCGGCGTGCGAATTCGAGGTGATGAACCCGAGCAAGGCCACCGGCATGGTCGCTCTCCCCATGCGGGTTGAGGTCGTCGTGCCGGGAGCTGCTCATCGGGTCAGCCCGTGAGCAGCTCCCGGCGCACCTGAACGCCACGGCGACGTGAACGTGAACCCCGAGCCGCTCGGTTCGCCGATCGTCGACGCCGCACGCGCCGACGTGGCACGACTCGTGGCTGAAGGCGGCTGGACGAGCGAGGACTCGGCGAAACTCGAGCGTGCCTTCGAACGAGCCGCGGTGCGGGCACTGAGAAGGCCGCGTGTCGCGGAACGCTCGCTCGTGCTGCGGCGGATCGCAAGGCTCGTCGTGCCGGCCCCGGCGCGGCCCTACCTTCGTCGGGTGCTGGTCCTCGCCAAGACTCCCCTCCGCGCCTCCAGGGTCAGGAGGGAGAGGCGAACGTGACCACGTCGAGCGACGCAACGCCGGTGCGGCCGACTCGAATCGATCAGGTAATTCCGTCGATCATTGAACACGATGCGGTGAGCAACCACACCTTTGTTGCTCAGCGGCTTCTTCGTGAAATGGGTTTTGTTTCCGAGATCTACGCCGCCATCATCGGGCCTGGATGCGCCGGAAGGGTCCATCCGTTGGGCCAGTTACCCAGCCTCGCCGATGGAAGCCAGTGGATCCTCTACCAGTGCTCGATCGGGGGCCCGACAGCCGACGTGGTAGCGCGTCACCCGGGTCGCAAGCTCCTCGACTATCACAACATCACGCCGGCGCCGCTCGTCGAACGTTGGCTGCCGCCGCTCGGCGAGGAATCGCGCCTTGGCCGTCGGCAGCTGCGGATGCTCGCACCGCTCGTCTCGTACGCCATCGCCCGCTCCGCCTACAACGCGGCGGAGCTCATCGCCAACGGCTTTAGGCGCACGACGGTCGTGCCCATTCTCGCCGAAAGCGGCAACTTCGAGCAGTCTCCCGATCCCATCTGGATGGAGCGCCTCGGGACCGCCCGGTCCCGCGGAGGGGCAGATTGGTTGTTCGTCGGCCAGATCGCGCCGCACAAGGCTCAGCACGACGTGATGAAGGCCTTCGCCTGCTACCGCCGTGTCTACGACGCCAAGGCCCGGCTCCACCTCGTTGGGCGCGAGATGGGTAGCGCGTACATCGACGCGCTCCGCCGATTCGCCATCGCGCTCGACCTGAAGGACGCGATCAGTCTTCCGGGGTCGGTGTCGGTCGGCGCGCTCATTGCCCACTACGAGACGGCGGACGTGTTCGTGGGCCTGTCCGACCACGAGGGGTTCTGTGCTCCGATCGTCGAGGCGATGTCACGAGGGGTCCCCGTCGTTGCCTACGCGGCGGCTGCGGTGCCCGAGACGGTCGGCGAGGCGGGAGTGCTCCTGCCGGACAAATCACCCGCTCTCGTCGCGTCGGTCGTGCACCGGCTGTTGACTGACGCGGCGGCGCGGGAGCGCTTAATCGCGGCCGGGCGTGTCCGGGCCGCGCGCTGACACGCCGGGGGTAGCCCGAGCGGCCTTTCGTGGCGCCATCGAGGCAGCTCTCGTCGCCCCCTAACCGTCGCGCGCCGCTCGATGCGGTCACACACGTAACATCAGTACCACCATGCCCAATAGCATCATTCATCACGCGACGATTGGCGCGGGTCGCACCCGGCGGATCTTGCTGGTGATGACTCTCCTCACGTCGGTGGTGGTTGCCGGCCCGCTTGTCGCGGTGGTTGCTGGCGCATCGACCGGGTCGACGTTGGCATCGGTCAGCTTCGTCGGCCACGGTTACGGTCCGGGGTTCGGTATGGGACAGTGGGGGGACTTCGGCGACGCGGTCCACTACCACGAGACCTACCAGCAGATCCTCAACCACTTCTACGGGGGAACGGTCGCCGCGAACCTCCGTTCGACGCGGTTGGGTGTCAACCCGACGATCTCGGTTGTGATCCTGGAGAACGTGAAGGCGGGCGGGAGGGCCGGCTACGACCCCGTCGTCACGTCGCCTTTGGCCTTCACCGTCACGAGCGCGGCAGCGACTTCCCCTTCGACCACCACCTCGACCCCAACTCCCACTTCGACCACTACCTCGACCACGACGCCGCCGTCACCGACGACCACCACCTCGACCACGACTCCGCCGTCACCGACGACCACCACCTCGACCACGACTCCGCCGTCACCGACGACCACCACCTCGACCACGACCCCGCCGGGGTCGACGGCCACCACTTCGACGCAACCCCCCTCGACGATCCCGGCACCGGCAAGCACGACCACCTCGACGACACCGCCATCGACGGTCGCGACCACTCCCTCGTTGCCTTCGGCGACGACCACCACGGCGACGCTTCTCTCCGCGGGGCTCACGGTCGGAGCCGGGATGGCGATCGACCTCCGGCTGACTCCCGCCGGAACCTGGAACGTCTACGAGTCGAACTCGTGCACCGCGGCGCGGGCCATAGCCGGCCAGAAGAAGCCCATCGCGACCGGTCTCGTCGACCCGACGATCCATCCGTCGAATGCCAGCCCGAATGCGCCGGCCGCCTCGCTCCTCACCCTGTGTCGGCACGACGGTATCGACGAGGTCGTGAGGGGTGAGGTGGAGGCGTACGACTGGTCAGGTTATGAGCGGACGCTCAACGTGCTTCCGCTGCAGTCCTACCTCGACGGTGTCGTGCCCGCCGAGGAGTCCCCTGCCTGGGGAAGCGCGGGAGCCGTCTCCGGTGCCCCGCAGGGTCACGCCTGGGGCTTCCAGGCGCTCGAAGCGCAGGCCGTCGCCTCCCGTTCCTATGTCGCTGCCTACCTGGAGGCCGGCGGCTGGCAGGGGTATGCCAGCATCTGTGACACGGCCTGTGAGGCCTATGTCGGCGAGAACTTCGAATCCGCGCTGACCAATGCGGCGGTCGCGGCCACGAACGGTGTGGTCCGTGTCGAAAGTTCGACCGGTGGTGTCGCGCTTACCCCGTATTCAGCCTCCTCCGGAGGCTGGACCGCCCGAAGTGCGTTCCCGGCCGTCCCGGACCTCGGGGACAGCTGTGTCGTTGCCGGTGACCCGCTGGAGTGCAATCCGGACCACACCTGGCATGTGACCGTTTCCGCGACCGTCGTCAGCCGGCGGTTCCGGCGTATCGGACGGCTCGTTGGCATCACGGTCCAGGCGCGCAACTGCCGCGGGTCATTCGGCGGCCGGGTCGAGGACATCGTGCTGTCCGGTACGAGGTCGACAGTGACGGTCACCGGGCTGAGCTTTGCCGCGGCCCTCGGGCTCCCTTCGGACTGGTTCGCGATCACTTCCCTGAGGTAGGCGAGGAGGCCGCCGGAATCGTCATGGGTGTCCCCGATGCCCGTCGTACGTTGGGAGATCGAAGGGACGAAGACGTGTCGATATCCGAGACGCTGAGTCGGCCCGAGGAAGCTGCCAAGGTACGCTTCGGCATGTCGTGGAGCGTCCAGCTGCGTCGCATCTCACGCACGCGCTGGTGGCACGCCCTGCGCCTCGTCGTCGGTCTCGGTCTTGCCGCACTCGCACTCTGGGCCCTCAACGGACAGCGTGGCGAGCTGGTCGGGGCCTCGGCTGAGCTCACCCATCTAGGCACCGGCTGGCTGATCCTGGCGGTCATCTTCGAGGTCATGTCGTACGCCTCGTTCGGTCTGTCGCAGAGGCGTCTTCTGCAAGTCGGAGGGGTGCGAACCGGGCTCGGTTTCATGACCGCGCTGAGCGCCGCGTCGGCGGCGATCGCGGATTCGCTTCCTGGCGGCCCGGCTTTCTCGAGCATCTACGTGTTCCGCGTTTACCGACGCCGGGGAGCGGACGAGGCGCTGGCCATGTGGACGCTGGTGGCGATGTTCGTCTGTGCCGCGGCAGCACTCGGGCTGGTCGCCACGGCCGGCGTCGCCCTGGCGGCGAGTGAAGGCGCGTCGTACGACCTCGTCTGGGTCATCCTCGGGGTGTTCGCCATCTCCATTGTCGCCGACGCGGTGGTCTTCCAACGCCGATGGCTGGCACGTTTGGCGGTTCTCGCGCTCGGGGTGTCCCGTCACGTCGTCGGACGCCCGAGGCGTTCCGGAGTGGTGGTCGTCGAAGGTTGGATCGCTCGTCTCGAGGGATTCCGCCTCACCTGGCGCGACCTCGTCGTCACCCTGGCCGGGGCCCTCGGGAACTGGGTCTTCGACTGCGGCTGCCTCGCCTGCGCCTTCCTCGCCGTCGGCGGCGCGGTGCCGTGGCGCGGTCTCCTGCTCGCCTACGGGGCCGGCCAGCTCGCGGCCAATTTGCCGATCACCCCCGGTGGTCTCGGAGTGGTCGAAGGCAGCATCACCATCGCGCTCGTCGCTTTCGGCGGGGCGGAACTGTCAACCGTGGCCGCGGTACTCACCTACCGGATCATCAGCTTCTGGGGCTTCCTCCCGGTCGGGTGGCTCTCCTGGGCCGGTCTCGGGCTGGCGCGTCGGCGAAGCGGGCAGGTCGCCGTGGCGCCGGCCAGCCACCCGATCGCGAAGGTGGATGAGTTGTCTCCAGGACGAGTGCGCGCGACGGTGAGCAATCTGCCGAGCGCGCCAGGGGAGGTGGGCGCATGACGAGTGGGAACCCCCGGAAGGCGCGGGCCGCGCGTCTGGTTGCGGCGTCGGCCGCCCTGGTTGTGGCGCTCAGCTGCGCGGCCTGTACCTCACCTCGGAATGCCCTCGGTCCTCAGGAGAGCCCGTGTTTTCGGGTCCTCGCCGTCGCCCGCGCCGCGGTGAACGACGCCGGGCATTTCGCCGGTGTGCGGTATCTGAGCCCGAAAGACCTCACCGCGGCGTTGCGAGACATGGAGACCGTTCCTAGCCACCACTTCACGATCCCAGCGGTGCTTCTCCATGCCCACAGCGCGGTGTGTGCCGTCGCCTACCGCGGGAAGTACTCGACGAACGACGTGGCGTTCGGATGGCCACCGAACCGGCATTCCGACCCGCTCGCGATCGTCGTGGTACGGATCCGTGACGTCCGCGTCCTCGTCACGTTCGTCCTCAAGAAGCCGCCTCTACGGTTCACCCGGTTCCTGCCGCCCCTCGTGTGAGGCCCGTGGTCCTCGGTGGGTTGGGGAGCCCTCCGACGAGGGCGAACCGGTGACCCCTCCCGTGGCCACCCGGGGAAAATGGTGGCGATGGCAGGCTCTCTTGCCGTTTGGGCTCGAGGGGCCGAGAACCCGGTCGATGGCGGTGGGAGGGGTGCCGATGGCGCCGGCCGGCTCGAGCCTCGCGTTGACCGGCGTCGTCTTCGATGGGCAACGTGAGGACCATCGACAGCTGACACAGCTCGTCCTGGGTCCGTTGGCATCATCGGGTGAGTGGTAGGTCGCAGAAACTGGCCCGGGTTATCGGTGCGGTGTTCGCGCACCGGTATCTCGGCACCCGGGCTGGGGGCTTAGATTGCTGGCATGTCGACCAGGCTGAGCCGGCTCGAGCGGATCACGAACCTGGTCCTGGCTCTGCTGGACGCCTCCCACCCGCTGTCGTTGCGGGAGATCGGCCTCGCCGTCGCCGGCTATCCGTCGGCCCCGGGTGCGCTGCGCCAGGCATTCGAACGCGACAAGCGCACGCTTCGGGACAACGGGATTCCGATCTCCGTCGAACGCATCGACGGCGAAGACCAGGTCGGATACCGTATCCTGCCCGAGCAGTACTACCTCCCCGAGCTCGACCTCACCCCGGAGGAGGAGGCGGCACTGTCGCTCGCGCTGCTCGCGGTGCGCCTGGAAGGTGGCGTCGGCCGCGAGGTCCTCCACAAGCTCGGGGCGGGAAGGCCCGGCGACGTCGCCCCAGTCGCGGTCCTGCCGTCCCTGCCGGCCCTCGGACTGCTCCAGCAGGCGATCCGGGACCGCGCCCCGGTCGCCTTCACCTATCACGGGCGCGATCGCCGGGTCGACGGCTATGGGCTCGTCTTCCGCGGCGGTAGCTGGTACCTGGTTGGCCGCGACGCCAAGGCGTCTTCGCCGAACGGGCTGCGCCGGTTCCGGGTCGACCGGTTCGAGAGCGAGCCGGTGGCGGGAAGTCCCGGGAGCTATCAACCGCCCGCCGGTTTCGACGCCGCGGCCGAGCTGCGTTACGTGCCGTTCCAGCCCGGCCCGGATGGCCCGGTCGAGTCGGAGTGGACCGAGGTCGAGA
This sequence comes from uncultured Acidimicrobiaceae bacterium, assembly GCA_963761425.1. Classification (GTDB taxonomy): domain Bacteria; phylum Actinomycetota; class Acidimicrobiia; order Acidimicrobiales; family Bog-793; genus Bog-793. The sequence goes on along the minus strand of CAVXGQ010000006.1, from coordinate 70,030 downwards.
TCTCCGTCGACGCCCGGGAGGCCGGGGCTGTCCTCGCGCTGGTTGGCGCGGCGGCGGAACGCGGGCGGGACGGCGACGGGTCGGTGCGACTCTCGTTCCCGGTTGGCGACGAGGAGGCCTTCTTCTCCTGGGTGCTCGGGCTTGGTGACGCGGTCGAGGTGCTCGCCCCGGCGGAGGTGCGGCGAGGCGTCATCGCCCGCCTCGAGGCCGCGGCGCGTCGGCGCGGGGGCCCCCGGTGACGGTCGAGCGTCCGTCGGACGTGGCCGACGCGGGGACGCGTCTGCGCCGGCTGTTCGCCGTGCTCACCTACCTCACCGGCGTGGGCGAGTCCTCCATTGCAGACCTGGCGGCGCGTTTCGGCTTCGATGAGCGATCGCTCGTCGGCGAGCTCGAGCTGGCCGCGTGCTGCGGGCTGCCCCCCTACACGCCGGACGCCTTGCTCGAGCTGATCGTGGACGACGATCGCGTCATCGCCTACGGCCTCGACGCCCTCCGGCGTCCGGCCCGCTTCACACCGGACGAAGGTTTCGCGGTCGCCGCCTCGGCCCGGGCGATGCTGGCGCTCGAGGGGGTCGAGGCCCACGGCCCGCTGGCCCGGGCGCTCGACAAGCTGGAGCGCGTGCTCGGGCTCGAGCCGGTGAGCGTCGAGCTCGAGACCCCCGACCACCTGGAGGAGCTGCGCGAGGCCGCCGCCATCGGCGAAGCGGTCGAGATCGACTATCTGGGGGCCAAACGCGGCGACGAGACGACCCGTCGGGTCGAGCCCTACGCCGTTGTCGCCCGGGAGGGCCGGTTCTACCTCGACGCGTTCTGCGCCCTGGCGGGGGATTGGCGCCGGTTCCAGGTCGCCCGGATCACCGGCGTGCGTCGGCTCGGCCAGGCGGTCACCCCGCGATCCCTGCCACCCGAGCTGGGCGGGACCCGGGCCTTCGTCGGGGGGGCGGGAGCGCGTACCGCCCAGGTCGTGTTCGATCCCTCCCGCTACGTGATGGTCGACCGCCTGGTCGCGGCCCCGCCGACCCGGTTGCCCGATGGCCGGGACGTCGCGGCCATCGAGGTCGCCGACGAGTATTTCCTCGGTTGTCTCCTCCTCCGGCTCGGTCCCTCGGCGGAGGTGGTCGATCCGCCCGAGCTTGCCAACGCCGCAGCCCAGGTGGCTCGGAAAGCGCTCGGCCGCTACCGGAACCAGTCCGTGGCCCCATCGCACGGCTCGGACCCCGCCCCGCCGGACCCGAGCCGGGCTCGCCGTCGCCGGCGGTAGATATCGGGGAAGGCCCCTTTCCTAGCGTCGCCTGCCGTGCTCAGCGTGGCCAAGGTGCGACGGGGCGGCGAGGCCTACTACCTGGAGGCGACGAGAGGATCGTCGCCGGATCGCCCGGGACTCGTCGAGCCCGACGGCACCTGGTGGGGCGGTCTGGCCGAGACCCTGGGACTGGCGGACCGGACCGTCGAGGGGGCGAGCCTGTCGAGGCTGCTCGCGGGGGTGGATCCGGCCACCGGTGTGCCCCTCGATCCCGGCCACGCCCGGGTCCGGATTGCCGCCTTCGACTGCACCTTCGCCGCCCCGAAGTCGGTGAGCCTGCTGCATGCCCTGGGCCCGGCGGATGCCGTCGCGGAGGTGCGCGCCTCCCAAGAGCGGGCGGCCGCTGGAGCCCTGGGGTATCTCGAGCGGCACGCCGCGCGCGTGCGTCGTTCCGGCGCGGTCCTTCCGGCGGAGGGTCTGATCGCGGCGTCCTTCCTTCACCGGACGAGCCGCGCCGACGATCCGCACCTGCACACCCATCTCGTCGTCGCCAACCTGGCGCCCGACCTCGGCGGGAGGTGGTCGGCGATCGACGCCCGTCCGCTCTACGCCCACGCCGCGGTCGCCGGCGCCCTCTACCGCGCCCAACTGCGGTACGAGATCTCCGGTCGGCTTGCGGTCGCCTGGCAGACCCGAGCCGAGGGTTTCGCCGACCTCATCGGGATTCCGGCGGCGGCGTTGCGGGGGTTCTCCCGTCGTAGCGCCGAGATCACCGCCGAGCTCGCCCGTACCGGCTGGACCGGATCGCATTCGGCACGGGTTGCCGCCGACCGTACCCGACCGGACAAGGTGCCGGGCAAGGACTATCCGGCCCTGGTCGCGGCGTGGCGCGAACGGGCTTTCACCTACGGCGTGTCCGAGTCCGCCGTCCGCCGGTTTGGCGGGGGCGCCACCCGGACCGCGGATCGCCACGTCGTACGCGGCCCCGAGCTCACAGAACGCGTCGCCGACTCGGCCGAGGCGCTCGGTCGCTCCTTCGACCGGCGCGAACTGATCCGAGCAACCTGCGCGCGTCTCGTTGGCGGCGCCCCGGTCGGGTGGATCGAGGCGGCGGTCGACGCGCACTTGGGTTCGGGCGAGCTCGTGCGGTGCGGCCAGCGGGCGCTGCAACTGCACGCGCCCGGCGGCGGCCGGATCCCAGCCGGCCTGGTCGAAACTCGGTTCGCAACCAAAGAAATCGCAGCTCTCACCGAGTGCCTGCGAATCGCCATGGAATCGGCCACCCTCCTCGACACGGCGGTCAGAGATGGCGGGTGGCGCAACCCGGGGAATCCCAGGGTTCCGGGCGTCTTCACAACGAGCCGGGACGCCGATCCGATCCTTGCCTACGCAGCCTTGCGTGAGGTCGCGGTGGCGGCGCACGACGACGGGCTTCGGGTCGTCGGCTTGGCGCCGAGTCGACGCCTCGCCGCTCACCTCGAGGCGGCCACCGGGATCCGGTTCGCCACGTTCGAACACCGCGAGGTGGTTGGCGGCGATTCACTGGTCGTGGTAGCCGACCCCGGCCGCTGCCCGGTGCGGGCGGTCACGTCTCTGGTGGAGCAAGCTCGTGCCGGCGGTAGGACGGTGGTTCTTTTCCGGGGAGAGGGGCGACCGGCGCGGCTACCCAACCGGCACGAGCGCGGCTTTGCCGTCGACGCGGTGGAACAACCGGGGTTGGGAGTGGGGCTGACGAGGCACAACGTCGCCGGCGTCGAAGTGGTACTGGCCTCTGATCTTGTCGCCGCGCTGGGCGGGATTCGGCTGCTGGGCGAGGAGTTGCGGGTGAAAGGACGTCAGTCGCTCGCCGTGGCGGTGGAGCCGCGTGGCCTCGCGGCGACCGGGGTGGAGGTGGTCCGTCCGCACGAGGCGTTGCGCCGTTGTCGAACCGAGGACCTCCATCTCATCGTCTTCGGTGGAGCCCGCGTCCTCGGTCCCGGGATCACCCGGGTGCCCAACGGCGGGCGTTCGCACGTCGTGGTGGTTCCCGTAGAGCTCGTTACCGGTCAGGAACGGTCGTTCGCGCGGGAACTCGCCGAGCCGGCGGGTCTACGTCGAGAACGTGGTCGATCTCCGGACGGACGGCACGCCGGCGACCGTTGGCGGGTCAAGGCGACTGAGACCGAACGCCGGAACCGGGCCCGCGGCCTCGAACCGGTTCACGGTCGAGACGAGCCCGCCTGGTCCCGGGGCGCCCGCATCTTCGAGCCGTCGCGTCAGCGGGAACCGTCGCTCAGCCGGTGAGCTGGGCCCTTACCGTTCGAACCAAAGTTCAGGCCGCTTCGGTCGTCGCGCCGAGGCCCCGGTTGCCGGGAGGGCGGTCCTGCCCGAAGCCTCGCGCCACGGCGACGAGGCGTAATGCGGGGTCAGCACGATCCGTTGGGGCCGGGCGCCGACAAAGGCGATGGCCGTTCCGGAAGGCGGCTGGGCGATGGCATCCACGGCCAGCCGCGGCTCGTGTCGCACGGTGACCGTCCGGGTGGTCTGGCGTCGCAGGCGACCCGGCGAGCAGGACCTCGTTGTCGAGGTAACGGACACGTCGCGCTGGCCGGTGAGCGTGGAGAGCGCTTCAAGAGTCCTCACGTCGCTCACACCGGCGAGCACGAGTTTGGTTCCGAAAAGTGTGAGGAAACCGTCGGCCGCGGTTCCAAAGCGGGCCCGGGCCTGAGAGAGGTCCTGCAGACTGGCGAGGGTGACGACACCCTGGCTCGCGCCCTCGGCGACAAGCGCCGGAAGGTCGTGCAGGGGGGCGATGTTGGCGAGTTCGTCGAGCACGAGCAGCACCGGGGGACCGGGGCATCGAGGAGTGGCGGCGCGGCGACAATAGGCGGCGGTGCGGACGTCCCGGAGGATCCCGGCGACGAGTGGCGCGAGGTGGAGCTGGTACTCGGAGGGGGAGGAGACGAAGAGCGTGGAACGGCTGCGCACGAACCGTTCGGGGTCAAAGTGCTCTAGTCCCGCGCTGGCGAGCGCCCCGGCGGTTCGGTAGCCGGAGAGCACCCCGGAAGCAGTCGACCAGATGGCGCTTTGTTCGCGCTCCTCAGTCTCGGTGATGCCGATGAGGAGGTCGAGAGCGAGGGTCGCGTCGTGGCGCGCGAGGGTGGTGAGGAATAGTTCCGGATCTCGCCGGTTGACAGCCGAGACCACGTCGTCGAGCGAAGCCCCGGCGAGGGCGGCGCTGTGGAAGACGGACGAGAGCAGAGCCGCGGCTCGCTCGGTCCAGTGGGAACCGTCAACCCGGTCCCGGCCTTCGCGGCTCGCTCCCACCATTGATTCCGCCATGAACACCGCTCCGTCCCAAGTCGCGGCGGCGGCGAGCGGTGACCAACCGATGAGCCGCACCCCCGGAGGGACGTCCACCGTGCCACTCGGGTCGAACAGCAGGCAGTCGCCGAGTCGCGCGCGCGCGAAGCTCGTCTCGTCGAGTACGTCGCGTTTGGTCGACACCGCGACGACCGCGCCTGCTGCCGCCAAAACATTTGGCACAACAATGCTCGACGTCTTCCCGGAACGGGGTGGGCCGAGAATCAGCGCTCCGTGCTCGTGGGGGGCGAACACCGGACCGCCGCTCGAGGAACCGAGGTAGATGCCGTGTCGATTGGCGAGCGACGCGGCCAGCACGCGCGCCGAGCGCGTCCTCGCTCGACCCGTACTGGAAAGCCGCAAACGATGCCGTACGGGCATCCTCGCACGCGTGGACTCACGAAGCGCCTACCGATCGTGTGACGGTCGAGATCTCGAGCCCGCGCGCGACGATGTTCTCGGAAGCCTTTCGATATAAGCGATATCTTCCGGTCCCAGGCCCGGAGCGCTTCTACCATCTCAGGCTTCCGCGGTGCGGGCGCTCGCGGAAGTTGTCACCGGGTGGAGAATGCTTGCATTTCGCGGCCAAATCGCCTTTTATTGCACTGGCTACACCACACTTACAGGAGGTGGCCGTGAATAGAACCGAACTGATCGGGGCAGTCAGTGGCGACACTGGATTGACCCGTCAGCAATCGGAATCCGCCCTCGACTCGCTCGTGTACGAGATCACCAAGGGCGTGCGTTCGGGGGTTCCGATTCGCATCACCGGTTTTGGCACATTTAAGCTGCGGGAGAGGAAGGCGCGTAGCGGACGGAATCCGCAAACGGGTGCCCCCGTCTACATCCGGGCGTCGAAGGGTATTGGGTTTACCCCGGGCGTCCAGTTGAAGACGGACCTGAACTCGAGCGCTGTCCTTCAGAGGCCGGCGCCAGCGCCGGTCGCCAAGAAGGCCGCTCCTGCCCGCAAGGCTGCGCCGAAGAAGGTTGCAAAGAAGGCTGGAGCGAAGAAGGCAGTGAAGAAGGCTGGGGCGAAGAAGGTCGTAAAGCGCGCTCCCGCCAAGAAAAGGGGTGCCAAGAAAGTCGGCGCCAAGAAGGTAGTCAAGAAGGCTCCCGCCAAGAAGCGGCCGGCCCGCAAGGCTCCGGCGAAGAAAGCTCCGGCCCGCAAGGCCCCTGCGAAGAAGGCGCCGGCACGCAAAGCTCCGGCGAAGCGAGTACCAGCACGCAAGCGACCTGCGAAGCGTCCGCCCGCGAAGAAGGCTCCGGCCCGCAAGGCTCCGGCCCGCAAGGCTGCCGTTCGGCACGTAGCAGCACGACACTGAAAGCGGAATGTTTCGCGTCCACTCTGAGCCCTGGTAATCCAACCAGGGCTCAGAGTGGGTCGCTCGCGTTTTGAGCAGTCTGAACCTTTCTCCCGCCGCAAACGCGTAGGGCGCTCCGTCCTGGTGGGGCGGATATCAAGTACGTGGAGCGATTGCAGCGCGGGTTAAGGCTCGTTTCTTCGCGTTGAAGATCTCGCTCCTCTGGCCGGCCGGTCTCGCGAAACCCCCCGTGTCCGAGTTCGGGGCCGCCGGAGTGGGCTCCGATCGCCGGCGCTCAGGGGTCGAAAGATTGGTTGTCGGTGTGCTTCGGGCGGCGCACCGCCGGGTCCCCAGGGAGGCTCGGACCCGTCCATTGTGGCGTCGCCTGGACCGTGGGTGCTGCCGGAGGCTCGGTACCCGGCTCGCTGGTAGCGCGCGCGAAGGACTCGAGATCGGAGGGCGAGTCGAGGTCCGAGGACAGTCGCCAGTCGTCGACGACTGTGCAGTGAAGTCCCAGGCGCTGCGCCTCTCCCTGATGGCGGTGGAACGAACCCGGGCCGTACGCGAAGCGGAAGCCCACCTGCGTCGGCACCGCGGCAACGTTCGTACCGTCGCGGTGGCGGTCCGGCGCCAGGGTCACTTCTGACGGTGAACCGAAGCGGGACAGGTCGGTAACGAAAGGCAGATCAGCATGCGCGACCACCGCGAGCGAGAAACCTTGGTCGGCGAGGTGTCTGACGCCTGCCGCCACGGCTGCCGACAGTCCGAGCCCGGGCGCGTAAAGGACCGTCGCCCCACGGTCAACGGCCCAGTCCGCAACGCCGCCGTCATCGCAGACGACGTAGGTCGGCGCGCCTTTGGCGGCGGCGATGACGACCTCGGCGAGCTCTCGTGCGAGCTTTTCTCTCGCCTCGTCGTTGAGCACCGGTGCGAGTCGGAGTTTGGCCTGCTGGAACGATTTCACCGGCACGAGCACGGCGCGCACAGCCGCAGTTTACGGTCGAGCTAGTTGCAGCCCAGCGAGCCACGCCACGCCCACCACCTCCGAGATCGTGCGGGTGGTGGATCAAAGACCGCGAGGGGGGCGGGTATTAGCGTGTCGAAGGTGCTCGGCAGCGCGCGCAGCCGACGGACGTGCGGGTGACGAGGCGTCAATGAACCTCGTCGTGCTCGGCGCCGGTTCCTGGGGGACGACGATCGCATCGCTCGTCGCAGCGCGCACCTCCACCACCCTGTGGTCCCGGTCCGAGGCCGTGGCTGCGGAGATACGAGACCATCGGACAAACGCCGCATATCTCGGGGAGATGCGCCTGTCGGATCAGCTGCGCGCGACCTCATCACTCGCCGACGCGCTCAGTGATGCCGAGATCATCGTCATCGCGCTACCGAGTCACGGAGCCCGCGCCGTGCTGTCCGCCGCGGCGGGAGTGGTTCCGGCGGGCGTACCCGTGCTCAGTCTCTCCAAGGGACTGGAGCAGGGGAGCATGGCCCGCGTCTCCGAGATCGTCGACGAGTGCTGGCCGGGACGCCCGGTCGGAGTGCTCACCGGTCCCAACCTCGCCGCCGAGGTGGGCGCGGGCCAACCCACGGCATCCGTCATCGCTTTTGCGGACGAGGATCTGGCGACGGAAGTGAGGGATCTGTTCGCGACCGAAACCCTCCGCATCTACACGAACCCCGACGTGATCGGTTGCGAGGTCGCCGGTGCGGTGAAGAACGTCCTGGCGATGGCGAGCGGGATGGCGATCGGCCTCGGGTTCGGCGACAACACCAGGGCCTCACTCATCACCCGATCGCTCGCCGAACTCACCCGTCTCGGCGTCGCGCTCGGCGGTGATCCACCCACGTTTGCCGGCCTGGCGGGCCTGGGCGACCTGGTCGCGACCTGCACCAGCGCGAAGAGCCGGAACTTCTCGGTTGGCGTAGCGCTCGGGCAGGGCCAATCGCTCGAGGCGGTGATCGGCCGGACCCGCATGGTCGCCGAGGGGGTGAAGACCTGTCGGCCGGTCGTGGAACTCGCCCACCGCCTCCAGGTCGAGGTCCCGGTGGCCGAGCAGGTTGTCGCGGTTTGTTACGGGAACCGCCCGCCGTCGGAAGCGATCCCGCTGCTCATGCGCCGCGCCCCGAGGTCCGAGGTGGAGGACCTCGCCAACCTGAGCGGCAAGACCCACGATGGCACGCAGGGCGGATAGGGGGCTCGCCGGCGGGTCCTTCGCGGCGGTGGCGCGCCGGGATGCGGGAACCGAGGTGGAGAGGCGACTGGTCGCCGGGGGCTGCCGGACGGTGGCGGGGGTCGACGAGGTCGGTCGGGGTGCCTGGGCGGGGCCGCTCACCGTCGGGGTGGCGGTGGTGTCGGGGGATCTTCTCGGGGGGTTCCCGGCCGGGGTGCGGGATTCGAAGCTGCTCTCGCCGCGACGGCGCGAGGAGTTGTTCGAGCCTCTCAAGAAGCATCTCTTCCGCCACGCCCTAGGGCACGCCGGCCCTGAGGAGTGCGACCGCCTGGGAATGGCCGCCGCGCAACGCCTGGCCGCTTGGCGGGCGCTCGAGATGCTCGGAGTCGTTCCGGACGGGATCATCGTCGACGGTCCGCGGGATTTCACCGGGAGGGCCGACGCGGTGTGCATCGTGGGGGCAGACCGTCTCTGCGCGGTGGTCGCGGCGGCTTCTATCCTGGCCAAGGTGACCCGGGACCGCCTGATGACCGCGGCGGCCGAGACCCATCCGGGTTACGGGTTCGAGAGGAACAAGGGGTATGCCTCGGTCGAGCATCGCCTGGCGGTGGCCCGCCTGGGCACGACGCCGATCCACCGGCGGACCTGGTCGGTGGCCCCCGTCGACCGGGTCAACGTCGGCGAGCTGGTGACCGGCTCGTAGGCGTCGCTCCGCCCGCACCGGCTATAACGGTCCAGATGGTCTTCGTCCTGGCCCTGGGTGCCGCGTGCATGAACGCGCTGGCGACGGTTCTCCAGCGCCTCGGCGTCGAGCAGGCCCGTCCGGTGAGCCGAAGGAGCCGTCACCTGATGGCTGCCGTGTTGCGCCGACCGATCTGGTTCGCGGGCCTCGGGCTGACGACCGGGGGCTTCCTCCTCCAGGCCTTGGCACTTTCCTTCGGGAACCTGTCGACCGTGCAACCGATCATGGTGACCGAGATCCTGTTCCTGGTCCTCATCCTGGGCACCTGGTTCCATCACCAGCTGAGATGGATTGACTGGGTGGCGGCTTTCGGGACCGCCCTCGGTCTCGGCGTGTTTCTGTGGCTCAGCTACTCCAAGGCGGGCCACAGCTATCCGACGGAGTTCGACTGGTTCCTGCTGCTCGTCGCGGCGGTGGGCGGCATCGGGCTCGGGGTCCTCGCCGCCCAGCGTGGCCGGCGTTCGTGGCGTGCTACCTGCTATGGGGTGAGCACCGGGATCTGTTTCGCGCTCGACCGCGGCGTTCATCAAGACCGTCGCCAATGAGTGGTCTCGCGGCATCGTCTACGTGTTCTCGCACCCCGCGGCCTACTCGGTGGCCGTCTCTGGCCTGATCGGGCTGGTCATCAGCCAGCACGCTCTTGACGCCGGTCCGGTTGCCGCCTCACAGGCGGCGCATCTCATCGTCAATCCGTTTTCCAGCATCGTCATGGGCATCTGGTTGTTCAAAGACCATGTTCACGCCACCGGTTCGCGGGCGATAGTGGAGGGCGTCTTCCTCGGCGTGATGTTCTACTCGCTGCTGTTGCTCAGCCAGTCGCCACTCATCTCGTCGACCCGCGAAGCAGAGCGACTGTCGGATCGGCAATCATTGTCCAAGGCGCCCGTCGGCGAGTCCGTCGCTTAGCGGCCCGGCGATACGCTCGCCCGAGTGGCAGTGATGACGAGGTGACGGCATGAGCGACGAGGGCGCGGATTCCTGGAACGCCATTCGCGCCCGGATCGAGGACGCCGCCAGCCTTCTCGGGCTCGAGGAGGGGCTCACAGAGATCATCGTCACGCCGGAGCGGGTGCTCGAGGTGGCGATCCCAATCCGCCGGGACGACGGGCGCGTCGAGGTCTTCACCGGGTGGCGGGTCCAGCACAGCACCGCACGGGGACCGGGAAAGGGAGGGATCCGGTTCCACCCCCGAGTCGACGTGCACGAGGTGATGGCGCTGGCGGCGGACATGACCATCAAGTGTGCCGTCGTCGACATCCCGTTCGGGGGAGCCAAGGGCGGGGTGGTCGTCGACCCCTCGTCGCTTTCTGAGGCGGAGCTCGAGCGACTCACGCGGCGCTACGCCTTCGACATCGCCTCGCTGCTCGGCCCGGACCGCGACGTTCCGGCGCCGGACGTGAACACCGACGCCCGGATCATGTCCTGGATCATGGACACCGTCTCGATGATGCGAGGCAACGTGACCCCCGGCGTCGTCACCGGCAAGCCGGTCGCCATTGGGGGGATCGCCGGGTACGTCGGCGCGACCTCGTCCGGCGTGGTGCTCTGCGCCCAGGCAACCTTCCGGGAGCGCGGGATGGCGTTCACCGGATCGCGCGCCGTCGTCCAGGGTTACGGCAAGGTCGGCGCCCCCCTCGTCTTTCTGCTGTCGTCGCTCGGCGTGCGGGTCGTCGCCGTCGCCGACCTCGGGGGCGCGATCCACAACCCGGGCGGGATCGACCCGGCGGCGCTCGCCGATCACTTCGCCCGGGCCGGCACAGTCGCCGGCTTTACCCACGCCGAGGCGATCGACCCGGCGTCGCTGTTCTCCATCGAGTGCGAGCTGGCGATCCCCGCCGCCCTCGAGGGGGTGATCACCGCCGAGGTGGCCTCGTCGTTCGGGGCACGCGTCCTCGTCGAGGCGGCGAACGGGCCGACGACGCCGGAGGCCGATCCGATCCTCGAAGAGCGCGGGGTAACCGTGGTGCCCGATGTGCTCGCCAACGCGGGCGGGGTGGTGGCGTCGTACTTCGAGTGGGCCCAGGCTCGCCAGGGCTACGCGTGGGAATCGGGCGTGTTCTCGACGCGCCACCGCGAGACGATGGAACGGGCGTTTGACGCGACCTGGCAGAAGTCGGCGGCGCTGAAGGTGCCGTTGCGACGGGCCGCGGTGGCGCTCGGTCTGGAGCGGGTCGCCGAGGCGACCCGGCTGCGCGGGCTGTTCCCGTAGCGAACGGGGAAAGGCGCTTCTCATGGGACACAGGAACGCCCGTCGGGCGTCGTTCCTCGTTGCCGTGCTTGTCGTCGGCGCCGGTGTCGGCGCTTGTGGGTCGTCCGCGAACAAGCCGCCGAACCACCACCACGGAACGACCACCACGACAAGGCCGAAGGGTTCGACGACGACCGCGTCGACGACACCAGGGGTGCCGACCTGTTCGATGGGAGTGCTCGGGGTCACGACCTCGGAAGGCGGTGTGGCCGCCGGCACCTCCTACACGGTGTTCTCGTTGACCAACCGGGGTCCGACGCGGTGCGCGCTGGATGGCTATCCGTCGCTCGAGTTCTTCGGGCCTTCCGGTGCGTCCGGTGCTGGTGCGGGACCGAAGCTTCCGATCACCGCGATCGACGGAGGACCGGCGGCAAGCCTCGTCATAATCGCGACTGGTCAATCGGCGGAGTTCATTGTTGTCATGAATGACATCCCCATAGGGGGCGTGGGGTGCTCGACGGTGGCTTCGGTCGACGTGTCGATCCCGGGGACTACGGAGGCTGTCGCCGTCCCAGTATCGCTGGTTCCATGCGGTGGCTCCGTCACCGTTTACGCGTTCGGCCCGCCGGGTTCGGAGAGCCCCTAGAGCGAACGGCAACTCGGATTCGGCTCTGTCGGGCGCGAAGATGACCGGGCGCGACCAACTTCTCGACAATGTCATCGAGGGTCGCCGGGTACCGGACGCGGTGTGTGCGCGGCGGGCGCTTAGCTCAGGTGGTCAGAGCAGCTCGCTTACAACGAGCAGGTCGGGGGTTCGAGTCCCTCAGCGCCCACAAGAGGGATTGGGGAGAGAGGGACAGGCGCGGGAAGGCAGGCCAAAGACCGGGGACAAGGGGCCGGGGCAAAGCGGGAAGCAGGGGGGGCGGGCCGAGGGCAACCATGGCCGGGAGCGAGGGCCGGGAGCGAGGGGCGAGCAGGCCGACCGAGGGGGCAGCACCGAACCGGCCGGGCGGCCGGGCGGCGCCCAGCAAGGGCGAGCGCCCGGAACGCACGGGCGGCGAGGAGAGAAACGCCGGCACCAGGCGGCCCAGCAGAGGGCGAGGGCAGAGCCAGCCAGCCAGGGCGGCGGAGAGGCGCCCACATTCGCCTAGGTGGCGGCGTAGGGGGCTGGGGGCAAAGCAGAAGGCGCCGAGGGATGCCACGCCAGCACACGGGAAGGGCCGCGAGGGGGGGCCACCGAGAGCCAAGAGTGCACAGGGCCTCTTGAGGGGGCCTACGGGCTGAGGTCTCACAAGGACAAAGGCCAGCTCAGAGGCCGCCTACATGAGGGGACCCTCTCAGGGAGCCCTTTGAGGGCGCGGGGGCCTACGGGAGGGCTTAGGGCTTCGACCCCAGCCAGCCCAGCGGGGGGCAGAGGGCGAGGGCGCCGAGGGGTCGCCGCCGGTGCGGTCTGTCAGGACGAGGTGGGACGGCGAGGTTCGGTCCGGCGGAACGGTCGGAACCGGATCACGGTAGGCCTTGCACGCCTGGAGCTATCGCCTCGTCGTAGGCCTTCTTGGCCGCGGACCCCGCCTCGTCGTAGGCCTTCTGGGCCGGGACCAGCGCCTCGTCGTAGGCCTTGCTGGCCGAGGCCAGCGCTTCGTTGTAGGCCTTGCTGGCCGGCGCAATCGCCTCCTCGTAGGCCTTGTCGGCCGGGGCCATCGCCTCGTCGTAGGCCTTCTCGGCCGGCGCAATCGCCTCCTCGTAGGCCTTCTCGGCCGGAGCCACTGTCTCGTCGTAGGCCTTCTTGGCCGGGGCCATCGCCTCGTCGTAGGCCTTCTCGGCCAGGTCCAGCGCTTCCTCGTAGGCCTTCTTGACCGGGGCCAGCGCTTCGTCGTAGGCCTTCTGGGCCTGGTCCACCGCCTTTCGGTAGGCATTCCTCGCCTCAGTGGGCTGGTCAGTGCTCATCTTCACTTCGCCTTCTCGTATGCCCTCTGGGCCTGGGCCACCGTCTTGCCCCAGGGGGGGTGCCGACCGGGGCCACCGCCTCGCCGAGGCGCCGGTGAGAGCTCATACGAACGACGACGAGCCTTCGGCAATGGGGAATCTCAGAGGTCGCAGCAAGTTCCCAGGATATCCGCTTAGAACTGCGTTAGAGGGCAGTCCGTCGTTCACCGACGTGTGGCCCCCGCAGGGGTTTGGCACAGAGGCGCCCACGTTCGCCCACGTGGCGGCTTAAGCGGAGGCGCGGCTCATCCTGCGGCCGGAGCGACTATGCCGACAAGCGCGGAAACCGCTCCGTCTATTTGGGCGATGACGCCCTCCGTGAAGAGTGCCTCGCGGATCAGTCGGCGCGCTGCCTGGAAACCCATCCGTTCGGGGAGCTCAACCGAGGCGGCGACGCTCTCGGCTCGCCCGGCTAGTTCAACGAGTCTTCGGTGTTCGTCGTTCTTCGCGCTGTACAGCGGCACCGGCACGTACCAGACGTACTTGTCGAAGTCTCGTGGCCCGAAGGCACCGACCGATTGGTACGGTCGGACGAGTTCGGTGAGGATTGGCGCATTGAGTATCCCAGCGAGGTATCTGGCCTCGTCGAGGCTGTTAGCGGTCGCCCAGTAGAGCTTGTGGTCGATGACGGCATGAGGGTCCCTCACAATCGCCGCGGTGAGGTAGTTGCCCGCCTTCGTGTATGCGACTCGCAAGGGCGCAGTCGGGAACTGCGCTGACAGCTCGCCGTTGTAGTCGAGCCGGCCGAGCAGGGTCAGCCGGTTCGCGGCGCCCCTGTTCGCTCTCCAGACCTCCTCGGCTCCCCGCCACCAGCCCGCGAGCCCCGGATAGCGATCGATCCGGTCGTCTGAGCCCGAGAGGAGCCGCGTGCCGTCGTAGGGAACTACAGCCTCGCTTGGTGCGAAGGTCCGGAACGGGAGCACGTGCTCACCCAGATAGGTGGGGCGGATAAAGATCTCTTCGATGACGCCTATCTGATCGGGCAAGTTTCGCCACGGCGCCCTGTCGAGCGATCCACGTCGTGAGCGGACGGTCCGCAGCCCTTGTGGGCTCCCGACAGGAGTCGCTGGCGCGTCAACGACGAGGACGAGCATACGCGGCACCAGAGTTGCGCCTTGGCGGAAGCGCTCTGCTCTCCTGCTGAGCCGGCTGACGCCGAAGCCCCAAGCCCTCCCGTAGGCCCCGTCGCCCTCAAAGGGCTCCCTGAGAGGGCCCCCTCATGTAGGCGGCCTCTGAGCTGGCCTTTGTCCTTGTGACGACCTCAGCCCCTCGGCCCCCTCAAGAGGCCCTGTGCCCTCTTGGCTCTCGGTGGCCCCCCCTCGCGGCCCTTCCCGTGTGCTGGCGTGGCCTTCCTCGGCGCTGCGCTTCGCCCTCTCCCCGCCGTCCGTGCGCTCCGGGCGCTCGCCCTCGGTGGGTGGCGCCAGAGCGTCAACAGAGTGTCGGGGGCCACGATCGGCCCGAACCTATGAGACAGGCTGTCCGTTGGCGTCGACGCGGCCGGCATTCTTGAGTTCAGCGATGACAGTGGGCCGATCGGCATAGAAGTCCTCGAGAATCCAGACCAGATACTCGTGGGCTCGAACGAACTCGTCAACGTTGCCGGGCCGCCAGTCCTCATGAACGATGTCGTTGCCGAGTCGCCTGACATCGTCATGCACCTGCCGTTTCCGAGCCTCGGTGATGACGTGATCGCCCGCTGCAGCATCGATCTTCTCGGCGAGGTTGCCCGAGGTATAGCCGTTGGCCTTGAGTGCCTTCTCCAGAGCGGAACGCAACAGCGCGGTTGCAGCTCGGCAGGCGCCAATGCTGGCAGCCGCCTCCGCCTCTCGGAGCTCGTTCAGTAAATCCTCGGGCACGTCGACAGGTACGAGGGCTCGGTCGATACTCCACGGATAGAAGTCCACCAGCCTGTCTACGCCGTTGAGGGAGTCAACCATGAGGACGGCAAAACCACCGCGACCGCAGCCGGCGCACTTCAGAAGCACGGTCTTGATCGTGTCTCGACCCTCATCCCTCTCGAACTCGGCGCAATAGCCGCCCAGCCACACCGGCAGAAATCGGGAGACGGCATCGCACGAGTTGCACACTGCTACGACGCTCCCGTTGTCCCAGCGTGGGTACCCCGATGCCATGGAAAAAACTCTAGGCCGCTCTCGCCCTGTGCCCCCGCTGGGCCGGCCAGGGCCGCCCTCTCTCCCCGCCGCCCGTGCGCTCCGGGCGCTCGCCCCTTGGCGGGGCGAATATATCTACGACCACTTTCATCAGGGAGGGTCTTGCTAACCAGCATGAAGATTGTCGCTGGGGCCCTGTTCCTCGGGTGCCTGGCCCAAGTTGCCATCGATGGGGGGGCTTGCAGTACCTCCTCGCCCCCGCATACCACCGCCTTACCCAGCGTGTACTACATGCCGGCGCAATCGCTTCCCCACGATCGAGGCTTCACGGTCGTTGGGTCGGTACCAGAGCTGAGGCACGCTGGTTCGCACGAGGCAGCGTTGAACGAACACCTGCGGTCGGTAGTTGAGCAAGGTATTAGCCAGGCCGAGAGATCGGTCCGGCCCACCTCGGGCCGGTTCGCGGGGGGCGGCGAGTTCGGGATCACCCCCATGCGCTCCCTCATTTCTGTGAACTCGGCGCTGGTAAGTGCCCTCCTGCCAGTCTGGGAGAGTCGCCCCTACGGGACGAGCGCTCCGTACTGGCTGTCGGTGACGATTGAGGTGTCAAGGCCGCAGTCGGCCGTCAGCATCTCCGACGTGATCTCAGCATCCGGGTTCGGTCTTCTGGCAAAGTCCCTGAGGGCCCGGCTCGAGGAGAACAAATGTGTGACGCAATGGGCCGGTAGTAAGGCTCTTGCGAGCGCCACGGCACCGAGGGCAACGTCATTCCGGCAATTTGCGTTCCTCCCGGCTGGATTCGCCGTCGGCTTCCCTTCTAGTCCGAGCGGCCCCCTGTACGAGTGCGGGAACTTCGACATAGTCATTCCGTACTCCGAGCTCGCGGGCGCCATGAGCCCCACTGGCAAGGCACTGGCAAGGGCCGCCGCTATGAAACGCCCCGCGGCCACCTGACCTTCCACCCCGCCGCATCCCCCTTGTCCGCCACCCTGACTTCCGTCCGCCGCTTTCGCCGCTTCCTGGGCGAACGTGGGCGCCTGTCCGTCGGCCCTGTAGCTGCCCGCCCTAAGCGCTCTGCCCCCCCTGCTGGGCTGGCTGGGGCCGGCCCCCCCTCTCTCCCCGCCGTCCGTGCGCGCCGGGCGCTCGCCCTCGGTGGGGCGCCGCCCGGTCGTCCGGCCGGTTGCTTTGCTCGGCGGTCCGCTCGCCTGGCCGTTGCCCCTCTCGCCGGCCTGCCGGCCGTCTCTGTCCCCGGTCTTTGGCCTGCCTTCCCGCGCCTGTCCCTCTCTCCCCACAAGAGGGATTGGGGAGAGCGGGAGAAGGGCAGGAAACGGGGACGCCAACCCGGACAAGGAGACCGGACCGCGGGCGCACGGGACCGGCCACGCCCAAGAGCCCGGCCCGCGCCACCAGCAAGGACACGCGGAGGGCGACCACACCGGGCAACCTACCGGAGCCCCCTTACGGCTGAAGCGACCGCATGACAACTACATAAAGGCAAACGGGCGCTTCGGAAATGAGCGGGGTGCGGTCACGGTGACCTGCCCGCGCTCGCGATTGTTGCCCCACAACGGCACCTTCGGGCTAGTCCGCGAGACGAAATTGGCGCGCATTATGTGACGCTGGTGAACGCGCGTATTGCCGATTAGGAGCGCTCCTCGAGCACCGTGCATAGTTCGACACGAGCGCTCCGAATGTCCGCTTTCGCTCGCGCAACGACAGTTACAAAGTGTCCTTCGCCCCTGTTCCTCAGCACCAGCGATGCTAGCGTGGGTAGCACCATGATAGGCATCAAGGTCGATCGTTCCGATCCGGCGCTGCTTCACGATCAGGTGGCTGGGGACATTCGGCGAGCGATCGCTGAGGGCGAGGCGAGTCCGGGCGAGACGCTCCCGCCAGCTCGCGACCTTGCCGCCGTGCTCGGAGTGAACACGAACACGGTCCTTCGCGCGCTCCGTCTCTTGCGAGACGAAGGGTTGCTCGAATTCCGAAGAGGCAGGGGCATCACCGTCGCTGGCGAAGCACCGGAGCGGAGCGTGGTGCTCACCAAGGCGCGGGAGCTGGTGCAGGTCGCACGTCGCGAGGGCTTCCGCCGTGACGAGTTGGTCCGACTGATCGAGAGCATTCCCTGAGAGGCGATGTCATGAAGGTCCTTCGCGCGCCGCCGCCACAATTGGCTGATCGCGCTCCCTCCGACGCGGAGGCGTTGATCGAAGAAGCGCGTCGGCGTCAGCGGCACCGTCGATATGTGGTCGCGGGCGCCACCACCGCGGTGATCGCGGGGCTTGTCGCATACATCTCTGTGAGCGGGACGAGCGCCCCACCGAAGGCGCCCGCCGCCACGAACCTCACAGCGTCGAGTCCGAGTCCTATCGTGAACGCCAAGGCCTTCCATGGTCACGGCAACCTTGCGTTCGTCTCGCGTGACCAGCTCTACGTTCTCGACGGCAGCACGAACAAGCTCAGGGCGGTCACCTCCGGAACCCAAGTGGCCGGCGCCCCGAGCTTCTCGCCCAACGGCAAGTGGCTCGCATACTCGATCGGCCAGAGCGGCGCAGGGACTGCCCATGCGGACGGGACTTCGGCGCAAACGATCACGACCAGCGGAGGCAGCCCGCGGTGGATGCCGAACGGGGAAGTGCTCGTCGGGACGACGCTGTATCGGCTCTCGTCATCAGGACGATCGACGCCTGTTGGCTCGGTTTCGTCCGATCTCGTCGCATGGGCGATGGACGGGAGCAGCTACGCCTTCGTGTCGAGGAGCATCGTGAACGGTCCCAACGGCTCGTTCCATGGGGCCGAGCGACTCGAGCTTGCGAGTTCGCTGACAGGGACACGCACGGTATGGCGTTCGACCCCGATCTCATTCGCCAGGGCGACTGGCTTTCACGGCAACTTCGTGAATGGCGTGATCGTCCTCCCGCACCACGAAGGACTCCTGTTCTGGGTCGACCTTGATCAGTCCGCATCGTTAGCCGCCGACGGCATGCACGTCTACGAGGTCCGATCCGCGGGAGCGACACCGATTGACCTTGGGGTCACGGTTGGGCAGACCGTCTCGGTCGGGTTGAATGGCGTGCTCGCGATTGGCTCGGGCGGCAATCGCTACGCGTGGATGACGAAAACCGTCGAGACGTGCGTGATCGCGACAGCGCGCTGCTCGGACGTTCGCACGCCCGCGGGTGACGTCACCATTGATCCGGCGTGGTCACCCAACGGGAAGACGCTCGCGTTTGTCGAGGCTCCGTCATTGAGCGCGTCGGACTTCTTCCAGTTGACCGTCACAAAGTGGTACTCGACGCATCACCTGTGGCTCCTCAGCCCGGGTTCGTCCGTGCCAAATGAGGTGCAGGGTACGGCCGGTGCCTCGGTGCCAGTCTGGTCGAGCAACGGCAAGATCCTTCTCTACGAGTCGGGTGATGCTCTGTGGCTTATCGCGGCGCCCGGAGCTATGCCGGTGAAGGTCGCCTCCCCGCTCTTCCGGTCCGGTGCCTGGCCCTCCTACTACGGGCAGATCAACTGGAGCGGGCAGTTCAGTTGGTCCGCGCGCTGAGGCGTGAATCACAGAATGGGCTGTCGGGCACGCCTAACGACGGTTCGGGAGTCCGACACGCGTCCCATAATGCGCGCCGAAACGCGCCCCTATGACTGCCCCTGACCGCAGGATTAATGACGCGACTCGCCCCTGTTAATTGAAGTCAGGCAACTATCCCTTGACTGCCGAAGTCCTGGTGGGTATACTTTAGCCATGGATGAACTCTCCGAGATCGACGCCAGATTGCAGGGCTTGGAGCACAACTTGCGACTCTTGGCCGACAACATCCCCATGAGCGCGAGCAATCCGAGCCAACTTGCCCAAGCTCTTACGCAAATCATCACAGGCGTCCGCGAGGTCGCTGATGCTCTGCGCCAAGTTCTCGAGCACCTCACCGCTTGATTCGCCTTTATCCGACTGGATCATCGATATGCCTTCCGTAGACCGAAAAAACCCAAAGCGAGCGAAATCCTCTGAATCTCAGTACTCGCTCATGGAGTTCATGCAGCGTTTTCCTGATGACTCCGCTTGTCTGGACTACCTCTGGCGCACTCGGTACGCCACGGAGGATGGATCGCACGCGCACTGCTCGCAGTGCGGTGAGGTGCGCGAGTTCAAGCACTACAACGGGAAGCAGCAACGCCAAGCGTGGTCTTGCGTTGCCTGCGGTCACTACGTCTACCCGACCGCAGGGACGATTTTTCACAAGTCGTCTACGGCACTGCACCTTTGGTTCTACGCGATGTACATCATGGCCAGCACTCGTTGTGGGGTGTCCGCCAAGCAGCTTGAGCGCGAGCTGGGCGTGACCTACAAGACCGCATGGCGGATGTTCACGCTCATTCGCAACCAGCTCATGGTGCAAGATGAAGTCGTCCTGAATGGCGCGGTTGAGGCTGACGAAACCTACGTCGGCGGATCGCGGCGCGGACCTGCGGACCACCACGGTTCGGGCAAAGGACGCGGCCGGGGCGGTCGGTCGCGCGACCAAAAGCAACCCGTGTTTGGCATGGTCGAACGCAAGGGCCGTGTGCGCGCCTACCCGATTGCCGACGTGTCGTCCGCGAACCTCGTTGGTGGAATCCGCAAGCACGTCGAGGCTGGTTCGACGGTCTACACGGACTCGTTTCCTGGCTATCGGGCCATGAGACACGAAATGTTCGACCATCGCCAGATCGACCACTCCGCGGGCGTCTACGTGAGCGGAGACATTCACACTCAGACCATCGAGGGGTTCTGGTCGTTGGTGAAGCGCGGCATCTCGGGATCGCATCACTCGGTCTCCAAGAAATGGCTGCAGGGATACCTGAACGAGTACGTGTGGCGGTACAACCACCGTGACGACCCACGGTCGATGTTCGAGCTACTTCTTCTTCGCTCGGCGTATCCTGCGGAGTCGTGAGACCTGGGGCTTGGCGATTGCGGACAACGCGGAGTCGATTTCATCGCGCGTCGGTACCGGGATCGTCAGGCCCTTGTCGGTTTCCTGGGTGTGCTGGTCCTTCGGTTTCTCTGCCATCTCCCTCCAAGGTTAGGCCGTGAGTAAGAAGCGGCGCGGCAACTGCGTGTTTTGCGGTACGCGCACAGATATGACCATCGAAGATGTCTTTCCACATTGGGCAGCTAACGAACTGAAGCGGCTGTACCCCCACCAATACGTGACGGCGGTTGAGACGGTCTCGTTGGATGAAGCCATCCTTATAAGTAACTTCAAGCGCTGGGGATCGGCGGCCGCGGTGAAGCTGCCCCTGGTGTGCTGCCCGTGTAACAAGCGGTTTGGGAACAAGCTGGAAAAGCCCACAAGCGACATTCTTAAGCCGGCCCTTGGCGGAGTAACGACTCCCATCAGACGCAAGGATTGTGAGCTTCTCGCTGCGTGGGGAATGCTCAAGGCTCTCTGTTACGACATCATCGATCCGGACCCGGGGCGTGTGGTCTACGCAAGCGAACTCCATGCGTTCCGAACTCAGATCGGACCCGCTCCTCGATTTCAGATGTGGTTTGGCCAATTTCAGCGCCATGAGTCAGAACTCGCGTTTCACGTCAGAGACCACACCGTCAGCCCGTTCGACTATCCGGGGTTCCCATCTGGAACCCCCCACGCTCAGGTGCTCACCCGAATCCTGGGAGACTTGGTAGTGCAATCTGTATTTGTCGGTATCCGGGGACGGCGTGTGGAAGATAGGTACGACCGGCCGCAGAACGAGACGTGCACTATTCGTATTTGGCCACCACCGACAGAACCGCAAACGTGGCCGCCACCGGAGCCGATTACGCGCGAGACCTTGCCCGCGTTCGCGGGGTTCCCGGAATCGCTCATCGGTCAGGTATTTCCAGACGAACCAGATTCGCCAGAAGGGACGGCGTAGTCGAGCCTCCCAACGCTCCCGTAGCAGGTCAGAGCGGGCGCGAAGCGCCCTGACCTGCCCTTCGGCAGTGAGGACATACTTGCCTGAAGTCAATCACTGCGCCTGAGGGATCGGCACCCGTGTCGAGATTCCCCGCGCTCAAGGACCCGTGTAGCTCACCGAGAAGCTGTCTGTCGACGGCAACGGCGACGACGGTGTCGACAGCACGACTCCGTTCTGAACGATCTCGCACCCCTCGCCCGCCGTCAGGTACCAAGGCGACAGGCCACTGAGCTGCAAGTCCGAGAAGCTTACCGTCCCGTAGTTGGCAAACGACACGTAGGAACCGATCAACTCATAGTCCTCGACGATCCACTCGGCGGTGTAGCCCCCGGAGTATGTGAGGTCAGTGGTCGACCCCTGGTCGGTGAATGTTCCACTCCCGTCGGTACCCACTCCGTACGCTTCGCTGGTGATCATCCAGCCCGAGAGGCCGGTCGTCAGGTTGTCGAGCCTGGTCACCCACTGTCCCGTCGTGTCCTGATACACGGACGCTTCGATCGAATCGCCCGGCCAAACGGAAAGCACAAAAGGGACCTCGCTGTTGGGACTGCCCGGAGCTTCTTCCCACCAGCCGTAATCCTGCTGGAAGCCGAGGGAACAGTACTCTCTGACTCCAGTCTGGAGAAGGTCGCCCGAGCTGTCCCCGGCACCACCGGTGCCAACCCATGTGGACACCCCGGGATTCGGCGTGTCGATACAGTTCAACGTCGGCACAGTCCACTCGCCGCTTACGTTGGTGATTAGCGCACTGCTCGACGGCACGACGTAGCCCGACCAGTTCGCAGATTGCTGGAACGGCAGGGCTGGCTGCACGACGTAGCCCGACCAGTTGGGCGTTTGTGTGAACGAAGGAGCGGGGGCCGTCGTGGTCGTGGGAGCGAGCGGTGCTCCGTCGATGCGCACGTTTCCAAGCGGGTACCAGTGGATATCCGGTCCACGGCGCAGGTACAGGCGGAACGAGACATCGAGGGCTGTCGACCCGGAGTTCGCCCCGAACCGTATGGCGTGGAGGAACGTGCCGTTCGTGCACCGCGCCCAGGCGCGGGAAACGCCAGGACGACTGTGGAGCGCCCTGCGATTCCGACCCTGCACTCGTTGGCACCCCGCAGTACCACCGTGAAGTGGACTACCCCACCCGTGTCGGGTACCGAGCGACGCGACGCCAGAACGCGGAGCACCTTTGGAGACGTGACGACGCGGGACGACGCTCCGGCCGGCACCGCC
This sequence comes from uncultured Acidimicrobiaceae bacterium, assembly GCA_963761425.1. GTDB lineage: Bacteria > Actinomycetota > Acidimicrobiia > Acidimicrobiales > Bog-793 > Bog-793. The sequence goes on along the minus strand of CAVXGQ010000006.1, from coordinate 47,779 downwards.
AAGGCGACCGCGACCGCGAGCGCTAAGAGGAGACCGATGAGTACCGCTTTGGTCGTGCGAACGAGACGGTCTGGGGCCGTCGCCATCGAGCCAATTATCGCGCCGAGGGATCGATCGGCTTCCCGGGCTGAGATCGGCGGGCGTGTCCGCGGACGCCGGAGCGTCGTCACCCGGCGCAGGCTAGGTTGCAAGCTCTCAGCGCACAGCGGCTTCTCCGCGAGGTCCGCTCTCAGTCTTGTCGCCAGGAATCGTCACCCTCGCTGCGTGCTCGGCGCTGCCGCTCTCTTTCCCTCCGCCCCTCGCCCTGTCCTCCGCCGTTTCGGGCGTGGCCGTTTCGGGTGCTCCCCTCGCGCTTGTCTCTCTCCCCACAAGAGGGATTGGGGAGAGCGGGGTGCCGTGGCCGGAACGCGGACAAAATGCTGGTCAGCGCTGGGAGGGAGGGGCAAGCCCGAGGTGAACAGCTCCGGATCTTCTCCGTAACCGGCGCGCGGACAAAACGCAGGTGAGGGTGGTGGTCGCGGCCGGAATCCCAGGCGTCTAGGGGATCGGTATGAAGGATCGACAGTCCTTCTGAGCCGCCTGGAACTGCGGTGAGTTCACGTCGACGGGGTGCGCCGAGCTGATCGAAATGCCCTGGCTGGTTTCCTTGGGGTCAGGAAAGTTGGGGAGGCCGTGCGAGCGCATGCACTTCGAGAACTTCAGGTCTTTGACAATCTGCTGCTGCACCTCTGCCTGCGAAGGACCGGTGCCCGAGTTGGGGAGCAAGACCTCGCAGGTCTTGTTAGCGGACCGGTACTTTGGGCCCTTCATGGCTCCGGGTTGGTTGCCCAAGCCGATTTCCTGCTGCCTGGCGTTGTTTACCTCCTCTGGAGGCGGGAAGGTCGGGTCGCCGTGGCTGCGCATGCAGCCCACGTAGGCGAGGGCGTCCTGGTACATCTGCTGGACGCTCGGCATCCCGCCTGACCCGCCGGCCGAGGGGAGGGTGGTCGTTGAGGCACTCTCGCCGATGTGGGCCACCGACGCCGGTGGGCTTCCGCCACCGCACGCGGCGAGCAAGAAGGCGATCAGGGCGATGCCGACGATGCCGGCCCCTAGGGGCCGGGCCCGTGCCCCACCGTCATCGTCGCCCACCTCCGTGGTACCTGCGCGCGTCACCATCTGTCCAGACGGCCCGGGCCGGGGATGCCGACAATCACGTCCCATGAGCACCTGGTCCATTCAGCGCAGTAACAGGGACATCAAGGGACCTTACTTGCTCGGTTGATGCCGTTCACCGAAACCCACCACAGATCCCTGGGAGCCGCGTTGGCGTCCAGAGCTACCAGCACGCGGTCGCGTGGTCCGCCTGCAACGACGTCAGCCTCGTAGAGCATGTGCCCGTCGCTGACGGCAACTGCTCCGACCTTCTGCTCCGCCGCGTATCGCCGCGCCTGATCAAGGGCTGGCTCGACCGCCCGCCGATGCCAGAGCAGGGTGCCAGGGTGCTTGTCCTCCAGCACGAGCCTCTTGATCCCGAGCTCAGAGAGAACCATGTCCGCATTGCCAGCTTGCAGGTTCACGTCGGCGAGTGACCAGTCGAGGACCACCGTGAACAGGTCCTCGACAATGTTCTCCGCCACTTTCTCGACCGGGCTGTCGAAAAGACCTCGGCGGAGTCGTTGCCGGCATCGCGCGGCGAAGGCGGGCCAGTTGGCTTCGATCCGGTCGACGCAGTGCCGCTACGAGGCTAACTGCATGAGATTCCGATCCCGTGAGGTTTCTTCGTCCCCGGCGCTCATTCTCGGATCTTCAACTCCACCAAGTCGACAACCGACGGTACGACGCGGGTCGCTCGTTGCCCAACTGTAGGTGCGGTCAGCGTTCGAGTCCTGTGGGATCAGAAGGGCCGCACCGCGGCCAAGCCCCTGCCGACTACCCCCCGCCGACCTGACTACGCGGGCTCGACTTAGAACGGCGGATCGCCATCGGTGTCCGCGACGTAGACACGGCGTGCTGGGGCGAGTTCGGGTGCTCGCGCAGTTCGCGTCTTGCGACTCGCGAGAGCGGCGCCGATCCCTGCGGGAAGGGTCAGGCAGAGTGACACGGGAAGGATGGCCGCGAAGACGATCGCGGCCGCGAGGAGGACCGGCCAGGTTGCTCCGGGTACGCGCCGTCCTTCGCAGGCGACGAACGCGACCGCTCCGATGATGAGTGCGATGGCGACGAGCGCCCAGAAGATCGCCACGGCTGCGACGAGAGCTGCGAGTCCGCCGAGAATGAACAGCGTCCCGAGCGGGTGCCGTGACCAACTTGATTGGAGGTAGGCCTAGGCCCCGGGTGCTCGTAATCGGTCAACCCGGAGGTCCGGCCTTCCCAGAGGCTCTGGGGAAGCTAGTCCCAACCAGCCAAGTCGTTACTGACGTTCAGGACATCAGGCTCGACGAATGGGACGTCGTCGTAACGGATCAACCATTATGGAATATTCCGAAGCGGATCTTCGTACTGGCCACCGTGCCCGCTCCCAAGGCTGCGATCGAGACAATCGTTCCCGTAGGCAGCATGTGTGAGTTGGATATTAGGTGTGACTCAGGGCACATCTGCAATGAGTTCGAACCGCCAAACGTAGGCTTTCTGGGTGACGACCTCTGCCAGCTTGTAACTCGTTTTCTGCTTCCCATCGTGATCAACAGACGTGCACATCAGTACTTCTTTGCAGTGATCGGGCGATTCGTTGACCCTACCGAGGCGCAGAATGCTCAAGCATCCGTACTTGAACCGATTCTGCAAGCAGGCAGCGGAGTGATCCTTGCTGGCATGTATCGCCGGGGCCGCGGTGGCGCAGAAGCGTGGTTGCTGCCAGCAGATATCGGCGAACTGTTGCCCTGGGTCGAGGCGGCATTCAAGAGGTGGCAATCACAAGATGCCCAATGCTTCCCATTGATCTCGGGTGGCGCCATTCAAACGCTTGGCTTACCCCGGCAGAAATCGCCTTGAAGACTCGTTTGGACAGCCTGATGGCCGAGAAGGATTCAGCGCTCTCCAGGTTCGAGAGGGACCTGGCTGAGGTTCAGCTTGAGCTGGACGTTGCGAGCGCAGCTGCGGAAACCGAGGACCGTTCTTTGCTGAATGCCAGTGGCAATGAGTTAGTAACCGTCGTCGCGCGTTTCCTGCGCGAGCTCAGTTTTGGGGTCGACGGGATGGATCGACAGCGTACCCCTGGCGCGTACCTGGAAGACCTTCAAGTCCGGACTCCCGACGACCCCGAGTGGATTGCACTCGTTGAGGTCAAAGGCTACGTGGGCGGCGACGCCGACGCGTCCGGCGAACTCGTACGTCCCGTCTTCCAGGCGATTCGGCCACGGGGCGAGAATCTGTCCGCGGCCCCCGGTGCACATCTCGCCCTCGTCGAAACCCCAGACGACCGGCTTTCAATAGACGTCGAAGGAGCGGAGCGTCGCTCCGACCTCGGTGACGGTCGCCTTCGTCGATCCCGCAATGATCACGTACTGCTCGCCGGACGGATACGAGATCGCAAGTAGTGTACCGGTGGCCTGGCAAAGGCGAAGTGAAAGGCCTTTCGAGACCGAGGAGCAGGCGTGCGTATTCTCGTCACGAACGACGACGGCGTTCTCGCGCCCGGCGTCGGCGCCGTCGCCCAGGCGCTCGTCGCGGCGGGCCACGAGGTCACCGTCGTGGCGCCACTCGCCGACCACAGCGGGGCGAGCGCCGCGACAATTCTCCGGCGGCGACGGCCGATTGGCGCCGTGTCGTTCCGGGCGGTCCGACTCCCCATTGACCCCAGCGTGCCGGCCTTCGGCGTTGCCGCCCTCCCCGCGGTGTGCGTTGCGCTGGCCCTCGCCGGCACGTTCGGGCCACCCGCCGACCTCGTCGTCGCGGGCATCAACCGGGGCCCAAACGTCGGCCGCTTCATCCTCCACTCCGGCACGGTCGGCGCCGCTCTCACCGCCGCGCAGCTCGGTCGGTCCGCCCTCGCGATCGGGCTGCGGGCGAACTGGACGGTCCCGGCGCACTACGAGACGGCGGTGGCCGTCGCCGTCGCCCTCGTCGAACCGCTGGCGTCGATGCGGACCGGCACCGTGCTCAACTGCAACGTCCCCGACGTCGGACTCGACGCGCTGCGCGGCGTCCGCTGCGCCAGGTTGAACGCCGCCAACATCTTCAACGTGGAGCACACCGGCTCGCGCCGTGTCCGGCTTTCCCCCGGCTTCCCCGATCGCCCGACGGCTCCGGACGACGACTGGGCGCTCGGGACGCTCGGCTTCGCGACGCTGACGCCGATTACCTACCCAACGACCGACGCTGACCCGGCGGTCCAGGCCGCCGTCGCCGAGACCGCGGCGCGCCTCGATGCCCGCTTCGCCGGCGCGACGATTTCAGCGGTTGAGGCCCAAGCCACCGCCCGACGGCGTCCGGGTGGCTTCCTTGCGCGCCTCGGTGGCGTCCGCCGGCGCCTCACACGGCGTGTGAACTGGTAGAACGCGCGGATTCCCCGACTTCGGGGTGACCGGCGGGTAAACCTTAGGTAAATCCAATTCCGGTCGGTCTCGCGGCGCGCGTGCCTGCGGATCACCGGCGTCGACCGGGGACAAAGACGACCGGCAGCACCAGCAGCAGAAGCAACGGCCAACGGAGCGAGGGGCAAGCAGGTCACTGAGCGCGATGCGGTTTCAGTGCCGACCTACGCGTCGCGCACGGCCATCCGCCAAGCACCAATAACCGACCAGCCGACGATCCAGCCCACAATCACGGTGACCATGGCCCAGGTCGGCATGGGGGGTATGGTCAACGCCCCACGGGCCCCGAACAGCACCCCGCCGTGGTTGCCGCTGATGCTGCCCGCCAGCCCGGCGGGCCGGAGCTGGTTCATGGCCACACCCACGTCGAGGCGCTGGCCGTTGAGGAAATAGGGGATCTCGGCTCTAGAGAGGATCGGGGTGATGATGATCTCCAGCACGATCATGAGGATCGTGGAAACCGTCCGCTGTCCGATGAGGGATCCGAGGCCGAGGCCCACGGTGAACCCGATGGCCGCCTCGAGCTCGATCCACAACCCGATCTTCACCATTTCGTTCATCGCCGGATTGATCGCCCCGATCTCGACGGTGAGGTAGTTGCGGTAGATCGTGCTCATGGGGGTCTCGATCGGTCCGGTGCTTCCACCGACGGCGGGCGGCACGATCCCCAGGGCCATCTCCGCTTGCTTGGGATGCTGGAGGAGCCAGCTCTTCAGCTGAGCCTCGTTGAGATGGATCGGGATGGAAACGCCGTTCTCGTTGAGCGTGGACGCCTGGGGGGTGCCTTCGTAGGCGGTCACCAGGCACACCATGGCGAACGCCACCCCGACCAGCGGCAACAGGATGGACAGGCCGGACGGAATCCGCGCCAGGTAGAGCGCCAGTCGCGACCGGCCGGTGATCACCAGATGGCGGAAGACGCCGGCCGCGAGATCGGTCGTTCCCGCCGAAGCCCCGAGGGTCGCGGCGATGATGAAGCCGAACTCGGGCATGGTGTTGGAGAGACCGGAGAAGACGCTCGGGCTACCGGCGGGACCGTAGCTATTCGGGTCGACCGCGTGGAAGAGCAACCGAAGACCGAGAACGAGGACCGGAAGGCCCAGGGTGAGCAGGAACACGGCCACCATGAGGCCGCGCCGTTTGCGCAGCTCGAGCTGTTTGGTCGAGATCAGACCCCAGGTGGGGATCCACGAGCCGGTGTCGCCGGTGCGAGTGCCCTTGGCCCAGGACAGACCTCGGGAGACTAAGCCCCCTCGGCTCGGCGGCGGGGTTGGGCTGGTAGCCGGCGGGCGCGCCGCCACCTCGGTGTCGCGATGTTGGGTCACCCGCGTTCCCCGAACCGACTCGTCACGGACAAGAACCAATTCTCGAGCGTGGTGCGCACTTCCCGGAGGCTGTAGACGGAGACCCCGGCCTCGACCAGCCGGCGGTTGAGCTCCGCTATCCTCTCCCGGCCCGCGCCTACCGGCAGGGTCACCGTCAATCTCGTCGCCTCGACGACTTCGGCTGAAGCGAGGTTTGTCGTGCTGAGTGCCCGAGCCGCCGACGCGGCGTCGTCGCACTCCACTTCTACAATCATGCCGGTGGTTCCGTGGAGGAGCTCCTCGATCGGACCCTGGCGGATGACGCTGCCCCGATCGACGATGGCCACGGTGTCACAGGTGCGTTCGACCTCATCGAGGAGATGCGACGAGAGCATCACCGTCCGCCCCTCGCTGACGAGGTTCTTGATCATCGATCGCATGTCGTACATGCCAGCGGGATCGAGCCCGTTCATCGGCTCGTCCAAGATGAGCAGTTCGGGGTCGCTCAGCAGGCATGCCGCCACCCCCAGGCGCTGGCGCATGCCCATGGAGTACGCGGCGACCTTGTCGTCAGCCCGCTCGGTGAGCCCCACCCGCGCGAGTCCCGGATCGATCCGCTCGCCGGTGTCGGCTCCCCGGGCCGCGGCGAGCAGCTGGAGGTTCTCCCGTCCGGTGAGGTGGTCGTGGAACCGGGGCTCGTCGACGATGGCGCCGACCCGGGCGAGGGCGCGGCTGCGCTCGCGCGGGACCGGGATGCCGAGCAGCGACATGGTGCCGCTGTCCGCCCTGGTCAGGCCGAGCAAGGTCCGCATCAGCGTCGTCTTGCCGGCTCCGTTCGGTCCGAGGTATCCGAAAGCGCATCCCCGTGGCACGAGCAGCGCCACGTTGTTGACGGCGATGGTGGTCCCGAAGCGCTTGGTGAGACCGTGGGTCTCGACCGCCCAGTCGCCACCTCGGCTCGTCGGCACCCAATCGGGATGGACCGTCGCCGGCGTCGTGACCGCGCCTGGTTCCTCCTGGCGCGGGACATCGCTGGCGACCGGGACCGGCGTGGCGCCGCGGTCGTCGGGGAGCCGAGGCGGTGGTGGGGAGCCGTCGGTCGGCCCGGCGTCCGCCATTGCCTTTTCGGGCGGGGTGCCCGGCGGCTCCTGCGGCATCGCGCTCCAGCGCCTTGGAGCGGTACCCGCCTCTCCGTACCGACTCCGGGTGCTTCGTCGCTCCGAGAGGCGAACCCCAAGGTAGGCGAGCGCGGCGATGACGATCACGACGAGCAAAATGAGCCCAAGGCGATGACCGTTGCCGTGCACCGCCAGGATGAGCATCGAATCGAAACGATAACCGACCATCAAGGGTCAGCCCGATCACTCGTGGTGCACCGCCGAGTGATGTCCGGGCACCGGCCCCGAAGAACTCTCGAAAGTGGTTGTGCCAGGCGTCAGGCGCCCGGGTTGGGAATCTGGGCGCCACGGGCGTGACCATCCGGGCGCTTGTTCCGGGTCCACAGAGTGTGCAGAGTTGCCGGGTGCCGAATCAGCCGAGTGCGGCGGCGCGCGGTGCCCATGTTGCTGCTAGAGGGAGCGATCGGAGGCGACGGCTGGTGGCCGAGAAAATCGCGTTCCCAATGGCGGGCGCCACCGCCACCAGGGGAGTCTCGCCGGCACCCGCGGAGGCGATGTCCGGGCGGTCGAGAAGCACGACCTCAAGATGGGGGAGGTCGGAGAAGCGTGGTACGCGGTATCGAGCGAGTGACGGTTTGACGATGAGGCCGCGTTCGAGCTCGACCTCCTCGAAGAGGGCGCCACCGAGGGCCATGATCGTGCCCCCTTCGATCTGGTTCATAACGGTGTCGGCATTCACCACGGCGCCGCACTCGTAGGCGGTGACGATCTCCGTCAGGCGAGGCAGGCCATCGTCCCCCACGCGCACCTCCGCACAGGTTGCCACTCGCCCGCCCTTTTCCAACCCGACCGCCAGGCCCACGCCCCATTTCCCGACCACTGCTTCGGCCCGTCGCACCTGCCACCTGAACCGCTCGGCGGCGGCTTCCAGCACCGTGACGAGCCTCTCGTCGGCCAGGTTGCGGAGTCGAAATTCGAGGGGATCGGACCCGATGGCGTGGGCCAACTCGTCGACGAGGGTCTCCCGGGCGAAGTGGTTGGCCGTCGCGGCAAGAGCCCGATAGGAGCTTTGCGGCACCGGCGAGTCCGCGGGCTGGTAGCGCAGGCGTCGGTTGGCGATGGCGTCGGGAGGCGCGATGCCGGCGGTTCCCGCGTTGATATTCAGGAAGTCCCACGCGGTAAGGGAGCCGGCGGCGTCGACCCCAGCTCGAGCGTCGATCACCGCCATCGGCCGCTGGTGGCCCCACTGAAATTCCTCGGCCCGGTTCCAGTGGACCATGACCGGCCGGCCGACGGTGCGGGCAAGCCGGGCCGCCTCGAGGGCGACCTCATCGCTGTGCTTTCCACCGAAGCCTCCCCCGGTGGGTGGCACCCGGACGCGTACGTCTTCCTCCTCGAGACCGAGTTCGCCGGCGAGCTGGGCGCGTACTCCGAAGGGGACCTGTGTGCCGACCCAGACGGTGAGGCGGCCGCCTTCCCATTCGGCCAACGCGGCTCTGGTTTCCAGGGGAACGTGGGCGAGGTAGGCGGTTGTGTAGGTGGCGTCGACTTGCCTGGCCGCGCCGGAAAGCGCGGCGTCGACGTCGCCGACAGCCTCGTCCATCTCCCGTTCCCAGCCCACCCCGGCGGTGGGATGCGCTCGCAGGTGAGCGGCGATGTCGCGCGGGCCAGGTGCAGGCTTCCGCCACTTGGTGGCGACCGCCGTCACCACCCGGCGTGCCACCATCCGGTCGTCGGCCACCGCCGCCACGAAGTCGCCCTCCCGGACGACGCTTACGCCCGGGACCCGCTCGGCGGGGCCGAGGTCGACCTCGCGGAGCCGCGCCCCCACGACTGGCGGGCGGAGCACCGCCGCGTGCCGCATACCGGGTCGCTGTAGATCAGAGACGAATCGACGAGCGCCGGTCACTACGTCGAGACGCGCCGGAGTGTGGCCGGGGCGCCCGGCGACGCGCCAGGAGCCGGGGTGGCGCAACGCCGGTTCCTCGGTCAGCACCTCGAGCCGCCGTACCCCGCCCAACAGCTCGTCCCATTTGCCGCGCCCGTCTACGGATATGTCGCGGGTCGCGCTCCCGTCCGCCAGGTGATCACTGCGCTCGGCGGGGGAACGCTTCCTGAAAAGCGCGTCCAGCACCTGACGCGCCCCCGCGGCTGCCCTGCGGAGTGCCTCGCCCGCATCGGGCATCGAGCGACTGCCAAAGGTTCCTATGTCAAAGGGACACAGGTCGGTGTCGCCGAGGACGACCTGGACCTTGGCGGGATCAATCTCGAGCTCTTCTGCGACGAGTAGCGAGAAGGCGGTTCGGTTGTCCTGTCCCACATCGACCTTTCCGCTGAAGGCGGTCACGGTGCCCGAAGGTGCCAGGTGCAGCCACGCCCCTCCTCCCGTTGGCCACATCCCGGCCCGACGGGTTGGTGGCGGCCAAACCACCACGAGCCCGTCACCTAGGACCTCGAACCACTCCCGGTCCTTCGACTCACACAGGTCCCACGGCTTGCGCGGCCGGGCAAGCTCGGGTTGGTTCAGGATGGACTCAGCCGGGGCGGTTCTGATTCCTGTTTCGCGCGACAGCGCCGCCGCGCGATGCACCGCCCGGACCTGTCTCACGTAGCAGCCGCAACGGCAGAGGTTGGGATTTAGGGCCGCGGCGATCCGTTCGTCGTCCGGATCCGGGTCGCTCGACAGCAGGGCGGCAGCCCGCAGGGCGATTCCCGGGATGCAGTAGCCGCACTGCGAGGCGCGCTCTTCGATGAGGGCTTGCTGGATCGGGTGCAATCCGGTCTCGCCGGACAGTCCTTCGATCGTGGTGACGGAGCGGGCGGTCACCTCGCCCAGCGGGATCTGGCAGGAGAGGGCCGGCACGCCGTCGAGAAGCACGGTGCAGGCCCCGCACTCGCCCTCGCCGCAGCCCGGCTTGGCGCCGGTCAGGCCGAGGTCGCCGCGTAGGTAGGCGAGCAGGGTCCGATCTCGCTCGCGGGGAAGTTCGTGCTCTATTCCGTTGACGGAGACGGTGGTCATCGCGGGGTCAGGGACCGAGAAGCTGTTCGGGGCGCCACGGCGCGGTTCTCCCCGGGTTGGAAGAAGGGGTAGACGGTGGCGAGCCGCGTTCCCCTTCCTGGGTGCGGTGCAATTCGCCGACCGGGGCGATCCCCCGGTCCGCTCCCCGGGGAGGCGCCCGGCGCGCTAGTGAAGGGCAGGCGGTCGCGCCACTCCTCGCCGGGTGGAGGTTCCGGGGGATTCGGTCCGCCGCGGAGCTCCACCGGCCAAGCTCGGCCGTCTTTCCGGTGTGGGCCGGGCCAGGAGAGGACACCCACGTCACGAAGGATATCGACCGCCGTGTCCGCGACGGGTCCTCTTCGGTGCCCGATCCAGCCTGGGCCAGGAGAGCGCTTGCCGCGTCCGGCGCGGCTACTGGGTCTGCTCTGGCTCTGTCGAGCGTGCCGCGGTATCTCGTGTACCAACCAGAAAGTGCCCACGGCCAGGTCGACGGCGCGACGGCACTTGGAACCGGCTGGGAGACGATCTCGCCGGGGGCGATGTTCGTTCGAATCCGAGGAGCTTCTCCGGGGACGGACGCCGGAGCCCGGTCAACGATGACCCGGCATACTTGGTGCATGAGAACTCGCCAACGAGCGGTGAGCTGGCTGTGTGACATGGACGGCGTACTCGTGAACGGAGGAGTGCCGGTACCCGGCGCCGACCGCTTCATCGCTGCCCTGGACCAAGCGGGATTCAGTTTCCTCGTCCTTACGAACAACTCTCGCTTCGCCGCGAAGGACCTGGCGTCGCGCCTCGCCGACAGTGGTCTGCCGATCCCCCCGGAGGCACTGTGGACCTCGGCGCTCGCCACCGCCCGGTTCCTGGACAGTCAGTGGCCGAACGGTCGGGCGTTCGTTGTCGGGGAGGCCGGGCTCACCGAGCGCGTTGCACGACATCGGCTACGTGCTCTCCGATCGGGATCCCGATTTCGTCGTGCTGGGCGAGACCCGCACCTACAGCTTTGAAGCGATCACCAAGGCGATCAGGTTGATCGACCGTGGAGCCCGATTCATCGCGACCAATCCCGATTCGATCGGGCCGTCTCCGCAGGGCAACCTGCCGGCGACCGGTTCGGTGGCGGCCATGATCCAGCACGCCACGGGTCAGGCCGCCTACTTCATCGGAAAGCCCAACCCGCTCATGATCCGCGAGGGACTCGACGTCCTCGGTGCCCACTCGGTGAGTACCGCCATGGTGGGTGACCGGATGGACACGGACATCGTGGCGGGCATCGAGGCCGGCCTGGAAACCATCCTCGTCCTGAGCGGGGTGACCCATGCCGAGGAGATCGAGCGCTTCCCCTACCGCCCTTCGCGGGTGGTCGACTCGGTCGCCAACCTCGCCGACGAGCTCGACGGGGCGACCGCCTAAGTCCTTTTCCACCGCCCGCGCCCATCCGCCGAGCGTGAGGACTGGCGCTACCCGGCTTCGCCGAGACGCTTCCTCTGGGGTGGGTTCTGGTGGTGGCCGAAATGGGGCCGAACTGCCACTGGGCGGCGACCAAAGTTCGCTTCGAAGATCGCTCCCGGGGCCTCCGGCGCCGGACCTGCCGACCGGAGGTGGGAGCGATCGTCGGATCAGCGCCACACCGTGGCCTGCTCGACCCGGAAGCTGTGCTCCTTCACGAACTCGACGAGGTCGGCGAGGGGCGCCTCGGCCATCGAGATGCAGGTGTCGGCGCAGCCGTAGTAGAGACGGAGCCGGTCTCCCTCGAGGATCGCCGAGCTCGGGAAGCAGACGTTGGGGACGTCGCCGATCCGTTCGTAACTCTCGGTGGGCGCGAGCAGGTAGTCCTTGGTGCGGAAGCGGACCTTCCACGGCTCCTCGAGGTCGAGAAGCGCGCCGCCCACGCTGTACAGATACCCGTTACAGCTCTGCCACACCCCGTGATAGATGAGGAGCCACCCCTCATCGGTCTCGACCGGGTGCGGGCCGGGTCCGACCTTCAGCGACTGCCAGCCAGGTGCCGGGCCGAACACAAAGCGATGGCGCCCCCAGTGGACGAGGTCTTGGCTCGTCGCGTAGAAGATGTCGCCGAACGGCGTGTGACCGCGGTCGGAAGGTCGGTGGTAGATGGCGTAGTCGTCGCCGATCTTCCTGGGAAAGAGCACGCAATTGCGGTTAGCGGGCGGCAGCGGGTTCTCCCACTGGCGGAAGCTCTGGAAGTCCTTGGTCGTCGCGAGCCCGATCGCCGGGCCCGAGGGACCGGCGTTGCACCAGGTCAGGTAGTAGGTGTCGTCGAGCTTCGTGATCCGCGGGTCGTAGCTCTGCTCGGAGAGGAAGACTTCGGCGTCGTCGCGGTGCATGGCAAGTGGAGCCGGATCAATGCTCCAGGACAGGCCGTCCCTGCTGAACCCCACGTGCAGCGTGAGGTGCATGCTGATCTCGTCGACCCGGAACACGCCGGCGTAGTCGGCTTCGGCCCGCTTCACGATGGCCGAGTTGTGGATGCTGTGCGCTCTCGGGACCATGCTCGCCGTGACGATCGGATTGCCCGGGTAGCGCACGAAGACGGTTTCGTTTGCCATTCGACCCTCAGTTCTCGCGGACACTCACCGGTACCTCGGTTCGTCGCGAGGCGACTGTGCCGGACCGGGGGCGCTTCGGGCAAGTGCCAGGTGATCGTCTACTGCCCGCCGCGTGGTCGGTTTCACGCGGGAGTCTGGCCACTTGTCGTTACCCGTCCAGCCTTTGGTGTCGCGCGTCGTGACCAGCACGACGTCGAGCCTGTCCGGTCGCACCCGACGACTCAAGGATCGACTGGTCGCCCGGGGTGCCGTCGTCGGGCCGGGAAGAACGCCACCACGGCGCCCCACAGCCCGGCGTGGTAGTGATGGCGGGTGACCGAATAACGCGGTCCGTACACGCTCCCCTCGTCTGGTCCCGGACCCTGGGAGGCAGATCACCGATCCCGGGCCGTTCGAGTCACGTTGTCGGTGGACGTGCAGATGGGCGCGGTGGTCGCGGAGAGAGGGGCGACACGTGAGCTGGTTCGGATCTGTCGAACTCGGTGGGAGCAATTGCAAGACCGCGGTGGGGGATGGCTCCCGCCAGCTGCTGGCGCAAGGGGCATTCGAGACGGGGCACGAACCGGCGTCGACGGTGCAACGGCTGGCCGGGTGGTTCCGGGGACAGGGCAAGGAGCTGGCCGCGGTCGGGGTGGCGTCCTTCGGGCCGCTCGACCTCGTCGGAGGGATCGTGGCCGCGACCCCGAAGCGTGGTTGGCAGGGGTTTCCCCTGCGCGACGAGCTCTCGAGAGCGTTCCGGGTTCCGGTCGTGCTGGACACCGACGTCAACGGGGCCGTCTTGGCGGAGTGGAGCTGGGGGGCGGCGCAAGGCCTCGATGTCGCTCTGTACGTGACGGTTGGGACGGGGATCGGTGTGGGGGCGATCGTGGCGGGACACGTCGTCTACGGGTCGAGGCACCCGGAGATGGGGCACATGAGAATTCCCCCACGCCAAGACGATCGGTGGCCGGGAGCCTGCGAGTTTCATGGAAGCTGCTGGGAAGGTCTGGCCTCCGGGCAGGCCATGCGGGCTCGCTACGGGGTTGAGGCGGCGCAGGTCGAGGACGAGGTGGCCTGGGACCTGGAAGCCGAATACCTGGCACTCGGTCTAGCCAACTTGGTCTGTATGTACCGTCCTCGGCGGATCATCGTCGGGGGTGGCGTACTCCGTCACGAGGGGCTGTTGGGAAGGATTCGGCCGAAGGTGGCCGAGTTGCTTGACCTCAGATACTTCCCCGAACTGGCCGATCCGGCGGGAATCATCGTTCCTCCGGGACTGGGCGATGATTCCGGCTTGCTGGGGGGCATCGTGCTGGCGAGAAGGGGAGTCCGCCGGTGCATTGGCGTGGTGGGTCCGGGAACCCACCTCAGCGCCGGACTGGACCGGGACTCGTTCTTCGAGCTGTGCGAGAAGGCCACCGAGGTCGGCCGCCTGATCGCGCGCCGCCAGGGCGTCGTCGTCACAGGAGGTCTCGGCGGGGTGATGGAGGCCGTGTCGAAAGGCGCCCAGTCGGCCGGCGGCATGACCATCGGCCTTTCGCCCCACCCGGCGCGGGGGTCGGGGAATGCGTTCCTCGACGTGGAACTGCCGACCGGGCTCGGCGAGATGCGCAATGGCCTGGTGGTGAGGTCCGCAGACGTTCTCCTAGCGGTGGGTGGAAGCTGGGGCACCCTCAGCGAGGTGGCGCTGGCTCGTCGCGACGGCAAATCGGTCGTCAGCCTGGATGGTTGGCGGGTGGTCGGCGGAAAACAGGAAGGTGAGGGGCCGGGCGGCCGCTGGGAGGTGGCGTCGGATCCCCAGGACGCGGTGGCAAAGGCCTTCGCCGCGCTCGCCGAGGGGAGGTAGGGGAACTCGGTCGCCGTCCGGCCCGGTCGGGTTCGGACAGGAACGGGGGTCATCTGGTGGCGGCACTACAGCGCCAAACGCCCACCGCGCCCTCGGAGGACGGCCACCGGTTGGTCGACGGTCACCAAGGTGATGGCCGGTTACACCTAGGTCCTTTGACGCAACGCCCCCGGGGCACCGGGGGGGACGAGAGGACGGAGCGGTTCGACCGGGTCGAATCGCCGGTAGGGCTCGCCGAGGGGGGGACGTGGGTCGGGCTCGCCCCGATTGGGCCACAGCGCCATGGCTCTCTCGGCCTGCGCGGTGATGGTGAGCGCCGGGTTGACGCCCAGGTTGGCGGAGATCGCGGCTCCATCCACGACGTGCAGGCCGGGGTGGCCGTAGACCCGGTGGTACGGGTCGATCACGCCGGTCGCCGCGGAGTCGCCGATGACGGCGCCACCGAGGATGTGCGCGGTCATTGGGATGTTGAACACGTCGTTCCAGCCCCCGGCGGCGAAGCCGCCGATGTGTCGGGCGATGCGCCGCACCGCTTCGTGGCCGACCGGGATCCACGTCGGGTTGGGTTCCCCGTGGCCTTGCCGTGAGGTCAACCGTGTGCGGACCAGGCCCCTTTTCGTGTAGCAGGTGAGGGAGCTGTCCCGGTTCTGCATGACGAGGGCGATGATCGTCTGCTCAGACCACCGGTGCATGCTCAGGTTGCGCGCCATCATGACCGGGTGGCGCATTACTTCCCGGGCCCAGGTGAGCGGTCGAGCCCGTCCCCCGCCGTCGGCGAGGGCGGTGGTCAACAGCCCCATGGCGTTGCTGCCCCGGCCGTAGCGCACCGGTTCGACGTGGGTGTGGTCGTCGGGGTGGAACGACGAGGTGATGGCGAGACCCCGGGTGAAGTCGACGTCTCGCCGGAAGGTACGGGCCCCGAGGATCGCCTCGGAGTTGGTGCGGGTGAGTTCGCCGAGCCGGGATGACAGGTTTGGCAGGCTGCCGTCGTCGCGCATGCGGTGCAACAGCTTCTGGGTGCCCAGGGTGCCCGCCGCCAGCACGACGTCGGTGGCGACAAACCGGCGGCGGGCCCTGCGCACCCACGCCCCGGTGCGTTCGGTGGTGACCTCGTAGCGGCCGTCGGTCCGAGGGCGGATCGCCGTCACGGTCGTCAGGGCCACCACCTTGGCGCCGCCCCGCTCCGCAAGGTGCAGGTAGTTTTTCACCAGCGTGTTCTTGGCTCCGTAGCGGCAGCCGGTCATGCATTCGCCGCACTCGGTGCAACCGGTTCGAGCCGGCCCGACACCCCCGAAGTAGGGGTCCTCGGCCTCGACCCCGGGCTCGCCGAAGTAGACGCCGACCGGCGCGGTGACGAAGGTGGCGCCGACGCCCATCTCGTCGGCGACCGATCGCATCACCTCGTCGGCCGCGGTGGTCGTCGGGTTCGCGACCACGCCGAGCATGCGCTTGGCTTGGTCGTAATAGGGCGCCAGCTCGTCACGCCAGTCGGTGATGTGGCCCCATTGGGCATCGGCGTAGAAGGGCGCCAGGGGTTCGTAGAGGGTGTTGGCGTAGACGAGCGATCCACCCCCGACGCCGGCACCGGAGAGAACCATCACGTCCTTGAGCAGCGAGACCCGCTGGATGCCGAGCAGTCCGAGCCTCGGTGCCCAGAAGAACGAGCGCAGCTGCCAGGAGGTCTTCGGTAGCGTCGTCTCGTCGAACCGCCGCCCCGCCTCGATGACGACGACCCGATACCCCTTCTCGGTCAGGCGCAGCGCCGCGGTGCTGCCGCCGAAGCCGCTCCCGACCACGACGACGTCGTAGACCTCGCCGTCCATTCCGGCGACAGTAGACGTCGACGCGGCGGAGGTGCGAAAAGGGGCGCCGCACCGGTGAAGCCCGCGCCGGACACCTGGTGGGTTAGGGACGCGCCGGGCGGCTCGCTCGGTGTCGGGTGGCGTCGCCGCCCTCGGGGCTACTTGGCCTTGGTTGTCGGGCAGGCCCGCGGGTCGTAGGGAGGGATCGCGCTCGTCGCCGCGGTCGGAGGGGCCAAGACGCCTCCGTTGGTGTTCGGCGTGGTCGTGGTGGTCGTCGTGGTCGCGGTGGTCGCGGTGGGCTTCTTCTGGTGCGCCGGGTGCGACGAGTGCGTCGAGGTGGGGCTTGCGACTGACAGGTCCGAGCCGGTGACGACGGTCACATCGGCGTCACCGAGGGTGGCGCCACGCCCGAGGACGACGGTGCCCGACAGGTCGGAGAGGACCTTTTCCGCTTGGTTCAGGTGGGAAGCCGAGGCGTAGTCGACCGTCGTCTCCGAGACCGGGCCGACCGGGGTCTGGGATCCCGTGGCGACGACGTGATAGCCGAGGGCGCGTAGACGAGTGACGACGGCAGCCGTAGCGGTAGCCGATCCCGTTCCGTCCACCACCGAGACGGTGATCGCACTTGGTTTCAGCTTCAGTCCCGGCGGAGTCTCGCCGAGGAAGGCGTCGACCGTCTGGAGGTCCTGCGGCTCGGTCGGGAAGACCACGTCGCCGTAGCCGTAGCCCTTGTATGTGTAGATCTGGGTGTCGACGACGATCGGCGTCGTGTACTGGGGGACACTGTTGACGCTCACCGAGTGGAAGGTGAGCAGCAAATGGAGCATCTCGCCGTTTCCGAGCGTGTCATCGACGGTGAGTTGCGGCGCCACGGCCGCCAAAAGAGACTCATCGGTTGCCAGGTTGTCCAGGCCACGCTTTTTCACGGAGCTCGCGAGCACCTGCAAGAAGAGGTGGTCGCGTTCGATCCGGCCGAGGTCGCCGGAGCCGTCGTAGCCGAGCCAGGTCTTCGTCTTGTAGTCGTAGTCGTAGTAGAGGTGCCGGGCGCGGACCAGGTCCAGTGCCTCGGTTCCGTTGATGTGTTGGCACCCTGTCTTCATCTGAAGCAGACCGGTCATGTCCTTGACCTGCGTCGGGAAGGACATGTCGATGCCACCGAGGGCGTCGACGATGTTGGTGAAGCTCCCGAAGTTGAGCACCACATAGTGGTTGATCGGGATTCCGAAGTCCTCTTCAATGGCCCGCACCAGCTGGCTCGGCCCGTCAGCTAGCGCCGCGTCCACCCGGTTGTAGAGCCCTCCCGCACGGGCGTCGGGTACGAAAGTGTCGCGGGGGATGGACAGCAGTGACACCTGGTGGTTGTTCGAGTCCAGCCGGAGGATCATGATGACGTCGCTGTTCACCCCGTTCACGCCCTGCAAGCACTCCTTGTGGAATCGCGCGAACTTCTGCGAGTTCTGTACCGCGCAACGGGAGGTCGAGCCGACCATGAGGATGTCCTCGATCCCGCCCTTGGCCGTTTTCAAGCCTTTGACTTGGATGCGGCCGATCTCGTTGATGCGATAGATGGTGATCCCGACGACGGCGCCGATGAACACCACGACGCAGAGGACGATCGCCAGCACGCTGCGGGTGGTCCATCTCCGGAGCTTGCTTCGGCGGGCCTTCTTCGCCCGACGGCGTTGCCGCCAGGTGGAGGGCACCGTAGCGGGCGTTCCGGGTGAGGTGGCGTCGTCGTCGGCCGCGGAAGTACTCCCGTCAGCAATGTCGGACACGGGGGTTCAGGGTACCGGCTGAACCGTCCGAATAAGCGGCGCGGTCGCGCGTCGGTGGGGTGGGGCGAGGCGTCGGCTCGCCGACCGGGGCCGGTCCACGGTCGGACCGGGGGGTCGCGAACCCGGTGTCTATCCTGTTTTGATGGCACTGCGTGAGGCGGTCCAACGGAAACGGCTGTTTCCGAAGGCCCGCTGGCTCGCCAAGCAGATCCTCGTTCGCTGGGATCTTTGGTCCCATCGCCACGACGAATCCGTCCGGAGATGGCGGTCCGTCTTGGTTGGCGCTCGGGCCGGTCACATCGTCATTCCTTCCGTGGCCATTGAATCGAGCCGCCGGGAGGCGGGTGACTTCGCGGCACGGGGGTTGGTGCGGGCCGGAGACCGGGTGCTCGACGTCGGTGCCGGCAACGGACGTCAGGCGATCGGTCTGTTGGAGTTGGGGGTGGCGTCGTACACCGGTCTCGAGGTGGTGCGACGGAGCGTCGATTATGCCAATTCGGCCTTCGCCTCGATGGGGAGGGTGCGGGTCGACTGGCTCGACGTGCGCAACCCGATGTACAACCCCCGTGGTTCACAAGAGCCCGACAGGGTCACGTTCCCCTATCCGGAGGGATCCTTCGACTTCGCGGTGGCGTTGTCGCTGTACACGCACCTCGAGGACCTTGAGGTCGCGGCGCGCTACGTGTCCGAGACCGCCCGCGTGCTGCGTGTTTCCGGCGGTGGATTCATGACTTTCTTCAAGTGCCCCCCGAACGCGATGACGAAGAGCGCGGTGCGCACGGTGTTCGCGGAAGCGGATATCCGCAGGATGGTAGGGGAGTGGTTCGTAATCGAGGACGCGGCCGGCAGTGACACCACCGCTTTCCACGACCAGTGGCGCTTGTATCTCCGGAAGCGCTGAGTTCTTAGGATCTCAACCCACCCCTGACGGTGGCGGGAGAAGCTCGCTCTCCTGGTGCGAAAATGGTGTGACAGGTGCGGCGACGGACCTTCGCGGAGTAGGCGAGCCCTGTCGCGCGGGTGACAGGAGTGAATGACCGCCCGAGATCTGGTGGAGTCGTGCAGGAAAGGGCGGGCGCGTTTTCCTGGGCTCTTGGCAACGGTCTGGGATTGGTGGTCCCCAGCGCGACGGGCAAGCCAGCCAGAAAGGTCGTTGGTCCGAACTCGGTAGTCCGCGTAACGCCGACGCGATCCCGATCGAGTCGGAGCCCGCGAGTTGCCGAGGCCTCAAGCGCTGTGTGCCCTTTTCGGTTCCGACCCGGCACCAGCCGCGCCTGAGGTAATCCTCGGCGGCAGGCCTCGGTATATTGAGCTGGGTCAAGCGGACACCGCCGGTGAATGCTTCAGAGGACGGATCCCGTTTCGTTGAGTGGTCGGTTTGTCAACCAGGGAGATGCTGATGTCAAGGTTTCTTCGTATCCTCGCCGGCGCCGGGTTGATCGGCGCGTTCTTGACCGTTCTCGCGGGAGTGTCGGCGCTTCCCGCGGCGGCTGGCAACTCGACGCCTGGGGGAGCGGCTCGCCTCATCGACACGGACATCGTCGTCGGCTTCCCCCAGCACCAGGGGGTCGCGAACGGCACGGAGGCGCGACCCGGCAACCCGGTGGCCCCCAGTAGGGGTGTCGCGCCGGCGATCACCTCCCAGCCGGAAAGCGAGACCGTCACGGCCGGTGCGACCGCCTCGTTCAGCGCGGTGGCCTCCGGCTCGCCGACGCCCAAGGTCCAGTGGCGGGTCTCGACGAACACCGGACGCTCCTGGAGCTCGGTTCGCGGGGCGACCTCGACCACCTACTCCTTCAACGCGTCCTCGTCGCAGAACGGCTACGAGTACGACGCGGTGTTCACCAACTCGGCCGGCACCGCGACAACCAACGCCGCGACCCTCATGGTGACGGCGGCGTCGCCGGTTCCTCCGACGATCACGTTGCAACCCGCCAACGAGTCCGTCTCTGCCGGTGCGACCGCCTCGTTCAGCGCAGCGGCCTCCGGCTCACCGACCCCGACGGTTCAGTGGCGGGTTCTTACCAGCGCGGGGGGCACGTGGACCGCGATCACGGGCGCGACCTCGACCACCTACTCGCTCACCGCGTCGTTGTCGCAGAACGGCTACCAGTACGAGGCGGTGTTCACCAACTCGGTCGGTTCCGTGATGACCAATACCGCGACGCTTACGGTGACGGCGGCGCCCGTGCAGTCGTCGAACTGGTCCGGTTTCGCGGACACCGGTGCGACCTTCACGACCGTCAGCGCGAACTGGACGGTTCCGACCGTCACCTGCTCGAGCCGCACGAACGCCTACTCGGCGCAGTGGGTGGGAATCGACGGATACACCAGCTCGACCGTCGAGCAGGACGGGACGGAGGCCGACTGTCTGGGAGGTGCGGCCTCTTACGACGCCTGGTACGAGATGTACGGCGACTCCGCCGTGAACAGCGGCTATGAGGTCGAGCTTTCGCCGTCGACGAACCCGGTGTCCCCGGGCGATCCGATGAGTGCTTCGGTGAGCGTGACCGGGCACGAGTGGACGCTCGCCATCGCCGACCTGTCCTCCAGCCACGGCTGGACCTACTCCACGCCCGAAATCACCTTCTCCGGTGCCGCCCAGTCGTCGGCGGAGTGGATACTCGAGCGACCGGAGATCTGCAGCTCGTCCTGCTCGCTCACGCCGCTCGCCGATTTCGGGCAGGCGAGCTTCTCGAACGCCTCGGTCACGGCGACCGGTCCCGGCGGAACGATCAGCTCGCACTCCGATGTGGCGATCGAGATGGTGAACGGTCGCACCCTGCTCGCCCTGCCGGGTGCCCTCGATCCGCTAGGTGACAGCTTCACCGACACCTGGGAAGCGGCGGGATAGCCCCGCGACAGGCGGTAACTCGTCGCAGCTCGTCTCCGACGGGTCCAAGCCCGTGGGAGGCGAGCTGCCGAGACCTGGCGCGGAAGTGAACGGTCGACAGAGTCGAGCCAGCGCCGACCTCCGAGCCGCAATCTGGGCATCGTCTGGTTCGGTCAGTAGCCTCCTGGCGCTCCGGCCGGTCAGGGCACCGTGCGGAATCTGTGGACCGAATCCTCCTTGACTCCAAGATGACTGAGGAGCCAGTTCTTTCTCTTCGTTAAACGGCTCTTCGGAAATGGGCGGGGTGCGCCGCTGGCGACAGCAATCACTTGACGCTCCGGGGACCAGAAGTTGCCCCACCTACCCGGTGTTGTGGGACACCCAAGAACTCGCCAGGTAACGGAACGTGCGGACGCTTATCAGGTAATGGCTAGCGCCTGTTACCGCTCCTGCTCGGTAGGTCTGATCAATATCTCGTTAACGGCCACGTGCCTCGGACGGGTGACGATGAAGATGATGGCGTCGGCGATGTCTGCCGCCTCCATCGTCTGTCCTGACTGACTACTGAGCGATTCGAGTATCTCAGTCCGGTTGTGAAGTACCAGCTCTGTGGCGGTGGCGCCCGGTTCTACCAGTGAGACCCGCACATACCGCTTGGCCAACTCTTGACGCAACGACTCGCTGAAAGCCCCGACTCCGTGCTTGGTGAGGCTGTACACGCCGTTTCCGTTACGGGCGACTCGGCCGGCCACCGAGCTGATATTCACCATGTCAGCCACCTGGCGGGGGCCATCGGTGAAGGCTCGGAGCAAATGGGGTAAAGCCGCATGGGCGCAGTAGAGGAGACCGAGGAGATTTAGCTCGACCATACTCTGCCACTCCGATAGCGGTGCCTCTGTGGCCGGACCCAGCAGCATCAAACCCGCGTTGTTGATGAGGATGTCCAGCCGGCCCAACGACGACACCGTGCGCTCGACAGCCTCCTGCGCCTGCCGTTCGTCCGTGACATCTGACTCCAACGCGATGGCAGTCCCGCCCTGGGCCTCAATCTCGGCGGCAAGTGCGTCTAACCGGTCTTTGCGCCGTGCTGCCAAGGCGACGGCAGCACCGCGGTGGGCGAGAGCAGTGGCGGTAGCGGACCCAATGCCGCTCGATGCCCCTGTCACCAGGGCAACGGATCTGGCGAGATCCTTTTCGATGGTCAGGTCTTGTTCGATCATGATGCCAAGATACGCACTCAGGGATGAAGTCGCCTGCCTAGAGGCCAACACAGGCCGACTGCTCTGGATCGCTCAGGGTCGTGGTTTACGAGTGGGCCCGTCCGGCCGCAGGGGCGCAAGACGGCTCCTTTGGGCGACCCCGAGGCATCCTGTCGGCTGCACGTTCTGAGACAGTTCCGCGGATGCAAATCGCCGATTCCGCGCTCGTCAGGTCGGGCTCAGAGAGCCCACTGGGTGAACGTTCTAGCGCGGCACCGACCCGGCAGCGAGGATCGCGTTGGACGTTGACGGTCTCTTCTTGACCGGCCAGCGTTTCGAGTGAGTGCCCGAGCCGGGTCTGACTCCATCTAAAACCGGCTGACGTCCTTTCGGACTGTCCTGAAGACGATCCGTCGGCCCGGCCCGGACACTGCTCGACACCCATCGGTTGGACGGAGTGACCTCATAGGAGCCTGCCGCACAGGCCCATCGCTGTCCTGTCCGTCGTCCTTTCGGTGCGGTGCCACCCACCCATCGATCAATGAAGGGATGACGATGACCACTATCGCGCCACGCATCACCGGGGGTGTCGACACACACCTCGACGTCCACGTGGCTGCTGCGCTCGATGACCACGGAGCACTGCTCGGTGTGGAGATCTTTCCAACGACTCCCTCCGGTTACCGGCAGCTCTACTGGTGGTTGTCGAGATTCGGAGCGGTCAACCTAGTCGGGATCGAGGGCACCGGCAGCTACGGCGCCGGCCTCACCCGTTACCTCCACGACCACCAGGTCCGCGTCGTCGAGGTCGATCGGCCGAATCGTCAACGTCGACGTCGTCGAGGCAAGTCGGATCCCGAAGACGCCGTCTCTGCTGCTCGTGCCGCGCAAGGTGGTGAGGCCAAGGGGCTGGCGAAGACGAGGGACGGCAATGTCGAGTCCATGCGGGTGTTGCGCGTCGCGAGATCCTCGGCGCGCCGGGGGCGGACCCAGGCCCTCAACCAGATGCGGAGCCTCATCTCGACCGCTCCGGACACGCTCCGCTCCGAGCTCCGTGAGCTGACCATCTACCAGGTGCTCGAGCGCACTTCCGCTTATCGGCCGGGCACCAAGCGCGACATCGTCTCGCTCACGAAAAAGACCTTGAAGACGCTCGCCCGGCGGGCGATCGCGCTCGAAGACGAGGTCCGGGAGATCGATGCGGTCTTGAAGGCGCTGGTCACCGAGACAGCCCCGGAGCTGTGCGAGGTCATCGGGGTGGGCACCGACGTCGCCACAGCGCTCCTGGTCGCGGTCGGTGACAACCCCGAGCGGTTGAAGAGCGAGGCGACCTTCGCTCACCTCTGCGGGGTGTCTCCCATCGATGCGAGCAGCGGCAAGAACGAACGGCATCGTCTCAACCGGGGCGGCGACCGCAGCGCCAACTCGGCCCTCTGGCACATCGTGTTCACCCGCATGGTCTGCGACCCCCGGACACAGCACTACATCGAGCGACGGATGAAAGACGGCCGAACGAAGAAAGAGGCCGTTCGATGCCTCAAGCGCTACGTCGCCCGAGAGGTCTTCGCCCAGTTACCCCGGCACCAATTCGTGCTTGACAACCCATAGGAGCATCGTTCAGGGACAGTCGCAGCGGTACATCTCGATGCGCATTATGGGACGGGTGCGGGGGTCGGATGCGGCTTGCTCACGGCGCGCCCCCCGGGAGCGATCGACAGTCCTTCATCGCCTTTTGCAACTGCGGCGAGTTGGGCCCCAAGGGGAAGCGCTGCGTGATCCCGCCTTTCACCGCCGTCGGATCGGGCATGCTCGGCACGCCGTGGGTCCGCATGCACTGGACGTACTTCAGAGCCTGGGCGATTAGGGCTTGCTCTCCGGCTGCAGATGGTTCGCCACCGTTCGGGAGCAGGTGGTGGCACGCCTTGTTGGCTTTCACGTACTGCGCCGATTCGAGGAGCCCACCGCCGTTTTTGCCGGCGGGGAGCGCGAAAACGCCTTCGCTATTTGGATCGGGCATGTTCGGCACGCCATGGGTCCGCATGCACTGGGCGAACTTGACGGCGTCCAAGTAGTTGGTCTCATTGATCCTGTTCGATGTCCCGGCGGCCGGGGAGGTGGTGCTCGTGGCCGACGATCCGAGACTCGCGACGCCGGGTCCGGAAGCGCCCCCGCAGGCGGCGAAGAACATCGCCACGGCGCCAAGCGCCAGCCCGACCCCTGCGGCACGCAGCTTCCTTTTTTGAGCAGTTCGCATCACTCTCGGTTCTGGAACCTTCCCTTCATCCGTTCCGCACGGTGATTGTGAGCCGCAGGCAGTTGCGCCGCGGTTACAAGACCGCCCAGCTGGCGTTCGGGGACATGTTAATTCATGAACGCTTCAGGAATCTCAGGCCGAACGCCGCAAATACCAGCACTATTCCGACGTTTGCGATCAGCCGATACCAGAAGTGGTGCCCGAAGAACAGGAAGTCCACGCCGACGACGACGGCTATGAGCGCGACCACGT
Source organism: uncultured Acidimicrobiaceae bacterium (assembly GCA_963761425.1). Classification (GTDB taxonomy): domain Bacteria; phylum Actinomycetota; class Acidimicrobiia; order Acidimicrobiales; family Bog-793; genus Bog-793. Next base: position 23,335 of record CAVXGQ010000006.1, on the reverse strand, counting down.
AAAGCGCGATCGCCCACGGAGCAGTCGAGCGAGAGGCGGCGATCATTTCGTCGAACATGACACCTTCTCTCGGGGTTCGAGGGAATCGTCGCAATGCCACCTTGTGTAATGAGCGTAGGTGCTCGTCGAGAACTCCACCTGACACGATGCAACAACAATCCGATCAGCGTCCCCGAAGTGCTGCGCGCTCAAGCGGTCAACGCAACAGCCTTGACGAACGCCTGAGATGGTGTCATCCACCCGAGCGTCTGTCGAGGTCTGTTGTTGAGGGAACGAGCGATGGCATCGAGCTCGCGTTGGGTGCACTGAGAGAGATCCGTTGACTTCGGCAGATATTGGCGCAAGAGACCGTTCGTGTTCTCGTTGCTGCCGCGTTGCCAGGGGCTCTTCGGGTCGCAGAAGTAGATCTGCACCCCGGTGTCGATCGTGAACTGGACGTGCTCGGCCATCTCCTTTCCCTGGTCCCAGGTGATCGATCTGCGGAGCTGGACGGGAAGCGTGACGATGCGCTTCGCGAGTGCGGTGCGGACCGACTCGGCGGTGTTCCCGTGGGGCAGCTTCAACAAGATGACGTAGCGGCTGTGACGTTCGACGAGGGTTCCGATTGCGGTCATCTTCTTGCCGAAGATGAGATCACCCTCCCAGTGCCCGGGCACGGCGCGGTCGGCGACCTCGGCCGGTCGCTCGGAGATCATCACCATGTTGCGGAGCTGTCCTTGGCCGATCCCGCCCTTGGTGTAGGCCTTGGCTCTTCGCATCGCCCGACCGCTTCGCAGGCAGGTGTGGAGCTCTTTCCGAAGCGCTCCACGGCCCTGGACGAACAGCGACTGGTAGATGGTCTCGTGGGACACCCGCATCTCCGGATCATTCGGATAGCTAAGAGCCAACCACGCGGAGATCTGCTCGGGTGACCACCTGGCCTCGAGCTTTCGTTCGACGGTCGATCTGAGCCGTCGGCACCGGGAAAGCTTCGCTCGTCTGGGTCGCAGCGCGCGTCGTTGCGCACCCCGATCGGCAACGAGCGCTCGGTAATGCTGACGGCCGCCATTCGCGTTCACCTCTCGACACACCGTCGAGGGCGCACGCCCGAGTCCGGTCGAGATCACCCGGATCGAGAGACCTGCGGCGAGTCCTCGCGAAATCTCTTCTCGCTCTTCAAGGGAGAGCCTGAGCTCAGCACGCCCTCGTTCGTGCGGTCGTCTCCCCCCTGCGTCGGCGATCAACTTCCGAAGCGAAGAGTTCTGGCGTCCGAGGTGCTTGGCGATGCGCTTCACCGGCACGCCGGCCTCCCGCATCTCCCAGATCGTCGCCCTGTCGGCTTCTGTGAACCTCGCCATCACCGTTCCTCCCCATCGACGACGTCAGTGTTCGCCGATCAGAGAGGTGTTGCGATGACCAGTTGAGGACGCAGCAGATCGGGGGCAGGAAACCCTTGGAAGCACCAAGGAGTTCGAGTCCGCTAGACCCCGCTGAAATCCGAAGAGCCCGTTAGACGGCTGACTGCCGTACGCCGGGGTCGTCACGCCGAAGGGATCGACCGTACGCGAGCAGGTTCGCGGTGGAGGACCTGTTCGGCGCGATTTCCTTCGTGTCGCTCGTGTGTCTCGGTACTGTGCGGCGTCCTCGTCACCGTGCCCGTGCGACTCACTGTCTGACGGCGGACGGTCAAGGTGCTTGGTGCCTTCGCTTCGGGTGAGCCAGGTGGCCGACTGTCGCGTCGGTGAACTGTTGGCCCCGACCTTGACCAGTTGGCGGGGGCGTCGGGGTTTACCCCGGAGTCTCCGCCGACGGGCGAGGTTGATTCGAGCTGGCGGGGATTCCTCGGGGAAGCCGGATTGCCTGGCGGCTGTCTGGAGAACCGCGTCGGTACTGGCGTCGGGTGCGAAGCAAACTGGCCTGCGCCGTCCGGTTTCAGCCTCGGAGGTGACCTTCGTCCCTGGGTCTGAGGCTTGCCTGAGAGTTATATTCAGGTAGCCCTGAGCCACAAGCTCAGGTGAACCGGAAAGGGTGGCGGCCGTGGCAGGTCCCAGCGCCTCCCCGATCACCTTGACCGCGGCACGGACGGGCAGGGGGTCCCTCGCCCGGGCGGCGCTTCTCGTCATGGTCGGGCCCGGGGTGATGGTGATGCTGGCCAACACCGACGCCGGGAGCGTGATCACCGCGGCCCAGTCCGGTGCTCGGTTTCGCTACGCGCTGGTGCTGCCGCAGCTGGTTCTCATCCCGGCGCTGTACTTCGTGCAGGAAATGACGGCCCGGCTCGGGCTGGTGACCGGACAGGGTCACGGCGCCCTCATCCGCCGGACCTATGGGTCGCGCTGGGCGCTCCTGTCGGCGTCGGCGCTCTTTGTTGCCTGTGTTGGAGCGCTCGTCACCGAGTTCGCCGGCATCGCTGGCGTCGGGACCCTGGTCGGGATCCCGCGATGGCTCGCCACCGGCACTGCGGCAGCCGTACTGATCGCGCTCGTCCTGCTCGGGCGGTACCGCCGGGTGGAGCACGTCGGCCTCGCGGTGGGTGCGCTCGAGCTGCTGTTCGTGCCGGCGGCGCTCTTCGCCCACCCGCACGTCGGCGCGATCCTCCACGATCTCGGGAACCCGATCCATGCGACCAGCGGTTTCGCCACCCTGCTCGCCGCCAACGTCGGCGCGGTGATCATGCCGTGGATGGTCTTTTACCAGCAGGAAGCCGTGGTCGACAAAGACCGGCGCGGGCTTGGTCTGCGTGCCGCGTTACGGTCCGCCCGGCTGGACACGGCCGCAGGATCGGTGATCACCCAACTCGTGATGGTGGCCGTGATCGTGGCCACCGGCGCGACACTCGGTGTGACGCACCGGGGCACCGCACTCAACAGCGTCGGGGCGATCGCGTCGGCGCTCACCCCGTTCCTCGGGCACGACCGGGCGGTCGTCCTGTTCGGTCTCGGCATGGTCGGGGCGGCGGTGGTCGCGGCGCTCGTCGTGACGCTGGCGGGAGCCTGGGGGATCTCCGAGGTGCTCGGCTGGCGCCACAGTTTGAACGACTCGCCGGCGCGGGCCGCCGGCTTCTACGGCCTGGCGGTCTTCGGGGTGCTCGTCGGCGTGATGCTCGTGCTTGTGGCCCCGAATCTCGTCAACTTGACGATCCACGTCGAGGTGCTGAATGCCTGCCTGCTGCCGATCATCCTCGGGTTCTTGTTCGCCCTGGAACGTCGGGTGATTCCCGCCGAGCTGAGGATGCGGGGCGCACGTCGGGTGGTCACCTACTCGGTCGCGGCAGTCGTGATCGCGTTCAGCCTCGTCACCACCGCGGTGGTCCTGTTCCGCCTGGCCTAGCGGTCACCGCCGACGCGGAGGTGGGGTGATGGGCCTCGACCGCCTCGAAGGAGTGCTGCACCACCCGGGCCTGGGCCCGTCAAACGGCCCGGTGCGCTTCCCCGGTGGTGGTGCGCGCCCCCGCCTTGGTGGTGGCGATCAGGTGCGCGGTTCCCAGCTGAAGTAGCGGGAGGCGACGAGCAGTCCACCGACGCCCCACGCCGCGACGACCAGGACATCGGTCCAGCTGAACGTGGTCCCGAGGAACCCGGCTTGTATCCCGACGGCGAAGTGCCTGACCGGAAAGATCCGGGCGACCCAGACGATCCAGGAGGGGGCGTTGTTGCCGAACGGGATGAAAATGCCGGAGATGAAGAGCAGCGGCATGATCGCGGCGTTCACGATGGCGGGCGCGGCGTCGGCGTTCGGTATGGCTGCAGTGATGGCGAACGCCAGGGCGGCGAAGCTCGCCGAGCCGGCCGCCAGCACGACAAGGAACCGGACGAGCGTCAGGCCGGTCGGGATGTCGGCCGAGTAGACGGCTCGGCCGAATGCCGCCGTGATCACGACGAGCAGCACGGCGACGAAGATGGCGTGAATCACCCGCGCCCCGAGATACACGGCGGAAGGCAGCGGTGTCCCGTTCGTCCGTTTCAAGATGCCGGCGTCCCGCTGGGCGGTCACCACCATGGCCAGGTTGTTGAAACAGGCGCCGATGACCGCGTACGCGGCCATCGCTGCGACGTAATAGGTCGAATAGTGAATCGTTCGTCCGCCGATGTGCAGGACCGGGTGACCGAGCAGCGACGTGAAGATCACCAGGAACATGAGGGGGAAGGCGAACGTGAAGAAGGCCTGCGCCGGGTTCCGCCAGAAGGCCTTGTTTACGTAACGAACCTGGGAACAAAGGAGCTGGATCGACTTCATCGCAACCTGGTCTTCGTCGCGGGATCGTCTGGGGGTGTGCCCTCGGCTGTCTCGGTTTCCCCGGTGAGTTCGAGATAGACGTCTTCGAGCGACTTGCGGACGATTTCGAGCTGCTCGAGTTCAATCCCGTTTTCGATCGACCACCCGGTGAGGCGGTGCAGCGTGCGACGGAGGTCGTCAGGTGCTAGCTCGACCCGACCCTGGCCCAACCGTCGTCCTTGCAAGTCGGCGGGGAGTTCGGTGGCCTCGGGAACCGAGAAACGGACGCGGACGCCCTCGGTGTGACGGTCGCCCAGCTGACCCGGGGTTCCGGTTGCCACGACCCGACCGGCCGCCATCACCGCGACACGGTCGGCCAGGTACTGCGCCTCGTCCATGTAGTGGGTCGTCAAAAGAACCGTCTTGCCCAGGGCCGCGAGGTTCTTCACCACCTCCCAGGCTTCCCGGCGGGCCCCTGGGTCGAAGCCCGTGGTCGGCTCGTCGAGGAAGAGCAGGTCGGGGTCCCCGGCGAGCGCGATAGCGACGTCGAGACGGCGACGTTGACCGCCCGAGAGCTTCAAGACCCGGGTGTCACGTTTCGCCTCCAGCCCGACCAGCTCGACGATCTCGCCGACCGGACGGGGATGGGGGTAGTAGCTCGCGTACATCTGGATCGTCTCGGCCACGGTGAGGTAGCGGTCGACGCCGGTCGACTGCAGGACGATCCCGATCCGAGGCTTCAGCTGTCTGCGATCGTGGCCGGGATCGTGGCCGAGCACCGACACGCGGCCGCCGTCCCGATGGCGGTATCCCTCGAGGATCTCGACGGTCGTGGTCTTGCCCGCGCCGTTCGGTCCCAAGAGCGCGAAGATTTCGCCTACCTCGATGCGGAGATCCAATCCGGCCACCGCGACGATGTCGTCGTAGGACTTGGTGAGGTCTTCCACCGCAATTGCCGGCGGGCACGGAGCACCGACGGGGGGCTCACCGGGGGCCCCGAGCACCTCCGGGTCGGCTGGCGGGTGCATCGGGGCGATGTTAGTGATCACTCACAATCATGTCAAATCCCCTCTCACCTGGTGTCGGGCGAGGAATCAGTGGTCAGATTCGATCCAGTGGCGTTCCGTGGAGGCGACCTCGACCTCCGGGTGCGCCCAGACGAAACGCTCCACGGCGTCGAGCACCGCGGTGACGTGCGTGGCGTCGGCAGCGACGACGGCGAAACCGAGCTCGGCCCGTTTCCACTTGTCGTGGTGCCCGATCTCGGAAGCCGACACCGCGAAGCGCCGCCTTGTCGTGTCGAGGAGGTGTCGCACGACGGAGCGCTTATCCTTTAGCGAACGGCTGGAGTCGATGATGAGCTCGACGGTGAGCACGCCTGCCTGCACCTCAACAGCTTGTCGACGGTGGCACCCTTCCGCCAGCGCCGAGACGCCCTGGGGGTGACCCACGATCCGGTGACAAGGGAATGGACGGTGTCAGCGCGCCGTTGGGGTCTCGCGAAGAAGCGGATGTGAAAGAGGAGGGATGGGCCATGCGGATCGGAATGGTCGGAGCGGGGAACATTGGATCGACGCTCGCGCGGCACTTCGTGAGGGTCGGCCATGACGTCGCGGTCAGCAACTCCCGCGGGCCGGAAACGCTCGCCGCGCTGGTTCACGAGCTGGGCGACCACGCCCAGGCGTTGACCGCGGCAGAAGCCGAGCATTTCGGGGAGATCGTCGTCGTTTCGGTGCCTTTCGGCAAGTATCGGAACGTTCCGGCTGAAGGCGTCGACGGCAAGGTGGTGATCGACACCAACAACTACTACCCGAGTCGCGACGGACAGTTCCGAGAACTCGACGAGGACCAAACCACGTCGAGCGAGATGCTGGCCGCTCACCTCCCCGCCGCGCGCATTGTCAAGGCCTTCAATGCCATCCACTGGGAGCATCTGCGGGACGGCGCCCGTCCGGCTGGCGCACCGGACCGGATCGCGATCCCGATCTCAGGCGATGACGAGGATGCCAAGAGCCTGGTCAGCCGGCTGATCGACCAAATCGGCTTCGATCCGGTCGACCTGGGCTCCCTTGCCGTCGGTGGACGCAAGCATCAGCCCGGGAGTCCGCTCTACGTGGCGGACCTCTCCGTTGACGAGATGCGCCGGCGGGCGAACCTGTGAGGACGACGTCTGCCGGCGTGAGTCCGGCCGGCCAGAGGCCAGGGCAGGGTCCGAATCCGGGGAGTTCGAAGCGACCCTCCCTCGTCGGTAGGGGAACGGCGGCCCCGCGGGGCATCCGATCAGTTCTCGGCAGTTGACCGTGCTGCCCCGGTCCGGTCTGGTTCGGAGGACCAAGCCGAGCCATGCCTCGTCGGCTCGGTCCGAGTTGGACCCGGAGCACGGCCGGCCGAGGACCGACCACCGGTAGGTGATCGAGCTCGACTCGATCTTCTCGGTGGTCTTGTCACCGTCGACCGAGAACTTGATCGAGGGGAAGGCTCGCTCCACCGAAATCGGAAGCGGGCGTTCGTAGGCTCGCTGGTCCTCGCTGATTGATCGAAGACGGGGCTGCACTGCTCTCGCGTCGTGGACTTATGGCTCTCGGCCCGGAGTCGTTGGTCTCTGCTTCCAGCGAGGGTCGGCGCCTTGAGTGCACCCATTGGCGTAAGCGAAGGTAGCGACCGGTAGGTGCCGCGGCCGGTATTCCAGATCTGACCTTTCACCGTCTGGGAGCCGTCGCGGCATCTGTCCTGGTCCGGGTTGGAGCTGATATCCGGACAGCGCAGCACCGGCTCCGACCTGCCAATCCCCGGACGACCCTCGGCTTATAGGCACGAGCGTCGGAAGACTGACCGAGGTGCCGTTGAGCGCGTTGATGCGCAGATGCGACCTGCCGATTCCATCGGTCGCTGGCGCGGGTCTGAGACCGCGTAGAAGACGTACTCGCCTGGTCCATCGACGGAGCGCTTATTAATCGTGACTGTGCAGCGCTACACGGATGACGCCGTCATCGGTATCGGCGATGACCTGGAACTTCTTCACTCCCCGTCCTTCGACTCGCCTTGGCGGTTTGTCGTAGCGACCGGATTCGGTATTTCGTCAACTTCGAAGGGCGCGTCGGTGGATGGCCCCTTCGCTCTGATATTGCCGACGCTTCCGCGTCGCGAGGTTCAAGGCGAAAGAGCAGCGCATCGCCCGTAGGGTGGGCGCGCTCACGGAGCCTGGACGGGTTGGGCAGCTTTCCCCATGATGCCCTGGCAGGCCTTCTGGGCTGTCTGGAACAGCGGGTTGTTCGGGTTCAAGTTGCTGCTCTGGCCGGTTCTGGTTTTGCCGGCCCTAATCGAGATGCCGACCCCGCCGTTCGGGCCGACACTCGGATCGGGGAAATCGGTGAGGCCGTGCGAGCGCATGCACTGCGAGAACTTGAGGGCTTGAGCGATCATCTCTTGCTGTTGCGCCGCTGACGGATGCTTATTGCCCCCGGGGCCTCCATACTTCGCGCACGCCTTCTGCGCGGCCGCAAACTGTGGGGAGTTCGGGTCGATGCCGCGCATGACGACCCCGCCTTGTCCATTCGGGTCGGGGAAGTTCGGCACCCCGTGGCTACGCATGCACTGCGAGTACTGGACGGTAGTCCCCCCGATCTCGATCGTGGCGCCTCCCGGCGCCGCCCCATTGCTGCCGGCGACGACGTTCGTGTTCGTACTGGCCTCCGGTGAGGTGGTTGTGGTGGAACCGAGGCTCGCGACACCGGGGCCGGAGGCAGCTCCGCAGGCGGCGACGAGCAGCACCACTGTCCCGAGTGCGAGGACAGTGACAGCGGTTCCCGCCAGGTGTCCTCGGTTGATCAGCACGACTTCTTTCTACGCCAAGAGCGGTTGCACCGCGGTTACGCCGAAGCGCGATTCGACACCGTGGGGCCTTGGCGGAGGGCGACTCGGCTGCAACCTTTCGGAGACGGTCTCGCCGAAGAAGCCCACCCCCATGAATCGATTTTGCACGCTGGGGCCCCAGGCAACCGTCGTTCACGGTGGCGCAAATCGGAAGGGGGATAATGCCATCCCATCTCGTCGTGGCTGCACAACTGCACCGAATGGATCGAAGGTTGTGTCTTCGCCTTGTTGCGTCGGCGCTGACGGTACGCCGCATGTTGCGATGGCAACCGTTCTAGGTGCGGTCGTTCGGAATAGACGTTGCGGTCGGGGGCCATGAGCACCGAGAACCTGGGCCCGGTGTCCCGTCCGGTGAGGCCTGCTCGGCGACGATAGGCCGGTTCTTCTGTCTACCCGCCTCCTCCTGGCGTCAGCGACTGGCACGCCTCCATCGCTCTTTGGAACACCGGCGAATTCGGTCCGATCCCCCGTGGACCGTGAATCTCAATTCCGCTGCCCGCCGGGACCGTCGGATCCGGCATGTTCGGGACGCCGTGCGTGCGCAGGCACTGGACGAGCTTCAGTGCTTGGGCGACTAGAGCTTGCTGTTCGGCCGGGGTCAACTGGCCGCCGTTTGGCAGCAGGTGGGTACACGCCTTGTTGGCCGAGATGTACTCAGCGGAGTTGATGTCGATGCGCTGGCCGTTGAGAAGACCACGCTCGTCGAGGAAGTCGCCGCTGCTCGTCGGGTCAGGGAAGTTCGTCACGCCGCGGCTCCGCATGCACTGGGCGTACTTGACGCCGTCCAAGTAGTTAGAGTCGTCTTGTTGGTGTTCGAAGACGCTGCGGCCGGGGAGGTGGTTGTGGTGGTCGACGACCCGAGACTCGCCACCCCCGGTCCGGAAGACCGCCCGCAGGCGGCGAAGAGCAGCGCCACCACCCCGAGGGCGAGGACAGCCGCAGCGCTCGTCGTCACCTGTCTTCGGTTGATCCGCATTGACACTCTCGTCTTTCTTTCTGCACCAACTTTCTATGCCATTAGCGGTTGCACCGGGGTTACGGCGGAGCACGAATCGATGCCGTAGGGCCTTATCCGCTGATTGCGGCCTCGGCCTCACTTGCCGGCTTCCAGCGAGGATTGAGCCGCGCCGCAACGACGACCACGCTCGTCGCTCCAATGTGCACGACCGCGATGCTTTCGAAAGACCCGCGCGCCCGTCTCTTGCCGATGATTCCCGACGGCCAGCGCGTGCCAGTGACAGCGGCGAACTGGTGGCAGTTCACCAACTCATCGGCTGCGCGCCGATATCTAGTGGGTCGGGAAACCTCGTTCGGCCGGCTCGCCAGGCACGGTCGATGCCACCGTTGGAAACTCGAGCGTCACCGCGAGGCCACCCGTGTCTCGGGCGTTGATCTCTAGACGCGCGTTATGGGCGTGGGCGATCGCCTCGACGATCGAGAGACCGAGGCCAAATCGTCCGTTGTGGCTCGTGCGGGAGTCGTCGGCCTGCTCGAACGGCCGAACGATTCGCTCGACGTCGTCGGGGGAGAGGATCGCGCCAGAGTTCTCGACCTTGAGGAGCGTTCTTCCAGCCGCGGCGCCGGTCGAGATCTTCATGAATCCGTTCGCGACGTTGTGCCCGATCGCGTTCTCGACGAGGTTGGCGACGAGCCGCTCGGCGAGCTCCTGGTCACCGGCGATCGCAGGTCCACGGAGATTCAGCTCGATCGTGACGCCCTTCGCGCGCGCGTCCGTGACGAACGATGCGGCAATCCGCCGGATGATCTCGTCAAGATCGACCGGTGAGGTCTGGGCGAGACCCCGGTCACTGCGCGCGAGCAGCAAGAGCGCGGCGATGAGACGCTCTTCCTCTTCTCCGGCGGCGATGACCCGTTCGTAGCTCGACCGCAGTGATCCGACCGTCGCGTTTCGATCGGCGAGCGCGACCTCGGCCACGGCACGCTGGCGGGCGAGGGGCGTCCGCAGCTCGTGCGACGCGTTAGCGACGAAGCGCCGCTGGGCGTCGAAGGCGACCTCGAGACGACCGAGCAGGCGATTGAACGTCGCGGCGAGACCCTTCAGCTCGTCGTCGGGCCCGTCGAGGTCGAGGCGCTCGTGCAGGTTCGTCGCCGAGATGGTGTTCGCCGTGGCGGTGATCTCCCGCAGTGGCCGAAGCGCACGCCCCGAAAGCCACCACGCGAGCGCGATCGATGCCACGGCCATCACGGCAAAGCCGACGACGGACCACAACAGCACGGCGTGCGAGTCGGAGTTCTGCTGCACGAGGGCGTTCAACCGCACGATGTTCGTCACGAGCCCTCGAAATACCCGGAGGCTGGTGCCCTGTGGCACCGGCGACCCGCTCGACGCTACCTTTTCCCAGTGGACCTGTACTCCGCTGGCGGTATTTTGTGCACTCGCCCGCAGATTTTTCGGCAGCCGCACCGGTGCGATTAGCTCGGAGATCCCCTGAACTGCCACCTGGTAGCGGACCGGCGAGAAGGCGCGATACAGAAAGTTCGTCACCGTGACGAGACCTGCCCCGGAAAGCACGAAGAGTCCGCCGTAGAGCGCGGTGAGACGGAAGCGGACGCTCGGTTGGGGCTTTCGGAAAATCTTCTTCCACAGCGATCGACGGGTGTTCGTTTGGGCGATGACGGGATGAGACATGGTTCCGCCTCAGATCTTGTAACCGGTGCGGGAGACGGTTTCGATCAGTGGGGGCTCGCCGAGCTTGGCGCGTAATCGGCTGATGGTGACCTTCACCGAGGAGGTGAACGGGTTGGTTGCATCGTCCCAGGCCCGCTCGAGCAGCTCTTCGGCAGAGACGACCCGGCTGTTTGCCTCGAGGAGCAACTGGAGCACGGCGAATTCCTTCGGTGCGAGATCGAGGCTACGGCCACCCCGCGAAACCTCGTACTTCGCCGAATCCAAGACGAGATCGCCGCGTTCGAGGAGTGGACCGACGGCTGGTTGCGCCCGCCGCGCCAAGGCGCGGATGCGGGCCACGAGCTCGGAGAAGGCGAACGGTTTCGGCAGGTAGTCGTCGGCGCCGAGGCCGAGACCCTCGACCCGGTCATCGACCGAACCCGACGCGGTGAGCATCAGCACGCGTGCTCGCACCTCGTTCGCCCGTAGCTCTTCGCACACCCGATCGCCGTGCAGCACCGGCAGGTCGCGGTCGAGCACGATCACGTCGTAGGAGTTCACGAGGGCGCGCTCGAGCGCAGACTGTCCGTCGAGGCTCACATCGGTCGCCATGTCCTCGCGGCTCAGGCCAATGGCGATGTTCTCCGCCAGTTCCTCGTCGTCTTCCACGACCAGCACACGCACGTGTTCCTCGCTTGGGAATCTCCGACAGATGTTCTCTTGATGGAATCTTTCGCCTCTAGCGGTTGCGCCACGGTTACGCCGAGACTGGTGCCCTCGATCGACGTAACCGCGGTGTAACCGCCGGCTGTGTACAACATTGTCAGTTCTAAACGGCGGCCGGTGCGAGGAGAATGATCGATGACGAGACGGTGGGACCGAGCGAGGCGCCCCCCGGCGCTCTTCTCGGTAAGGTTCGTCGTCGTGCCGATCCTGCTCGCGCTTGTTAGCGAGCTTGTTTTATCGTCTCTAGGAGGATCGTGATTCATGGTTAACCAACCCGCTCACGGAGCGAACGACCCTCTCGCGGTGCTCCGTCGTCCCCGTCTCGCGGGCCGACGGCTGATCGTCGCCCTCATCGTGCTGGCGCTCATCGTCGCCGGGGTGACGATCGGCGTCACCAACCCGTTCAAGTCGACGACGTCCTCGGGGTCGGTGAAGGACAACTCCTTCCCGACGGCGATGACGACCATCGAACGGCGCTCGCTTACCGAGCAGACCGAGGTCACCGGTACGCTCGGCTACTCGGGTTCCTACACTGTGTCGCTCCCCATCGGGACGATGTCGACCGCCGTGAGCCAGGCCGAACAGGCCGTCGCGGCCGACGAAGCGAAGCTGAAGTCCGATGAGAACGCGCTTACCGTCGCGAAGCGCCTTGAGGGCACCTCCGGAACCTCGACGATCCGCGATGCCAGGGCCACGGTCAACTCGGACGATCAGACCCTGATAGCGGCGCGCACGCAGCTCTCCGAGGACCAGAGCCTTGGGTGTCCGATTGCTTCGTCGCTCACGGTGACGACCCCGATCAGCGGGAGCTCGCCGTCGAGCTCGGGCAACTCGGGCAGTTCGAGTAGTTCGGAGACCGGCGCGACCGGGGGCACGAAGGGATCGGACGTCGCCGATCAACCGACGGATCAGACGACCTCGGCTCCGGTCGTGACGACTGGGAGCGCGAGCTCGGTCACGACGACCTCGGAAACCCTGTCCGGGACGGTAAACCCGGAGGGACTTTCGACGACGTACTACTTCGAATGGGGTTCGTCAACGTCGTTCGGCGAAATCACGCCGGCGACGAGCGCCGGTGACGGTTTCTCCGATGTCCCCGTCACGGCGACGATCACCGGTCTCACGCCAGACCGTATCTACGACTTCAACCTCGTCGCCTGGAACTCGCTCGGCACGACGACGGGGCAGACGGCGCTTTTTGAGAGCTCCGAGTCTTCATGTGTCGCGGAGCGCACCGTCGTCACCGAGGACGAGAACGCGCTGAAGGACGCCCGGGACGCCTTGTCCGTCGACCTCATCAACAACGGCTCGACCGTGAACCAAGATGAGGCGACGGTGACCGCGGACGAGACGACGCTCGTGGAGGACGAACAGGCGCTCGAACAGGCACAGTCGCAGTCGACGAACCCGGGCTCGCGCTTCACCGCGCTTCCGTCCGTCGGCCAGACGATCACTCGCGGACAGTCCGTCTACTCCCTGGATGACCAGCCGGTGCCCCTCTTCTACGGCACCGTCACTCCGTACCGGGCGCTGTACCTTGGGGTGTCGACCGGCGCCGACGTCGCGCAGCTGCAGTCGAACCTGATCGCCCTCGGCTTTGGTGCCGGGATCTCCGCGTCGGGTCACTTCGACAAGGCGACGCAACAAGACGTCGAGGCGTGGCAGCGTTCCCTCGGTGTTCCTGCGACCGGCGTGGTCGCGCTCGGCGATTATGTCGTCGAGCCCGGGGCGCTGCTCGTGACGACGGTCACGGCGGCGCTCGGATCGGCCGCGGCGGCGGGATCTCCGGTGCTGTCGGCGACCGGAACCGAGCCGGTCGTTTCGATCGCGCTTGACGCGAACCTCGCTCCTGAGGTGAAGGCGGGCGATCCGGTCACGGTGACGCTGCCGGACAACTCGGTCATTCCGGGCACGGTCTCTTCGGTCGGCACGGTCGCCACGACGCCCACTGGAGCCACGGGTGAGACCCCGACGGTCACCGTCACCGTCACGCTCGCCAAAGCGAAGCTCGCGGCGAACCTGGACCAGGCGAGCGTGAACGTCGCGATCACGACGGGGAGCGTGAGGAACGTGCTCGTCGTCCCGGTCGACGCGCTGCTCTCCTTGTCGGGCGGCGGCTACGCCGTCGAGGAGGTGTCCCCGACCGGCGTCCACTACCTCGTGGCGGTGACGCTCGGACTCTTCGATGACGCGGCGGGCCTCGTGCAGGTGAGCGGGTCCGGCCTTGCCGCTGGCCAGCGCATCGTCATCCCGTCGTTGTGATGTCCGTATCGGCCCCCGCCCTCAGCGTCGCGAACACGTTCGCACCGCGACCGCCGGGTGTGCCCGTCCTCGAACTCGTCGAGGTGACGAAGGTCTACCCGAGCGTGCCGTCACTGCGCGCGCTCGACCGGGTGAGTCTGCGCGTCAACGCCGGTGAGCTCGTCGCGGTCCTCGGCCCCTCTGGATCGGGGAAGTCGACGCTCTTGCACCTCATGGGCACCTTGGACCGGCCGACATCGGGCATAGTGCGCGTCACCGGCTTCGACGTGGCCAGGCTCGATGATCGCGAGCTCTCTGCGCTGCGCGCGACGCGCGTCGGTTTCGTCTTCCAGCAGTTCTTCCTCGCCGAACACGAGCGCGTGATCGACAACGTCGGCGACGGCCTCCTCTACTCAGGGGTTCCACTCCAGCAGCGACGGGAGCGCGCCCTCGACGCGCTCAACCGCGTCGGTCTAAGAGGCCGCGCGCTCGCGCGACCGACAGAACTTTCGGGAGGAGAGCGCCAGAGAGTCGCGATCGCCCGGGCGATCATCGGTCAGCCCGAGATCGTCTTTGCCGACGAGCCGACGGGCAACCTCGACCAGACGACCGGTCAGGCGATCCTCGATCTGTTCATTGACCTGAACAGCGACGGCTCGACGATCATCGTCGTCACCCACGATCGATCTGTCGCGGCCCGCCTGCCTCGACAGGTGGAGCTACTCGACGGTCACATCGTCGCCGACAACGTCGACGAACTGCGAGGGCCAGTCTGATGAGCGCCCGCACCGTCACGGTGTCGCGGCTCGGCCCCGCCGACTGGCTACGACTCTCGAGCGTCGGTCTTCGCACTCGCAAGTTGCGCGCCGGGCTGTCGGCGATTGGCATCGCGATCGGCGTCGCGGCGATTGTCGCCGTGCTCGGCTTGTCGTCCTCGTCGGAAGCCGGCCTGCTGGCCGAGATCAACAGCCTCGGGACGAACCTGCTCGAGGTGACGAACGGCCAGAATCTCTTCGGCGGGACCGCGGAGTTGCCGCTTCAGGCGCCGGCGATGATCGGCCGTATCGGGCCGGTGACCGAAGTCGAGTACACGGGGGCGCTTTCAAGTCTCAACTCGTACCGAAGCCCATTGATTCCTTCGATCGACACGAACGCGCTGAGCGTCAACGCGGCAAGCCTCGGCTTGCCGAAGGACGTCGGGGCGAGCGTTGCAGCCGGCCACTTCCTCAACGCCGCCGACGCGCAAGAGCCCGTCTGCGTGCTCGGTGCGGCCGCCGCACAGCGACTCGGCATCGACCGGGTGTTCTCGGGCGAGCGCATCTGGGTCGGGAACATGTGGTTCTATGTCATCGGCATCTTGAAGCCGTCGGTGCTCGCGCCCGAGATCGACTCCGAGGTGATGATTGGCTTCCCAGCCGCCGGGAAGTACTTCAATTTCGACGGCAATCCCTCGGAGATCTACGTCCGGACCGTGAAGAACAGCACCGACGTGAACGCCGTTGACGCGGTCTTGGCCGCGACGGCGAATCCCCAGTCGCCGAGCTCGGTCGACGTCAGTCAGCCGTCCGCGGCGCTCGTCGCGCAGGCCGACGCGCAGGCAGCCCTGAATGGACTGTTCCTCGGTCTTGGCGCGGTGGCGCTGCTCGTCGGCGCGGTCGGTGTCGCGAACATCATGGTCATTTCGGTGCTTGAGCGCCGCTCGGAGATCGGACTGCGTCGCGCGCTCGGCGCAACACGCGGCCAGATTCGCAGCCAGTTCCTCTCCGAGGCGATGCTGCTGGGGTTGATGGGCGGCGCCCTCGGTGTCGTGCTCGGCACGCTCTGTACCGCTGTCTACGCCTCCGTGAAGCACTGGGCGATCGTCGTCCCAGTGCTCGCCTGGGCTGGCGGTCTCGGCGCGGCGCTGTTGATCGGTGCGATCGCTGGTCTGTGGCCGGCGATCCGAGCGGCGCGCCTGTCGCCGACGGAGGCGCTCTGGAGCCTGTGAGCACGCGGGGAAGACGTCGTCGCGAATCAGAAGCGTGTGGTGACAAGACGGCTTATCCGCCGTGGAGCGTGCCCGTCGTGCTCGGCACGCTCCTCGCCGTGTGCCCGAGCGGTCCGACGGTGCCCGGCGTCGCGAGCTGGAGCACTTTTGAACATGCGGAACACGCGAATGCGCCCGCGACCAGGGGATCGAGAGCGAGGCTGGCGCGGGCCCACCTCGGTCGTCCGAGCTGGTTCAATGGCACTGAACGTGATCGCTAGATCCGCCAAAGTCGCAATGCCGAGAGCTGGTGCTTCCGGTTGCCGGCGCGCCGGGCGGCAAACACGTTGCCGCCGGTTGCCGGACCGGACCTGCGCCGAGGGATTGCCGCGATGATTGAGGCCGGGTCGTCGGCTCGGCGGTCGGTGCCCGGTCGTCTGTACGGCGTCCTGGTGGCTGCCTTGGCGTTGCCCTACGGCTTCGTGTGTTGGGCCTGCCTTCGGGTTGTGCGTTCGCCGCACCGGAGGTGGCGATTCGCCTACCGCGCGATACGAACCTTCGCCCGGGCGGTCGGGGTCCGATTGGTGACCGAGGGCGATCTGGAATGGCCCCCGTACGAAGCCGCGGTCGTCATTGCCAACCACAGCAGTTTCCTGGACGGCATCGTGCTCGTTGGGAGCATCCCCGAGCCGGTTTGCGTCGTTGCGGCGAGTGAGTTCGCTCGACGTCCCTTTGTCGGCGCTGTTCTGAAGCGGCTTGGAGCCGAGTTCATCCACCGCGGCGATTCGCAACAGGTGTCGCGTGACACCCGGAACCTGTTGCGAAGGTTACGTGAGGGTGATCGACTGCTGATCTTTCCGGAAGGCTCGTTGGACGAGCGTTCGGGATTGCGCCCGTTCCAGCTGGGCGCGTTCTTTCTGGCGGCTCAGGCTGGGGTGCCGGTCGTGCCCCTGGGCGTCGTCGGGAGCGGCACAGTCTTGTGGCCGGGCAGGTACCTGCCGAGTCGAGGCACCATTGAGGTCCGAGTTGGCGAGCTGGTGCTTCCGGTCGGAAGGCGACGGGAAGATCTCCTTCGGTTATCGGAGTGCGCCCGGAATCAACTCCTCCAGCTCAGTGGACTTGCAGATCTCCGAGGAGTCCCGTCGGCGGGTCCCGCGGGAAGCAAGAGCTGAGAAGTCGATCGCGATCGATCACCTCTGTGGAAAAGCACCGTATGTCCACCCCGGGCGGTCGTGATGGGGATCCGCACCCCCAACTGTCTGCGTTGCCGCGCGGTCACGGTTGCAACCGAGGTGTCGGCGATCGGCCGGACTTGGCCAGTGTCCGGCTGGATGAACTCCGGTTTTCATTGAGCCCAGCCGCGCTTCCCCGTTGGCGCTGGCGGGCAACCGCCTCGTCGAGGCGGGGGCCTGGGCGGGCGGCGAGAGCGACCGTTGCCCCCCGTCGTTCAGTGACGTTGGCCGTCGCGTCGTGCGGGGTGGCATCACCCACCAGTACCCAACGCGGCGAAGTCCAGCGTCGCGCCGCCCGGATTGTCAGCGCCTCTGGCCGCTCAGTTCGCGATCACGTCGCATTGGCAACTGAACCACCGGGCGCCGGCAGCGCAATCGCCGCTGAGTCACGCGTCACTTTCAAAGACAATCCGTGACCATCGTCCCGAAGCCGGCCTGCATCTGACGCTGCGACAAGCGAGATAGGAATACTGGTGCCCTTCAGCTCGGAGCCTCCGCACAGTCAGATATTATTTGCCTTGGAAGAAATCGACTTCTTCGCTTCGCGAGGTTCAGTCGTGACCCGTCTCACAGTAGATCCCGGTAGCCAACTTGGCGTCCTCGATCGCAACGTCTTCGGAGGGTTCGTCGAGCATCTCGGTCGCTGCGTTTACGGAGGGATCTTTGAGGAGGGCTCGGCTCTCAGCGACGCCGACGGCTTTCGTGGCGACGTACTCAGCCTTCTGCGCGATCTCAGGCTCGGCGTCCTGCGCTGGCCTGGGGGTAACTTCGTGAGCAACTACCACTGGGTGGACGGAATAGGACAGAAAGACATCCGGCCTCGCCGCCCTGAGTTGGCTTGGGGAGGCGAGGACTCGAACCGATTCGGCACAGACGAGTTCCTAAAGTACTGCGCCGAGCTTGGCGTCCGACCCTATATCTGTCTCAACATGGGCACGGGAGACTTAAGAGAAGCGCTGGAATGGATCGAGTACTGCAACTCCTCCGGGCACACCTACTGGGCAGAGCGGCGTCGCCAGAATGGACGCGACGAGCCGTATGCGGTGCCCTATTGGGGCCTCGGCAACGAGATGTACGGCGACTGGCAGATAGGCGCGCGCTCGACGGAGGAGTACGCGCGAGAAGCCGTTCGCTGGGCCCGGGCGATCCGGATGCTCGACCCCAGCGCGAAGCTCGTCAGTTGCGGGTGGGACGGATTGAGCGCCTGGGACAGCCGGGTCATCGACGAGACGGTGAGCGTTGTCGATCTCCATTCGATCCACCTCTATACCGGCTCGCATGACTACTGGACAAATGTCCTCCAACCCCACCACGCTGAGCGAGCGATCCGTTGCACTCGCGCGCTCATCGAGCGTGCCGCGCACCTACAGCAGGTCAAGAATCCTCCGCGCATCGCATATGACGAATGGAACGTCTGGTTCCGGACCCAAGACGGTGCGCTCGAAGAGCGCTACAACTTTTCTGATGCTTTGGCGGTGGCCACCTACCTAAACATTTTCGTGAGGAATTGTGCCTGGGTGCACATGGCGAATCTCGCGCAGATGGTCAACGCGATCGCACCGATCGTGACCACGCCCGAGGTCGCGGTCGTGCAGCCGACCTACTACCCGTTCCTGCTTCACTCGCAGTCAGCCCTCGACGTCGCCGTCGACGTGCACATCGAGGGCCCGAAGATAGGCGGGCCCGGTCTGGAAGAGACGAGCAGGTGGCCCCACGATGTCGACGACCTTGCCCCCTTCGATCTCGTGGACGCTTCCGCGACGGTGGATCGAGCACGTCACAAGCTCTCTGTCACCGTAGTCAACCGTCGCCAGGACGCTCCTGAGCCGTTGGAGATCGTGCTGCGCAATATGGCATTCCAGCGTGAAGCCAGGATCCGGGTTGTGACCGCTGAGAAGGACGCATCGGCGCGGACCGTTCCCGACGTCGTGTCGGTGAGCATGGCGGAGAGCTCCGAGGCCGCGAAGGGTTCGGAGCTCCTCGTGTTGCTACCGCCTCAGTCGTTCTCGGTCATTGAAGTCGAGATGACGAAGGAGTAGGGATGACTTACGTCGAGAGAGCGCCGCTCATGGGCGGCGGTCTCCCTATTCCACGTGTCGGTGCCGAGAATCCCGTCCGCGCTTATTAACCTGGAGTTCGTGCCCAAACGCCAGCGCTGTGAGCATGGCGTCATGGCGCTCCGGTTCCTCTACCTCTTGTTCCTCCGCGTTAGCCAGCTGATCCGGCTCTCGAGGCTCGACAGCGAGGACCTGGTCGTCGAGGTGGTCATGCTCCGTCACGAGGTAGCCGTGCTCCGCTCGCAGGTCAGCCGTCCGGCACTCCAGCCGGCCGATCGAGCGCTGCTGGCCGGGCTGGCTCGGCTGCTCCCCCGCCGGCGTCTCCGGCGCTTCTTTGTCCAACCCGACACCTTGCTTCGCTGGCACCGAGATTTGGTCCGCCGGCACTGGACCTACCCGTCACGTCGGCCGGGTCGGCCGTCGGTTCCTTCAGGCACCGTCGCCCTCGTCCTCCGACTGGCCAAGGAGAACCCACCTGGAGTTATCGGCGAATTCACGGCGAGCTCGCAACCATGGGCGTCACACTCGCGCCCTCGAGCGTCTGGGCCATCCTGCGCCGCCACGACATCGAGCCCTCCCCGAGGCGTTCGGGCCCCACCTGGGCCGAGTTCTGCCGCACTCAGGCCAAGGTCCTGCTCGCCTGCGACTTCTTCAGCGTCGACACCGTGCTGCTACGCCGGCTCTACTTGATCTACGGCATTAATGGCAGCGGTAAGTCGACATTCGCTTCTCTGCTCCGTGAGGCTGCTGGAGATACCTCGTGGAGTTCCGGTCTCGAGATCGACGTCAACGATGCCGGGCAATTACGACGCGTCAATCAAGCGAGTGATCCGGTCTGGCAGGCACTCCGGGTGTTCAATCGGGATTACGTGAACGAAAAGGCGCATCTGAGCAGGTGGAATGAGGCCCGAGTCATCCACGTCGAGGAGCTCACCCCCGGTCGGGTTGAGGAGTTCCTCGTCGCGCGCCATAAGGCGGGCTACACACTGGCAGCAGTGCCAGGGCTCACCCCTCCTCGTCGGACCACCGCCAGCCTGTCGGTGCAGCGACGAGAGTACCCGGGCACGAGGCCGTCCTGCACAGAGCGCTCCTCCGCCTTAGTTGGCCAACAAGGTTTTCAGAGCTCCCCCGCCGCGCAGGTAGACAGGGATGCGCTCCAAGGGCGCCAATGCCGTCGTCCAACCCTTCCCCTTGACGGGCTCTCCGGTCGACGGGTCCAGCCAGCAGGCGCCGTGAGGTAAGTAGACGTCCCGCTCTCTCGCGCCATAAGTAGTGACCGGCGCCACCAGGACGTCGGGCCCGAACATGTACTCATCTTTGACCTGCCAGGCTTCCGGCTCGTCCGGGAACTCCAGGAACAGTGCTCGCATCGGGGGCAGCCCTGTCGTGCTTGCCGTTGCCATCACGTCCATTACGTACGGGCGCAGCGCCTCGCGTAAGGCCAGTTGGACTCGGATAATGCCGTACGCCTCCTTGCCGAAGGACCAAACCTCATTTTGCCCTCCTGTCTGTGACGGACCCGCCTGCGGGTTCGGTTCACGTACGCCGTGGAGCCGGAAGAGCGGACAGAACACGGCGAACTGGAACCACCGCACTAGCAGCTCCCGGAAGTAGGCCGAGCTCGGGTCCCCGCCCTTGAACCCGCCAATGTCAGTCGTCCACCACGGGATCCCAGAGATCCCGATGTTGAGGCCGGCGGGGACCTGCTTGGCAAGTGCGTCGAAGGTCGAGTCGATGTCACCGGACCAAACCGCGGCTCCGTACCTCTGGCTCCCCGCCCACGCGGACCGGCAAAAGGTCACGATCTCCTTTTCCCCGCTGGCCCAGAGTCCCTCAGCGAAACCGCGAGCGTGTTCTCGCGGGTAGACGTTATGTACTTCGGCCCCTGGGCCGATGTGAAACAAGTCGCTCTCGGGATCCTCCGGGAGCATCTCGGGTTCGCAGGCATCGAGCCAAAACGCGCGGATCCCGTACCGGCCGTACCCCTGTCTGACCTTTTCCCACAGATAGCTGCGTGCTTCGGGGTTGGTCGCGTCGTAGTACCGTACGAAGACCTGGCTATTGCTGCCCTTGTCCCAGAACGGCATATTCAGCGGCAGGGAGCGTACATTGCCGACCAGCAGCCCGCGACGGTCCATTTCGCCATAGTTTTCACTATCGGGGTTTATGCTTGGCCAGACTGAGACCATGAGCTCGACGCCAAGCTCCTTCAGTTCGTCCACCATGGCTTGCGGGTCAGGCCACTCGGCCGGGTCGAACTTCCACTCGCCCTGGCGGGTCCAATGGAAGAAGTCGATAACGATAACTGACAGGGGCAAACCACGCCTCTTGTGCTCCCGGGCCACCGCTAGCAGCTCTTCCTGAGTCCGGTATCGCAGCTTGGACTGCCAAAACCCCGACGCCCACTCGGGGAGCATCGGCGGCAAGCCCGTCGCTTTCGAGTACTGACTGACGACCTTGGCCGGCGTGGGCGCCGCGGTGACCCAATAATCGATCTGCCTTGCTGCCTCAGCGACCCACCTGGTGCCACTGGCGCCTAGCTCCACGCGACCAATACCCGGCATGTTCCACAGGAAGCCATAACCACGGTTTGAGAGGACGAAAGGTACGCAAACTTCCGTATTCCGTTGCACCAATTCGACGACGGTCCCCTTTTGGTCGAGCAGCCCGTGCTGGTGCTGCCCGAGCCCGTAAAAACGCTCATCCGGGAAGGCGCGGAACGACACCTCACAACCATGAAGGTCGCCGCATCCAGGCCGGTACCGCCGCTGGGGGGGCGCACTGAAGTGGGGGACGAGCTCGGAGAACAGCTCCTCGCCGTCCGGGCGGAGGAACCGGACCAGGGGGGGGAAGTGCAAGAAGCCCCCGCCATCGTTCTCGCGCACTTCGACTACGAGATCCCCATTGCGCATGAGCGCTCCGCTGTCGGATACCTCGATATTGACGTTGCTGGGCCCTGGCTCCTCAAGTGCATCCCCGGGTGTTTCTCTTATGAAGGGGTGCAGGGTCGACCGGACACGCGCACTATTCTCACCCCAGGCACGGACCTCCAGTAGCTCTTTGCCGTCATGAACGGAGAAACCGGAACTGCTGCCAACAAAAATCGCCACGTGGGCCTTCCTTTCAAAGTTGGCTTGGGTCCTCAGCCCTTGAGCGCACCGGCCCGGAGGCCGCCCATCACGTAACGCTGCCCGAAACTCAAGATGAGGCCTGACGGGATGGCGGCTAGGACCACTGTAGCCAGGACGCCGCCCCAGTTGACTGTGTTGTTAGTGAAGAAGGTGAGGAGGCCCTTGGTTATTGGGGTCACATTGCCGCCGGCAGTGAGGGTGTAGGCGTAGAGGAAATCGCCCCAGGCAAAGAGGAACACAAAAAGACCGGCAGTTACGATCCCCGGTACCGCTAGAGGCGCGATCACAGAGCGGAAGGTGCGCCATTCCGAAGCGCCGTCGACATAAGCGGCGTCGGACAGCTCGGCAGGGATCGAGCCCATGTAGGCGCGCAGCACAAGAGCAGCAAATGGCATCCCGGTGGTGGAGTCGGCCAGGATGAGGCCCGGGATGCTGTTGAGGAGATGAAGATGGTAAAACAGTTGAAAAAAGGCCAGGGTAAGCGATATCCCCGGCACCATCTGGGTAACCAGCAGCACAATGATCGCGACCGATACAACGGCACGGCTCTTCAGGTAGCCCAATTTTGTGAGACCGTAAGCCGCCGGCAGTGCGATCCCGACGGAAAGAACGACGGCTCCTAAGGCGATAAGCAAGCTTGTGACTATGCTTCCACTCTCCTCGTCGAAAGCCACTCTATAGTTGCTTAAGACAAAGTGGCTCGGCACGAGGGATTGCGAGAGAGCCTGGAACGAACTCGACGGCTCGAACGAACTCTCAATGGTGAAATAGATCGGGAGCAACATGAGCCCGGTGATCACCAGCCCCCCGATAGGGAGCGCAAAGCGACGGGCGCGCCGGTGCCAAAATAGGCTCATTGTGCGGCGCCCGTTCATGCCACGGCCACCTCACGCCGCGTGGCACGTATGTAAAAGAAGGCAACGATCATGCAAAAGATGAACAGCATGTTCGCTACGGCCGCGGCCTGGCCGGTTTCGAAGTTTTGGAACGCAAGCGTATAGGCCCAGGTCGACATGAGCTGAGAGCCGTTGTCCGGACCCCCATTGGTCAGCACTATGACCAGGTCAAACGTCTTTACCGTATAAATGATCCCCAGCATGATGACTATGAGTGAAACCGGGCGAAGGAGCGGGACCGTAATGTAGCGGAACCGCTGCCAGGCGCCGGCACCGTCGAGCGCGGACGCTTCGCGCAGCTCGTTAGGGATGTCCTGGAGCCCCGAGTACAGCAGTATCGCGTTGAAGGGGATCCCGATCCAAATGTTGACAAAGATAATGACGAACATC
>CAVXGQ010000005.1:0-862500 GCA_963761425.1 uncultured Acidimicrobiaceae bacterium | reverse complement strand
ATGGGTTAGGGGGCCTACAAGCTTACCGACCCCAATCAAACTCCGAATGCCGATGCTCTAGAGTCTGGCAGTGAGACCACGGGGGATGAGCTTCGTTGGTCGAGAGGGAAACAGCCCAGACCGCCAGCTAAGGCCCCAGATTCTTGGCTAAGTGGGAAACGATGTGGGGACGCAGAAACAGCCAGTAGGTTGGCTCAGAAGCAGCCATCCTTCAAAGAGTGCGTAATAGCTCACTGGTCGAGTGGCCCTGCGCGGACAATGTAACGGGGCTCAAGCCAAGAGCCGAAGCTGCGGATTTCCGTCTTGTACGGAAGTGGTAGGGGAGCGTCGACCGTGCCGCGAAGCGGTGGTGTGAACCGTCGTGGAGCGCGGTCGAGTGAGAATGCTGGCATGAGTAGCGAGAGAGGGGTGAGAAACCCCTCCGCCGTAAGCCCAAGGGTTCCTGGGGAAGGCTAATCCGCCCAGGGTCAGTCGGGAGCTAAGGCGAGGCCGAAAGGCGTAGTCGATGCACAACTGGTTGATATTCCAGTACCACCGTGTCCGCGCCCATCCCAAGTCAGGGGTACTAAGGGGCTGGCCTTCGGGCCGAACCGAACGGTCCTGAGGAGGGAAGCGAGGAGGGGACGCAGGAGGATAAGTGAGCCCAGGCGTTGGTTGTCCTGGGGGAAGCGAGTAAGGGGAGGCCTAGGCAAATCCGGGCCTCATTTGCCCTGAGACGTGATCCCGAGCCGCTTCAGGCGAAGTCACCGATTCCATGCTGCCGAGAAAAGCCTCTAGCGAGCTGACATGGTGCCCGTACCCCAAACCGACTCAGGTGGGCAGGTAGAAAATACCAAGGCGATCGGGAGAACTGTGGTTAAGGAACTCGGCAAAATGCCCCCGTAACTTCGGGAGAAGGGGGGCCTCGATAGGGTGGAGGACTTCGCGTCCCGAGCCCGATGAGGTCGCAGAGAACTGGGGGAAGCGACTGTTTAATAAAAACACAGCAGCGTGCGAAGTCCTAAGACGATGTATACGCTGTGACGCCTGCCCGGTGCCGGAAGGTTACGGAGAGGGGTTAGTCCTTCGGGACGAAGCTCTGAACCTAAGCCCCGGTAAACGGCGGCCGTAACTATAACGGTCCTAAGGTAGCGAAATTCCTTGTCGGGTAAGTTCCGACCTGCACGAATGGCGTAACGACTTCCCTACTGTCTCAACCACAGACCCGGCGAAATTGAAGTACGAGTAAAGATGCTCGTTAGCTGCATCAGGACGGAAAGACCCCGTGGACCTTTACTGCAGCTTGATGTTGGGTTTTGGTACGAATTGTGTAGGATAGGTGGGAGCCTAGGAAGCTCCGGCGCTAGCCGGGGTGGAGGCAACGTTGAAATACCACCCTGTTCGTTCTGGGACTCTAACCTCGACCCGTGAACCGGGCCAGGAACAGCGTCAGGTGGGCAGTTTGACTGGGGCGGTCGCCTCCTAAAAGGTAACGGAGGCGCCCAAAGGTTCCCTCAGGCTGGTTGGCAATCAGCCGTCGAGTGCAATGGCAAAAGGGAGCTTGACTGCGAGACCTACAAGTCGAGCAGGTGCGAAAGCAGGGCATAGTGATCCGGCGGTTGCGTGTGGAAGCGCCGTCGCTCAACGGATAAAAGGTACCCCGGGGATAACAGGCTCATCTTCCCCAAGAGTCCATATCGACGGGAAGGTTTGGCACCTCGATGTCGGCTCGTCGCATCCTGGGGCTGAAGCCGGTCCCAAGGGTTGGGCTGTTCGCCCATTAAAGCGGTACGCGAGCTGGGTTTAGAACGTCGCGAGACAGTTCGGTCCCTATCCGATGCAGCCGTAGGAGATCTGAGGAAGGCTGTCCCTAGTACGAGAGGACCGGGACGGACGCAGCTCTCGTGTGCCAGTTGTCCTGCCAAGGGCACGGCTGGTTTGCGACCTGCGGGTGGGATAAGCGCTGAAAGCATCTAAGCGCGAAGCTCGTTCCAAGATGAGATCTCCCACAGGGTCAACCTGGTAAGGCCCGTGGTTAGATCACCACGTTGATAGGCCGGAGGTGTAAGCACGGTGACGTGTTCAGCCGACCGGTACTAATCGGCCGAGGGCTTGGATTCTCGCTCGTGCTCGCTATGGAAGGCTCACAGGATCCGCGGTGGCGCGGCTTCCCATGCGAGTTGGATTTCAATCGATCCGGGTCGCAATAGAGCTCAGGTTTCCGGTGGCCATAGCGGTGGGGAAACACCCGTTCCCATCCCGAACACGGAAGTTAAGCCCGCCCGCGCCGATGGTACTTGGGGGGCAACCCCCTGGGAGAGTAGGTCGCTGCCGGAATTCATCTCAATCAAGGTCCCCCGGACCTGGCGAATCCAGGTCCGGGGGACCTTGACGCGCCAGGCAACCCTCGCGGTCGCCTCTGGGTACGCCGACATCGCCAGGCGGCGAGATCTGCTGCCTCGATCTCATCCGGCCGTGGCTGGATTGCTCGGTTCCCAGTCACCGCCGACGTCCGGCAGCCACGGGAGACCGACCGCTCGAAGAAGGCCTCGGATGGACGTCTTCCGTCACATCACCCCTCTTTGCCAAGTACGGGCGAGATAGGTCGACGCTTAGTCTGATGAGAGACGCGTAGGCGGCCCAGGAAAAAAGGAGACACGCAGTGCGCAAGTTTGCCGGCTTGGTGGTCTTTCCCGCACCAGACCTAGCCGTCGCCAAGAAGCTGTACACGACCCTCTTGGGAAGCGAACCCTACGCCGATGCGCCCTACTACGTGGGCTACCGCGTCGACGACCTGGAGATTGGCCTGGACCCTAACGGACCGGCAGGTGGACCCATCGTCTACTGGGACACCGACGACATCACCGCTTCCCTGAGCGAACTCAAGGCGGTAGGCGGCAGTGAGAAGGAGGCCGTCAAGGACGTGGGTGGCGGCATGCTGGTGGCAACGGTTGCCGATGCGGCTGGGAACCTCGTCGGGTTGCGCCAGGTCCGCTGATCACAGATCTGTCTTCGTTCGAGGAATGACCAGAAGTTGTGGATCGACCACTCGCTTGCGGCCGGGACACACCTTCCTCGTTGTGCGGCTCGACGCCGGGCTGGTGCGCATCTTGAAGAAAGCCCAGTGGCGCACCTACGAGCTGAATCCCGCATCCCGATCGGAAGTCGAGGAACGGTCGAGGATGACAGGGCAGTTCCGGAATAGTCGTGTTTGCGGGTAAGAAGCTCGGACCCGCAGCAGGCCAAAGTCGATGGTGCGAGAACGACGCGAGACCAGGAGTGCGCACATGATTGCGCACCGGCAAAAGTCGGAACAACGCCTAGTGGCGGAAGTACTGAGCGAATCCTGGGCTGTTGCCCGTCTTAGGGAATGACCATTGTGCCAAGGGAGTGAAACTTGTCAGCGGTCGCCGCGTTCCGAATGGAAAGGTCTTATCCAGAGTGCTTGTTCTTGAGATTAAGCGCCACGGCTTCGCGAATGAGATCCCTCAGGGCGGCTTCGTGAATTTCGTCATCTTGGTGAATATCGATAGCCCGCCTGACATTCCCATCAAGACTGGAGTTGAACAGATGAGAGGGGTCTTTCAATAGAGCCCCTTTGGCGAAAGTCATCTTGACGATGCTCTTGTAGGTTTCCCCGGTGCAGATAATGCCGGCATGGGACCAGACCGGCGTCCCCCTCCACTTCCACTCTTCGACAATCCCAGGATCCGCCTCTTTGAGGAGCTCGCGTAACCTTCTGAGCATCTTCCCGCGCCAATCTCTAAGTTCCGCGATTCTCTCGTCTATCAGCGCTGAGGCCGACTCCCTTGGCGGTGCCAAATTCTTCATCCTTGTACCCTAAGCCCGAGCAACTATTTGAAAACCAGGTACCGGCGTGGCCGCGCCGGTAAAGAAGCAACGTCAGTGCTCAGCGTAACGAGGGACAAGACCGTCGCCGCGCACGGCCGGTCAATGCTGGAGGAGGTCTGCGGGGCCAGGGCGCGCCGGATGCTCGCCGCCTCGTTGGAGACCGAAGCCGACGCCGACCCCGCCGAGCTCGTCGCGTTGGTGCGCGTCGGCGCGAGGTCCCAGAGGTGCAGGTTGGTCGAGGGCTCAGCCGAAGAGGAGGAGGTGGCCGGGTAGTCAGCGGGCCGGGCTCATTCTCGACTCTTGACTACTTCTCCATTCGTCGCCCGACTGGACACTGTCCGGGGATGCTTAGTAACTTGCCCGACCATGTCGGATCTGACGCACGCCTCCGCTCCGCTGCGAGAAGCCGGGTGCAACGTGCCGCGCGAGGGTGCGTCGGTGGCGAGGTGTCTTTGGCCAGCCTGAGCTGAGCCTCGTTCCCGACCGAGAAGCGTTCGGTCGGGAGGCGCAACCTCGGAGCGTCGCGCACAACATCATCGTCAAAAAGGTCATCTCCACCGGTGAGATCACGCCCGTAGCCGCGTTCTCCGTGCTGCGGCAGCGGCCGGGCGGGGCGTTCTTGTTCGAATCCTTGGCGCACGACGTGGACCGGGATCGTTGGACGTTCCTGGGTTGCGGTGGAGTGCCGGTCGTGGAGTGGTCGTTCGGCAAGGATCCCGGAGATCCCTATGAGGAGCTGCGTCGCGAACTCGTAGCTCGGGAGGGAACTTCCTCCGGCGATGCGCCGCCCTTTGTCAGTGGGCTAGTGGGTTTTCTTTCGTACGAGACCGCCCACCTCATCGAGCCACGGGTGCCGGTGAATCCGGCTCCTTACGGTTTCCCGGACGCGCTCTTCATGCGGTGCGCGGCCGTCGTCGCGTTCGACCACCGCTTGGAGGTCGTCCACGTGATCGTCGAGTCGAACATCGGGCCCTTCGAGGATCTCGACGACGCTTACGCCCAGGCGTTGGTCGAGATGGAGTCGATCGTGGCCGCGATGCGTGACAGCACCATCGCGCCGGAGTTGGAAGGGCCGCACGGGCTCGGGATGGATTCGGTGAGCGTTAAGCCGGACCACCCCGCGTCTGAATACGAACGGGCGGTCACGCGGGCCAAGGAGTACATCGAGGCCGGCGATTGCCAGCAGGTGGTCATCTCCCAGTGCTTCCGCGCCGAGCTCGATATCGATCCGTTTGCGATCTACGGAGAGCTCCGCCTGTTGAACCCCTCGCCGTACCTCTTCTACCTCGAGTACGGCGGACGGGCGCTGGTCGGCAGTTCACCCGAGGCCTTGGCCCGGATCCGGGACCGCGAACTCGTCGTTCGACCGATCGCCGGCACGCGGCCCCGGGGAACCGGACCAGCCGAAGACGACCGCCTGGTCGCCGATCTCCTGGCCGACCCGAAGGAGAACGCCGAGCACGTCATGCTCGTCGACCTCGCCCGTAACGACGTCGGGCGAGTCGCCGAGATCGGCAGCGTGAAGGTGGATCTGTTTCGAGCGGTGGAGAAGTACTCGCACGTCATGCACATGGTCTCGCAGGTCCGCGGCCGTCTGTCTGAGGACGTCGACACGATCGGCGCACTGCGGGCTGTCTTTCCGGCCGGGACGGTGACCGGGGCGCCCAAGGTACGGGCCATGGAGATCATCGCCGAGCTCGAGCCGCGCGGTCGCGGCCCGTATGCGGGATGTGTCGGGTACCTGGGCGACGACGGCAACATGGACATGGCCATCGTCATCCGCACCTTGCTCTGCTCGTCCGGCTCGCTCACCGTCCAGGCCGGCGCTGGCGTCGTCTACAACTCCGATCCGGCCACCGAGCAGGCCGAGACGGTCCACAAGGCGAGGGCGCTCCTGGTGGCGGTGGAACGGGCGCAGCGTCGCGCCGCAGGAGTCGGTGACCGGCGATGAGCACCGTCTTGGTCATCGACAACTACGACTCATTCACCTACAACCTGGTGCAGTACCTGGGGGAGCTCGGGGCCGCGGTCGTCGTACACCGCAATGACGCGATCGACCTGTCAGGTGTCACGCGCCTCGCGGCCGACGGCATCCTCATCTCACCCGGACCGTGCGCTCCCGACCGCGCCGGCGTCAGCGTCGAACTCATCCGACGCTTCGCCGGGCTCGTCCCGATGCTCGGAGTCTGTCTCGGGCATCAGGCCATCGGGGCTGCCTTCGGCGCGCGGGTGGTGCGCAACCACCGGATCCTGCACGGCAAGACGAGCGACATCCACCACTCGGCAGTCGGCATCCTGCGGGATCTGCCGAACCCATTCGTGGCGGGCCGGTACCACTCGCTCGTCATCGAGGCCTCGTCGCTGCCAGGAGAGCTCGACGTCATCGCTTGGACCGATCAAGGGGAGATCATGGGTATCCAACACCGAGAACACCAAATCACCGGAGTCCAGTTCCATCCGGAGTCCGTGCTGACGCCGGAAGGCAAACGCCTGCTCTCGAACTGGCTATCGCAGGTGGGGGGGCGCTCATGAGCGCGGTCCTGGGTGCTCTGCGTGCGGTCACCTCCCGGCGCGACCTCACGGGAGACGAGATGACGGCCGCGATGGAGCAGATCGCGGTCGATGACGCCAACCAGATCCAGGTCGGCGCGCTGCTGATGGCGCTGCGCACCAAGGGAGAGACGGCAGAGGAGATCAGCTCCGCCGCGCGGGTGATGCGCCGTCACGCCAAGAAGGTCGACGTGAAGGAGTTGGAGGTCGTCGACACTTGTGGCACCGGCGGCGACGGCGCCAACACCTTCAACATCTCTACCGCGGCGGCCATTGTCGCTGCCGCCGCCGGCGCATCGGTCGCTAAACACGGCAACCGATCGGCGTCGTCACGCTGTGGATCCGCCGACGTTCTGGAAGAGCTCGGCGTCGAGTTCGGTGATACCGAGGTGTTTATGCAATGCCTGCAAAGAGCGCGTCTCGGATTCCTGTTCGCGCCGCATCATCACGTGGCGTTCAAGACGGTGGGGCCGACGCGGGCCGCGCTAGGCGTGCCGACCATCTTCAACCTCATTGGCCCGCTGGCGAACCCAGCGTCCGCCAGGCGGCAGGTCTTAGGGGTGTCGAGCGCGGACCACGTCCCGGTGATCGCGGAGGCGCTGCGTTCGCTGGGCACCGAGCAC
Organism: uncultured Acidimicrobiaceae bacterium; assembly: GCA_963761425.1. Classification (GTDB taxonomy): domain Bacteria; phylum Actinomycetota; class Acidimicrobiia; order Acidimicrobiales; family Bog-793; genus Bog-793. The sequence goes on along the minus strand of CAVXGQ010000005.1, from coordinate 855,496 downwards.
GCCCTCGTGGTGCACGGTGACGGAACCGATGAGATCGCCGTCAGCGGCACGACCCTGGTGAACGAGGTGAGGCGAAACTCCGTGTCGGCGTTCACCCTCACCCCGGATCAACTCGGTGTGTCGTCGTGGCACCGCGAAGACCTGCGCGGCGGGGACCCGTCCCGGAACGCGGCCATCTGTATGCAGGTGCTGTCCGGGAAGACGGGCGCCCCCCGGGACGCGGTACTCGCCAACGCGGGAGCCGCGCTCTATGTCGCAGGCAGAGCAAAGTCGATACGTCAGGGTGTCGCACTCGCGGCACGAGCGATCGACGACGGGAGCGCGCGCCGCACGCTTACGACGGTGATCGAGTTGTCGAGAGGATCATGAACAGACTGGCTTCAATCGTCGAACGCAAACGCGCCGAGGTCGCGATGGCCCGTTCACGCGTGCCGATTGCCGAGCTGGAGTCCCTCCTCGACAACCTCTCGCCTGGCCGTTCCCTCGCCGGGACGCTGTCCGCCCCGGGAGGGCCGACCCGGATCATCGCCGAGATCAAGAAGGCCTCACCCTCGGCGGGACCGATCGATCTCGAGGCGGACGTCGCCGCCCTCTCCCGGGCCTACCGGGATCACGGGGCGAGCGCGATCTCGGTCCTCACCGACGCGGCCAGCTTTGGGGGCAGCTTGGATGACCTGTGCGTGGTGCGAGGTCAGGTCGACCTGCCGGTGTTGCGCAAGGACTTCATCATCGACGACTACCAGCTCGTGGAGGCCCGCTGCGCCGGGGCCGACGCGGTGCTGCTCATCGTGGCGGCTGTGCCGGCGGCGCAGCTGCACCGGCTCCACGCCGCCGCCTTGGCTTTCGGTCTCGAGGTGCTCGTCGAGGCGCACGACGGGGCCGAGGTGGAGATGGTGCTGGGGGTGGAGGGGTGTCGGCTGGTAGGACTCAATAGCCGCAATCTCGCCACGTTCGAGGTCGACCTGGCCACCATCGAACGGTTGTTGCCGATGGTCGGGGCCGGGTTCGTGGTGGTCGCGGAAAGTGGCATCCAGAACTTGGACGACATCGCGCGGCTGCGCGCCTCGGGGTTCGCCAACTTCTTGGTCGGCGAGGCACTGGTCCGGTCTGCGGACCCCGGTGCGAAGCTCGCCGAGTTGGTCGGGACCCGATGAAGACGACCGTCGCGGTCAAGATCTGCGGGATCACCCGCGCCGAGGACGCCCTCGCCGCGGTCGGCTGCGGCGCTGATGCGGTCGGGTTCAACTTCTGGCCGCGCTCGGCGCGGTTCTGCGAGTACCGAGTCGCGGCCGAGATCATTGCCGCACTGCCCCGGTCCGTCTGCAAGGTGGGTGTCTTCGTCGACGAGTCCCCGCGCAAGGTCAACGCCATTGCGACGAGCGTCGGGCTGACGGCGGTGCAACTCCACGGGGGCGAGTCGGCTCGCGATTGCGCGGCGTGCCGGCTACCCGTCATCAAGACGATCCCCCTCTCCGGGTCGGTGAGTGCCGAGGAGCTGGAGGGGTTCGAGGTCGCGGCGTTCCTGTTTGATTCGTCGACCGCCGGCAAGGGAGGCAGCGGGGTGGTCTTCGACTGGAACTGGGTTGCGGGACTTTCCTTGGCGACACCGGTGGTGCTGGCGGGAGGGCTCACGCCGGGCAACGTGGCGGCGGCGATCGCCGCGGTGTCGCCGGCGGCGGTCGACGTCGCCAGCGGCGTCGAATCGAGCCCGGGTATCAAAGATCACCAGGCCATGGCGGCGTTCATCGCCGCGGCGCGAGGAGTCCCATGGACAGCGAGTTGACCTCTAAGAAAAAGGGATGGTTCGGCGCCTACGGAGGCCGCTTCGTGCCCGAGACCCTGGTGCCCGCCCTCGACGAGCTGGAGGGGGCCTGGGAAGCGGCCCGGGTGGATCCTGCCTTCCGACAGGAACTCGACGCGCTGCTCGTGGATTTTGCCGGGCGTCCGACGCCGCTCACCGAGGCGGTCCGGATGTCGCGCGACTGTGGCGGGGCGCGCCTGTTGCTGAAGCGTGAGGATCTCTGCCACACCGGGGCCCACAAGATCAACAACACGCTCGGCCAAGTTCTCCTGGCACGCCGGACCGGCAAGACCCGCGTGATCGCGGAAACCGGCGCGGGACAGCACGGCGTGGCGACGGCGACCGCGTGCGCGCTCTTCGGAATCAGCTGCGACATCTTCATGGGAAGCGTCGACGTGAGAAGGCAATCGCTCAACGTGACCCGGATGGAACTGCTGGGTGCCCGCGTCATCGAGGTCAGCTCGGGATCGCAGACCCTCAAGGACGCGATGAACGAGGCCATCCGGGACTGGATCGCGACCTCGGCCACCACCCACTACGTGATCGGGTCGGTCGCCGGTCCGTATCCCTATCCGTCGATGGTCGCCGAGTTCCAGTCGGTGGTCGGCAAAGAGGCCCGGGAGCAATGCCTTGCTCGCACGGGCCGGCTCCCGACTGCCGTCGTGGCCTGCGTCGGCGGAGGTTCCAACGCGATAGGCGTTTTCTCAGCCTTTCTCGACGACGATGTCGCGCTCGTCGCGGTGGAGGCGGGTGGCGAGGGGATCGAAAGCGGTCGGCACGGGGCCTCCCTCGGCTTCGGACGTCCCGGAGTCCTGCACGGATCGCGCAGCTACGTGCTGCAAGACGACGACGGGCAGATCCGCGAGGCACACTCGATCAGCGCGGGGCTGGACTACCCAGGTGTCGGACCCCAGCTGGCCTATCTGCGCGATACCGGGCGGGTCACGGTTACCTACGCGACCGATGACGAGGCGGTCGAAGCCGTGGTCTACCTGGCCCGCACCGAGGGCATCATTCCCGCCTTGGAGAGCGCGCACGCCGTCAGTCACGCCCGCAAGCTGGCGGCGTCCCTGGGCGGCGACGACGTGGTGCTGATCAACGTGTCGGGACGAGGGGACAAAGACGTCGGCGAACTCGAGGCGACGGCCGGTGCCTCGGCGGACGGGGTGGGGTCGTGAAGGCACGGTCCCGCCTGGCCGACCTCTTCGCCGCGACCAGAGCCGCGGGTCGCAGCGCACTGATCACTTATGTCATGGCGGGCGATCCCGACCTGGGCGAATCGGAGTTGCTGGCTCGGGCCTGCCTCGAAGGCGGTGCCGACATCGTGGAACTCGGGATTCCCTTCTCCGACCCACTGGCCGACGGGCCGACCATCCAGGCAGCCGCGGAGCGAGCCCTTGCCGCCGGGACGCGGCTGCACGACGTGTTGGAGCTGGCAGGGTCGCTACGAACCGGTACCGAGGCCCCGATCGTGCTCATGGGCTACCTCAACCCCATCTTGGCCATGGGCGAAGAGGCGTTCTTCGGGGGGTGCGGCGACCGTGGCGTTGACGCCGTCATCATCCCGGACCTCCTCCCCGAGGCGAGTGGCAAGGTGACCGATTGCGCCAGGCGCCACCAGGTGGGAACGGTCTTTCTGGTCGCGAGCGGGACCACCCCGGCGCGTCGCCACCAGGCGAGCGAGGCCGCAACGGCTTTCGTCTATCTCACCGCGGTGGATGGCGTGACGGGGGCGCGATCGAGCTTTCCGGCCGGGCTCGTCGGGGAGGTCGGCAGGCTCCGGTCCGAGTGTGACGTCCCCGTGGTCGTGGGTTTCGGCATCTCGCGGCCCGAACACGTCGCGGCGCTGAACGGCGTGGCCGATGGGATCGTGGTGGGCAGCGCGATCGTCGCCGTCATCGGGCAAGAAACCGATCGGCTGCGCCGGTTGGATGGCGTTCGTACACTGGTGCAAACCCTGCGGGATTCGGCGGTCATGTAGGGGAGGAAAATCCACAAAGGTTGGGGTCCGAAGCATGCGCCTTCAATCGGTGGCCGGTGCTCCGGTCGACTACCCGGATCTCCCTCGGGACGCGCCGGTCTGCGTCGAGGTGATGTCCTCCGCACCGATCCGGGACGTCGAAGGCCTCGTCGACGAGCTACGCGCCCTGTGTGCCGCCAGCCTTGCCGTCCAGATCAAAGCCGGTCGGCCGGTCATCAAGCTCCTCAACCTCACGGGCCTGGCGCATCGACCGGATGGCCGAAACCGGATCGAGCCGACCCTCAACGTGCTTTCCGGACTCGTCCAGGATCCCGCCTTCTCGCCCCAGATCTTGTTGCGCGAGGCCATCGCGGAGGTCTCACCGCGTTTCGACGAGCGATTCGGATCTCTTCCCCAGGAGCTGGAACGAATCGATGCCTTCATCCGCGCCCTGGGCCTGGAGAGCTCAACGCCCGAGCTGACGCGGCCGTCGATCCACATCGCGCTCGACCAGGCCGGCTCGCCGGGGGCCTATCTCGGCGGGGTTCGCCTTCCCCCCGAGGAGACCTCCCCGGTTCTCGCCGGTGTGGCCCATTGGTGGACGGACCACGACAACTCGTCGTCGGCCCGGCTCTGCCGGCCGGATTTCCACAAGGAGCTGGTCGGTCCGCGCGCGCTTATGCCGTTGCGCTACGTGCGGGACGCCGAGGCCGGGAAGTTGGAAGGTGTCACGGTAAGGACGATTCGACCGGTGATCGGCAAGGACTGGGTGGGCGGTTTCAGCCTGCACTGCACCGATGATGCTGGGGGCGCGCGTGAATACCGGCGCGTGCTGCTCGCCGCGACGCTCGAGAGCGTGGGTGAACTGTTGGACCGGTTGCCCGCCGTCGAATCGCCTTGGACTCCAGCAACGAGGGCCAGCGGGCCGAAGGCCACATGACCTCTGAGGAGCCGGTGCTCATCGTCGTCGGCGCGGCTGGCAGTATGGGTCGCTGGCTGTGTCGCCACCTGTTCGCGGCCGCCGACTGGGATCACGTCGTTCTCATCGACCGTGATCCAGGCATCTTTCGGATCGACTTCGGCTTTGGCTGCGCCTTCCGGACTGGCGTGGTCCACTACGAGGCCAAGGCCGAGGCGATCGACGAATCCAGCCAGCTGATCGATCTCTCGGCGGAGCCGGCGCGGGTGTGTCTGGCGATCCCGCAGTCAGAACTGCCGCGGGTCGCGGCCTATCTCCTGCCGGAGCTGCACCACCGCTCGGTCGTGTTCGACACCTCCTCCGCCAAGGTGGCTGCCCTCGCGACACTCCGTGGGGCTCGGCCCGACGTGTCGGTCTTCGGCATCCACCCATTGTTCGGGCCCGCGGTGAAGTCGATGGACGGCCAGACGGTCGTCGTCTGTCCCTCGGTCGCCGACCCCACGGCTCACGGGTGGCTGGTCGATCTCATCGCGGCCGCCGGCGGCATCGTGGAATACGCGACCGCCGAGGAACACGACCGGATCATGGCGTACGTGCAATCGGCCTCACATCAGGCGTTGCTCGCCTTTGCCGATGTCATCGCCAATTCGGGCCACGACATCGAGACCGAACTGTGGAAGTTGCGCACCCCCGTGTTCGAGACGCTGCTCGGGCTGGCGTCGCGGGTGCTCAGCCCGGGCCAGGAGGAGACTACCGCCTCGATCGAGCTCGCCACGGAAGGGGCCCGAGTCGCCGCCGAGTTCGAGCTCGCCCAGGACCGGCTGCGGTCGGCGGTGCGGTCCGACGACGCCTCGGCCATCACCTCTTATATCGCCTCTATCCGTGAGGCGTTCGGCGGCACCTTCTTCACCACCGTGCAGCAGGCCTCCAACCTGGCGGTGGAGGCCACGCAGGTGACCCGGACCCAGTTGGCGGGACAGCGGCGGGCGGGCGACATCATCGCCCTCGAGCACCACGGTGCCGGAGGACCGCCGCGATTCGTCGTGGGCAGGATCAAAGAACTCACCCCCACGATGGTGACCGTCGAGGAGCTCTTGGTCGGCCCCAAGGGTCACGCGGTGCTCGCCGACGGTGCCGGGTTGCCCAACGCCTCGCGGCTCGGGGTCTCGGTCGCGGCCAAGCGGCGCATCGTCCGATTCGGGCTGGCCCACGTGAGCGTCGTCCCGGCGACCGAGCTCGACCAGATCCTCGACGAGTGGCTCGGTCGGGTGTCGGCGGACGTGCGCCTGCTGGTTCCGGAGTCGATCGCCGGGACCGCGGTCGTCGCGGTCAGCCGGTCGGTCCGGTCGGTCGAGGCCGCCTCGCTCGTCACCGAGGCAGTACGGCTGGGCCAGCGCGAGGTGATCGTGCGGATCTGGGTGCGAGCGGACCGGGATCCGAGCGAGGTTGCACAGCGGGTCGCCCGACGGGCAGACGAGGCCTACGGCTGGCCGGGTGGGATCGTCGCGCCATTGGTCGAGGACCGGGTCGACGCGGTCGCCTTCCTCGGTCCCGTCGGCACCTTCTCGCAGATCGCGGCCCGGCAGGCGGCCGGGCTCGTCGGCAGACCCGAGGCCACCCTGGTGCCGTGCGACAGCTTCGAGGCGGTGATCTCGTCGGTCGTCTCGGGTGATGCCACTCTCGCGGTGCTGCCGATCGTCAACTCGTCGTCGGGCCTCGTTGAGTTGGCTGCCCAGGAACTGATCCGCAGCCGGCAGCTCGTCGCCGGTGGGGTCATTGACGTGTCGGTCAGTCTGGATGCCTACGCGGTCTGCGATGATTTAAGCGCGCTGGGTGCTTCTCCCGTCGTCTACAGCCACCCGCAGGCCTTCTCGCAGTGTTCGCATTTCATCAGGCGGCTGGGCTGGAACCCCGTGGCCTGCGAGTCGACGGCGGCGGCGTGCGCACGGGCCAGTCATGACCGGAACGGCATCGCCATCGCGGCCCGGGGCCAAGCCGAGTCGTACGGGTTGGTGACGGTGGAACGCGACGTCGGCGACCTCTCCGGTGTGCTCACGCGCTTTCTGGTCCTCGCGCCCGCTGGCGCCTTCGTCGAGAATGTCTCCGCCGGCGACCCGACCTACCGCTGGCTCTGGCTGACGGAGCGGGACGAGGGACTGGAGCCCGCCAGGCGCTCGCGCCGGGGGCGCGCTTCGACGAGTTCATCGTCGGCGGATCACACGTCGCCCTGGTCGTCACCACCAGTCCGCACCCGCCGGGCCCGAAGGCGAAGTCGCTGGCCCTCGGACATCTGCCGTGGTCCCCTCGGACGCCGATCGTGCGTGTGCGGTAGTTGCCGGGCGAAGTTCGGATATACGTGCCGTCTTCGAAGGGCCCGGGGGTCCGCCAGCGCGGAACGGGGTGCATCAACGGTGGCGTCGTGCGCAGCGGTGGGCGATAGGACGGCGTGTAGCGTCCAAGCGTGGCCGAATCTTCCGGATCGGGAAGTTCCGCCGGCCGTGCGGGCCGACGGAACCGAGCGGTTTCGACTCGCCGGGACCGGGTCGGTGGCGATCGCCGGTCCTCGGGGGCACGCCCCGAATCGGGCGAGCGCGCGTCCTCGGTAGCTCGAAAAGGCTCCAGCGGGGGCGGCAGGGTGCGGGCCGGAAGGCGTCGGGAAGCTCGTGAAGAAACGGTTCGACAGGACACGCCACCTCGGTCGGGTCCGGAACATTCGAACGTCGCCGCCTCGCGCCGGAAGAGTCCCCGTCAGCCCGAACAGGCTCGGAAGAAGATGCCTTCGTCTTCCGTGAGGGTCGTGGGGGCGCCAGGTCCGGTCATCCGGGCCGGGGGAAGCGCTCGCCCGGGTCGTCGCCAGCCGCCGTCGCCGGCGGCTGGCGAAGCAGGTCGGTTCCGGCGGTACGAGACGGGCTCCTCTTCTCCTCGCCGTGGTGCCAACTGGCCGGCGCGAGGCGAATCGCGCCCCGGGAGTCGGGGGACGAACCGCCGGGCCCCGGCCGGTGGCGGGATCCCACGGGCGTCGACTGGCGGGTCGACACCGCAGGATCGCGCCGGCGATGACTTCCGCCGGGCCAGCCGCGCCGGATGGGGCGGTGTTGCCCGTCGGGGAGCGGTCGGGGTCCGGGTTGGTCCGCAACGTGGCGAGGCGCAGCGAGAGCCCGCGGTCGGGGCGTGGGATCGCGGCCGAGGTCCCGCGGTTCTTCGGACGGCGGCCACCCCGGCACGGCGGCGCGTTATCCCCCCGGCACGGCGGCGCGTTATCCCCCCGGAAGCGCCGCCAGGTTCGGTGCGGGCCGCGAGCGGGACCGGCTTAGCGCACGGGCCGCGAAAGCGCGAGTCGCGCCGACGCCCCCACCTGGTCCCGGACTTGGTACGTCGCGAGCTCGTGGCGAGCGGATCGCAGAAGCTGGCGGCGCATCTCACGACCCGCCTCGCCGATGCCGCCCGGGCCTACGAGCGGGACCGCTACTACGACGCGCTGGCGATCCTGCGAGAAATCTCCCGGACCTCGCCAGACGTGGCGGCGGTGCGCGAACTCTACGGTCTCACCCTCTATCGCCTCGACAACTGGAAAGGGGCTCGGCGGGAGCTGCGGGCCTTTGGGGATCTGACGGGCTCGGTCGACCAGTACCCGGTCCTCGCCGACTGCGAGCGCGCCCTCGAACATCACGAACGGGTGGCCGAGATCTGGTCGCAGCTGTGCCAGGCGGGTGCCAGCAGCGACGTCCTCGCCGAGGGCCGACTGGTCATGGCGGGGTCGCTCGCCGACCGCGGCCGAGTCGAGGAGGCGATCGCGCTCCTCGGGCCGGCTGCCTCGCGCCAGGTGCGGCGTCCGCGCGAACGCCACGTGCGGCAGTGGTACCTACTCGCCGACCTCTACGAGCGGAGTGGCGACGTGCCTCGGGCCCGCGAGCTCTTCCGCCGGGTAGTGGCTGCTGATCCCGAGCTCTCCGACGCGGCGGAGCGGTTGACGGGTCTGCGCTGACGACCCCTGCAAAGCGCACCGTCAAAGCGCAGGTTGGCTGACCACCAGACGCGGTAGACACGGCCGCGACCAGCTGATTCTGCCGGTTCCGGACCTCATTGTCCGCGTCTTCATCGACGGTAACCGGCCCATCCCGGTGCTGCGCAGCCTCGCCGCCGTCTACGGGCACGGCCGACTCGGCCACACCGGTTACCTGTCGATCTTGCCCGTCGAACAGGGGATCGAGCACTCCCCGCGGCGAGCTTCGCGAAGAACCCGGAGTACTTCGATCCGAAAACCATCGTGGAGCTGGCGATCGAGGCCGGCGGCAGCGCGGTGGCGACGACGTTCAGCGGTCTCGGGATCCTCTCGCGCCGTTATGCCCACAAGATCCCGATGGTGGTGAAGCTCAATCACAACGAACTGCTCACCTACCCGTCGAAGTTCGACCAGGTCCCCTTCGCCCAGGTGCGCCAGGCGGTGGACCTCGGCGCGACCGGGGTGGGCGCGACGGTTTACTTCGGCTCGGCCGAGTCGTCCCGCCAGATCCAGGTGCTCGGCGCCTGGCTCGCCAAGGAGTACCTGCGCGACGTCTATTTCACTGAGGATCCGGGGGAGGCCCCGGTGCTACTCGACCGGGTGATCGCAGGCTGCCTCACGGACGACGTTGACGAGATTGTCTCTTCCGGCAACACCTTGCAGCACTGGCGCACCCAGATCCTCGCTCACGACCTGACCGGCGCCTCCAACGGGCCGACCGAGGCGATGAACCTGCTCGTGAAGAAGATCAAGCACTGCGGGCACGGCTTCAAGAGCTTTCGCCACTACCGGCTACGCGTCCTCTTGCACTGCGGTGGGATCAAATGGGACGCTCATCCGGCTACGACAATGCGGGCCCACTCACCCCAGTTGGTCGCGTAGAGCCCCTCATCCTCGGGCGCAAGGCCTTCCAACGACCTTTTGCCGCGGGGTCGAGATCATCCACGCTGTTCAAGACGTCTTCTTGGACAAGTCGATCACCGTCGCCTGATCCGGAGGCTTGAACCGGGAAAGTCCGGGTGCTCCGGTACGATAGAGCACTGACGTGTGAAGACAGGCATTCTCGGTGACTAGAAGCGGTGGCCGCCCGGCCGATCACAAGGTTCGGACGCTGGAAAGCGTCGTCATCCGGTTCGCGGGGGATTCCGGTGATGGCATGCAGGTGACCGGCGACCGGTTCACCGTCGAGAGCGCGGTCTTGGGCAACGACCTCGCGACCCTCCCCGACTTTCCGGCCGAGATCCGGGCTCCGGCCGGGTCGCTCTCGGGGGTCTCTGCCTTCCAGGTGCAGATCGCCGCCCATGACATCATGACGCCGGGTGACGCGCCGAACGTGCTGGTGGCGATGAACCCAGCGGCGCTGCGCACCAACGTCGGCGAGCTCGCCAAGGGTGGCACGCTGATCGTCAACTCCGACGCCTTCGACGAGCGTTCGCTCGACAAGGCCGGCTACGGGTTGAACCCGCTCACCGACGGGAGTCTCTCGGGATTCCGGGTCTACGAAATCCCGATGACCTCGCTCACCCTGAAAGCTTGTGAGCCGACGCACGCCAAGCCCCGCGACGCCGAGCGGAGCAAGAACTTCTTCGCCCTCGGAGTCATCTCCTGGTTGTACAACCGGCCGATCGACACCACGCTCGAATGGATCGCGGCCCGCTACGGGACCAGGCCGCTCGTCGTCGAGGCGAACACGCTTGCTTTCCGGGCCGGCTACAACTTCGGCGAGGCGGCGGAGCTGTTCGATTCGTCCTACAAGATCCCCGCCTCGGAACTCGGCCCCGGGGAGTACACCAACATCACCGGCAACACCGCTCTGGCCTGGGGGCTCATCGCCGCCGCGCAGCTCGCCAAGCTCCATCTCTTCCTTGGTGCCTACCCGATCACCCCGGCGTCGGAGTTGCTCCACGAGCTCGCCAAGCAGAAGCACTTCGGTATCGTCACCTTCCAAGCCGAGGACGAGATCGCCGCGGCCGGCGCAGCGCTCGGTGCCTCCTTCGGTGGGGCGCTCGGCGTGACGACGACGAGCGGACCGGGGGTGGACCTCATGAACGAGACCATCGGTCTCGCCGTCTCGCTGGAGCTTCCGCTCGTCATCGTCGACGTGCAGCGCGGCGGGCCCTCCACGGGACTGCCGACCAAGACCGAACAGTCCGACCTCTCGCTCGCCATGTTCGGTCGTCACGGCGAGGCGCCGGTGCCGATCGTGGCGGCCCGTACCCCGAGCCACTGCTTCGAGGCGGCGATTGAGGCGGCCCGGATCGCCCTCAAGTACCGCACGCCGGTGTTCCTCCTCTCCGACGGGTACCTGGCCAACGGCTCGGAACCCTGGCGGGTCCCGGACCTCGCCGATCTTCCCGACATCGGCGTCGAGTTCGCGGATGCCCCGAACCACGCCGGTGCCGACGGGGAGGGAGCCTTCTGGCCCTACTTGCGGGACCCCGACACCCTCGCCCGTCCCTGGGCCGTGCCGGGCACGCCGGGCCTCGAGCACCGGGTCGGCGGCATCGAGAAGGCCGACGGTTCCGGGAACGTGTCGTACGACCCGGAGAACCACGAGCGGATGGTGCAGCTCCGCGCCGCCAAGGTGGCCGGCATCGCGGCGGACATCCCGCCGATCGAGGTCGACGACCCCGATGGGTCCGAGGTGCTCGTGCTGGGTTGGGGATCGAGCTACGGAGCGAACACCGTGGCGGTGCAACGGGTCCGGGCCCGCCACCACCGGGTCGGCCAGGCCCACCTGGTGCACCTGAACCCGTTCCCGGCGAACCTCGGTGAGGTACTGGCCCGCTACCGACAAGTCCTCATCCCGGAGAACAACCGCGGCCAGCTGGCCCAGCTCGTGCGGGCCCGCTATCTCGTCGACGCCGTGACCCTCTCCTCGGTGCAGGGCAACCCGTTCCGGGTCGCGGAGGTCGAACGCGCCATCGAAGAGGCGCTCGTCCAAGGCGAGATGAGGGGAGGTTGACCGAATGACCGACGCCGCGGCGCTCGCGACCAGCCGGAAGGACTGGTCGAGCGACCAGGAAGTGCGGTGGTGCCCAGGTTGCGGCGACTATTCGATCCTCGCCGCCCTGCAGTTGCTGCTGCCCGAGCTGGGGGCGAAGCGGGAGAACACCGTTTTCGTGTCGGGGATCGGCTGCGCGGCCCGTTTCCCCTACTACATGAACACCTACGGCGTGCACTCCATCCACGGCCGGGCGCCAGCTATCGCCACCGGACTGGCGCTCAGCCGACCGGACCTCGACGTCTGGGTGATCTCAGGCGATGGTGACGCCCTATCGATCGGAGGCAATCACCTCATCCACGCTCTGCGGCGCAACGTCAACTTCACCATTCTCATGTTCAACAACGAGATCTACGGTCTCACCAAGGGCCAGTTCTCACCGACCTCGAGGGTAGGCAAGGTGACCAAGTCCTCGCCGTTCGGGTCGCTCGACACGCCGTTCAACCCGATCTCGGTGGCGCTCGGTGCCGAGGCGTCCTTCGTGGCGCGCACCCACGACCTCGACCGCAAGCACATGATGCAGGTCTTCCGGCGCGCCTATGAGCACGAGGGCTCGGCCTTCGTCGAGATCTACCAGAACTGCAACGTCTTCAACGACGGCGCCTTCGAGAAGGTGAACGGGAAGGATGTCCGCGCCGACATGCTCATCCCGCTCGAGCACGGCAAGCCGATCCGCTTCGGTGCCGAGGGCGAGCACGGTGTCGCGCTCCGTGCGGACGGCACCCTCGAGATCGTCGAGGTCGCCGAGGTCGGTGAGGAGGCGCTGGTCGTCCACGACGAGACCCGGGAGAACCCGGGGCTCGCCTTCATGCTCTCCCGTCTCGCGCGCGGGCCCTTCGAGCCGACGCCGATCGGGGTGTTTCGGGCGATTCGGCGGCCGCACTACGGCGCCCTTCTCGAGGCCCAGGTCGCCGAGGTGGCCAGCAAGCAGGGCCCCGGGGACCTGGGGACCCTGCTGCGATCCGGGACGACCTGGATCGTCGACTGAGGGCGCCCCAGCCCGTCTCAGTCATCGAGCGCGCGGAAGACGAACCCGGTCCGGGGTTTGGGGTGGAAATACGTCGACTTCGGCGGCATCCTCGTCCCGCGGCGCACGGTCTCGGCAAGCTGGTTGACGGTCGCCGCCCGCACGAGCAGGGCGGCCTGGGCGCGACTACTTCGCACCGCGTCCCAGGCGCGCCCGGTGTCGTGCACGTAGTCGGTCCGGTGGCGCGGCAACCCGGCGAGGGCCGTGTCGACCGAGGCGGCGTCGAGGGATTCCAGCCGGGAGGGATCCTCGGTCGTCGGGAACAGCAGCCAACTACCGCCCGAGGTGACGAGTGCCGGCGTGCCTTGCGACGCCATCTCCGCGGCAAGGGTGTCCGGCTCGTTGGATGCCGGTTCGGCCCGGAAGAGCCGCGCCAGGGCTCCGACCAGATCGAGGTCCGGCGGCAGTTCCCCAACGAGCCGGTGGATGGGTCGCAGGGCGAGTTCGTCCGGAGCGAGCTCGGTGAGGAAGGCCATGATGAGGTCGCAGTCGCCGGGGGTGGCCGGGTGGCGTGAACGGCATTCCGCCCGGTACCGGATCGCCGTCTCGTGGCGATGGTGGCCGTCGGCGATGATGACCGGCGCTGGGGTGACGAGGGCGGCGATCTCACGGACCACCGATTCGTCGTCGACGCGCCACACCTCGTGCGTCGTCAGCTCGTCGTCGGTCGCGCGCACCTGTTGGGCGGCCGCATCGATCGCCGCCGAGCAGGCCGCTGACAGGCCCGCGGCGAGTGAAAGCCCCCAGATCGGCGAGCAGTTGACCCGGCAGGAACGCAGCAGTTGGAGGCGGTCCCGGCCGGGGGCGGACATGGTCTTTTCGTGGGGCAGAACGGCGCCGCCGAAGGGTTCGAGGCCTAGCGCGCCGATGACACCGGTCGTCGAGAGGGACCTTCCGGAGTCGTCGAGGTAGCCCATCTGGTAGACGTAGAGCGAGGGTGACGGGTCGGTCGCCAGCACCCCTTCGGTCCGCCACGCCGCGAAGAGGGCCGCGGCGGCCTGATAGCGGTCGAGGCCGCGGTCCGAGTCGGCGGCGGGAAGCTCGACGTGAATGGAGTTGTAGGGACTGCGAGCTGCGAGCTGAGCGCGCTCGGCCGCGTCGACGACGTCGTAGGGCGGCGCGATCAAGTCGGCGAGCGGGGCAACCGACGGGGCGTAACGCAGTCCGCGAAAGGGTTCGAACCGGGGCACGACACCTGCGTAGCACACCGGTCGGGGCCTCTCTTCTCGCGCTGCCCGTCCCGATGGGAGGATGGCGGCCATGTCCGAGCGTTGGTCGATCCTCATCGACCTCGACGGGGTCCTGTGGCGGGCCGACCAGCCGGTCGCCGGGGCGGCGCCTGCGCTGGCGCGGCTCACCACCGCCGGTCATGGTGTCGCCTACTTCACGAACAACTCCTACCCGACCGTCGCGGACCACGTGGGAAAGCTCCGCAAGATGGGCGTGGCCGCCACCCCGGAGCTCATCTTGAGCTCGGCACAGGCCGCAGCGACGCTCGGCGTCCCCGGTGGACGGGCACTCGTCGTCGGCGGCCCCGGGATCGTCGAGGCCTTCGAAGACCAAGGGCTGGAGGTGGTGGCGTGCGATGGTCCCGGCGAGAGCCGGGGTTTCGACCTGGTCGTCGTCGGGATCGACCCGGCGTTCGACTATCGCCGTCTCGGGCGGGCGCAGGCCGCGATCCGGGCCGGGGCGCGCCTGGTCGGCACCAACGCCGACGCGACCTATCCGACCCCGGCCGGTGAGCTGCCCGGCGGCGGTTCGCTCCTCGCCGCGGTCGCCGTGGCGAGCGGTGCTGAACCGGTCGTAGCCGGCAAGCCGAACGAGCCGGCGACCGAGCTGGTGCGCCGTCGCCTCGGACAGGTCGATCTCATGGTCGGCGACCGACCCTCGACCGACGGGGAGTTCGCCCGTCGATTGGGGGCTGGGTTCGGACTCGTGCTTTCCGGCGTGACACCGCCCGACCACGGCTCGCTCGTTCCAGCCCCCGAGCGCGAGGCCGAAGACCTCGCCCACCTCGTCGACGATCTGATCGAGTCGGGTTTCGAGCCGCACCGGCATCCCAGTTGATCGACGGTACGCTGGAACTATGGAATCTGACACGGGTGGTAAAGAGTCACTCAAAGACAGCATCCGGCGCTACGCCGAGTCGACGTTTTCGTGTTCCAAGGCAAACCGGCCTGAGATCGAGAGAATCATCGGCGAAATCCTGCGTGGGGAGGGCAAGGGTCGTGAACGGCTTGAGGAGCTCCTCGAGGAACTGCGGACCCGCTCGAAGCGGAGCGTCGACCGCCTCAGCGAGCTGGTGCACTCCGAGGTACGTCGGGAGTTCGACTCGTTCTCGTCGACGCGCCGTGACGAGATCGGCGAGTTCTTGGAGCGCTTGATGGCGTTGGTAGGTGAGTATTTCGGTCCGAAACGGGCTCATCGGGCTGGTGCGCCGGCTGCCAAGAGGGCGGCGGCGAAGAAGGCTCCCGCGAAAAAGGCTCCCGCGAAGAAGGCGGCGGCCAAGCAAGCTGCGCCGAAGAAAGCCGCGACCAAGGTTGGCGCGAAGAAGGCTGCGCCCAAGAAGGCGGCGGCCAAGAAGGTTGCGGCCAAGAAGGCTTGAGGGGCGGACGCCTTTGTGGTCCTCTGGGATCCGATGGACCGGGCCCCAGCGGAATCTCGCCGGCCCGAGAAGGCGGTGCGCTACGGTGCGCGCAGACTGACGCGTCGGCTTGAAGCGCCTGCTGTCGCAAGGATGACACCATGGGAAAGGATCCGTCGCCGCCCGAAGAACGGCAGGTAGCGCTCGTCGTCCATCCGCTCCGGCCCGAGGCGGCGAAGCTGGCAGCCCGGGCCCGGGAGTGGTGGGAGCACCGTGGTTACGGGGTCACCCAGCTAGGGGAGACGGACCTCGGCGATATGGCGCCGGCGGGCAGGTTCGATTTCGCGGTCAGCCTCGGCGGTGACGGGACCATGCTACGGACGGTCGAGTTCACCACCGGACGAGGCATCCCGGTCCTCGGCGTGAATCTCGGAAGCTTGGGCTATCTCGCCCAGGTCGAACCGGGGGTCATGGAGGCGGCGTTCGCCCGGCTGGTCGCCGGCGACTACGAGGTCGAAGAACGCATGGTCCTCGAGATTCGCGTCTTGCGCTCGGCGGAAGAGGACGTGACCGTGGTCGGGCTGAACGAGGCGGCGGTGGTGAAGACGACACCGGGGCGGACGATCCGGCTCGACGTTGCGATCGCTGGCCACCCGTTCATGAGCTACGTCGTCGACGGGATCATCGTCGCCACACCGACCGGATCGACCGGCTACAACCTGTCACTTCGTGGTCCGATCGTCTCACCGGAGCTGCGGTTGCTCATCGTCACACCGGTCTCGCCACACATGCTGTTCGACCGCTCGCTGGTCCTCGGGCCCGACGAGGTCGTGCGCATCGAACCCAAGGACGGGCCGTTGGCGGTCCTCGTCGTTGACGGTTCGACGGTCGTCCCCGTCGGACCCGAAGATGCGGTCGAGGTCTGCGGTAGCCGGCAACCGGCGAACGTCGTGCGGTTCGGACCCCCGCGCTTTCACTCGATCCTGCGGGCGAAGTTCGGGCTCGGGGAGCGCTAACTGCTGCCGTGCTCGGCGAACTGCGGGTCCGCGAGTTGGGGGTGATCGAGGACGTCGACATCGTCTTTGGTCCCGGGCTGACCGCCATCACCGGCGAGACCGGTGCCGGCAAGACGCTGGTCGTCGAGGCGCTCGAATTACTGGTCGGCGCGCGTGCCGACGCCTCCATCGTGCGTACCGGCGCCGAGGAGACCACGGTCGAGGGCCGCTTTGTCGACGACGATGGAGAGATCATCGTGTCGCGCGTGGTCCCGCGTCGGGGTCGCTCCCGGGCCACGATCGACGGTCGGATGGCGCCACTCGGGGCTCTCGAAGAAGCCGGACGCGACCTCGTCGACCTCTACGGTCAGCACGCCCATCAGTCGCTGTTGCTTCCGGCAACCCAGCGGGCGGCCCTCGATCAGTTCGCCGGGATCGACCTCGAACCGGTGCGCCGCCTCCGGCGGGAGATCGCTGTCTGTGACGAGGAGCTCGCCTCCCTGGGCGGCGACGAGCGCCAGCGACAGCGCGAACTCGACCTACTGCGCTTCGAAGCTGATGAAATCGCCGCCGCGGCGATCGTCTCGGCCGACGAGGACGAACGGCTCGCCACCGAGGAGGAGACCCTCCGGGCGGCGACGGCGCTACGCGAGTCGGTGACCCTGGCCTACGAGACCTTCGAAGGCGGCGTCCGACCGGGGGCACTGTTCGATCTCGGAGGGGCGCTCGAGGCCCTCCAGCGCCAGGAATTGCTCGGCGCGTTCGCGTCTCGGTTACGGGGGCTCCTCGCCGAGCTGGCCGACCTGTCGACGGATCTGCGTCGTGCCGCCGAGACCTTCGAGGAAAACCCCCAGCGGCTAGAGGAGGTGCGGGCCCGACGCCAGCTCCTGCACGACCTCGTCCGCAAGCACGGCGACGAGCTCGCCGACGTCGTGGCCGCGGCGAGCCGCATCGCCGAACGGGTGCGCTCCCTCGAGGGCACCGAAGTTCGACGCGCCGAGGTCGAAGCCCGCCGGGCTCGCTGTCGGGCTGAGCTCGTGGCGGCGGAGCAGGTCGTCGGCGACGCCCGCCGGGCCGCGGCGCCGCGACTGGCCGAGACGGTGGAGGAGCACCTGCACAGCCTGGGGCTCGGTCGCGCCCGGCTCCAAGTCGTGGTCCCGTCCGAGGGGCTCGGGGATGGGGTGGAGTTCCTTCTCGCCGCCAATCCGGGTGAGGCGGCGCTGCCGCTCGCCAAGGTCGCCTCCGGCGGGGAGCTCGCCCGGACGATGCTCGCACTGAGGCTGGTGCTGACCTCGATGCCATCGACCCTGGTCTTTGACGAGGTCGACGTCGGGATCGGCGGTGAAGCGGCGCTCGCCGTCGGGGCTTCGCTCGCCCAGCTCGGTGCCGATCACCAGGTGCTCGTCGTCACCCATCTCGCCCAGATCGCCGCCTGTGCGGACAACCACCTCGTGGTGGAAAAACGCGAGGAGAGATCGCGCACCATCGCCCGGGTGCGCCCCGTCGCTGGTCACGAGCGTGTCGTCGAGCTGTCGCGCATGCTGTCGGGTCATCCCGAGAGCGAGGTCGCCCGGGAACATGCCGCGGAACTGCTGGAAAAGGTGGGCGCCCGCCGGTCGCGATGATTCGATTCGTCAAGTCCGCGTGGGAGCTGGACGCGACCTGTAGCGTTGATATAGCCGATCAGCGGAGGACGACGTGACGAAGTTCGTGTTCGTGACCGGGGGGGTGTCGAGCTCCCTCGGGAAAGGACTCGTTGCCTCCTCACTCGGTCGACTGCTCAAGTCTCGTGGTCTGCGCATCACCATGTGCAAGCTCGATCCCTATATCAACTTCGACCCCGGGACATTGAACCCCTTTGAGCATGGTGAGGTCTTCGTGACCGACGACGGGGGCGAAACCGACCTCGACCTCGGGCACTACGAGCGCTTCATCGACGAGAACCTCTACCGGATCTCGAACTCGACGACCGGGCAGATCTACTCCGCCGTGATCCAAAAGGAGCGTCACGGCGATTACCTCGGGCGGACCGTCCAGGTCATCCCGCACATCACCGACGAGATCAAGGAGCGGATCCGCCGGCTGGCCTCCGACGAGATCGACGTGGTCATCACCGAGATTGGCGGGACGGTCGGTGACATCGAAATCGTGCCGTTCCTGGAGGCGATCCGTCAGTTCCGCCACGACGTCGGGCGCGAGAACGTCTGCTACGTCCACCTCACCCTGGTGCCCTACCTGGCGCCCTCGGGAGAGCTGAAGACGAAGCCGACCCAGCACTCGGTAACCGAGCTGCGCAGCCGTGGCGTCCAGCCTGATGTCATCGTGTGCCGTTCCAACCACGAGCTGAACGAGGGGCTGAAGCGCAAAATCTCACTCCTCTGCGACGTGCCGATCGAGGCGGTCATCTCGGAAGTTGACGCCAAGAGCATCTACGAGATCCCGCTGCTCCTCCACGAGGAGGGCTTCGACGCCGTCGTCTGCGAGACGCTGAAGCTCGACGGGCCGGAGGTGAGAGTCGACCTGTCGGCCTGGGAGCGGATCGTCGAACGTGTCGCTTCGGCGACCGACACCGTGCGGATCGGCATGATCGGCAAGTATGTCGGCCTGCCTGATGCCTACCTCTCGGTGGTCGAGTCGCTCCGCCACGGGGGCTTCTTCCACGACGCTCGGATCGAGATCGAGTGGATCGAGTCCGAGACGGTCGAGGAGTCGGTCGTCGAGGTGGCGCTCGGGGGCCTCGACGGGATCGTCATTCCCGGCGGCTTCGGTGTGCGGGGGATCGAGGGCAAGATCGCGGCCGCGAAGTACGCCCGCGAGCACGACCTGCCGTGCCTCGGGCTGTGCCTCGGGCTCCAGGTGATGGTGGTCGAATACGCGCGGTCGATTCTCGGGCTGGAGGGCGCGAACTCTCGGGAATTCGACCCCGCGACCCCGTATCCGGTGATCGATCTGATGGACGAGCAGACCGGCGTGACCGACCTCGGAGGGACGATGCGGCTGGGTGCCTACGTCGCCCGCCTCGCCGAAGGATCCAGGGTGGCGGCGATCTACGGCGAGACGACGGTGAGTGAGCGACACCGGCACCGCTACGAGGTCAACAACCGTTTCCGCCAGCGCTTGGAGGAGGGCGGTCTGCGTTGTTCGGGCACCTCGCCCGACGGGAGGCTGGTCGAGTTCATCGAGCTTCCCGGGCACACCTACTACCTCGGGACCCAGGCGCACCCGGAGTTCAAGAGCCGTCCCGACCGGCCGCACCCCCTGTTCCGGGAGTTCATCGGGGCAGCCGTCGAACGGGCCCGGGCGCGCAACCCGCACCTGTTCGAGGTGGGGGTCGATGCCGCCTCCTGAGCAGGTGTTCCGCCCGCTCGGCGAGCGCGAGCTCATCCGCACCTCCTATCTGCGGTTTGTGGCCGCCGATTTCCTCGACCCCGACGGCCAACGCTTCGAGCGCCAGATCGTGCGCCATCCCGGAGCGGTCTGCATCGTGCCGCTGGAGACCGACGGGTCGGTGCTCATGATCCGCCAGTTCCGGGCCCCTCTCGGCCGGGTGATCCTCGAGATCCCCGCCGGCAAGCTCGACGTGCCGGGAGAACCGCCGGAGGCGTGTGCGCGACGCGAGCTCGCCGAAGAGGTCGGCCGGGTCGCCGGTCGCTTTGCCGAGCTCGGCTCCTTCTACAACTCGCCGGGCTTTAACGACGAGCTGACGACGTGTTTCCTGGCTGAACAGCTCACTCCGGCGGAGCGCTCGACCCAGGGGATCGAGGAGCACCACATGACCCTGGAGCGGGTGCCCCTCGCCGCGGTGTGGGAACTGGTCGAGTCGGGAGAGCTCGTCGACGCGAAGACGATCATCGCCTGTGCGCTCGCCATGCGCCGCCGTGAGGAACCCGACGGCACCAGCTAGGCGCGGGACCGCCCGACGAGAAGTGGCTCCGGGGACCCCTCTCAGTGTCGACGCCGAAGAATACCTGTCCTACCTGGCGGTCGAACGGGGCCGCGCCGCCAACTCGATCATCTCCTACCGGCGGGACCTGGTGGCCTACGAGCGCTACCTCGGCGGTCGCCGGATGGAGCTGCGCGAGGTCACCCCCGCCGTCGTCGAGGAGTACCTCGGCACCCTGGCCGAATCGGGCCTGGCGGCCTCGTCGCGGGCGCGAGCCCTCGCCGCGATCCGCGGTCTGCACGCCTTCTGCCTCGACGAGCGGGGCGCGCCGGTCGACCCGACCGTCCAGGTCGAGGGTCCCCGGGTGCCGGAGGGCGTCCCCAAGGCGCTCTCGGAGGCGGAGGTGGCGCGCCTGCTGGACTCGGTCGTCGGCGACGATCCCCGCGCCCGGCGCGACCGCGCCATCCTGGAGCTCCTCTACGCCACCGGCATCCGGATCTCCGAGCTCGCCGGGCTGTCGATCATCGATCTCGACCCCACCGGCGGCGTGGTGCGGGTTCTCGGCAAGGGCTCCAAGGAGCGCATCGTGCCGGTCGGCCGCCTGGCCCTGGCGGCCTGCCGCGGCTTGGCTCGGCCCCGGGGGGCGGCCGTGTCTGGTGGAAGGAAAGACGCTCGCCCGTTGGGACGCCCAGGCGCTATTGATCTCGACCCGCGGTCGTCGGATGAGTCGTCAGGCCATCTGGACCGTGGTGAACACCCGGGCACGCCGGGTGGGGCTCGCCGACCGGATCACACCCCACGTGCTCCGCCACTCGTTCGCCACCCACCTGCTGGACCACGGGGCGGACATCCGGGTCGTCCAGGAGCTCCTGGGCCACGCCTCGATCACCACGACCCAGGTCTACACGAAGGTTTCCCAGGAGCATCTGCGCCGGGTGTACCTGGCGGCGCACCCCCGGGCGCGCCGTGGCCGGACCCCCGGAGGCGGCGACCGGTAATCCGGAGGTCGGCCGGGCACCTCGTGTACCAGGTCGGTGCGCCTGCGAACTAGTCTGTTCGCCGTGACCAACGAGGCCCCGCCGATCGATTACCGCACCCTTCTCGAGGTGGAGCGCGCGTCCCTCGAGCGTCAGCTCGCCGAGCTCGGCTCCGGACCCGGCACCGGCACCGGGTTGTCGTACGATTCGAACTTCGCCGACTCGAGCCAGGTCACGGCGGAGCGGGGGGAGACCGAAGCGCTGGTTACGGAGTTGCGCAACGCGCTCGGTGAGGTAGAGCACGCGCTCGTCAAGGTCGACGGCGGCACCTACGGCAACTGCGAGAAGTGCGGGCAGCCGATCGCCCCCGCGAGGCTCGAGGCCAAGCCGGCGGTCCGCACCTGTATCGCCTGCGCGAACGCCCGACGCTGACGCCCCTTACGTGTCGTTGAGCCGCGAGGCACGCGTCGCGCGGTTCCACCGGAACGGTCCGTGGGTTCTAGCCATCCTCGTGATCCTCGCCGCCATCGTTGTCGAGGCGGCGCGGCACCATGCGCTCCACAGCGAGGAGGGGTTGTTCTTCGTCGTTCTGATTCCGACGATCATCATCCACGAGGTGAGTCACGGTGTCGTCGCCTATTGGTGCGGCGACGACACCGCCAAGCGCGCCGGCCGGCTCTCGCTGAACCCGATCCGCCACATCGACCCCATCGGAACGGTGCTCCTGCCGGTCCTGCTCATCGTCACCACCCACCTGGCGTTCGGGTGGGCCAAACCGGTGCCTGTCCGGGTGGACCGGCTCCGTCACCCCCGCGACCAGGCCGTGCTGGTCGGGCTGGCGGGGCCGGCGACCAACGTCATCCTGGCCTTGATCGCGGGATTCCTCTTCCACGCCGTCGCCAACATCGGCCAGCTCGCCTCGCTGCCGATCACCGCCTGGCCGCTCGGCGAGGAGGTGCTGTTCCTGTTCGGGGTCGTGAACGTGATCATCGCGGTGTTCAACCTCATCCCGATCCCCCCGCTCGACGGCGCCGCCGTCGTGGAGTGGTTCCTGCCCCGCGCCTGGCTTCCCCAGTACTACCGGCTGCGGATGATGTCGCTGGTCTTCGTGCTGTTCCTCGTGCTGTTCGTCCCGGGCGCGCTCGACAGCCTGTTCAACTTCGGCACCGAGTGGTGGGGGCGCATCGTCGGCATCGGGCCGGTCGTCATCGCCTAGGGCGGCCAGCTTCGGCGACCCGGCGCCGGGCGACCAGGCCGATGGCCCGCTGGGCCCGCTCAAGGGTGACGGCCGCGATCTGGCCGGCCCGATCGGCGCCGTCCTCGAGGATTCGCCGGAGCACCTCGGGGGCGCGGGTGAGTTCGAGGTAGCGCTCGCGTACCGGGCGGAGGAGTTCGATCACCGCCGCGGCGACGTCGGCTTTGAGGGCGCCGTAGCTGTCGTAGCGGGCCGCCAGTGCGACGGGCGACTCCCCGGTGGACACCGCGAGCAGCTCCAGGAGGTTCGAGACCCCCGGCTTGCGGTCGCGGTCGTAACGAACCTCGGTCTGGGCGTCGGTGACGGCGCGTCGGATCTTCTTGTCGATCTCCTCGGGCGGGTCGTCGATCGCGATCATGCCGGCGGGCGAGGTCGCGGTCTTCGCCATCTTCTTCGTGGGGTGCTGGAGGTCCATCACCCGCGCCCCGACCCGGGGCAGTTCGATCTCCGGCACGACGAAGGTCTCCCCGTAGGCGGTGTTGAAGCGGATGGCAAGGTCGCGGGTGAGCTCCAGGTGCTGGCGCTGGTCCTCGCCGACCGGGACCCGCTCGGTGTCGTAGAGCAGGATGTCGGCCGCCATGAGCGCCGGGTAGGTGAGAAGGCCGGCGCGCACGGTGGCTTGGCCGTGGGACTTCTCCTTTAACTGCGTCATCCGCTGCAGCTCGCCGTACGATGCGGTGCACTCCAGGAGCCAGGACAGCTCGGTGTGCTCGGCGACATGGCTCTGCAAGAAGATGGTGCATAGCTGGGGGTCGAGCCCCACCGCCAGCAGCCCGGCCGCCGTCTCGAGCGTGCGCGCCCGCAGCTGCTCGGGCGAGGTCTCCACGGTGAGGGCGTGGAGGTCGGCGACGCAGAAGAAGGCGTCGTCTTCTCGCTGTCCTTCGACCCACTGGCGGAACGCACCGATGTAGTTGCCGAGGTGGAGGGAGCCGGAGGGTTGCACCCCGGAGAAAATCCGCGCCATGAAAGAAACTTAGTGGCCGGGCCCCGATCGCAGGTAGTGGACTGCGACGCCAGCCACCAGGGCAACAAAGCCGCCGATCGCCAGCGCGAACGGCGGCCAAGACTCGTCCTCGTCCACGTGCCGGTCCACGCGAACTGTCTTGAGCAAGTGGAAGTCTGCTTCTTGGCGATCCAGCGCAAGGCCCTCACGCCCAATGACTTCGCCGATCTTCGAGAGGTGCAGGAGCGATTGCTCGTCTTCGAACGGCGCCACGAACATATGGTCGCACGCCTCGAATGGAAGTTCACGTGTAGCGGCCTGGCATTGCACAAGAAGAAGCTCGCGACAGGCTTGACTATCTTGTTGAATCACAGATGGTCGTGTTGTTATAGCTGGTGCGCACAGGCACGCCACAAAAAACTCGAAGGCGGCAACGAGCCCGGCCTGAAAGGTCTCGGTGCACTCGCGGGAATGGGCAACGAGGAAGTAGGTGTCTGAGTGGGGAGGCGTCATCATCGCCAAGGCGGCCTTGGTGCGCTCACCGGCGATCTCGACGAACGCCTGCCCAAAGTCGAACTTGGCATGTCCCGGCGGGAAATTCAGGGAAACAAAGATCTTCTTCGAATAGCGTCTGGTGTGGGCCACGGCTCGGCGCGCCTGGGTGGTTCCGCCTGAGGAGCCGTATTCGTCGTGCAATCGCTAGAAGATGTGCCGGGCGATGTGGCGCAGCTTTGGCGGAGCGGTCTTGTCGGTTTCCAGAATCTCGTCGATAGCGCCTAGGATCTCCCCCGGGCTTGGGCTACGACGCCGCAGTACGGTAGCCGGGACGCTCGGTGTGGGTCAGGATCCTCTCCAACGTCCACCACTCCAGACCGAAGTTCCGGCAGACCTAGCGTTTCAAGATGCCGTCCACCAGCACCTGACGGCGCGTCTCCGTCTACTGGTGCATGTCGGTGTGTACCCTCCACCGCGATCTGGCTGCCTGGCTGGCTTCCTCTCGGGAAGCCTCCAGACCGGGCAGGACAGAGCTAGGGATGGTCGGGCACCTCCCTTTTCGACCGGAGGCGTTCAGGCCGTGGGCGCTACCGTTTTGGATGGGCCTTTACAGCATCGCTTGACAGACCGTTCGTGTGGTAACGGGGTGTACCGTGACGCCCTATCAACCGGTCCCGAACCGCAACTCAGCGTTCTTGTGGGCGCAACGCAAGGCGTCGGATAACCGTCTCTCTGCTCGTCGCTCTACTCGGTGTCATTGCGCTGCTCGCCCCGCTTGTTTCCGCGCACGGTGCTGATGGCTCTCCCAACGCACTCGCCGCATCGGACGCTTGGGCCGCGAGATTCAAGCTGCCGCCAATTCGTCACGTCTTCGTCATCGTGCTCGAGAACGAGGACTACGCCTCGACCTTCGGGTCGCCTGCCGCGGATCCCTACCTCGCCAAGGTCCTCCCGTCGGAGGGGACCTTGCTGGCGATGTATTACGGCATCGGCCACAACTCGGTCGATAACTACATCGCGATGATCTCTGGACAGCCGCCGAACCCCGACACCCAGCAGGACTGCTCGACCTTCGTAAACTTCCCAGCCGCCAAGCTCCTGGCGGGCGGGATCGAGCCGGGTAATGGCTGCGTCTACCCGAAGGACGTGGAGACGATAGCCAACCAACTCACAGCCAGGGGCTTCACCTGGAAGGGCTACGAACAGGACATGGGCAACATTCCGTCGCGCGAGACCGCGGCATGCGGTCACCCGAAAATCAACGGTGCCGATGGCACGCAACTCGCGGTGAGCGGTGACGGGTACGCGAGCAAGCACGACCCGTTCGTGTACTTCCACTCGATCATCGACTCGGTCGCCTACTGCGATGCTCACGTCGTCGCACTGGGCTCGCCAACCGGGGCGATGCCCGCCTCGGCCCGCAAGGGCGAGACCGGTCTTGTCACCGACCTCAAGAGCGTTGCCACCACACCTAATTTCTCGATCATCACGCCGAACATCTGCAGCGACGGGCACGACTACCCCTGCGTCAACCAGAAGAGTGGAGCATCCCGGCTCGCAGACATCGATACGTTCCTTGCTACGTGGGTGCCGAAAATCACTCACTCGGCGGCCTTCAAGCAGGACGGCCTGCTGGTCGTCACCTTCGACGAGGCTGAGAGCTCCGGTACCGGCGTCGACTCAACAGCGTGCTGCCGCGAGAAGCCCGGACCGGCAGCACCCGAACCCGGCCTCAATGGACCAGGGGGTGGGCGGATCGGTGCGATCCTGATCTCGCCGTTTATCAAGCCGGGCGGGATCGTCTTCCACACCGCGTACAACCACTATTCACTTTTGGCATCCATCGAGACCCTGTTCGGCCTGCCGCGCCTCGGCGACGCGCGCACGGTTCCCACGATCTTCGGATCGTCGGTGTTTACCCGGCGGTAGGACTTGCTGCAGCTAGTCGATACCGGATGGAGCACTCGTTGCGAAAGAGCGGGTTCGGCGGCCTAAGCCGATCGGGGACGGACTACGCGAGCCCTCAGACGTCCCACAATCGCCAGGTGGGTGCATACCAGTCAGAGGCCGATCGGGACACCCGTCTGGCGGAAGCGGCGACGATGGGCACGGTGGGCGGGAGTCGCGACTGGGGCGGCAAAATATCACAGTCCAGGAACTAGATGAGTAAGTCCGAGGGATCCTGCCGAAGCTGAGATCCACCCTTGGCGCGCGAAAGGCGTCCATGATCGGCGCTGTCTAAACCCAACGTTCGACCCTGGAGTCCTATGTGGACGCCGACCTGGACACCTTCGCGACCGCACTGTGTGTCACGATCGACGACAAGCTGAAGATCGATAGTGGGCTGTTCACCATCTGGAGACTGCCGACGGTAGCGTGCAGGGGTGGCCTACGAGGTCCATCTTGACGTGTTCGACGGGCCCTTCAGCCTGCTCCTCCAGCTCATCTCGGCCCAGGAGGTCGAGATCTACGAGGTCAACCTGGCCGAGATCGTCGACGGTTTCCTCACCGAGATGGCCCGCGCCGAGGCGGTCGACCTCGAGCTGGCGACGGAGTTCCTCCTCATCGCGGCGACCCTCGTCGAGCTGAAGTGCCGTCGTCTCCTGCCCGGAAGGATCGATCTGGAGCTCGAGGAGGAGCTCGCCCTCTTCGAGGCCCGCGACTATCTGCTTGCCCGGCTGGTCGAAAGCCAGACCTTCTCCTCGGCCGGCGGTGAGCTCGCGGCGCTTGAGCAGACCGCGGCCCGCTCCATCCCGCGCCGGGCGGGGGCCGACGAGCGCTTCGTCGAGGTGGTGCCGGACCTGCTCGCCGGCGTGACCGTGGAGCGACTCGCCGAGGTGGCCCGCCGCGCCCTGGCGGAGCGGCCCATGGCCGTGATCGGCGACGCCCACGTGCTCGTCGATGAGGTGAGCGTCGAGGCCACCATCGGGGACCTCGCCATCGAGCTCGCCCGGCGGGGCCAGGCGAGCTTCCGTCAGTTGACGGCCCACCTGCCGTCGACGGCCCATGTCGTGGCGTACTTCCTGGCGCTGCTCGAGCTGTACAAGGAAGAGCTCGTCGAGCTGGACCAGCAGACCACCTTCGGTGCTTTGCAGGTGCGCTGGATTGGCCGGGCCGACCAGGCACCCGAGGCCCGGACCCCGCCCCGCCGGCACCGGGGTGTGACCGCTGAGCCCACGCGATGAGCCCCTTTCTTGAGGAATGGCGCGCCGAGGCAGCGGCCATCGAGGCGGTGCTCACCGTCGCCACCGAACCGGTGTCGTCGGGGCTGCTCGCCGAGCTCTTGGAGGTCCCGGTGGAACGGGTCGAGGAGCTGTGCGCGGCCCTGCGGCTCTCCTATGAAGAAGAAGAGCGCGGCTTTGAACTGGTGCGGATCGCCGGCGGCTACCGCCTGCAGAGCCATCCGGCCTACCGCGGCCATGTGGAACGGTTCATCCTCGACGACCAACCCCGCCGGCTGTCGCCGGCGGCGCTGGAGACGCTCGCCATCGTCGCCTACAAGCAGCCGATCTCCCGGGCCCAGGTGGCGGCGATCCGGGGTGTGAACAGTGAGGGCGTGCTGCGGCTACTGACCTTGCGCGGCTATGTCGAGCCGGTTGGCCGTGACGACGGCCCGGGGCTGGCGGTCTTGTTCGGGACCACCGCGACCTTCCTCGAACGGCTCGGGCTCGACTCGCTCGCCGACCTGCCGCCGCTCGACGGTTTCGTGCCGGACGCCGGTGCCGTCGAGGGCCTGGAAAAGGTGCTGCGCGCCGAGCCGGGGGAGTGACCACCAGCCCCGCCGAGGGCGTGCGCCTGCAGAAGGTGCTCGCCCGGACGGGTTTCGGTTCACGACGGTCGGCGGAGGCGTTGATCGAGGCGGGAAGGGTGATGGTGAACGGGGAGGTGGCCCGGCTCGGCCGCCGGGTCCGACCCGAGCGCGACCGGGTGACGGTCGACGGAGTCGCCGTCGGGATCCTGCCCGGCCTGGTCTACTGGCTGGTGAACAAGCCCGCCGGGGTGGTGACGACGGCGCGGGACCCCGAGGGACGCCCCACCCTGATCGAGTTGGTGCCGCCCGAGCCACGGGTCTTCGCGGTGGGGCGTCTCGACTTCGCGACCGAAGGCCTCATCATCTGCACCAACGATGGTGACCTGGCGCAGCTGCTGGCCCATCCGAGCCACGGGATCGACAAGGAGTACCTCGCCGAGGTGGAGGGCGATCCCTCGCCGGCCGCGCTACGGGCGCTGCGGGCCGGCGTCGAGATCGAGCCGGGGGTGGTCACCGCGCCGGCGAGGGTCACGCGGCGCGGCGCCGGGGTGCTACGCATCGTCATCCATGAGGGCCGCTACCACCAGGTGCGCCGGATGTGCGAGGTGGTCGGTCATCCGGTCCGTCGTCTGGTCCGCACGCGGCTCGGCCCGTTGTCCGACGCCCGGCTACCCCCGGGACGATTCCGGGCACTGAGCACGGACGAGGTTCGAAGCCTACGCGAGGCGGCCAGCTGGACGGGAAGAAGCGGCGGGATCGGCACTGAGTAGGCTGCGAGGGCCATGGGGGTCGTACTGCGGGCGGTCCGGGGCGCGACGACGCTCGACGAAGACACCGAGATCCAGGTGCGCGAGCGGGTTGGCGCCCTCGTGGCCGCGATTCTCGGGCGCAACGGTCTCGCGCCGGCCGACGTGGTGAGCATGATCTTCACCGCTACCGAGGACGTGACCTCGAGCTTCCCAGCCGCCGCGGCCCGGGCCATCCCGGGGCTCGGCGACGTGCCGCTGCTCGGCTGCCGGGAGATGGCCGTGGAGGGCACGGTGCCCCGTTGCATCCGGGTGCTCGTCCATTGCTACACCGAGCGGGACCGGGCGCAGATCCAGCACGTCTACCTCGAGGGCGCGGAGTCGCTCCGCCCCGATCTCACCAACTGAGGGCCGCGATGGCCCGGGCCACCGTTGTCGGCCGCGACCGGGGCACGGGTCCGGTTCCGTCCGCCCTCCCGGTGGTGGCGCGTTGAGCGGAGCGACGCCGGAGACGGCGACGTTCTCGGAATCCGGCCCACTCCGGGGGGTGATCCGGGTTCCCGGAGACAAGTCGATCGCCCACCGGGCCCTCCTCTGCGCCGCGCTCGCCTCCGGCACCTCGCGAGTCCGCGGGCTGCCCCGGGGCGACGACGTTGCCCGCACCCGGGCCGCTCTCGGCGCGCTCGGGGCCTACTTCGACGGGGACAGCGTCATCGGGGGCCGGGAGCGTCTGCGGCCCCCCGACCGCCCCATCGACCTCGGCAATTCCGCCACCGCGGTCCGACTCCTCGCCGGGGTTTGCGCCACCCTGCCCTTCCGGTGCGTCCTCGACGGCGACTCCTCGGTGAGACGGCGCCCGATGGACCGGGTCGTCGAGCCCCTGCGGTCGATGGGCGCCACCATCGCCGGCGCCGCCGGGGGACAGCGCGCCCCCCTCGAGGTGCGGGGCGGCGCGCTCACCGGCATCGACTACACCTCGCCGGTGTCGTCTTCCCAGGTGAAAGGGGCGATCCTCTTCGCTGGTCTCGACGCCGACGGGGAGACCGTGGTCCGAGAGCCGGTTCCCACCCGGCGCCACACCGAGGAGCTGTTCGCCCGCGGTGGGGCGGCGATGGAGGTCGACGAGGGAGACGCTGGCTACGCGGTGCACCTGCGGCGCAGCGCCCTGGTGCCCTTCGAGGTCGACATCCCCGGCGACCCCTCGCAGGCGGCCTTCATCGCGGTGGCGGCGAGCGTGGTGGCCGGCAGCGAAGTGCGGATCGAGCACGTCTATTGCGGTCCGGGGCGCCTCGGATTCGTCGACGTGCTGCGCCGGATGGGGGCGTCGATCGAGATCGTCCCCCGCGACGCCACCACCGGGGACCTGATCGTCGGCCATGCGCCCCTCGACGGCACCACCATCAGCGGTGCCGAGATCCCCTCGCTGATCGACGAGCTGCCGGTGCTGGCCGTCGCCGCGGCCTTCGCCGACGGGGTGACGACGATCACCGACGCGCTGGAACTGCGGGTGAAAGAGAGCGATCGCATCGCCACCATGACCGCCGAGCTCGCCGCACTGGGGGCCGAAGTGCAAGAGCTCCCGGACGGCCTGGTGATCAAAGGTGGTGGCTTCGCTCCCCGCGGCACGGTGAGCTCCCACGGCGACCACCGGGTGGCGATGGCGCTCGCCGTGGCGGGGCTGGGCCCGTCCGGTGCGGTGCAGATCGAGGACTTCGCGGCCTCGGCGGTGACCTGGCCAGGATTCGTCGAGGACCTGAGGAGCCTTTCGTGCTCCTGATCGCGATCGACGGGCCGGGCGGTGCCGGCAAGTCTTCGGTGGCCGCGGCGCTGGCCGAACGTCTCGGGATCGAACGCCTCGACACCGGGGCGATGTACCGGGCGGTGACGCTGAGCGCGTTGCGGCGCGGGATCGCCACCTCGGACGGCGAGAAACTCGGCGCCCTGGCCCGCGATCTCGACCTCGAGGTCGGGGCGTGTGTTCGGGTCGACGGCGAGGATGTCACCGTCGCCATCCGCGCCCCGGCGGTCGACGCCGCGGTGTCGGCGGTCGCCGCCCAGGCGCCCGTGCGGGCGGCTCTCGTTGCC
Source organism: uncultured Acidimicrobiaceae bacterium (assembly GCA_963761425.1). Lineage (GTDB taxonomy): Bacteria > Actinomycetota > Acidimicrobiia > Acidimicrobiales > Bog-793 > Bog-793. Next base: position 825,068 of record CAVXGQ010000005.1, on the reverse strand, counting down.
CGCCAGCGGGCCTGGGTGGCCGAGCGCCATTCCGGTGTCGTGGAGGGGCGCGACATCGGCACGGTGGTCCTTCCGGACGCGCCAGTCAAGGTCTTTCTCACCGCGGCTCCCGAGGAAAGGGCCCGCCGGCGGGCTCTCGACCAGGAGACGGAGGCCGGCCCGACCGACTTGGCGGCGGTGGCGGCGGCCATCCGGGTGCGTGACCGGCGGGACTCGACTCGAGCGGTTTCGCCGCTGGTGCCCGCCGCCGACGCCGTCGTCATCGATTCCACCGGGCGCTCGATCGAGTCGATCGTGGAGGAGATCACCGCGCTCGCCGCCTTGGACCGGAAACCGGAACCGGGAGCCGGGACACGCCCGGTCCGTCCGATCTCCCGGCGGGTGAGCTGGTTCTACGCGGTGTGCCGTGCGATCGCCGTGGGGGCCGGCCGGCTGGTCATGTTCGGGCCGGTGGTGGGTGCCGAGCACCTGCCACCCTCCGGTCCGTTCGTCCTGGCGTCGTTGCACCGCTCCGACATCGACCCATTGATCGTCGCCCGTATCACCCGGCGCCGCCTCCGGTTCATCGCCAAGGCGGAGATCTTCGTGAACCGCCCGCTCAACTGGCTGGTCGAGACGCTGGGGGCCTTCCCGGTCAACCGGGCGGCGACCGACCGGGAGGCGTTCAATCGCGCCCTTCAGGTTCTTGCCGCCGGTGAGCCGCTCGTCATCTTCCCCGAGGGAACCCGCAACACCGGACCCACCATCGGTCCGACCCGGGAGGGGGCGGCCTACCTGGCCTTGCGCGCCGGCGTCCCGCTCGTCCCGGTCGGCCTGGCCGGAACCGACCGGACGCTGCCCCGGGGCAAGATCCTGCCCCGGCCGAGTCGCGTCGCCTGCGTGGTCGGCGCCCCGATCATGACCGGGGTCGAGCACCGCGCGACCGACGGCTCGAGGAGGGTGCCGCGCCCGGCGGTGCACGCGCTCACCGAGGAGCTGCGTCGCTCCATCCAGGCCCTGAGCGACGAAGCCGCGTCGATCGTCCGTCGGCGATAGGGTCTCGGCCCGATCCGGGGTTGCTGGTCTTCGACCGAGAGGAGACGCCGTGCACGTCGTCGTGACCGGAGGTTCGGGGTTCATCGGCCGACACGTCGTCGCCCGGTTGCGGTCCCGGGGCGACCAGGTCGTGGTGGCGGACCTCCGGCCCTTTCCGTCGCCGGACGTCACCTGCGTCCTCGGCGATCTCCGGGAACCCGAGGTGGTGGAGCGGGCCGTCGCCCCCGACACCGAGGCCGTCGTGCACCTCGCGGCGATCACCTCGGTGCTGGCTTCGACTAAGGACCCGCACGGGGTGTTCCGAACGAACGTCGATGCCACCGAGCTGGTCTTGGAGCGCTGCCGCGCCCTCGGGGTCGAACGCTTTGTCTTCGCCTCGACCAACGCGGTGGCCGGCAACGTCGGTGCCGGCACCATCGACGAGAAGGTCCTGCCCCACCCGCTCACGCCCTACGGGGCGACCAAGGCGGCGGCAGAGATGCTCCTCGCCGCCTACGCCGCCAGCTATGGGTTGAGGACCGTCACGCTGCGGTTCACCAACGTCTACGGCGCCGGCATGCAGTCCAAGGACAGCGTGGTGGCACGCCTGATGCGCTGCGCCCTCGGGGGCGGGACGATCCAGGTCTACGGCTCCGGCGAACAGAGGCGCGACTACGTCTACGTCACCGACACCGTGGCCGCCGTGGAGCTCGGCCTGGCCTTGGAACACCCCGAGACCCTGACGATCGGAGCCGGCCGGTCGGTGTCGATGAACGAGCTCTGGCGGACCGCCTGCGAGGTGACCGGGGTGGCGATCGGCGCCGAGCACGTCGCCGCCAAGCCCGGCGAGATGCCGGCGGTGGTCGTCGACACCACCCGGGCCCGGGCCCACGGTTTCCGGCCCGCCTACGACCTACCGGCCGGGTTGGCCGCGACCTGGGAGGACTTTCGCCTCAACGGGGCGGGTTAGCCGGCTCGGCGCCGACGCCTGCGTTCTCGCCACCAGGTGCGGAGCACCACGCCGGTGAACCGGTAGCCGTAGACGAGGTTGCCGCCCTTTTTCGAGTGTCCCGAGGCGCGGGCAAGCATGGTGACCGGGCGTTCGGTGTAGCGCGCGCCACCCATCAACGTCCCGATCAGGAGTTCGGACGACTGGTACTGCGGCTGGAGGAGGGTGAGCCGGCCCGGCAGGTCCGCCCGCATCGCCCGGATCGGGTTGGCGACGTCGGTCACCTTGGTTCCGGTCAGTGCGCTGATGACCACGGAGAAGAACACGATCCCGAAGTTGCGCACCAGGTCGGCCGACTCGGTGCGCCCGAGCCGGCGGGATCCGGTAACGAGATCGGCCTCGTCGTCGAGGACCGGTTGCAGCACGGTGGCGAGGTCGGCGGGGTCGGTCTGGCCGTCGGCGTCGGCGGTGACGATGAAGCGTGCCCCGTGCTCGCTGGCCACCCGGTAGCCGAGGCGCAATGCCGCGCCCTGTCCCCGGTTTACCGGGGCGATGACCGCGAAATGGCCGGACTTGCGGACGATCTCGGCGGTGCCGTCCTCCTCGCCGTCGATGACGACGAGGAACGAGAGGGGTTGGCCGCAGAGCTCGTCCGGCAGCGCATCGATGACCCGATCGATGTTGTCCCGCTCGTGATAGGCCGCGGCGACGACGACGATCGGGGCGAAGGTGGGTTCACCGTGGGCGGCGCGGAACTCCTGTAGCGCCACCGAGTCGACGAGCTCGTCGACGGCTTGGCGGCGACGGATCTCGCGGGCGTTCACCGGGGTCGTTCCCGGGGACCGGTCGGGGTGGCTGGGGGGTTCAGGGGAGTCACCGTACCTCTCAGCCGGTGATCGCGGCACGCCCGGTGAGCATGGCCGCGGCCGGCACCTCGCGGTCTTCGGCCGCGGGCGGCTGACCCGACGGCGCCCGGCCGAGCGCCACCGAGGCGGCGAACCACACCGTCCGGAGCAGGTCACGCAGCTCCGGTGGAGGAGGGAAGTACTCCTCCTCCTCGACGGCGGGGACGACCTCGATCCCTCGGCGCGGGGCCAGGCGGCGGACGACGTCGTCGACCAGCCATTCCGGCGCCGACGCACCGGCGGTGACCCCGACGACGCCGGCGAGGTCATCGGGGAGCTCGTCGGCCGAATTCACGCGGAGCACCCGGCCGGCGCCCGCCGACGCCGCGACGCGGGTCAACGAGATGGTGTTGGAAGAGTTGGCCGAGCCGATGACGACGACCGAGTCGCAGCGTCCGGCCACCGCCCGCAGCGCCGCCTGGCGGTTGGTCGTGGCGTAGCAAAGGTCGGAGCGCCCGGGCATCCAAAGATCGGGGAAGCGCTCCTTGGCCCTGGTCGCGATGCCCCACCACTCGTCGTGCGGCAAGGTGGTCTGGGCGAGCAATGCCACCGGGGGGCCGATCGGGCCCAGGGCGTCCACATCAGCCTCTCGCTCCACGAGTCGGACGGCGCGCGGCGCGACCGCCATCGTCCCGATCGCCTCCTCGTGGCCGGCGTGGCCGACGTAGACGACGGTGTAGCCCTTGGCGGCCCGAACCTTCAGCTCGTGGTGCACCTTGGTGACGAGGGGGCAGACGGCGTTCACCACGGGACGGTGGTGGGCGGCGGCAGACCGTTCCACCTCGGGTGGCGAGCCGTGGGCCGAGAGCATGAGCGGGGCTCCCGGGGGGACCTCGTCGACGTCGTCGACGAAGACGACGCCCTGGCGAGAGAACTCCTCCACGACGAGGCGATTGTGGACGATCTCGTGGTAGCAGTACACCGGTGGCTCGAAGACCCGTACCATCCAGGCGAGCGCCTTGATGGCCATCTCGACCCCGGCGCAAAAACCGCGCGGCTGAGCTAGCAGCACGCGGTCGACATCCACGCGGTTCAGGCTAGCGAGCCGGCCAGGTACGCTAAGCCAATGGCGTTTCCGCAGGTTGAGGGCGTCGCGCCCGCCTCGCCGGCGGAGGCAGCCGGAATCCGGGTGGGCGACGAGATCCGGGCGATGAACGGGTCTCCACTGCGTGACGTCATCGAGTACCGCCTGGCCGCCGACGACAGCGAGGTGACGCTCGAGGTGGGCCGGGACGGCACCACCTTCGAGGTGGCGGTGTCCAAATGGGCCGGTGAGCCGCTCGGCATCTCGGTCTCGGCGGCGATCTTCGACCGGGTGACGACGTGTGACAACCGCTGCGCGTTCTGCTTTGTCCGCCAGCTCCCCGAGGGCCTGCGGCGCACCCTGTACGTGAAAGACGACGACTACCGCCTCTCGTTCCTCTACGGGAACTTCACGACCCTGACCCGCTTCACCGAACTCGACCTCGAAAGGGTCGTCGCCGAGCGGCTCTCGCCGCTCTACGTCTCGATCCACGCCACCGATCCCGCGGTGCGGGCCAAACTGCTGCGCAACCGTCGTGGCGCGACCAGCCTGCACTGGCTGGCTCGCTTGCTCGAGCACGGGATCGAGGTGCACGGCCAGGTGGTGGTGTGCCCGGGGGTGAACGATGGCGCCGTCTTGGACGACACCATGGCGGGGATCCTGGAGCGCTTCCCCGGGCTGGCCTCGGTCGGCGTCGTGCCGGTCGGCGTGAGCCGTTTTTCTCGCGAGGAATCGGTCCGGGCCCACACCGCGATCGAGGTGGCCGCCGTCCTGGATGCCATCGAGACGTGGCAAGGGCGATTCGATGCTGCCCTCGACCGTCGGATGGTCTTCGCGGCGGACGAGTTCTACCTGCTCGACGGGCGTTCCTTCCCCGAGGCGGCCTGCTACGAGGGTTTCCCCCAGCACGAGAACGGGATCGGGATGGCGCGCGCCTTCGCCGAGGCCTTCGCGGCCGGGGCTCGTCGCCACCGGCGGGTGGCGGGTTGGTTCTCCTCCCTTGACGGCGCCCCGGCTCTCGGCTACCGGGCGCCCCGTGCGGTCGGGTGCCCGCCGGGCGCCTCGGGCCGGGCCCGCTCCGGGCGACCTGGACAGCCGGTGACGATCCTCACCGGTGTCTACGGCGCCTGGGTGCTGCGTCCGCTCCTGGACCAGGCGGGATACGAGGGCGTGGAGACGATTGCGGTTGCGAATACCTTCTTCGGGGGCAACATCGCGGTGGCCGGGCTGCTCACCGGCGCCGATCTGGCCCGGGCGCTCGGTGACCTGCCGGCCGACCGGCGGGTTCTCGTTCCCGAGGTGTGTGTGTCGAACGGCCAGTTCCTGGACGGTGGCGGCCCCGAGGATCTCCCGCGCCCTGTCGAGTTCGTGGCCGAGGATGGGGCCTCGTTGCGACGGGCGCTCTCCGGGAACCGCGTCCCGGCACAAGCCATGGATTGGCCTGGGACCGGGCGATGATCCGGGGAACCGCCGGGCCGCCGATGGATCGAGCCGTCCAGGGGGGCGAGGCGGGTCGCCCCGACCGGCTGCCGGTCGTCGTGGTCGCAGGCGGCCCGAACGTCGGCAAGTCGACGCTCGTCAACCGCATCGTCGGCCGTCGAGCGGCCATCGTCGAACCCCGCCCCGGGGTGACCCGTGACCGTCTGGAGCTCCCGGCATCCTGGAGCGGACGGAACTTCGTCGTCATTGACACCGGGGGGCTCGCGGAGCGGGGCGACTCCCTCGACCGGTTGGTGAGCGACCAGGCCAGGACCGCGATCGAACAGGCCGACGTCGTGCTGTTCGTCGCCGACGCCACGACCGGGATCACCTCTCAGGACGATGCCGTCGCCGCGTGGCTTCGCAAGCAGGACCGGGTGGTCCTCGTCGTCGCCAACAAGGTCGACTCCGCAGCTCAAGAACCGGCGGCCTGGGAGTTCGTGAGTCTCGGGCTCGGGGACCCGGTGCTGGTCTCCGCCCTGCACGGAAGGGGCGTCGGGGACCTCCTCGACTGGACGGTGTCGCGGTTTCCCCCGGCCGTGGTCGGTGGCGGATCCGGTGAGGCAGTCCCGGCCGCCGCCCGCCCCAGCGGGGAAGCCGACGAGGTGGAGGTGGTTGCCTCCGTGACCATCGTCGGGCGGCCGAATGTCGGCAAGTCGACTCTTTTCAACCGCCTGGTCGGCGCGCCGCGGGCCATCGTCCACGAGGTGCCGGGCACAACCCGTGACGCCATCGACACCATCGTCGAGACCGCCGAGGGCCGGATCCGTTTCACTGACACCGCGGGGCTGCGTCGCAAGTCGCGGATCGGCGACGGCACCGAGTACTTCTCCCTCGTCCGGTCGCTGTCGGCGATCGACCGGAGCGATGTCGCGCTGCTCGTCATCGACGCGAGCGACGGAGTAACCCGCCAGGATCAGCGGCTGGCCGAACGGATCGACGCGGCGGGCGATCCGATCGTCGTGGTGCTCAACAAGTGGGATCTGGTCCCGGCCGAGCGACGCCCGGTGGTCGCCGCCGACGTCACCGACCGGCTGGGGTTCCTCGGCTACGCGCCGGTGCTCCGGCTCTCCGCGCTCACCGGTCGGGGAGTGCACCGACTGGTTCCGGCGCTCCGGGCCGCGATCGACGCCTACCACCGGAGGATCCCGACCGGGGTCCTCAACGATGCGCTGCGGTCGATCCAGTCCGCGCACGCCCCGTCCGGGTCACGGATCCTCTACGGGGTGCAGGGGGCGGTGGACCCCCCGACGGTGACAATCTTCGCCAGCCGACGGTTGCAACCGAGCTACCTTCGCTACCTGGAACGTTCGCTGCGCGAACGCTTCGATCTCGGACCCACCTCCCTGAAGCTGCGGGTCCGGCTGCGCGGGTCCTGATTGACCCGCGGCGGCCCGCCCTCGCCGGCACCGACGAGTCTCGGGAGCTGTGGGCGAGGTGGGAAATGACCTTTTGGGCTCAGGCGGCGCCGTCCGAGCCCGCCGGTGCCGGCACGACGGGCAGGCCCCCCGTTGCTGCGCTCTAGGTCTGTCGGAGCTGCGCCAGGCACTCGGGTGCCGGCATCGGCCTGGCGAACAGGAACCCTTGAGCGCAGCGGCAGCCGAAGCGTCCCAGCCATTCGAGCTGGGCCTGGGTCTCCACGCCCTCCGCGATGACGAGGACGTCCAGGGCTCGTCCCATCTCGAGGATCGCCGTGGCGAGTTGTCTCGCCGATTGGTCGTTCTCGAGGCCGCTGATGAAGCTGCGGTCGATCTTCAGCACGTCGACCTGGAATCGACGGATACGCCCCAGGGAGGAGTAGCCAGTTCCGAAATCGTCGATTGCGATTTGGACCCCTCGCTCGTGGAGGGGGTCGAGCATGTTGTGGACGAGGTCGACGTCCTCCATGAAGGCGGTCTCGGTGAGTTCGAGCGTGAGAGTTGTGGGATCGAGGCCGGAGGCGTCGAGGGCCTGGGCGACCGTCTCGAACAGCGTTCCGGATCGGATCTGGAGCGGTGAGACGTTGACCGCCATCTGCCAAGGGGTGTCGCCCACCCGTTCCTGGTTCCAGGCGCTTGCCTGGCGGCAGGCCTCGCCCATCACCCATTCCCCGATCGGCACGATGAGCCCGGTCTGTTCGGAGATCGGGATGAACTCGTCGGGCGGAACCGTGCCGCGGGCTGGATCGTTCCAGCGGATCAAGGCTTCGACGCCGACGAACCGGCCCACCTGGAGATCGACTATCGGCTGGTAGTGAAGGATGAACTCCCCGTTCTGCAGCGCTGTGCGCAGCCCGGCCTCGGCGGCGGCGCGAGTCTGTGCCCGGACACGCAGGGTGTCGTCGAACACCACCCAGCAGTTGCCACCGTCTTCTTTGGCCTTGGTGAGCGCGAGTTCGGCGTCGCGTACCAGGCGCTCCGAGGTCTCGTCTCGGCTGCTGATCGCCACCCCGATGCTCACCGTGACGAGTTCCTGCTCGGAGTCGAGCGCGAACGGCTTCTCGACCATCGCCGCGATCGAGTGGGCGAGGTCGATCATCTCGAGGGGATCGGTGAGGGCGCCGCGCACGACGGCGAAGGTGTCACCTTCCAGTCGGCCGACCGTGTCCGTGTGCCGCGTGCAGGCGGCGAGACGTTGAGCCAGTTCCACCAGCAGCTGGTCACCGAGGGCGCGGCCGAAGGCCTCGTTCACCGCGTCGAAGCGGTCGACGTCGATGATCGTCACGCCGACGAGGCGATGACGGGCGCGGGCCCACTCGAGCTCGCGCCCCACCCGGTCGGCGACGAGCCTTCGCGAGGGAAGCGAGGTCAGCTGGTCGTGAAGCTCCTCGTACTCCAGCTGTTCCTCGACCCGCCAAAGCTCCGATTGGTCGAGAAATTGGCCGAGAAAGGCCACCGTGGTGCCGGCGTCGTCGCGAATCGTCGTGGCATAGAGGCGGCCAGGAAGGACATGGCCATCGGCGTGGAGAAAGCGTCTCTCTGACATAGAGCGTTCCTGTGCTCCAGAGGCCATTTCCGCGAACACCGCACTGAACTCCACGACCTCGTCCGGAGGTATGTGTTCTGTGATCTTGGAACCGACGAGCTCGTCACGGGCACAACCGAGCACCTCGAGAAAGGCGTCATTGGCAACTTGAAACCGTTCGTCGAGGTCGATCGTCGCCGCGGGGATCGGACTCTGTTCGAAAAGCAGATGCGCGAAGCGGGTGGCGCGCTCGCGCTCGGTCTCCGCACGACGCAGCTGCGATTCGTCGATGAACTGCCCGATGACCTCGGCGACCGCTCCGGACTCGTCGTGCACCGGGGCGACGTACATCCGCCCCGGCACGAAGTGGCCATCGGCGTGGACGAGACGCCTCCCGATCTCGTAGTGGTCCCGCGTCCCGGCGATCAACTTAGCGAGGGCATCGCGGTGGACGTCAACTTCATCGGGATGGGTGTGGTCAGCGAACAGGGAACCGACCAACTCCTCGCGTGAGTAGCCGAACAGACGCGCGGCCGCCTCGTTGACCTGCTCGATGCGGCCCTGCAAGTCCATGGTCGCCGAGGGAATCGGGCTCTGGTCGAACGTGCGCCGCAAGAGGTGCTCGGCCTGTTTTTGTTCGGTGAGGTCGATGACCTGTCCGAGGACGCCGATGAACGATCCCGAGTCATCGCGCAGCGCGGCTGAGTAAATCCTTGTAGGCAGGAAATGGCCATCGGCGTCGTGGAGACGTACCTCGACCTTGTGTTGGTCTACGCGTCCTGCGTTGTACTCGGACAGCATGTGGGCGAGGACGTCGACGTCGTCGGGGTGGACGTGCTCTACCAGCGGGGATCCGATCAACTCCTCTCGCGAGTAACCGGACATGCGGAGGAGGGTCTCGTTGACCGTCAGGATCCTGCCGCGCGGGTCGACGGCCCCTGCCGCGACCGAGCTCTGCTCGAAGAGGAGCTGCGTGAGGCGCGCTGCACTCCGGCGCTCCGCCTCGGCACGTTCCTGTTCTGTGAGGTCGATGGCTTGCGCGAGAAAGGAGGTGAGCGATCCCGACTCGTCGCACAATGCGGTGACGGAGACCCTTACCGGGACGGCGTGTCCGTCGGCGTGCACGTATCGTTTCTCGATCCAGAAGCTCTGTCGAACCCCCGCTAGAAGCTCTCCCCACAGCTGGTTGTCGTGTGGGACGTCACCTGGGTCGGTGATCTCCACAAACGCCTCAAAGTCGAGCAGTTTCTCATGTGGGTACCCGAGCAGGCGGAAGTAGGTGTCGTTCACCCAGAGGGGGCGGCGGTCGAGGCCGATAATCGCCGTCGCGATCGGGCTCTGGTCGAAGGCGAGCTCTGAGACACGCTGCAGGTGCAGATGCTCTGCGTCAGCGCGTCTTTGCAGTGTCAGATCGACGGCCTGGGCGAGCATCGCGACCAGCGATCCCGACTCGTCGCGTATGGCCGAGACGAAGTGACGCACCGGGACCAGGTGACCGTCGGCCCGCACGTACTGCTTCTCGAGTTCGTAGGATTGCCGGGCGCCCGCGAGAAGTTCGCGGGCGAGCTTTTCGTCTCGACCACGGTCGTCTGGAAGCGTGACGTCTGTGAGGGAGCTCAAACTGACCAGAAATTCCGGTGGGTATCCGAGCATCTGGGCGTAGGCGTTGTTCACCCGGACCACGCGTTGTTTGGTGGTAATGATCGCGGTCGGGATCGGACTCAGGTCAAAGGCTTGTAGCCAGTGAGACGCTGGGTCGCTTGTCTCTGGGAACGGGAACGAGCCTTGAACGACGGCCCGACGCAGAACTGTGGCGGCCTCATCGACGGTGTCGGTCATCTTTGTGCCGCGCGACACCACCCGTCCGGTGGCGCCGTTGTGGCTGGGCTCGGTGGCCAGCGCGAGTGACCTGACTCTCCCCGAGACTCCGACCACCCGACCAACCTCGTTGCGTACCGGGGCCAAGGTAGCGGTCGTCCCAATCCAGTCCCCGGCCTTATCGAGTCGAAGACAGGTGCAGTCGTCGACCTGATCACCCTGGAGTACGCGCTGTATCGCCTGGCGGAGTTTGGAGGATTGATCAGGACACACGAGCATGGAGACGTCATGGCCGACAACTTCGTAATCGGCGTAACCAAACAAGCGTTCCGCGCCGGCATTCCAAGTCGCAAAGACGGCCTGGGAGGACGGTCTTTTCGCCGATCTGTGCGCCTCCACGATGATCGCGAAGAAACACGCCTGATCGCTGTCGGGTAACGCTCTATGGGACGCCGGCCGAATGACGAGTGTGGCACCGAGGAAAGAACCTCGATCGTCATGAACCGGGGAGAGAGTTATGAGGGCCTTCATGCGGCGATCGTCCTTCAAGCGAGCAAAGGACTCGAAACGTTCCGCTCGCCCACCCTCGCTGAGCCGAGCCAGCCCTGCATGGAGCTTGGACGTGCCCTTGGGGCCGAGAAGAAGAGCGGAGTCGCGTCCGAGGACTTCCTTTTCGGAGTAACCGAACAGGGATCGAGCGGCCGGATTCCAGCTGCTCACCTCGGCGTCACGAGAGAGGAGGATGAAGGCCTCTCCGGACGACTTGGAGATCGCGGAAAGATTCTCAAGCTGGGTTTCAGCCATTCGGATCCGTCCCTGCCCAGACATCTTCATTCCGTCCCGTTGATGAGACTGATGCGCTCCGTGTTCAGATGACTTGTGCTAGAAGAACTTATGTTAGCACATCACGATGCCCTTTAGCGTATTTCATGACGCAATCGATAGGGCGACCACCAAGAACGATGGAAAGAATCTCCGAGACCAACGCCGCGGCAATGGGCATGGTCTCAAATTGCCTGGATTGGTCCGATTCGATTTTCGGAAATCGTGTCGAAGGCCTGAAACCGCCGAGGACCACCGGGACCGGAGCGGTCGGTCGATGGGAGGTTGGGTGGGTGGTGGTCGGTGGCGACCCGGCCGGCGACGCACCGGCCGAGGCGTCGCGTTGCCAAACGAGGCGGCCTTGAGGTGCTTCCGGAAGCTGCGGTGCGCACCGGCGCGAAGGTTGGCGTGCGTGAGCTTGCCATGGCGGGGCGGCTGCTCCGCGGGGAAGCGCCATAGAGCACCACCGGCGGCTGCAGCGGAGGGTGGCTTCGAGGCAGGCATGACGCGCCGAGTCGGGAGGGAAGGGATCAGGCGACCGTCGTCGCCATCTTCGTCATCTTTCCGTGCCGGTTCAGCAGGGGTCGGCGAGGGACGACCAGTTGCGGCTCGTCGCTTGGGCCGGGATCATGACCCTGTCGAATCAACTCCAGCGCCTAGCAGGCAACTGATCGCGCTATTCGATACTGGGTCGTGAAGATTCGGGTTCGGACCCGAGTAGCGGGCCGGGCGGGAGGGGGCCGACCAGCAGCACTCGACGCGTCACCCCAGCACTGGGGTACGGTCGATGTTCCGTGGGGATGCGACGAAGGTGGGGAGAGGCGCGTCCGCGAAGCAGGTGGCACGTGCCGGCGCTGCTTGTCGCGCTCTTGCTCGCGATCGGCGCCGGTGCCCTCACGAATATTCGGCAGGCCTCGGCGTCGTGCACCGGCGGTGATTGCTCCAGGATCGCCGAGTTGGAACAGCGCATCGCTGCTGACGGTGCCACCGCCAAGCGTCTCGTCGTCCGCTACGACCAGGCGGAGGCGAGAGCGGCCGCCATCAAGCGGCGTCTGGTCGCTGACGAGCGTGAGCTCGTAACCGGTCGTGCCGCCAAAGCCAAACTCGGCCGCGAGCTACGACAGATCGCCATCGAGACCTATGTGAACGCGGACAACGGCGGGGCAATGCCGCTGCTGCTGAACGTGCCGAACACACTGTCGGGCGTTGCCGCGGTGTACGCGGATGTCGCAACCAATCGGCTCAATACCACGGTCACGACCTACGAGGCAGACGAGTACGCCGTTGAGATGGAAAGAACCAGGCTTGGGAAGGAAGAGGCCGCCGTCCAAACCGTTCTTAGGCAATTGCTACCGGATCGGAACGCGGCCGAAGCGGCGGTAGCGGAAGATGAGGCACTGCTGCGGAATCTTCGAGGCAGCCAGCGCAGAGCACTCGTCGTGGATGTCGCGCGTGATGCCGCATCCGATGCGGCTGCCGAAAAGAACCTCGCCAAACAGACGGTCGTCGTATCGGCCGCCTCCGTACAGCGCGCCCCAAAGCCCGTGGACTCGCCGCCGCCGGGACCCTCGGGCTACGTCAACCCCCTGCGAAGAGTCTCAGCGCTGTCGCCCGAGAGGATCGACCAGGGTGTTGACTACAGCGGATTCGGCCCCATCTACGCTGTCGGCGACGGAACAGTGCTCAGCACGGTGAATGGCGGTTGGCCCGGGGGGACGTACATCACCTACCGCCTGGACGGCGGGCCGGCGGCGGGCCTCGTCGTCTATGCCGCGGAGGACATCGAGCCACTCGTCCAGGTGGGCGAGGCCGTGACGCCCGGTACGGTCCTTGGAACGGTTTACGAAGGACCCGATGGCATCGAGACCGGCTGGGCAGACAATGGCACTGGTGACACGATGGCAAGGGTCGCCGGCCAGTTCTTCGGGTGGAACTCGACGGCTTTTGGGGCGAACTTTTCGCAACTTCTCGTGTCTCTCGGCGCCCCCGGCGGGATTCCGCAGAACAATCCCGCGACGGGCGTTATCCCGACTGCCTGGCCGACTTGGTGAACGCGCCGGAGGAGGGCGACAGGGAGGGGTTTCGATGCGACGAGGCGGTTGTAGGGGTTGCACTAGGGTGAGTTCGGGCTGACGAGCATCCCTGACCAGGGAGAACCGTCACGCCGAAAGGCCACGGGCTGTGGCGCAGTTTGGTTAGCGCGCTTGACTGGGGGTCAAGAGGCCCCGGGTTCAAATCCCGGCAGCCCGACGTAGAAGTCCCAGATCAGGGCGAACGTCTTCGTCTGACAGGTCTCTCGTTTCTCGAGACGGTGATCCGTCGTCGCCCTAGCGACAGGACCAGCGATTTGAGACTTGGCACCGGCGTCACGTCTCTGAGTGAAACCGAACCGGCGGTCGGGGGCGGTCGAGAGTGACTAGATCCTCGCAACTGCCTTACGAGAGAAGCCGCGGAACTGAGACAGCTTCAGCGCAGTTGTCGTACCCGTCTCCACTAGTGGTCCGTCGCTGATTTGATTGAAGCCAGTGTGGATCGTCCCCCTCTGTGTCAACCTCTAGTGAGGCAGATCACGCTGCTGATTCATTGAGCTGAGAGGGCGGGGAAGAGCGTTCAGGGCTGAGAATCTGGGCAGCCCTTCGAATCGCGTCGGCAATCAGCTTGAGCGGTCGATCAAGATCACCGACTCATTCTGTTGTTGCGCCGAGAACTCCAAGCTCAACCAGCTCGGCCCGCAGCTGGTCGGGGTCGCTGAACCGTATCGTCTTGAATCCAAGTTCCCGAGCCGCTTCTACGTGACGGTTCGTGTCATCGATGAACAGCGTTCTCTCCGGCTGCAGGTCGAATCGTCGACAGAGCAGTTCGAAGATGGCCGGGTCCGGCTTGGTGACGCCGACCTCGCCGGACACGAGCACACCATCGAACCATTCGATGAACGCAAAGCGCTCTCGGGCGACGGGGAACTTCTCTGCGGGCCAGTTTGTGAGGATGTAGAGCGGCACTCGCTTCTCGTGCAACTCGGTGAGTACCTCTACCGATCCAGATATCTGGCCACCCCAGAACTCTGGGAAGCGCCGATCCCATGCCCTGATCAGCTCGGCATGCTCAGGGTGGGTCAAGACGAGTTCGGCGACGCCCTCTGCCATTGGCCTTCCGCGATCATGATGCTCCTGCCACTCCGGGGTGCAGATTGTGGCAAGGAACTCCTCGACAGCTTCCTCCGACGGGAGCAACTGCCGATACAGGTAGCGGTAGTTCACATCGACGAGCACACCGCCGAGGTCGAATACGACCGCGTCGATCTCCATCAGTGACGAGTTTCGCATCCTGCGTCGCGACATGCCCCGAGCCTTGGCAGGATCTCCCGTCGGAACAGTTCGGGGTCGTGAACGTGCCGGGATTGGCCTTGTCCCACTCAGAGAGCGCCCGCGAGTTCCGGGACGAGCTTCGTCCGTTTCTCCCTCAGAGTTGTCCCACCAATGCGTCCAACCAACATACCCAGGGAGGTCTTCTCGCGTTGCTCACGTGCGCGCAAGCTGTGTGTGCGCTCTCTTTGGGGTTCTCTCACGCCGCGAGTCGCGGTGATGGACTCTGTTTCTGGAATGCGCGCCTTCAGGTTCGGACCTAGCCGGCAGTGCGCGAGGCGGCGACGCGTACCGCGTGGCGGGCATCGCCTAGCACACCCGCGTCAATCCTGAGGCCCATCCGCTCAAGCATCTGAGCCATGCCCGGTCCCATGTGTTGAACGACCACGATATCGACGCCGTGGTCCTTGACGAAGCGGGCGACACGGGCATGGTGAGCGCGATCACTCCCGGCATCGTGGAGGACATCCCAGCCGACGTCGCACTCCTCCCAGCTCTCAACTTCGCCGTCCTCGGTCGTCGCGACGGCGACACACTTCGCCCGACCCCACGAGCCAACCCGGCCTGATTCATCAGTTGGGACGGCGATCACGAGGTGTTGACGATCGCCGCTTCGAACGGGTCGTTCGGGAGATGGGACCTTGTTCATCGCTCGACCTCACAATCCGAATCCGCCTTGTGGCGACGCGTCTTGGCGCGACCACGCACTCCGCACCGATGGTGTGGACTCGCAGCGCGATCTGCATCGATTTAGGGTCGATGCTACGCGTTCGAGCGCCACAGAGATAGGGACAGAGGTCGCATCGCACCGGCCGTCGTGGTCGCGAGCACGTCTCCTACATTGAGGTTTTCGCGTGAGCCCGGTCTTCTGGCCGGACTGAAGGGTCGCAAACCGCCCCGCCACAGTGATTGGCAAGCGCCTGGCTCGCCGGCGGCATGAACCGATGTGCGATCTCATGATCCTGCTGACGATGGATGCAAGCCCCGCCAACGCCATGCCGAAACAACCGGCGCAGTTGCCCAAATGAGTTCAGGGGATGAAGCGGGCACGGTGTGACGAAACTGGGATCTGCGCCCGGGTATCACGCCCCGCTGAAACCGGATGAGCAGCTAAGCCCGTTGGCGGGCAGGCGGGGCGGGCGGCGCCTTGTCAGGCGGATACTCGTAGGAACACTCGTGAAGCACCCGCTGGCCGAGCTTGACGATGGTGCGTCTCGTGAACACTCCCGCGTGATCCCAACGGTGCGCCAAGGAAGTGCCCGGTCTCGCGTTGCGAGAAATCACATAGGGCACACCACAGCTGGGGCAGATACCAGTCTCCTCCGTCACCGAATCACACAGTACGACTGGTGCCGGGCGGTAAGACCCCGCTTATCTCCGAAGAGCCCGCAAAGCTCTCGTGACCCGCCTGGAGAATGACCCGCACATGAACCCGAAGGTCCAAGGCATCCCGTGGAAATCCCATGAACGCCCAGGGAACGACGGAACCGTCATTCCTGCCAGAAGACCGTGATGAGTACATCAATCCAGCGCAGATGGCAAATCTGGACTACTGAAGGACACCGGCTACAACACGCCAGACGGGCGAAATAGGGCTCATAACCTGAATGTCTCGACTTCATAGGAATCCGATTCCAGACGCGGTCCCTCAGCGAGGTGGCCGTCGCCACAACACCGCACCGACTCTTCTTCGTAGCTTGCCGAATCGCACCGCCAGGTCGACGAATCGATCCTTCTCAACGCTCGTCGTGGGTGCGGGACCGAAAGTCGGCTAGCCAGAGGTCAAAGTCCTTGGCGATGATGCGCTCGCCGGTGATCCCTGCTGCCTCGGGCGATGCCAAGAACACCACGGGCGGTCCCATGATCTTCGGATCGAGCAACGAGCGCTGAACGGACTCGCCAAGCCCCTCCGGGATCATCCCGGTCTTAGTGGCGCCGCCAGGCAGCAGCATGTTCACTGCTATGCCGTAGGGCCGGAGGTCCTCGGTCATGACGAGGTTCAAGGCCTCGGCCCCGGCTCGCGAGGGACCGTAGGGGACGAAACCCCGGCGGCACATGGTCTCGTGGTTCATCGAGATGTTGACGAAGCGCCCGCCGCGGAACTCCACGAACACCGGTGCGAAGGCGCGGGCCACCAAGAAGTAGCCGGTCAGGTTGGTGGCGATCGCGTCCCTGAACCCCTCGGGCGAGACCTCGAAGAACGGCCGCGGGTCCTCGAAGAACCGGGGGTTCACCGTGCGCATGCCAATCCCGGCGTTGTTGACGACCAGATCCAGGTTTCCCCACCGCTCCAGCAGCGACCGAGCGGCTCCGTCCACGGAAGCTGGATCGCGCACGTCGACGGCCATTGCCTCGGCCGCCCATCCCCGTTGGCGCTGGCGGGCAACCGCCTCGTCGAGGCGGGGGCCGGGGCGGGCGGCGAGCGCGACCGTTGCCCCCGCCTCGAGCAGCGCTTCGGCCATGACCGCTCCAAGGCCGCTCGTGGCGCCGGTGACGATCGCCCGGATGCCCCTCAGCTCCGCCACGTGATCAGATGCGCGCGAACGACGCGGTTCGCGCCCTCCGATTCTTGACGGAAGCTTCTCGGTAGGAGCGGCGCGCGTCGAAGCACAGGTCATTCCGGACGCCGATTGTCGGCCGCGGTGTGAAGGGCCTAGACAAGGTTTCGACGTATTAACGCCACTTGCCAATTATGTAGCAGATCATGTAGGTGCGTCACGAACGCTTGAGGAGGTGCACATGTAGGAAGTGCTTCCGAGAGCGGGGCTGTGCGAGAGATAGAGGAAGGTCCTCCACCGTCGGCCTGCGGGGGCAGGCGCTAAACGACCCTGTTGTGAATGCTGATCGAAGGTCAGGGCACTCGGTCACCAGGTTGTCAACCCGACGTCGAGACTGGGGACAGCCGCCGCAGCGGGTCTCCGCTGTTGACGATGCAGAGATACCCCGGGGGGTATACTGGTTGAACAACGATGACAGGTCCAGCAGAAGGAGGACGGCCATGACGACCGTGGCGCTCGACAACAGCAACTTTGAGGAGACAGTTACGTCGAACGAGGTGGTGCTCGTCGACTTCTGGGCTAGCTGGTGCGGCCCATGCCGGATGTTCGCCCCCGTCTTCGAGGCCGCCTCCGAGACCCATGACGACGTCGTGTTCGCCAAAGTGGACACCGAGGCCGAACAGGAACTGGCGGCCCGGTACGGGATCATGTCGATTCCGACGCTCATGGCCTTCCGAGAGAACATCCTGCTCTACGCCCAGCCCGGGGCGCTTCCTCCCGCAGCGCTGGAGGACCTCATCGGCAAGGTGAAAGCCCTCGAGATGGACGAGGTCCGTCGCCAGGTCGCCGAGCACGAGCGGGCAGCCTCGTGATCGGGGCGCGAGTGCCGCAGCAAGGCCAAATGGAGGGTTGAGATGGAGGCCTTCGAGACGACGGTGGACGAGCCGGTCGAAGACGCCGAGTCGGCCATCCGGCGGGCGTTGGTGGAGGAGGGATTCGGGGTCCTAACCGAGATTGACGTCGCCGCCACCCTGCAGACCAAGCTCGGCGTGCGGCGTCCTTCCCTCAAGATCCTTGGTGCGCGCAATCCTGCCATTGCCCATCGAGCCCTCACCCTTGACCCGTCATTGGCGCTTTTCCTGCCCTGCAACGTCGTCCTGGAAGAGATCGCGAACGGCCATACCCGTGTCTCCATCGCCGATCCCCGCGCCATGCTCATTCTCGGCGACCCGGCGATGAAAAACGAGGTGCGAGACATCGGCGAAGAGGCGGCCGTGGCCCTTCGCCGAGCCCTCGACCAGTTGGGTCGCTGACGATGGGTGGCTGGAGCCCAGGAACGTCTCTACCGGCTGCCTCCTCGGTGCTCGCTGTCTGTGCCCACCCCGACGATGAGAGCTTCGGCCTCGGCGCCCTGCTGCACCACTTCGTTGCCTGCGGAGCCGACGCGTCGATGCTCTGCTTCACCCATGGCGAGGCATCCTCCCTGGGCCGTTCCGAGCGAGCGCTGTCCGAGAGTCGCAGCGCCGAGCTTGCTGGCGCGGCCGCTGCGCTCGGTATCGGGCGGATCAAGCTGCTAAACCGTCCGGACGGATCACTCGCAGAGGAGTCCTTGGAGGATCTGGCGGATGACGTCGCCGCCATGGTCGACGAGGTCCGTGCCGACCTTCTCCTCGTCTTTGATGAAGGAGGGGTCACCGGACACCCCGACCACCACCGCGCCACCGAAGCCGCCCTCGTAGGTGCACCCGCTCTCCCCGTCCTCGCCTGGATTCTGCCCCGTGACGTCGTTGACGTTCTCAACGCCGAGTTCGGAGCTACTTTCGTCGGCAGGGATGACCATGAGATCGACGTCGTGGTGAGCGTGGACCGCACCCGCCAACGTCGGGCGATCGCCTGCCACACCAGCCAGTCGAGCGACAATCCTGTGCTGTGGCGACGCCTCGAGCTCCTCGGTGACGAGGAAGCGCTTCGCTGGTTGCGGTCGCCGGCCTCACGTGAGCAGCCCCCTGTGGACGTCAGACTTTCTCCCCGTGTCGCGTGACGATCCTCATTCCTCCCTCGCCGAGGAATGGGATCGGCGCTACGCCTCGGCCCCCCAGGTGTTCCGTACCGAACCCGACGAGAGCCTGGTCGAGCTGGCCTCGCCCGTTCCTCCCGCCAGGGCGGTTGACCTTGGTGCGGGCGAAGGGCGCAACAGTCTGTGGCTGGCTCGACGGGGATGGAACGTTGTGGCGGTCGACGCCTCACGGGTGGCACTGGATCGGCTGTCCGATGCTGCCGCAGTCGAGGGACTCTCGATCATTACTGTTGCCGACGATCTCATCTCGTATCTCGCGAAGGCCCGGGTCGCGGGGACGACCTTCGACCTGGTCGTTCTCGCCTATATCCACCCCGATCCTTCCGGGCGCGCTGAGCTGCTGGCCGCCGCCGCCCACTCGCTGAGCACGGGCGGACACCTGTTCGTCGTCGGCCATCACATTTCGCCGTTCGGTGTGACCGGACCGCTAGACCCGGCGCGTCTCTACACGGAGGATGACCTGCGAGTGATCCCGGGATTGAACATCATCAGGCTGGTGCAGCGCCGCGGCAAGAGCGACGTCAGCGAGTCGAGCACCGATGTTGTGCTCTGGGCTCGCCGGCGAGCAACGGACCGAGAGAGTCCCTCATCGACCGCTACGCAAGCTTCATGAACATGCGCTGGACAGCCTCCAAGGGATAACCCTCAGCGGCTGCATCGTCCGGATGCTGCACGCAGTACGTCAGTCCAGCGGCCACGATCTTGAAGCCGACCTGCCCCAGAGCCTTCGTTGCCGCCGAGATCTGAGTGACCACGTCGCGACACTCGCGGCCCTCGTCCAGCATCCGCTCGATCGCCTCGACTTGCCCAGCGACTCGGTGCAGCCGGCAACGCACATCCTCGACGACATCCTCCGGCATCTCCATCGCAGCTAGCTCCTCGTGTTTTGGCGTGCTCATCGCATCGACTCGCGACGACACCGTCTCTATTCTAACCCGATACCCTATGGGGTATGTGCAGAGCAGTGAACTGTCGGAGATGTGGCCGCCCGACCTGGAAAGGCTGTGGTGCCCACGTCGAACAGGTGCTGGGGCATGTGCCGCCTTCCGACCGATGCCATTGCGATCAGAACCCGTCGCCCACGTCCCGCCTGACGGGCTGGGAACGCCTCTTTGGTCGCGGAGGCATGGCCGCTCGAGGCTAGTCATCACGTTGACGTCAGAGCCAGTTATGGAGAAAACCGTTCGAGTTGATCACAAGGGAGGCGATCTCTTCGAGATCGCCGTTCGCCAGCACGTGCTGCACGTCGACCAGCCGACAGAGGACGGCGGCTCGGACGCCGCCCCCACGCCCACCGAAATGTTCGTGGCCAGCCTCGCCTCCTGCGTGGCCTTCTACGGTCGGCGATTCCTCTCCCGCCACGATCTTCCAACCGACGGCCTGTCGGTGACGGCCCAGTTCACCATGGGCGAGCATCCCGCCCGGGTGGGCGAGATTCGACTGTCCATCCAGATTCCCGACGGTGTCCCCAACGACCGTCGAGCAGCTCTCTTGGCGGTGGCGTCACACTGCACCGTCCACAACAGTCTTGAACAGCCGCCAGAGGTGACGATTCAACTGGCAGCGTGATTGAAGGAGACGGAGAGCTGACCGTCCTCCACGCATCTCCTATGTCGAGTCGGCGTCATCCCACGGATACGCCCGAAATGTGTCGCGACGTCGGTCCTGACGCGCACCCGGGATCGTTGGACACTGTCATAAGCGCCATCTTGGCCCCCAATCGGTGTCCAACTACCCAGGGTGCGCGAGAGTGGTTTGCTCACCTGCAGTATCCGAGGGAGTTCGGCAGGTAGGCCTAGCGGGCGAATTGGAGTGGCCTGAGGGTCACGTCCGTGCCACCCTCGCCCACCCGACGGTGGCAGCAGCGGTGCCGATCAGCATCAGCGTGATGCCAACTGCCTCGGGGCCGAGGCCCTTGTGCTGGACGAGGGCCTGGAGGATCGTTGTGATCACGGCGCTCGAGACGAGCACTGATGTGACATCGATGGCACGCGCGCGAGCGAGCGCTGTCATCCACGTTGCGACGTACACGCCAAGGAGGACGCCGGTCACGAGCGTCCAGCGCAACGCTGAGGCGTCGAGCGCTATCAGCGAGTGGAGCGCTCCGCTGATCGCGAGGTACGCGAGGAGCACGATGGCGCCACCGCCCATACGGACGAGGCCGAGCGTCGTCGGCGTGACGCGCGCGAGCAGGCGTCGCGCGACCACAGTCTCGATCGCCCAGCAGAGCGTCGCGCCGAGGACGAGGGCGTTGGCACTGTTCGCGCGGAGCCCGCCGATCCCTCCAGTTGAGGCGACGACCCCGACAACGAGGAGGACGATCGCGGCAACGTTCCAACGGCCGAGCCGCTCACCGAGTAGCGGCCAGGCAACGAGCGCGACCCAGACGACGAGCGTGTCGTGGAGGAACGCCGCCGGGACTGCGCTCGTCCACGCGAGTCCATCGAAGAACAAGATGAACGCGAATCCTCCACCGACGGTCCCGACGTACCCGAGTCCGACGAGTTCGGCGAGGCGTGTTCGCGGGGGAGTGGTCGGCTTGATGTCCGCAATGGCGCGTGGACCGCGCGCAGACAGGCGCACGGCGAGCGCAGCGCCGACGAGGACGATGGCGGCGACGAGGTTCTTCGCCGTCGTGTATACCGCTGGTGATGGGACGGCGTGGACCCCGTAGCTGTTGACGAAGACAGACACTCCGCTCACGGCGGCGGTCGCACCGGCGACGAGCAGGCCGGACATCCGGGATCGTTCGCGCACTAATTCGTTGATGGCTCCTCCTATCGGCCTCGGGTTGTGGGCGGAGGCGGCCTGGAGCGAATCGTTGAGCGGCCGGATCTCCTCCGGCTCGGGCGCCCGGTAATAGCCCTGCCGCGCAGCGGTTCGAGGCTGACGCCGCCCGCCACGACGACGACCTCCGAGGAGCCGCACTGGTCGACCCGCGTCGACAGCTTGTGCGTCATCGACTGTCGCTAGCGCGAGCGCGTCGAGACGCGAACGGATCCGCCGTGGAGGTAGCAGGGCGCGATGTCGAATCAAAAATCCCACCGTCGGTCGTCTCCATCGCTCCGGTGAACCGGTCCAACTCGGCGAAATCCTCTTCCATCTGGCGTGCCTCCTCCTCTGGGAGAACGCAAAGGACCAGCCCGGCGTGCACGAGCACCCAGTCGCCTGGTCGCAACTCCGGCTCGAGGAGCGCGTTGCACCATCGGGACGCCCCGGCGATCTCTACGACGGCCGTCGCGTCCTGCACACTCACGACCCTCCCGGGCAGGCTCACACACATCTTTCAGGCCTCCCGAGCGAGAACCCCACCGGGACAGGCTGCGGCGGCTGGGGGTTCCACTGTTCCTTGTTGGTGATCTCGAGCAGCTCGATCCCGGATCCACCCTCGAGGGGCGACGGGGTGCCGCACGACGGGCAGATGATCAGATGGCCGGCCACGTCGTTGCCCGACACCGTCCAGATCTCTCTGCACGTCGCGCACTCGCGACGATCGGCCAGCTCCTCGACGACGAGGTGCGATCCTGCGAGCGGTGTCTCCTCTGTCAGCATCTCGTAAGCCTGGAGCAGTGCCTCCGGTGAGAACACCGGGCTCGCCCGCACGCGCACCTCGGCGACGCGCTCGGCCAGGCTTGGGTCGCGCGTCAGGCGTGCGACAAGATCGCTGACTATGTGGTAGTCGTGCACGCTTCTCCTTCCGGCCCACTCGCTCGGTCCTCTGACACCCAACGCTCGACTTGCGCCCGGATACGGCGCACGAGCTCGCCGACCGCCGCTGCGACGGGCGCGCTCAGCGGTTCACCGAAGGTGGGTAGAGCGGCGACCTCGACGGCGAGAACCCGCGTCTCGGCGGGAAAGCCGAGGCCGAGCCGCTCGCCGACGGCGGCCAGCTCGGGAATGCCAGCCTGGTGCAGGCTGGGAGCGGAGGCACGACCCACATCGGCAAGCCCGAGCTCAGCGATCGTGCCCGCCGGGTTGCGGCCGGTGCGGATGGAGTCGACGACCACCGCACGGTCATATCCGGTGAAGACCTCGAGCAGTGCCAGGCCGGAGGCCGCGCTCTCCACGACGTCGGCCGCGCCGGTGAACTCCCCCCGCAGCGCCCGCACCGCGAGCACACCCACGGCGTCGTCTCCGGCGTACTCGTTACCCAGGCCGAGGACGAGGCACGCGCACGGTCAGTCTCGCCGGATCTCGAGGACGACCTCGCCGTCCGCATCCCGGACCTCGACGACCAGCGGCATGTGGCCCGGCAGGCTGTGCGTGGCGCAGCCCAGGCACGGGTCGTAGCGCGCGAAAGGCCATCTCGACCCGGTTGAGCAATCCGTCGTTGACCTCGCCCTGCCGGATGAGCGCTCGTGCCGCCTTGTCGACCGACAGCGCGATCCGGGCGGCGTTGTTCTGCGTGGCGACAATCAGGTTCGCGGTCGTGACGAGCCCGCGCTCATCGGTTCGGTAGTGATGGAAAAGGGTCCCCCGCGGCGCCTCCACGACGCCGATGCCCTCCTGGGGCACGGTGGTCGGCAGCCTACGCACCTCCGGGTCGAGAATCTCCGGGTCGGCGGCGAGCTCCGCCATCCGCTCCGCCGCGTAGACCATCTCGACGATCCGGGCCCAGTGGTTGGCGAGCGTGTGGTGGACGGGCTTCCCGCCCAGGGTCGTGACGAGCTCCTCATAGGCTTCCTGTGCTCGGGGGGTTGCCATCCCGTCTGCGGCGTTCAGCCGAGCCAGCGGCGCGACGCTGTAGACGCCGCTTTCGATCCCGTCGGTGAGACCCTTCCAGCCGACGTCCTTCAAGAAGCAGAACTTCATGTACGTCCAGGGCTCGACGTGCTCGGCGACGTGGTCGAGGTAGTCCCTCGCGGCGAAGGCGAGGAACTCCTGGCCTCCCGGGTCGACGACCCTGATCCTGCCGTCGTAGAAGGTCACCTTGTTCTCTGCATCGACGAGGCCCATCGAGTAGGTGCGGTGGGTGTAAGCCTCGGAGGTGACGAGCTCGACGTACTCGGGGTTGGCGAGCACGGTCTTACGGAAGGCGCCCAGGGCGAACAGGCCGAAGTCGACGGCGCGGGCCGCCGCCGCAGCGGCCTCCTCCTGGAGCTCCTGGGTCAGGGCCCGCGAGACGCCGCCGGGGAGCCCGAAGACGGGATGGATGGCCTTGCCCGCCACCGCACCCATGAGGTCGCGGAGCTGCTTGCGGACGCCGATCACCTCCTTGCCGACCTCGAGCCCGACGGCGTCGATGACGCCGAGGATGTTCCGCTTCGGCGCCGCCGCATCCGGGCCGACGATGAAGTCGGGCCCGCCCAAGAAGAAGAAATGCAGCGCGTGGTCCTCGACCATGAAGGCGCTGTAGAGGAGCTCGCGGATCTTCCTGCCGGCCGGTGGCGGCTCGACCTGGTAGAGGTCATCGAGGGTCTTCGTCGCCGCCATGTGGTGGGCCATCGGACAGACCCCGCAGATGCGAGAGGTGATCTGCGGCATGTCCTCGGCGCGTCGCCCCTGAGCGAACTTCTCGAAGCCACGCAGCTCCGGGATCTGGAGATACGCCCGGTCAACGTTGCCATCGGCGTCGAGGAAGACGTGGATCCTCCCGTGCCCTTCGAGCCGTGTGATGGGGTCGATGAGGATCTCGCGGTTCATGGCACCCGCTCCTCGACTTGGGCGGCCACCCGGCGATGCAGTAGCGACGCAGGCAGGCTGTAGCGGTAGAAGGTGCCGACCGGGTCGGTGATCTCGGCCACCCGAACAGCGATCCGGTCCTCATCGTTCACATCGAGGACGGACGCGATGGCCGATAGCGCCTTGGCCCCGTGGTCGACGACGCTGCTCGTCGGCCCCATGCAGCCGGTGCAGGGCATGTTCCCGCCGATGCAGGCGGCGGCGCAGCCCGCCCGGGTGGCGGGGCCCAGGCAGACGAGGCCCTGGGCGAGCAAGCAGCGCTCCGGGTCGATGAGCGTCTGGTGCGGCCGCCGGAACTCCTCCACCAAGAGCTTGTCGGGCTTCGTTGGAGAGCGCGGGCACTCGGAGCACAGCGCCACGTCCGGCGCGAGCACGGCGCCCTTCTCGGGCAGCGTCCCCTCGACGAGCGCGGTCACGGCCGACGCGATCAAGCCCACGGGCGGCGGGCAGCCGGGGAGGTAGTAGTCGACGTCGATGACCTGGTCGAGCGTGCGCACGGAGGCGTCGAACGCCGGCAACGTCAGCACGCCTTCGGCGACGTGGCTCTCCTCCGCGGGCAACGTCCCCTCGCTATTCGCGAGGCTCGGCGCCTCGCGGTAGACGGCGTCGAGGATCGCTTCGCGCTCGTAGAGGTTCGCGAGGCCGGGGACGCCGCCCAGCACCGCGCAGCTCCCGAAGGCGACCACCGCGGCAGACTTGCGCCGCAACAGCTCGGCCATCTCCTCCTGCTCCGAGGTGCGGACGGCGCCGTTGATGAACGCCGCCGCCAGCTCGCCGTCGTCGCAGCGCCTCGACGTCTGCGCGCTTGAAGTCGAGCGCGACGGGCCAGAAGACGACGTCCACGAGCCCGACGACCGCCAGCAGGTCCTCGCCGAGGTCGACCACCGCCTCCTCGCAGCCGCCGCAAGAGGCGCACCAGTAGAAAGCGACTTTTGGCTTCGTCATAACGCCTCCGCGGCACCGATCTCCACGGTCGGGCGAGCTGGGCGTTCGAGGCGCAGCGGCCCGAGCCGACGCAGCTCCTCGGTCATCTCGTTGCAGACCCGCTGCACCTTGTCGCCCTCGGAGGCTGAGATCCACTCGAGGCGCAGCCGCTCGTCCTCGACGCCCATCTCGCGCAGGACGGCGCGCAGGAGCTCGATCCGGCGTCGGGTCTTGTAGTTGCCTTCCTGGTAGTGGCAGTCACCCGGGTGGCAGCCGCCGACGAGCACGCCGTCGGCGCCGTGGCGGAAGGCGGCGAGCACGAATTGCGGATCGACCCTGCCCGAGCACATCAGGCGGATCAGCCGCACGTTCGGCGCGTACGCCATTCGGGAGATGCCGGTCAGGTCGGCCGCCGTGTACGTGCACCAGGTGCAGAAGAAGGCGACGATCTTCGGTTCGAAGCGGGTCTCAGGCACCTTCGAGCACCCCCTCGAGCTCGGCGAGGACCTGCTCGTCGGTGAAGAGGTGCTGTTGCAGCGCGCCGGACGGGCAGGCGGCGACGCACACGCCGCACCCCTTGCAGAGCACCTCGTTGGCCACCGCGACCTCTGCCTTGGCGTCGAACGAGAGCGCGCCGAACGGGCAGAGGCCGACGCAGACGCGACACCCCGAGCACTTCGCCGTGTCGATGAAGGCCGTGTTCGGCTCCAGCTCCACCGAGCCGCGATCGACCATCACCAGCGCCTCGGCCGCGGCCGCGCCGGCCTGTGCGACGGTGTCGGGGATGTCCTTCGGCCCCTGGCAGGCACCGGCGAGGAAGACGCCGTCGGTGAACGTCGACACCGGCGCGAGCTTGGGGTGTCGCTCCGTGAAGAAGCCCTCGGCGCCACAGCCGATATTGAAGATCCGACGGACCTCGTCGGCGTCGGACTGGGGCTCCAGAGCCACCGCGAGCACCACCATGTCCACCGGGATCCGCCGCACCGCGCCGAGCAAGGTGTCCTCGGCGCGAACGACAAGCTTTCCCTCCTCGGCTGGGGAGGTCGCCGAGTCGCTCACCTCGGCGACGCGGCCACGGATGAAATGCACGCCTTCCTCCATGACCTTCCCGTAGAACTCCTCGTAGGCCTTACCTGGGGCCCGCATGTCGATGTAGAAGCTGTAGACCTCCGCTCCGGTGCGTTCTTTGATCAGATGGGCGAGCTTCAGCGAGTACATGCAGCACACGCGGGAGCAGTAGGTGTTGTACCTGGCGTCGCGGGAGCCGACGCAGTGAATGATCCCCACCGCCTGGGGGCGCTCTCCGTTGCGCAGCACGATCTCGCCCTGGGTGGGACCGGAGGCGTTGAGGAGGCGTTCGACCTCAAGGCTCGTGTAGACGTTCGGATGTGTCCCGTAGCCGTACTCGGGGATGCGCTGGGGATCGAAGGTCTTATAACCGGTGGCCAAGACGATGGTGCCCACCTCCAGTTCGACCTCTTGCTCCCGCATCGTCAGGTCGATGGCGTCCGCTTCGCAGACCGCGACACACTGCCCACATTCCGAGCAGGGGCCGCAGTCGAGGCACCGTTCGGCGCCGTAGAGCGCCTCCTCCTCGGTCAGCGGCGGCTCGACCTCGGTGAAATCGTTCGGCACGGCGACGAGCCGGGCGCTCGACATCCGCGGATCGAGGTGACTCCGAGCCGGATGCCGCTTCGCCAGCACCTCGGCCTTGTCGACGACCGGCAGCTTCACGTCGAAGCTCGCTCCGTCCAGCTCCGCGCCCTGGAGCCAGCGATCGACCATGTACGCAGCCCGCTGTCCCTGCCCGACCGCGTGCGCGATGTCGAGGGCGCCAGACACCACGTCGCCAGCCGCGAAGACGTACGGGACATCGGTCTGGAGCGTTCCCGGGTCGGTGTGGATCGTCCCATTCGGCGTGTTCACCAGCCCGAGGGCGAGCGTCATCGCTTCCGGCGTCAGCCCGGCCGCGACGATCACCGTCTCGCAGGCGATCACGAGCTCGCTCCCGGGAATCGGCTCGGGGCGTCGGCGTCCCGAGGCGTCGGGTTCGCCGAGGGTCGTCTGAACGCAGCGCAGGCCGGTCACCCGCCCGTGCCCATCGCCCAGGACCTCGACGGGCGCCACCTGGAAGCTGAACCGGGTGCCCTCCTGGTCGGCGGCGTGGACTTCTTCGGGGTACGCAGGCATTTCGTCGCGGCCACGCCGGTACACGACGATCACCTCCGGCGCCCCAAGGCGTCGGGCGGTCCGCGCGGCATCCATCGCCACGTTCCCCCCGCCTACGATGACGGTCCGCCGGCCCTCCAGGTCGCTCGCCTCACCGCGCTTGACCGCTTCGAGGAACTCCAGGCCGGAAACGACATCGTCAAGGTCCTCGCCCGGCACCCCGAGGCTCGCAGAGACCGGCGCGCCGGTCGCCACGAGGATCGCGTCGTAACCCTCGTGCCTCAGCTGCTCGAGGTCCTCGACGCGGGTGTTGGTGGCGATCTCCACGCCGAGCGCGGTCAAGTTCTCGATGTCCCGCTCGACCACCGTGGCCGGGAGCCGGTACTCGGGGATGGCCAGTCGCAGCATGCCACCCGGTTCCGGCGCAGCCTCGAAAATCTTGACTCGATACCCCCGCCGGGCGAGCTGCCAGGCCGCGGTCAGGCCGGCGGGCCCGGAGCCGATCACCGCCACCTGCTTGCCGTTGGGGGCCGGCGTCTCGATCGGGGCGGCTGGGCCCTTCAAGTAGTGGGTGTCGGCGATGAAGCGCTTCAAGCGCCGGATCGGCAGCGGGCCCTCGAGGCTGTCCCGGGTGCACTCGCTCTCGCACTGGGCGTAGCAGGCGCAGCCCAGGCTTCCGACCAAGGGCGTTGCTTCGAGCACGAGGTTGAACGCCTTCTCGTACTGTCGGCTCCGGATGAGCGACACGTAGCCGTGGGCCTTGATGCCGGCCGGGCAGGCGAAGGTGCACGGTGAGGTCCCCGCCCGGTCGATCACCGGCAGGCCCGGCACCGCCTGCGGGAAAGGCTTGTAGACGACCGGGCGGGTGCCAAGGCCGTGGTCGAACTCCGACGAGATCCCGGTCCAGGTGCAGTTCTCGACACAGAGGTCGCAGCCGGTGCAGAGGTCCTCGTTGATGTAGCGGGCCTTCCTGCGCACCTTGACCTTGAAGTCGCCCACATAGCCGGAGACCTCCTCCACCTCGCTGAAGGTGAGGAGCTCGATGTTGGGGTGCTGCCCGACCTGCACCATCTTCGGGGTGAGGATGCAGGCGGCGCAGTCGAGCGTCGGGAAGGTCTTGTCGAACTTGGCCATCTGACCGCCGATGCACGGCTCCCGCTCCACGAGGTAGACGTGTTTGCCGGCCTCGGCGAGGATGAGTGCCGCATGGATCCCCGCGATCCCGCCACCGACGACCAGCACGTCGGGGTGGATCGGGGTGCGGCGCCGTTCCAGGTGCTCGTGTGCGGCTACGCGTCGCACCGCACCGGCGACGAGCGCCTTCGACTTCTCGGTCGCGTCCTCCTCGTCGTTGGTCACCCAGGCCACGTGCTCGCGGATGTTCGCCATCTGGAAGTAGAACGGGCTGATTCCCCCGGCCGCTGTCGCCCGCCGGAAGGTCGCCTCGTGCATGAGCGGCGAGCAGGAGGCGACGACGATCCGGTTCACCAGGCCGTCGCGGATGTCCTGCTGGATCAGCTCCTGGCCTGGGTCCGAGCACATGAACTTGTAGTCCCGCGCGACCGTGACGCCCGGCAGCGTGGCGGCGAACGCGACGACGCCCTCGACGTCCACCTTGGCAGCGATGTTCAGGCCGCAGTGACAGACGTAAACCCCGACCTTCGCGGGCGGCGCGGCGAGCGAGCCGTTGCCGTCAGGCCCGGGCACCGGCCCCTCGGTGTGATCTGGCGGGCTCCGGGAGCCGCCAGTTGAGCATGCGGTGGATGCCGAGCGCTCGCTCGTTCAGGCCCAGCGCAAGCCCGACCACCTGCGTGAAGAAGCCGACGGTGAGGCCGACCGGCTTTCCCAGCGTGCGAGCCATCTTGCCCTGGAACGCCTCGAGGTTGAACTGGCAAAGCGGGCAGACAGTGGCGATCACCGTCGCACCGCGCCCTTCCGCGTCCTCCAGGAGCAGGTGGCTGAGTCGCAGCGTCGGTTCCGGAAGCACCCCGATGAGCGGCCCGCCGCAGTAGCAGGAGCCACCGCAACAGCGTGTCCGCAGCGGCCAGTCGACGGGCTCAGCGCCCACCGCTCGAAGCAAGCGCTCCATCGAGGTCGGCTCGCGCTGATCGTCGAACGTTGCGAACGGGCGCACGAGAAGACAGCCGTAGTAGCAGGCGACGCGCAGTCCCTCGAGGGGCCGCACGACGGCCTCTGCGATTCGCTCCAGCCCGATGTCGTTCACGAGCACGTCGAGCGGATGGCGCGTCCGGGCGCGGCCCTCGTAGCGAAGCCCGACCGCCTGCAGCGCCCCGTCGACCCGCTCGGCCACCGTACCCCCGTCGGCGAGGGCGCGTTCGGTCTTCAGCAGAGCCCGGTAGCAGCCGGCGCACGGCGCGACGAGGTCGACCGATTCCGAGCCGGGCCGGGTGTTCTCGGCGAGCGCGAGGTTGCGCGCCGACAGGGCGAACCCCTTGGCCCTGTCCACGGCGGGGTAGGCGGTCGCCCCGCAGCAGTTCCAGTTATCGAGCACGTCGAGGCTCGCGCCCAGCGCCTCGAACACCGCGAACAGCGACTCCTCGTAGGACCGACCGGTTCCTCGAGCCGAGCAGCCTGGGTAGTAGGCGTAGTTCATGCGGCTCCGTCTGCCGCAGCCTCGAGAGCGTCGAGCATCCCCCGGATCTGAGCTGGCTCAGGCACTGACTCGCGCCACAAGCTCATCCTTCCCAGCCACAGCAGGCGTAGCCCGAGCCACGCGTGGCGCAGCAACTGGGTGGGGTCGGTCCTCAGGTAGAACGAGAGCGAGATCCGCGACTCGGTGCTCCGCCCCCACCTGTCGACGGAGCGGACGAACTGACGCGCCATCACAGGAGTCGGGAACCGCCGCGGGTACATATCGCCGTGTATGGCCGCCCCCTTCAGCGTGTAGATCACGTCGGTGAGCGGGACCTGTTTCGGGCATGCGACGGTACAGGCGTAGCAGGACGTACAGACCCAGATGGCGGAGCAACGCAGCACGTCGTCGTCGCGCCCCGCCCGCAGCATCGCGATCAGTCGCCGTGGGTTGTAGTCCATGTAGTCGACAAGCGGACAGACGGCGCTGCAGGTGCCGCACTGGAAGCAATCGCGCGAACTTTCATCGGCGGCGGTGTCGACTCCACGATGCGGCGCATACTCGACCAAGGATGAGCCCAGACCACCGGTCACGGAGCACCTTCTAGCTCGTGGGATCCGTCACCATCCGCTGCAGGAGGAAGACCTGGCCGGTAGACGGCGACTGCCGCCAGGGCGAGCCAGTTGTCAGCGGGATCGGGCGTCAGGTTCGCCGTGCCACGGCGGGGCACCCCCTCCTGAGTTGCCGATGCGTCCTTGTTGATGCTTTCCCATCTGGCAACCTGCACCTACAGCTCCCTTTCCCGGTCGGCGGCGACGGCCAGCACCGGCTCACTTGCTGCTGGGCGGCTCACCGCTTCGTTACGACTCCCTCAGCGGTAGAGGTTCAAGAGACGTAATTGTGTGGCCTCAAGCCGAGCCACCATCACTGAGGCGAACCTCTTCATCAGCTCGTAGCCGAATGCCGGGTCGGCTTCGGCCTTCGAGCGAAGGCAAGCGGTGTTCACCGCAATCGCTCCGACGGGCTCGCTAGCACGAGCGTCGAACTGCCAGCGATAGGGGGGGAACAGCCACGACAACCCGAGTCCCGCTCCCGGCCCCAGGGTCTCGATCACCAGTGGCGTGAGCCCCGGAGTGCGTACCTCCAGAGTCACCCGGCCTCTGCGCAGGAGGTACAACGTGTCTGCAGTTTCGCCTTCGCGCAGCAAGTACTCTCCGGGCTTCACGGCCACGTTGCAGGTACAGCCGGCGACAAGGGCAACCATGTCGCCCGGAAGCCCGGCGAGCAGCGGGTGGTTGGCCACCAGAGCCGGAATGTCCTCAGGCTTGTGCGGGCCTCCTTCGTCAAGAGACTCGAACATCTTTGACGGCTTCTGGGACACGGTCACGGTGCCCTGCCCCTTCGTGTTCTAGGCTTCGTTATACGGCAAGCCCCAGCATCGTGCCGGCGGCCCGTCCCGGCATCAGCGAAATGACCGGACAGACGTGGCGATCTCGCGTACGCGATCGCCCGCGTGATCACCGTTGAGCGGGGATACTGACGCATGGAGCAGACTCCGCTGCGCGTCGTCGTGGTGGACGATCACCCGGTGGTGCGCCGCGGCACGCTGAGGATCCTCGAGGCCGCGGGCCTCGAGGTCGTCGGCGACGCTGATTCCGCGCTCGCCGCGCGCAAGCTCGTGAACGCCCTGGCGCCCGACGTCGTAGTGGCTGATGTCCGACTCCCCGGGACGAGCGGCATCGAGCTCACCGCTGAGCTCAAGGAAGACCGTCCCGACGTGAAGGTGCTCATCCTCTCCGCTTACGGCGATCCGAGCTACGTCCGTGCCGCACTGGCTGCGGGAGCGTCTGGCTACCTTCTCAAGACGGCTTCCGACGAAGAACTCGTGTCGGCTGTCCGATCCGTCTCGCTCGGAGCAACGGTGCTCGACGCGGCCGTTTCGGCCGACCTGATCTCCGAGCCGCCACGTACCGCACAACCCATTACCGATCGAGAGCGAGAGGTACTAAATCTCGTCATCGAAGGCTTTTCGAACAAGGCGATCGGCGCCAAGATGGGCGTGAGCCAGCGGACGGTCGACGCTCATATCGCCCACCTCTTTTCCAAGCTGGCCGTCTCATCTCGCACGGAACTCGTGGCATGGGCGGCTCGTCACGGAATGGTCGAGTAGTGAGCGACACGGCTTCGATTGGCACTAGCCGCGTGGGGGCGATGGCCCGGTATCTGCCACCACTGCGCGACGGCCGGTTCTGGATCGTTCAGGGCCTTGTCTTCGGCATCTTCGCGGTACACACCGTCCTCCATGTCGCGCTAGGGGAACATCCCGGGGGCGTGGTCATCGTCGTATACACCATCCCCGTCTTGTACGCGGCGCTGAAGTTCGGTTTCCGAGGTTCGGTGGCGACGACGGCGCTCGTTGTCGTGCTCTCGCTTCCCTATATCCTCGACGACGCGCTGACTGGCGCTCGGGTCGATTTCATCGGACACGCTCTCGAGCTCGCCGTCTTGGTTGTCGTCGCGCCCGTCGTCGGTCATGCGGTCGAAGCGGAACGGGCGGCACGTCGAAGCCACGAGGCGGCGGAGGTCCGCTATCGATCGCTGTTCGGAGCAGGCGGCGTGCCCGCGGTCGTTCTTGACGCGCAAGGGTGCGTCCAGGAGGCCAATCCGGCAGCCGAATCACTGTTGGGGAAGCTCACCGGAACACCGCTCGTCGATGTCCTCGGTGAAGCGACGCTCAGCGCCGTCCTCGCTCCTGACCCGCCGGCTCGCCTGGACATCACGGCCGGCCTCCAATTGCACCCCATCGTGTCGCACCTCCAGGGAGCGGACGGGCTCCCGATCACGCAGGTGCTTTTCCAGGACGTGACGGAGGAAGCCGTCGGCTACCGACGCGCCCGGGCATGGGCTCTCGCCGTCCTCGCCGGACAAGAAGAGGAGCGCCGTCGCATTGCGCACGAGCTCCACGACAATGTTCTGCAACTCGTTGTCGAGCTCCGGCGCCTTGTCGAGCGGGCCGCGCGGTCTGCATCGGTCGAAGATGAGCTTCTACTCGATGCGCGGGAACTTGCAGATGAGATACTCGGCGAGCTCCGGACCGTCGCGGTCCGTCTGCGGCCGCCCGATCTTGATGACCTCGGGTTGGTCGCTTCACTCGAACGCCTCATCGACGATAGGCGCCGGCGCGGTGTCTTCGTCGACTTGGAGATAGACGGCACGAACACCCCCCTCATGCCGGAGATCTCGCTCGCTCTGTATCGCATTTGCCAGGAAGCCTTGACGAACGCGGAGCACCACGCCCGAGCGGGTCGCATTTTGGTGCGGATCTCGTTCGGGCTCGGCGAGGTGACGCTGGCAGTCTCCGACGATGGCATTGGCTTCAACGTTGACCGCGCCGAAGACGAACCGGAGAGTGGGCACCTCGGACTGCTTGGCATGCGCGAGCGGGCACAGTTAATAGGTGGCCAGCTCTCCATCCGCTCGATGCCCGAACGAGGCACGCTTGTCGCTGCTGTTGTGCCGCTCTGATGGAGTCCGCTTCCGACTGACCTTCCCTTCGTTTCGTTTCCGATTCTGCTGCTGAGTTCAGGCGGCTTGTTGTTGAACGAGGGAGCGTTCGAATTCAATTGGAGAGACGTAGTCGAGCGCGGAGTAGCGATGGCGGCAGTCGTAGAAGAGCGGCGAGGCACCCAGACAACCTTCGCGTGTAGCCATTTGTGTAGCCAAACCCTCAGACCCGACTAGACGCGGATAGACGTCCAGGGACACAAGCACCTGGTCAGAGCTGTTCTATGGACTCTGATGGACATCCGGATACCTGTTCGAGTTATCTGGGGGTCAAGAGGCCCCGGGTTCAAATCCCGGCAGCCCGACAAGAAATAGCAGGCCAGCCGCCCATTATTTCTGATCGGTAGCCCGCTCCACTAGTTTGTGGCCCGGAATGTAGCCAAAAAAGTAGCCATGAGAGCCGCGCGGAAACTCCCACTTGCGATCGCGATGTAGCCGTGCAGCCAGCAGCACTGTCCCCGAGACGGCGGACAGACGACATCGCCCGCCTTTGCACTCAGCCGCTCGACGTGCTCGTGGTCGGCGGCGGAATCACGGGGGCAGGAGCCGCGCTTGATGCCGCGAGCCGCGGCCTGACGGTTGGCCTCGTCGAGGCGCAGGATTTCGCCTCGGGCACGTCGAGCCGGTCGAGCAAGCTGATCCACGGCGGTCTGCGATACCTCGAGATGCGCGACTTCGGCCTGATCCACCAGGCGCTGAAGGAGCGGGGCCTTTTGCTGGGACGCTTGGCGCCGCACCTCGTCCAGCCGATCCCGATCCTCTATCCGTTGCGACGGCACGTCGTGGAGCGGTTGTATGTTGGCGCCGGCATCGCGCTGTACGACCTGCTCGCCTGGTCGACGGGCACGTCCCGGGGCCTGCCGTTCCACCGTCACCTGTCGCGCCGGCGCGCCCTCGAGTTGGCACCGGCCGTGCGATCGGACGCCCTCGTCAGTGCTGTTCTGTACTACGACGCCCAGGTCGACGACGCCCGTTTCGTCGTCGAGGCGGTGCGCACCGCGGTGACAATCGGCGCGACGGCGGTCACTCGGATGGTAGTCGTGGGTTTCCTCTTCGAAGGATCGCGTGTCGTCGGCGCGAAGGTGCGTGACGTCGAGACGGGAGAGTCTTACGACATCCGCGCTCGGGCGACGGTCGTCGCTACCGGAGCTTGGGCCGAGGAGACTGAGGCGCTGGCCGGCCACCAACGCGCCGTGCGGGTACGGCCCTCGAAGGGAGTTCACCTCCTCGTGCCCCGGGAGGCGATCGCGTCGTCGGTCGCTCTCATCCTGCGCACCGAGACGAGCGTGCTGTTTGTACTTCCCTGGCACGCTCACTGGTTGATCGGGACCACCGACACCGACTGGGAGCACGACAAGGCACGGCCGGTGGCGTCGGTGGCGGACGTCGACTACCTGCTCGCTCACGTGAACGGCGTGCTCGTCGAGCCCCTCGAGCGCTCGGATGTCGAGGCGACCTTCGCCGGGCTCCGTCCCCTCGTTGCGGGCGTGGGCGTGGTGCGCGGACCCCGCAAAGGGGGATCGGAGGCCACCGACCGGGCGGGCACCAAGGAGACGACGACGACGCTGTCGCGCGAACATGCGATCGGCCAGCCGGCGCCCGGCCTCGTCGTCATCTCTGGCGGCAAGTACACGACGTACCGGGTTATGGCTGCCGACGCGATCGACGCTGCGCTTGACGGCGACGCGCATGACCCGATCCCCTCGATGACCGACTATCTACCGCTGCTCGGGGCTGAGGGTTACCTCGCTCGCTGGAACCAGCGCGAACGTCTCGCGAATGAGCACGGGCTGTCGGTGGCCGACATCGAGCACCTGCTCCACCGCTATGGGGGCCTGGTCGACGAGGTACTCTCGCTTGTCGATGCGGATCCCACGCTCGGCGGGCGGATCGACGATGCAAGCCCCTACCTGCGCGCTGAGGTGGTGTACGGAGTCACCCATGAAGGCGCCCGTCACCTCGGCGACGTGCTTGAGCGCCGCACCCGCATCGCGATCGAATCGCCCAGTGACGGCGTCGATAGTGCGGGAGCGGTGGTTGAGTTGATTGCTCCCCTGCTCGGCTGGGACGACGCCACGTGTCGTGCGGAGCTCGAGGACTTCCGGTGCCAGGCGGCGCTCGAGCGGACCTCGGCGTCGAGCGCCTTGGACGACGATGAGGCGGCGCGCCTCGTGAAGGAGACACCCTCGTTGCTGCCGCTCCCTTGAGCCCACGGCCGTCTGAGCACGTGGCACGGGACCGCGCTGGGGTCGATACGAGGAAGGAATGAGATGCCGGAGTTCGTGGGTGCGATCGACCAGGGCACGACGAGCACGCGCTTCATGGTGTTCGATCACGACGGGCGTGAGGTGGCTCGACAGCAGCTTGAGCATAAGCAGATCCTGCCGCGGCCCGGCTGGGTCGAGCATGACCCGGTCGAGATCCTGGAGCGGACAAGATCGACGATGCGCAATGCCCTCGCCGGTTCAAGCCTCATCACCTCGGACCTCGTCGCCGTCGGCGTCGCCAACCAGCGCGAGACGACCGTCGTGTGGAACCCGAAGACCGGGGTGCCTTACGCGAACGCGATCGTTTGGCAGGACGTCAGGAGCGACAGCATCGTCAGGGAAGTGGAGCGCGACGGTGGCGGCGAGCTCGTGCGCGAACGCGCCGGGCTTCCGCTTTCCACCTATTTCTCGGCGGGCAAACTCCGGTGGTTGCTCGACAACATTGACGGGCTGGCGCAGGCCGCGGCTCGGGGCGAGGCCTTGTTCGGTACCGTCGACAGCTGGCTCGTGTGGAATCTCACCGGTGCCGTCGACGGGGGGCGTCACGTCACCGACGTCACGAACGCAAGCCGGACGATGCTCATGGACCTGGAGCGGCTGGATTGGGACGAAGACCTGCTCACCTTGTTCGGCATCCCACGGGAGATGCTCCCGGCCATCTGCCCGTCCTCGACTCGGGCGGGCTTCGGGGAAATGCTCGCCGAGGAAACCTCGGGCGGTGGAGTCCCGTTGTCGGCTGACCTCGGCGATCAGCAGGCGGCGATGGTCGGCCAGGTGTGCCTGCGGCCCGGCGAGACGAAGAACACCTACGGGACGGGGAACTTCCTCCTCCGAAACACCGGCAGCAAGATCGTGCGATCGAAGAGCGGACTGATCACGACAATCTGCTACCAGTTCGAGGGTAAACCTGCCGTCTACGCGCTCGAGGGATCGGTTGCCGCCACTGGGGCAGCGATCCAGTGGCTGCGCGATCAACTCGGCATCATCTCCGATGCCTCCGAGAGTGAGGCCTTGGCGCGGACCGTCGAGGACAGTGGCGGAGTGTATTTTGTCCCCGCCTTTTCCGGGCTGTTCGCTCCGTACTGGCGCGCCGACGCCCGGGGCGTGATCGTCGGCTTGTCGCGCTTCAACACGAACGCGCACCTCGTACGCGCTGCGCTGGAAGCGATCTGCTATCAGTCGAAAGACGTCGTCGCGGCGATGGAAGAGGACTCGGGAATTGCACTCGAGGTGTTGAAGGTGGACGGGGGTGTCACCTCGAACGAGCTCTGTATGCAACTACAGGCCGACATACTCGGAGTTCCGGTCTTGAAGCCGGCCGTGGCCGAGACGACAGCCCTCGGAGCCGCCTACGCAGCCGGTTGCGGAGTGGGTTTCTGGTCCGGCTTCGACGACCTTCGCCATCTCTGGCGCGAGGACAGACGCTGGGAACCCACTTGGAGCGAGGAGCGGCGCCGCACCGGTCAGGCGCGCTGGAGGATGGCCGTCGAACGCTCTCTCGAATGGGAAACGGCGTGACGTTCGGGTTGCTGGCCGAACCGATGGGCGGGCGCGACGTGAATGGGTGGGAGCTCAGCATTGGTCTGAAGGCTTTCGGCCCTAAAATTTCGGCAATGTGTCCGTTGGCAAACCCAACAGGCAAGCCATGATTCTCGGCGTGAAGCTGGTCGGGTCATGGTGCAATCGAGAGGTGCGACTGTGGAGGCTAGAGCAGCCTCGGAAATCGGCAGGAAACGCGGCAAGGTCTTTCCGGCGACCCACGCACGATCGTTGCTCAATCCGTTGCGGCGTCTCGTTCAGTCACCTCGCCGCACCGTGGCGGTAATGACGCTTTCACCGAAGGCCAGGGTGCTGGAGCTGGGATGTGGTCCCGGCTTCTTCAGCCCCTTCATCGCTCAGGCGGTCCCTCGCGGGATCATCGTACTGGCCGACCTGCAATTTGAGATGCTCGGCCTTGCTCGTGAACGTCTTTCCGCAAGGTCGAACGCGCGCTACTTGCAGAGTGATGCAGCTCTGCTCCCCTTGCGGTCGGCGTGCTGCGACGCCGTGCTGCTTGCGACGACGCTCGGGGAGGTGTCGAATCGGGACGTCTGTGTAGATGAGATCCGTCGCGTGCTTCGTCCCGGCGGCATCGTCACAGTGGCCGAGACCCGCCGGGATAGCGACTTCATCTCATTTCCAAAGCTCTATGAGCTCTTCGACCGCCACGCCTTCGCGTTCCTTGACCGCCGGGGTCGCTCGTGGCAGTACGTGGCGCGGTTTCGGGCGATATAAGCGGCAAAGTCACTGCCAACCGCGTTCGCCCCCTAGAAGGCCGTGGCGAGCCGGAACCGCGCCCGACGGATCACAGATCGAAGCGGAGATAGATCCGGCAGGTCTGATGGATGGAGTGCGGGAGTTGTCGAACTGGGCCTTGGGTCCACCAACGGACACATTGCCGATTATTTCCCATCGGCAACTCGCACCGAGCCGGCGATCAGTGACACCCTCGCCGCATTTCGTCGGCTCGCATTCTGGGGCAGTTGACGGAAGCGCTGTCCACGTTGAAGGTGCGTTTAGGGGTCGAGTCGAACATTCAAGCGTGTCGTTCACGTACGACCGCTACGGCCGTCTCTTCCCCGAGGTCGATAGCGAGGCTGCGTCGAAGTTGGATGTGGTTCGCAGATTGGGCTTGGGGGGCCGGGAAGGCAAAGAGAGTCACCCCTAACGCCGAATATGGCGCCTGGCCGTCTGCGGTTGCTGGCACTAGATCGATCAGTTATGTCGTCGAGCAGAAGGCCTGAACGCACCGTCGTCGGCGCGGTTATGGAGACCGGGCCGACGAGCCTCCAGTTGGCGCATGTTGGCCTTTGAAGGACCTTGTCTGACTTGGACCAAGTGCCAGTAGACGTCCAGTCTCCTGGTCGGGCCCCGGTCTCCTATAGCGAGCTCAGTTGCGGAGGAACACCAGGAGCTTCGGCCACTGGTCAGCACGTGCCAGCGGGTTTGCCACAACGCTAGAGCCGCCAATCCCAAAGAACTGCTCTAAGGGAGCAATGCCGGGGTAGTAGGGCAGCAGAAATCCAAGGCCGTGGCCAGCATCGGGGTAGTCGAGCAACTCGTGGGGGTAGGTGTCGTGGGCAGCGGCCAGCTCGGCCATCATGGCTTTGGAGTGGGCGCAGGACGACCAGACGCTGTCTTGCTCCCCGCATTCCAAGAGCACCGGCCCGTGGATCTTGGCCACTGGTATGACGGCCGCCGGGTTGTCCGTCGGGTGTGTCTTGTTGAACTGGTTCGTGCAGGGCACGGGCTTGCCCCCGAAGGTCCAAAGCGGTACGCCCGGCCCCAAGCAAGCGGCCACGTCGTTGGGCGAAAGGGCCACCACCCCGTGCACCAAACTGGGGTAGTCGGCACCGAGCAGAAGGGCCGCCTCGCTGCCCATCGAAAAGCCCATCACCCAGAGGCGGCGGGGGTCGACGCCAGGCTGGCGCCCGAGCCAGCGGAGGGCTTTGGCGAAGTAGTCAAGGCTGAGGGCTTCTGGCACGTGGCCGCTTGGCGCCTGGGGGAGGCCCGGCTCGCCGAAGTAGGCAAGGTCCAGGGTGGGGTAGCCGCGGGCGGCGAGCATGGCGCCGTACGAAGTGTCTATGCCACCTTCCGCGCCGCCGAACTCCACGATGCCGACATGGTTGTCCTGGCCGGCCGGAGGCTGCCAGAAGACGCCATAGAAGCCCGTGGCCGCCACGCTCTCGAAGCTCGCCGTGACCGGGAGGGCAGGTCCGCGCTGCACTGTGACCGAGGCATGGGCCTTGCCGTTCGTGGCGGTGAAGGTGAAGCTGAGAGGCTTCGACCACGTGCAGCCGTGCTGGGCTTGGCTGAGCGAGCACTTCGCCCACCAGTAGGTCGTCAGGGACTGGGTGGAGCTCGCGCTCCCAACAGGACTCATCAGGCCGAACGGCCAGAACGGGACCAGCCCCGGAGGCAGAAGGGGAGCCGCCATGAAGTCAACGGGGCCCATAGGGTCGGTCCCGACGAAGTGCATGGTGCCAGAAGGGGGGGCCCCGACGTACACGCCGTTCTCTGGCGAGGTCGCCGGGTCCACAGTTCCAGCGGAGGTGGCCGTGTAGATAGAGGTCGAGGACCACTTGGTACCGGCGGCGTCGACCGAGGTGACCGAAAGAACCACCTTCGCGTCCGGCTGCGCCCCGCTGACCCGGATGGTGAGGGGGGTGTCAGCCGCCGAGACGCTGGGGGTGACCGTGAGCTGCAAGCCTCCTGCGGTCGCCGTAGCCGGCATGACCGCCACCATCGCAGTCAGCACTACTCCAGCACAGACAATGAGAAATACGCGATGCATGGTTCTCAAGCCCGTGATGCCTCCCTCTTACTCTTAGCCAGTCAGAGAGGCGTCGGGCGCGACCGAAGCTTCGGACGAACGTGGCACCTGTTCTGAGGCGCATGTATCCCAACTCGCGCGCCGGGGTGCTCGGCGCTGGTCGGGACGTCGGCTGGCGTGAATTTAGTCTTGTGCTCTATCAATTGCTACAGGAACGTGAATCGCCTGAGCACCTCACCGGCCACCAACAACATTCGAGAGCGTCACCACTTGCGATCGGTCTCCGAGACCTCAAGCCTGCACCAACCGGAGATCACTCCGGCCAGGGCCTCATCGCGAGTCGCACATTCGCGCTGTGGTCCCGCCGTTGCAAACGTCCGTCTCGCTCAAGCGACATAACGTCCCATCTGGGTCGGCGCGACGACCGGCTGGTGAGATCAGCCGGCACACATATCGACGGTTCTTCGTCCGAATTCCCTCCGGCCGATGGACCGGCCCGACTAATAAGGTGGTGGGCCCTCGGGAGCGTCCCAAGGAGGGAACGACTTCTGTGGTCAAAAGACCTGCCAGCGCGGCCGGTTCTCACCCTCAACTCCGGCTCTTCGGTGTGGGTTTACCCCCGAGGGCCCAGCCACACGTTACGCGTCTGGTTGTTCAGCTGAAAGTGGGTTGTCCGACACCGTCCTAGTGGTTCTCGTCAGTCCGGGCAGTCTCGACTCCCGTGCGTACACCGTTCCACGGCCGGCCGGGTGGCTCCGTCCCACTCTCGACCAGCTACGTTGGCCACGGGGACGATCGTGAGGCGTCTGACTGCCGGCGGGAAACGGAGCAGACGAATCGGCGCTGCGCGCCCATAGTCATGCCAGGGCCAGCGCATAGGCGTTGGTAGGGCGAAGGCCCGGGTAAGGCTGCGCGAACGGCACCGACCCGAGACCGGACCGGTGCCCCGCAGGCCTTCACCGGCGCAGGCAGTCCGGGTCTCCGACGCCTTCGAGGAGGTAGGCCACGACGTCAGCCGCTCTGTAGGTGTCTCGGCCGGCGCCAACGAGCTTCGGGAGGAACGAGAGGTCCTGTCCGATAGTCACGAACGGGGGTTCTATGGCTCCGTCGCGGCGGCGCTGGCCGAGGCCGATCGCCGCGATCAACCCGTTGCACAGGCAGCACCGACCGACCGTGTCCTCCGTCTTCCCGCCTTTGCGCACGTAGGCGAAGAGCGGCTCGGCGGGGCAGCGGTACCCGATCTCACCGCCCGGTTTGCGGTACGGGACTTGCAGTAAGAATTCATCGCAGACCCGCTGGCGCTGGGCGTACACCTCTGGCATGGCGACGGTCCCCGATAGGTCGGCCACCTTGAAGGGAAAGCCAGTGGGCGACGCCAAGGGATCGGTGCGTACGTGAAGGGTGCCGGAGAGCGCGTTCTCGATGAGGGCCCGCTTCAACGAGGCGTCGAAGCCCGACTCCTCGCAAAGGGCGAAGGCCGAGCCGACCTGGATGCCGGCCGCTCCGACCTTGCGGGCCTGTGCGAGCAGCTCCGGGCTCGCGCAGGCACCGGCAAGCCAGTAGGGCAGCCCCAACATTGCCAATTTCTCCAGGTCGACCACGTCACGAGGTCCGTAGACCGGCTGTCCCTCCTCGTCAAAGCTGGACGGACCCCGAGGTGGAGCGTTGTGGCCGCCCGCCAGGGGGCCTTCGACCACAAAGCCGTCAGGGCGCGTGCGGGCATCGCGAGCGAGATAGGAGGCCAGGACGTGCGATGCGACGATGGCGAGAAACTTCGGGCGATGCAGTTCCACCTTCGTGCCGGCGATCGGCTCTGGGCGCACTGCGGCCGTGAAGTGAGCGGCACCGCCGCTACGCACGTCGACGGAGACCTCACCGGAGCGCCCGGCCACCAACGCGTCGAGGAGACCGGGGAGCTCGGTGGGGATGCCGGCGCCGACGAGCACGTAGTCG
Source organism: uncultured Acidimicrobiaceae bacterium (assembly GCA_963761425.1). Classification (GTDB taxonomy): domain Bacteria; phylum Actinomycetota; class Acidimicrobiia; order Acidimicrobiales; family Bog-793; genus Bog-793. The sequence goes on along the minus strand of CAVXGQ010000005.1, from coordinate 782,713 downwards.
ACACCGGCGAGCATGGCGCCGTACGTCGCAGCAGGGGTGGCCATCTGGAGCTTCTCCAGGTAATTGACGCCGACCAGGCCGTCGTGGCCCTCCTTGGCGAGAAACACTTCTACGAAGTTGGCCGCGATGAGGAGATCGGTGGCCCGCCGACTCGGACTCAGCGACAGGCGCGGCGTCGAGCGGAACGGCTGCTCGGGATCGATTCCACCTTCGACGAAGTAGCGGTCCAGGATCTGCTCGGCGACGTCGGCGTACGGGAAGCTGGCAAGCGCCCGGCGGATGTGACCCCCCGGGTCTCCCAGCTGGAGACGGCGGGCGATTAGGGTGTTGAGCGCCACTCCCGAGACCACCCCAAGCTGGCCTACGACCGCAACTGCCCTTGCCAAGCGCCAACCCGAGACGCCGACGCCCATGCCGCCCTGGATGATCGTCGGCCAGGCACTTTCTGCTCGCGGACCCGTCACCGTCCATCCTCTGTCGGGGTTCGATGCATTTCGCGCCTATCTCGGATCCTGCGGTACCTGCTACTAACTTGCAGGCCCGACGCAGGCCCTTGCACGTTATGACGCAAAGAGATGGACTTTACGTTAACGCCCCAACGGGAGTGACAGAGCGCTCAGCTCGCTTTCACCATTCTCATCTCGCGAGTTGGGCCTGCGACCTGACGCTATGAGGTGACGAAGCTGTGCGAGCCGGCGACCGGGGCACCGGTACCCGGGGTTTGGGCGCGTCCGGACGAACGGGACCGGAACTACCACAGGCGCCCACGTTCGCCCACGTGGCGGCTCAAGCGGAGGCGCGGCTCATCCTGCGCCCGGAGCGGAAGGGTCAACCCGTCCGCGTCTAGATACCCGACCGACTCACCTCGGAACTGCTGCTCCGACGCGTCGTTTGTTGGCGCTGGTCTGTCTTCTTGCTGAATGTTTGGGGACACCCTTCGGAAAGACTGCTGGCTTTGCGCGTTGGAACGTACTCTTGACAGTCACGCCGAGCCTCTGGATGAGACGATCCGTTCACTCTGCGTGTGTAACGTGGCCTCGTCGACGCCAGTTTTCGGGGATCGTCATTTCGAGCACGTCGTCAACAGTGGTGATCCCCGGGCGGCGCTAGCGGTGGCGTCGCGCACGAGCGACAATCGAGGCGAGCGTGGAGGATGTCGCTCCGCCATTGGTTTCATCGGGCAGGTGGGCGAGCACCGGTCGAGGCGCGTCGGGTCCGTCGAGTGTTATTGCTCAGCTTCCAAGCTCCTAGACGACGACCACCTGGACTGACAGCTGCTCACTCCCCGCCGCAGCGGTACGGCGGACATCGCTGCTGAGGTGTTTGCCGCGGCACCGTAGATCCAGTGCACTGGGGCCGGAGTGGATGTCGCCGAGCCCAAACGCGGGCGGATCTGAGCAGACTGCGTTGAAGTCAGCTTGTGCCCGCATTGCACGATCGGCTATTCGTCGCCAAGTGCGAACCGCGTCCAAAGAACTATCGTCTGGCCGATGAGCCACAGGGCCGACCCACGTGAGCTGTTCCAGCGCTTCGAGGGCAACCCGATCCTGCGCCCACACGACTTCCCCAAGATGGTCAACGCGGTTTTCAACCCGGGCGCCACAGTCGTCGACGGCCGAACGCTGTTGCTGTTACGCGTCGAGTACCGCACCGGTCTCTCCTCTCTCGTTGTGGCGACCAGCAAAGACGGTCTGACGGGTTGGGAGATCGACCCGGTTCGGGGACTGCAGCCACGGTCGGACCGTTTCGAGGAGCACTGGGGGATCGAGGACCCGAGGATCACCCGAGTCGGTGACGAGTACTTCGTCGTATATGTCGGGTACTCCACTGCTGGGCCGCTCGTCTGTCTGGCTAAGACGCGTGACTTCGTGCAATGGGAGCGGAGCGGTATCCTCCAGCCGCCCGAGGACAAAGACGCCGCACTTTTCCCGACGACCTTCGATGGACGGTGGGCGCTGATTCACAGGCCGGCACCGGCGATGTCGGGGTTGGGCGCTCACATCTGGCTGTCGTTTAGCCCCGATCTACGCCACTGGGGCGACGCCCGCGTGCTGCTCGCGGCCCGGCACGGTGGTTGGTGGGACGCCAATAAGGTGGGGCTCGGGCCCCCGCCGCTCCTCACCAAGGATGGTTGGCTGCTTTGCTACCACGGGGTGCGGGTCACTGCAGCCGGGTCGATCTACCGGCTCGGGTTGGCATTGCTGGACAGGAACGACCCGACCAGGGTTCTGGCGCGCGGAAACGAGTGGGTGTTCGGTCCCCACGAATCCTACGAACAATCGGGCGACGTGCCCGACGTCGTGTTCCCGTGCGGTTGGGTCCTGCGTGACGATGGCGACACCCTGCACGTCTACTACGGCGCCGCGGACAGCGTGGTCTGCCTGGCCGAGGCGAGTCTGGAGAAGCTGCTCAGCCACCTCGAAGAGCATCCGTACCCGCTGGACGAAGAGCACCCGTACCCCGCGCCTACCGTTGGACGCCCACCGATCGCCGACGTGGCGACGTAGCAGGCGGAGGGTAGGTCACCCGGACCAGCGTTGCCATCGCCGCCGGTGAGCAGCGGGTCGAGTTCTTCGCGCACGAGCACGGACGGGGGTAGCCTCCTCATTGACCTGGGCCTGCTTGTCATTGGTTCGCGCTAACGACACGGTCGCTCAGGCTGAACCCATTTACCGGGAAGTCAGCCCGTCACCTCGCCAAGCTGCCGACCTAGTCGGCTTGCTCGGCGCTGCAATACGGGGCGAGTTCACCCTGCCTGACCTTCTCCCTCGAGAGGCCGGGCACGTTGACAGGCTCAGGGCCAGCTTGGACGGGTCGGGCAAGGAGACGGCCGCAGCGGACCCGAATCCAGTCATGTCGCCGCGCCGGGGCAGCATCGCGCCCGGAAGTTGGGACAACGCGGTAATCTTGGCTTAGTAGTTCCCCTTGGGAGAGTCGCTTCGCTTGGGCAGGACGGTCGTCTAGGACCACCGGTTATCGCCCCGTGCAGGTTTGACGCCTCGACCGAGCAACCTCGAGGAGTCCCGTGCACGTCCCAGGTCCACCCATTCCGCTGTTCGGCGGAGAGCGCTTTCGCACCCCGTCTTTCGGGATACTCAGCACCTACCCCCCGACCGCATGCGGGATGGCGACATTCAGCGTCGCTCTTGCCCACGGATTGGTTGCAAACGGTGCCGAGGTGAGCGTCGTGCGAGTGGCGGACGGATCGCCCGCATCCAGCAAGCGGGTCATCGGAGAACTCGTAAATGGCTCCCCCCAGTCCGTGGCAGCGAGCTCGGAACTGCTCAACTGGTGCGACGTGGCGATCGTGCAGCACGAGTACGGCCTCTATGGTGGCCCCGATGGCGACGAGGTGCTGGACGTCCTCGGTGGCCTCCACATCCCGTCCATCGTGATCGCCCACACGATTCTCAGTAACCCCACTGCGCACCAACGGTCCATTCTCGTCGCGATCGCTGCGATGGCGGACCGGGTGATCGTCATGTCGGACGCGGCCCGAGACAGACTTTGCAACCAGTTCAGCGTCGACCCAGCGATTGTCGAGACCATCCCACACGGGGCGGCGATCCCTACGGGTCGAGCCCCGCACGACCCCGCGGCTCGGCCGACGATCTTGACCTGGGGCCTCATCGGACCGGGCAAAGGCATCGAGCGGGTGATCGACGCGATGCGGTCATTGCATCGCCTTCCGGCGCGACCTCATTACCTCGTAGCGGGCCAGACCCATCCGAAGGTGCTCGCCCTCGACGGCGAGGCTTACCGTCATGCCCGTATCGAACAGGCTTTACGCAACGGGGTTGGAGACTCAGTCTTCTTCGACGCCGCCTACCGGGATGTGGCGTCCCTCACGGCACTGATCCAGTCATGCGCAGTGGTCGTACTGCCCTACGACTCTGTGGACCAGGTGACCTCCGGCGTGCTCGTTGAGGCCATCGCGGCGGGCCGGCCGGTGGTTGCCACGGCTTTTCCCCACGCTGTCGAGCTGTTGGCGAGCGGGGCGGGCATCGTCGTCGACCGTGACGACCCGGTAGCGCTGGTCCTAGCCCTGCGCCGGGTGCTCGTCGAACCGGGGCTCGCTGACCGTATGGCGGCAGAAGCGTCACGACTGGCGCCGAGCATGGGCTGGTCGGTGGTCGCGGGAGCGTACGTGGACCTGGCGAATCGCCTTCTTGGCGAAAGCCTGGCAAGCGAAAGCCTGGCATTGGTGTGACCGGCATGGTGGAGCCCAACTTCGACCACCTCTGCCGAATGGGGGACGATCGGGGTACCTTCGAGCACGCCCGATACGGCGAGCCCAGACGAGAGCACGGCTATTGCACCGACGACATGGCCCGGATCCTCGTCGTCGCCACACGAGAACCTCTCGCCACTCAGGCGGTACGCGACCTCGCCTGGACCAGCCTCCGGTTCCTGATCGACGCGCAGGGTGTCGACGGCAGCTACCGGAACCGGTTGAGCTGGGGGGGACGCTGGAAGGACCGTCCGGCGTTGGAGGACTGCTGGGGCAGGAGCATCTGGGGCCTCGGCACCGCGGCGTCGCACAGCGAAGACGGTTGGCTACGCGACTTGGCCACAGCAGAGTTCGAGCGCGCGGCACGGCAGCGCTCGCCCCACCCGCGTGCGATGGCGTTTGCCGCGCTGGGAGCAACCGAGTTACTTGACGCGGAGCCCGACCATCGGGGGGCACACGCACTGCTGACCGATGCTGCGGACCGCATGGCGCTTCCCCACGCCGATGTCGCCTGGCCCTGGCCGGAGGCTCGACTCCGCTACGCCAACGCCGTCCTGCCGGAGGCGATGATCGCCGCTGGTGCTGTGCTGGACCGACCGATGTTGGTGCAACAGGGCCTCGATCTGCTGGCGTGGCTGCTAGAGCACGAGACGGTGGCCAACCATCTGTCGGTCACGCCCGTGGGCGGCGCAGGACCCGGTGACATCCGGCCCGCGTTCGACCAGCAGCCCATTGAGGTGGCCGCGCTCGCCGACGCCTGTGCCCGCGCGGCGACCGTCGACGGTGACCGGCGTTGGGTTGACGGCCTTGCCGCCGCTGAGGCCTGGTTCCTCGGAGACAACGACGGACAACACGTCATGTGGGACCCGGACTCGGGAGGTGGCTTCGACGGCCTTACACCTAACGGGCCCAACCTCAACCAGGGCACCGAATCGACGCTGGCTCTGCTTTCGACGCTGCAGCATGCGCATCGGCTCGTGATGGCACCGCGGTGAGACCGGCGGTCACCGACGGCGTCCGGCGCAGCCCTCGGCGCCTCGCGGCGGACCCATCTCGGGTCGTCACGATGCTGTTCGTGCCGGGGCAAGAGAAATTCGGCCGAGAGGAGCCTCGCACCTCAGCTGTGGTGGATCGCATCCTGGCGCTCGACGACGACGAGGTAGAGCGGTCTCTAGATGACGTTGCCGCTCGGTTCGAATGCCGTCACCGCGACCTCATCGATACGTTCCGGCGGCACGCCGACGAGCTCGCCGAACGCCTCGATCCTCGGTGCGAGCTCTCCGAGGCACGTCGGCTGCTACTCGGTGCCACGTTCACCAACGAGTACGCAGTCGAAGGCGCGGCACTCTGTAACCCCAGCATGGTGGCCCATCCCGACCAGTCCGGCCTACCCGCGGGCAGCTTGCGCTTTGTGATGAGCGTCCGGGCGATCGGGGAGGGACATCGGTCCTCCATCGAGTTCCGGACGGGAACGGTCGACGATAGCGCCGAAGTCGAGATCGAGGTCGCACCACCGTTCGCGACGAGGGGAGTGACTGAACTTATCCCGCTCGACGGCGCCGTCTTCCGGAGCGAGCTTCGTCGGCTCCGCAGCGACGGGGAGAGCGCCGACTACGTCCTCGACGCGCTCGGTCAGCAATTCACCGCGGCTGAGCTCGAGGAACGGCTGGGCCGACTTCAGGGTCAGTTGGTAACCCACAGACAGGACGGGTCAATCATCTCACTCATGCGCAGGATCGCCGAGCGGACCTACGGTGTCCGCTTCTCGACGAACACGTCGCTGGCCGAGCGAGTCCTCCTGCCGGCCATGGGAGCCGAACGCAACGGCATGGAAGACGCCCGGTTCGTGCGGTTTGATCACCAGGACCGGACCGTTTCCTACTTCGCCACTTACACGGCCTATAACGGCGTCGACATCGCTCAGCAGCTTCTGGAGACGACGGACTTCCGCGCCTTCACCTCCACGCCCATCGTCAACCTCGCGGCCAACAAGGGCCTCGCGCTGTTTCCTCGCCAAATCGACGGCCGCTTCGCGGCTCTATCCAGGTCCGACCACGAGACGAACACGGTCATCTTCTCTGAGAACCTGCGTATTTGGGAGAACGCGCTTCCGTACCAGGTGCCTACCCAGACCTGGGATGTGCTCCAGCTCGGCAACTGCGGCTCGCCGATCGAGACTGACGCTGGCTGGCTTGTGATCACCCACGGCGTCGGCCCGATGCGTACCTACAACATCGGCGCCATACTTCTCGATCTCGAAGACCCGACCCGGATCATCGGCCAGCTTCGTGAGCCACTGCTCAGCCCGGCGCCCGACGAACAGGATGGCTATGTGCCGAACGTCGTCTACTCCTGCGGCGCCCTCGTGCACGCCGGCACCCTGATCCTCCCCTATGGCATCGGCGACTCCGCCATCCGCGTGGCCACGCTGCCGATGCCCGTGCTGCTTGCCGCCCTCGCCGCCGGTGCTCCGGCACGGTCGAGCAGCAGCGCGAACCCGCGGTAACGGGATGGCAATGTCGACCGGCGACGAGCTGAGGGGACCAGAGCTTGTCGAGTGATAAGTGGCGGGGAAATCCACTTTTAGTCGCTCTCGCTATGTCGCAGACTCTTTCTGTTGCGGTTCGACGAGAGGTTCGGCCTTCAAAACGTGTCGCGTGCCGACGTCGAGGCGTGGTTTCTCCCGGAATGTCTTGGTGGAGGTGAGCGGACTCGAACCGCCGACTTCCATGTTGCAAAAATGGATCGTCGCACTCCTGTGAACAGGAGTTACGCGAGTTCACCTCGTCTCACTTGCGGCAGGATGCGGCAGTTCAGACGCGCCCGTTCGCGCCCTTGACGCGCCCGCAGTGGAGCGTCAATGCATCCGAGTCAAGACACTCCACGGACTCGTCTCGGAAATGCCGCTCCGATCCGTCGGTCAGGGACCGTTGCAAGGTTCATCTCGGCACGCCGTGGGAGCGCATGCACTCTGAATAGGCGACCGTTTTCGCGTAGTCGGCGGCGCTGATCGTGCCCTGTGTCACCGACGCCGGGGTCGTCGTAGTGGTTGTCGAGCCGAGGCTCGCGACTCCCGACGGCGCCAGTCGTTTCCGCAGGCGGCAAGGAGCACCACCACGGCACCAAGCGCCAGCCCGACCCCAGCGGCACGCAGCTTCCTTCTTTGAGCGCTTCGCATCACTCTCGGTCCTGGAACCCTCGCTTCATCGTTCTTCGGTGATCTTGCAAGTCGTAGGTGGTTGCGCCGCGGTTACGAGTACGCCTACCCGTCGTCCCTGGGCTCCCGCCAGCCTGGGCGCTCTGCGAACATCGATGTCCGACTCCGCACCGCTTCGAGGCGATCAGAACAGTCGGGCGCCTCGCTGGCGAGAGGTTCGGGGCGGCGATGGCTGAGCCAAGGCGATCTCTGGCCCCTCAGGGCGAGCTGCTCGCCTCGAGCCAGCGCTGGGGCGGCGGATAGACGAACCTGGCGATGGTGCCCGACACCCAAGCTATGACCCAGCCGCCGAAAACCAGGAAATGGTTCCCCTTGGTGTCGTTCTTTCTCTTGGCCGTAGCGACAGCCAGAACGACCGCCCACACCGCAAAGCAGCTCATGCTGTAGGTCCAGTAGCTGCGGTTCCTCGCCATCTGACACCTCCAAGCCTTGGTCGAGACGGGCTCCCAGTATGCGCCCCCGGTGAGAATCCACGCCGAACCAGCCCAGGGTCGCGCCAGCACGACAGGCGCCAAGCAGGTTTCGCCGCAGGAGGCAAGCGCCCGATTCGGCGTTATTCGCGGCCGAGCCACGCGCTCCGGCGCGCCCGTAGAGCGCCCAGAGTCGGGACGGTGCCAGATGGACAAGGACCGATGCCTAGAACTGAGCCCAACGCTCCAGGCTGGCCGGCCGGTATCACGCGCTTTCTCGACGACGCCCGCACCGACGTGACCGACCAGGTCGAGGCACCGATAGAAGTAAGGGAGTGATGGTTTGAACCCTGGTCCGACAGCGGAAGCCCCATGTTTAGGATCAACCCAAGGAGTACTGGTGAAGCAAGGAGTAGGTCTGTAAGGGTGCCTTCACCTCGTCAGATTGAACGGTTCATGACGCTGTTTGAGCGCGTAAGCCTCCTGTATCTCGGGCGCTTCATGAACCCCAAGTGGGAGCGTGCGGCCCCGTTAGGGACTCCCAATCCGCGCCAGGCACTCGAGCTCTTTGTGAGTTCTTACGCGTACGAGTACCAGGGCGCTCCGCCAAATTTCGGCCCTGCCGCACATACGGCGATCAGCTCAGGTAAGTCAACATCGGACCCTGAGTTGATCTGGCAGGCATTCCTTGCGCAGTTCAAGGGCGGCACCAATCCCCGACACAATTTCCTGTATAACGAAAGTACTTCGTGTAATTGCGTACTCTGCAACTTGCTCCAAGGTGGCGCCCTCATTAACTTCGTCACCCGGGCACGACGGCGGTTGCGCAAAGACGAGGTGGCTCGCGCGCATCAGGAACTCATGGCTATCCGCGGCATCGGGCCCAAACTCGCATCGTTCTTCCTCCGCGATGTCGCGATGCGCTATGAGATAACGACGACTTCAGACCGTCATCTGCTCCAGCCCGTCGACCTCTGGGAGAGGCGCTTCGTTCGGCGTCTGGATGACAACGAAGAGTTAACTGACCGCGAAGTCGCGCAATGGGTTGTCGATCACGCAACCCAACCCGAACAAGCGAATGCAGGTTTGTGGTACTTCGACGCACAGATTGCACCGCGGCAGCTCGTCTATAATGCTGCATTCGAGAGCCCAAGATATGCAGGCGAGCTCGCGGAGTGGCACGTCGAAAGCCTCTCCAAAGCAGTTCGTTCTTTGATTGTGGCACTAGCTTCAGATAGAGATACCTGAGCGGCTACCGATTCTTGTGAGGTGTAAGGCGCCAAACCCCGGGTCACGCCAGCGAGGAGAGCTGACGCTGCGACCCGGTGGTGACGCACACGCCCTTGCACCTGGCGCCTAAGGATGCGCACTTCGTGGCGGAGCACCATCAGCTCGATGTCCTGCTTGAACCCAGCTCGACAGGAGGAGCGCACCGGGATGGGGAGCCAGCAGAGGGCGAAGTAGCAGAGCGAGAGGGCCATGGTCGATGATCTCCCACCACGCCGAGGAGAGCCAGCTCAGCGACCTGATTGAGGTTCTGGCGCCCTTCACCTCGTACACCGTCGATGGTGCGAAACCGTCTCAATGGTGACTTAGGAACAACACGAACGCTGGGTAGTAGGTGAAGCAGTAGACTAATAAGAACCTACTAGCTGCATGAAGCCGGGTTCGACCTTGGATTCCGCGCTTTGATGTGCAGGGAATGCAAGGGATACCAACAATGACTGTCGGTTCTGTGAAGTGGTTCAACGCGGAGAAGGGCTTCGGATTCATCACCCCCGATGACGGTGGAGAAGACGTCTTCGTCCACCACTCCGCGATTCAAATGGAAGGTTACCGGGCTCTATCGGAGGGCCAACGGGTCGAGTTCGAGGTCACCCAGGGGCAAAAGGGTTTGCAAGCGAGCAACGTCCGATCCGTCTGAATCGAGGACATATCGAGGGCTCTCCATGGCTGAAAGTTCGCCGCAAAAGCTGAGCGCGAAGAAGTCGAACCGGTTGCTTAAGGACCAGCGCGCCAACTACGAGAGCGCGCCCGGTCTGAGAGAGCTCCGAGATTCGACGGTGCACCCTGCCTAGGGGGAAGGGCAGTCAATCCGAACACGGGCGAGCTAGAAGGCCCCCTCGCGACGAGTCTTTTCGGCCACCGCGAACGCCACGAAGCAACATCGATCAGGACGTCCTCGCGCTGCGCGAGGAGGGTCGCTCTTTCTCGGCGATCGCGCGTCACCTCGGTGTAGGGCGGGCAAAAGACGTCTACGCCACCTTTCACCGCACACTGGCGTCCCGTCCCGAGGACGAGCGGGTAGAGATCGTGCGTCGTGAACTCGAACGCCTCGCAGTCCTCGAGGTCCGCATCCGCTCGAGGGACGCCACAGCGCCGGAGAAGTTGGCCCGCCGCCTAGAAGCACTTGAGCACATGCGTCGAGACCTCCACTAGGGTCTCGAATCCATTTGCCACCCTCGACGCGTTCGCTACCTCGAAGGCGTTGACTGGCAGTCATCGATTTGTCGCAATCGGTCTTGCGACCGATAGATGATCAGCGCCAACGTGACCATCGCGCCCTTTGGCGGTCGTTCGCACCGACCAATGGAGACACCTCGCGAGACGGCAACCGACCTCCGCGACCTGATGTCGCCGACTTGTACCCGTGACGCTCTGGCAGGTCGAGGTCTGCTGGATTCATCGCGCGTGAACGGCAGTAAGCTGGGTTTTGTCGACCGGGGACGATCATCGAGGAGGCCGGCGACTTCTGCGGGTCGGCCTGCGCAATTCGCCGAGCTTCGGCGGTTGGCTCTTTGTGCCGGTTGTTTCAGCCGCTCGTATCTCGCGAACGAGAGATCCCACTGAAAGCGGAAGAAACGTGGCAAACGTGCGTGTCGAGCGCGACGAGGAGGACCTCGTCCGGCTGTACCTGACCGACATCGGCCGGTACCCGCTGTTGACAAAGGACGACGAGGCGCGCCTGGCCCAGGCAATCGAAGCGCGGTCTCAGGCCGGACAGGACTTTGTGGCGACGGAGACGACACTCACCGCGGCGCGTCGCCGTGAGCTCAAAAGAATCATTCAGCGCGGGGACGAGGCCCAGCGCACCTTCGTCCAGTCGAACCTCCGCCTCGTGGTTTCCATCGCGAAGAAGTACCAGGCGTCGGGCCTGCCGCTCCTCGACCTCATCCAGGAGGGCAACCTCGGCCTCATCCACGCCGTCAAGAAGTTTGACTGGCGCAAGGGCTTCAAGTTCTCGACCTACGCGACGTGGTGGATCCGCCAGGCGATCACTCGCGGCATCGCCAACACTGGGCGCACGATCCGGTTGCCGGTCCATGCCGGCGACCTCGTGATGCTCGTGCAGAAGGCACAAGGACAACTCCAGGCAAAGCTCGGCCGTTCCGCGACGCTCGTAGAGCTCGGGATCGAGGTGGGACTGACCGAGGAGAAACTTGCAGAGGTTCTCCGCTTCCGGGTTGAGCCGTTGTCACTGTCGGAGCCACTTCGTGAGGACGGGGAGGCAGAACTCGGCGACGTTGTTGAAGACCGCTTGGCAGAGTCGCCATTTGAAGCCGCCGCGATGGCCCTCCTCCCGGGTGAGATCGGGCACCTTCTCGCCCCGCTTGACAGGCGCGAGCGGGAGATCCTCCGGCTGCGATTTGGTCTCGACCGCGGAGAGCCACGAACACTCGAAGAGGTCGGGAAGCACTTCAATCTCACCCGCGAACGGATCCGACAGATCGAGGCTCGCGCGATGGGCAAACTTCGCCATCCCACAAGCGACACTGGCGCACGCGATCTGCTTACGCTCTGATCGACCTTAAGCACACCCGCCCCTGCGAGAAGCCATCGGCCGAGAACGGACGATCGGCGAAGTGCTGGAGATCTTGGTTGACACGAACGTTCCCAAAGGAGACGGAGGAGGACACCGGCCCAATCCCATAGCGCGTGAGCCTGTTGCACGAATCTCCCGGCAACGATCTGCAAACTCCCTGGTGACCATACCCGGAGCAGTCCGTCGTCAACTGAACGTGCAGCAGACCCGCCAAAGTCCCTTTAGAGGCGCGTTCGTGTAGCCAAGCGCTCAGATCCAACTGGACGCGAACAGACGTCCAAGGACACAAGCACCTGGTCAGAGCCGCTCGGTGGACTCTGATGGACGCCCGGATACCCGTTCGATTTCCCTGGGGGTAAAGAGGCCCCGGGTTCAAATCCCGGCAGCCCGACAGGGAAGGCCCAGGTCAGCGGCCGATTATCTGCCATCGGCAACCCTGATCCTCCCCACGCGATATGGGATACAGAGCAGGCACCGTGGATGCGCCGCTCGTGGCTTTTCCGAGAACGGCCAACGCGAAGTTCTCTCAGCCCGGGCGATTGCGTGTCCACGGGGGTCGAGACTTCGGTGGCGGATAGACATAACGAGCGATCGTCGCCGAAGTCCAACCGATCCACCAGCCCCCGCAAACAGGCAAGAAAGTGCGCAACTTCTCCTTCTTGCTCGTTGCTGCAAGGGCCGCCAAGATGACGGCCCAGACGATTGCACAGCCGACGCTGTACGCCGTGTAGCTTTTCCGCCGATTTCTCACCTGCAGATCATCGCAGCTCAACGTGGATGTGACATTGTGTCGCACTCAGCCGGCGTTTAGTGGCAGTCATGCAGACATCGGACGACTTAAATGGGATTCCGAACAGCATCTTGTCGACCACCGCTAGCGATTTCACCTGATCGGTGTTGACACGGATCGTCTCGATTGGGTCACGCCGTGTGTTTGCTGACGGTTAGATCCCCGCTCATCGTGCTGTGCTTACGTTCGCGCTGAGTTGTGATAACGACGGCGAGCAGCCAAAGCGGAGGCGCGGCGGCCGCGCAGCGCTCGGCGACTCCCAGCAGGGCGCCGTGGCTTTCGAGCGCATACCACGCCGCGAGTCCAAGTGACACCCCCGTCGCCAGGAAACTCGGAGTGCGCGTCATGAGCAGCGCAGGATGTCGTCGGTACGAAGCGAAGAGCGGCCAAGTACAGCAGGTCAGCGCCGCTGCGATGACGGCGAGTTCATGCGAGAACGAGTATCCGTGATTCGGCTGACGGAACACAGCGATCAGCAGTGTCGCGACACCGCCTCCGGCGAGCACGACGCGGCCAACACGTCGTGCGGGCCGCAATCCGAGCGCGACGAACAAATAGCAAAAGCCCAAACCCGTGAGTGCCGAGGTCATCACCCACGGGTCGGTCGCCCCCTGCCTGGCAAGTTCGCTGATCGTGTCTCGGACCGGGTTGTAGGAAGCCGGTTGCACCGCGGCGGCGCCGAAAAAACCGCCGATGAGCAGCACCGGGGCAGCGCCGGCAGCCGCTACCGCCCACCAGGGGATGGCCCTCACCGCCGGATCCTACGGGCTGACTTCTATGCAGAACCGGCAGCGAGGATCGTTCGGGGACAGATTGCGTGGGTGCGACTATGGGCGCCCGTTAAGACTGCTCGGGCGACTCCTCTTCCTCCGGGAAGCTGACGAGCCGAGGACGTGAACCCGCGACAACGTCGAAAAATGGATTCATCGATGGCGGCGGAGGAGGAAGCTGATTCACCGAAGCCTCCGCGGCACGTAGCTCGGGACTCGATTCGATTTCCTCTAACTCGGAGAGTGCGTCGTTGGCATCAGCATCGCGACGTCAACGGTGAAAAATACTCATAAAACTCACGATAACTGAGCGGGCGTGGTGCCGCTGCGGACCTGGTGGCGCTGCGGACCTGGCGATCAGGGAAAGTTCGGAACAGCGGCTACTCCAGTCCCATTAGGGGCACGCCCGCACAGGGTTTCGCGTCGGAGGGCCAATGTCACCAATCGCCGACTGGCGAACGCGATCGTGGGGTAGGAGCAGTGTCGATGAACCATCGCCTCGCAGAGACCGACTGCGGCCAGAAGCGCCCGGCGTGGAGAGACCGGCCGGGTTCAGATAACACGGATGGCCGAGCGCTACCCCACCCGCACGACGATGGATTTGCTGCGAGAACGGTAGAAACCGGATGCTTCGTACTTCGCGAGGAGCCGGTGTCTCCCGTAGCCGAGCCGCGATGAATTCACTGAGCAGACCGCCACGCCATCAACGAGTGCGGCCGAACGGATCGTCTTTCCGGCGAAACTGACCTCGACCCTTCCCGAGACGGTGCCCATCTTGCCGAAGAGGTGGATGCGCAGGTGCACCTGCACACCGAAGCGCGCGGTCGACGGGTGAGCCTTCAGGATCTCTTTCGGCAGTGGCTTGGCGATCCACTGGGCGTAGAGCGAGATGGCGGCGCTGATCGAGATGATCTGGCCGTCGTTGTAGACGGTGCCCGAGCCGTTGGCCGCGGTGTTCCAGCCGGTGAAGTTGTACCCGATGGAGGTGAAGGCGTTGGCCGTCAGGGCCTTCGCCACCCCGGTGGTGTAGGACTCGGCGCTCATCGTCCCGCGGCCGCCGTTGGCGTGAAAGTTCACGTCCTCACTGTTCGCACTCCACTGGGCGTAGAGAGTGACGTCGGCGTTGAAGGGGTACGTCGCACCGTCGGTGTAGGCGGTGCCCGAGCCGTTGGCCGCGGTGTTCCAGCCGGTGAAGGCATAGCCGGTGAAGGTGAAGGCGTTGGCCGTCAGGACCTGCGCCGCGCCGGCGGTGGAGAACTCGGCGCTCATCGTCCCGCTGCCGCCGTTGGCATCAAAGGTGACGGTATAGGTAATGACATAGACCCCGTCAGCGACAAAAGCCTGGATGTTCCCGGAGCCGTCTTTGTAGTACCCACCTAAGGCGCAGCTGCCATCCGAGGTACATGAGATCGAACTGACCTCCCCGTCACCGCCGACGTTGAGTGTTCCGGCCACCTCACTCGCTGGTTCCCAGACACCGGCAACCTCGTCGACAACGAATGCCTGGATGTTCCCAGAGCCGTCCTTGTAGTACCCGCCGGCGGCGCAATTACCATCTGAGGAACACGAAACCGAATTAATCCACGCGTCACCACCGATGTTGAGTGTTTCGGCGACCTCGCTTGCTGTTCCCCAGGTGCCAGCAACCTCATTAACAACGAACGCCTGGATGCTCCCAGAGCTGTCCTTATATCGTCCACCGGCGGCGCAATTGCCGTCTGAGGTACATGAGACCGGAACGAGCCACGCGCCACCGTCCACGCTAAGTGTTTCGGCGACCTCGCTTGTTGTTCCCCAAATACCGTCGACCTCGTCAACTACAAAGTTCTGATAATCTCCGGAGCTGTCCTTGTAACGTCCACCCGCAGCACAATTACCATCTGGGGAACACGAGACTGAGAAAACTTGAGCGCTACCGCCCACATTGAGTGTTCCGGCGACCTCGCTTGCTGTTCCCCAAATACCGTCGACTTCGTCGACTACAAAGGCTTGATAGTCCCCGGAGCTGTCCTTGTAACGCCCACCGGCAACACAATTACCATCCGAGGAACACGAGACCGAATTTAAATCCGCGTCACCGTCCACATTGAGTAATCCGGCCACTTCGCTTGCTGTTCCCCAAATACCGTCGACTTCATTGACAACGAAGACCTGGTAATTCCCGAGGCCGTCCTTATACCGTCCACCGGCCGCGCAATTGCCGTCTGAGGTACACGAGACTGAATTGACCCACGCGTGACCACCGGTGTTGAGCGATCCGGCGACCTCGCTTGCTGGTTCCCAGACACCGGCGACCTCGTCGACGACGAAGTTCTGATAGTTCCCGGAGCTGTCTCTGTATCGACCGCCCGCGGCGCAGTTGCCCACCGAGGAGCACGAGACCGAATTGACCCACGCGTCACCGCCCGCGTTGAGCGATCCGGCGACCTCGCTCGGCGTCCCCCAGGTGCTGGCGACCTCGTCGACGACGAAGGACTGGGTGTTCCGGGAGCTGTCTTTGTAGTACCCACCGGCAGCGCAGTTGCCCACCGAGGAGCACGAGACCGAATTGATCACCGCGTCACCGCCCATGTTCAGCGAACCGGCGACCTCGTTCGGCGTTCCCCAGTCGATATCGGCGCCTGCTGGTCCCGCCGAGGAGGCGACCGCCACCGCAGACGCACCGACGGCGAGGATCGCGACCAGCAGCCGAGAGATGAGCCGGCCCATAACTGCCCCCCATCAAAAACGATGGCAAGTCCATCGTCGGACACAAGATCGGGCGTCAGATGCGGACTCGCTACGAGACGTGCCCGGCAGCCGCGATCGCCGGGCGCGCGATAGCTCATTGGCATCCTAGACCGGGGGATGTCGGTTTGAGGGCTCCGCTTACCTCGTGCGGGTTAGAAAAGTCCTCTACCGGTGCTCGGTGCACGAGGGAAACAGGGCAACTTTCCTGGTCAGAAGGGAGTCGGAGGAGGGACGCGTTCGTTCTGCTACCAAGCACTGGCAGCTTGACGTCTATGACCCGGAATTGTCCCCGAGTACACGCCGAAGAGGAGATCACAGGGTCGCCTCAAAGTGATGTGATGAAGGAGCGGGGCCTCCGCTCCCCGTGAGGGTTCCAGTCTCGACGTCGAAACTGGGCTTCTCACAGCAGTCCCACGACAAGGGAGGCCCCTATGGAACGAGAGTACGTCGGCATCGACCTGCACCGTCGCCGCTCGGTGATTGTGCGCATGGACGCACAGGGAGAGCAGCTCTCCAGCGTGCGCATCGACAACGATCCCGGTGAGTTCGCCGCCGCGGTGATGGCGGCGCCGGCCGGTAGCGACGTGATCCTGGAAGCCACCTACGGCTGGTACTGGGCCGCGGATCTCCTTCGCGACCTCGGCTACCTCGTCCACCTCGCCAATCCCCAGGGCAACGACTGGGGGCACCGTCGGGTGAAGAACGACGAGCGCGACGCCCACGACCTCGCCGACCTCCTTCGCCTCGGGCGCCTCGCCGAGGCCTGGATCGCCCCACCGGAGATCCGGGAGCTAAGAGAGCTGGTCCGTTTTCGGGCCAAGCTCTCCTCGATGCGCACCGGCGTGAAGGCCCAGGCGCACGCGGTGCTCGCCAAGTGTGGGGTGCTCCCGGTCAGAAACGACATGTGGGGGATCGGCGGCGCCGCCCAGTTCGACGCTCTGGAGATCCCTCGCGCCTATTCGCACCGCATCGAGGTGCTGCGCGACCTGGTCGGCTTCTTCAACCGGCAGATCCTCGAGATCGACCGCCAGACCCACCTGTGGTTGCGCGACCATCCCGGTTACCAGGCCGTGCAGGCCATCTACGGCGTCGGAGAGGTGATGGCGGCGATCTTCGTCGCTGAGATCGGCGACGTCTCGCGCTTTTCTTCACCCGAGGCGCTCTGTTCCTGGGCGGGGCTCACCCCCATCCATCGCGAGTCCGACACCAAGGTCCACCGCGGCCGGATCACCAAACAAGGCTCGCGCCTGGTGCGCTGGGCGGCTGTCGAGACCGTCGCCCGCTACCACGGCGGCATCTTCGAAGCCTCCTTCCAGGCGATCGCCGAACGGCGCGGCAAGAACAAGGCCACCGTCGCCATCGCCCGCAAGGTCCTCACGCTGGTCTACTACGGGCTCCGAGACGGAGAGATCCGCTGTCTCGCGAGCCCGAGAGCGGCGTGACGCTCGGACGCGGACGGGCGCGAGCTCGAGTACGGCAGGGCTCCCACTTGGAAGAGTGGCGCAGCCGGCAAAGTGATTGAGCCCGCCCGTTCGCGGCCGGAACACACCATGCTGAGCAACTCAGCGAAGACATGCCTCGGCAACCGAGCCTGCCCCTCTCACGATCTCTGACCCGAGAGAACTTGGTGCGAACCAACGGCGCCTAGCGACCGCCGACCACAACCGGAGACATCCTGCGCCACTCGGTGCCGGCGACAAGGTCGTTCGTCCTCGCTCTGCTGCGGGCGCTCCACCTTGACCCCGACACCGCGACGGCGCGCGCCCTCACTCAGGTCGTGCCGTCGGGTCGCAGGCCACTGAAGAGGAAAAAGCACCTGTCGCGAGGATTGACACGGCCCGCTCCTTCAGACATGCCGCACTGTCGGACCCATCCGCCGATTAGTGACACTCATCACCCCGTCAACCCGTCTACGTTCTAGGATGCGAGACTTTTGGCGTGCCACGGATGCCGGTCGCCGTAGTTTGGCTCGTGATGGCGACAAAAGCTGGAGTCACTCTTCGCCCGTCATCGGCATCCGGCGCCGGATCGAGCTCCCCTCCGATATCGATCTCGTTCCCGACGCTCGACGATGGCTACATCGCGGAGTCCGGCTAACTAGCCCACTACCCATCGTTGGATACCGGCGCTTGCTCCGCTAGGTTCGCTACGCGGCCTTCACGACCAGGGTCAGTAGCTTCGCCAACGTCGAAGTCGAAAGCACCTTGGTCACGATGGCCCCGTAATGGTTCGAGCCATTGAAGGAGTCCATCCCGGACTCCTGGATCTTGATGTGGAGTGTGGGGTCCGAGAACGTGTCGGTGAAGGAGTACGTGGTGCCGCCGATCGACGCGTAGCGCTTCAAGACGAGGCCGCTCACTCCTTTTTCTTTCTTCAGAGCGGTGAGGTTTGACGACACGGTTCCAGTGGCCTTGTAGTCGTAATTCAGGGTCACTCCACTCACCGACCCGCTAACGATCTTGGCGAATTCGCAGACATCGTTTCCCGCGGCTTCGGCCTCGGCGCCGAGCAGCGTGATTTTCTGGCCGAAGAGCGAGGACACGGTCGCGGCCGGGATCTTGGCGCAGAAGGCCTGGGGCGAGATCGCCGACGCCTGGGCTAAGGCCGGCGCGCCGAAGAGCCCAATAGCGCCCGAGACCACGATGACGCCAAGTCCCATTCGAAGGTGGTGCCCGCGTCGCGAAATCGAGACCGCGGTGGCGTCTGGGCGTTTGCTGGTTCGTGAGTGGAGTGTCATTACAGTCCTCCTACGGTTGGTGGTTCGTGGCTAAGTCCGGCTAAGTCCACTGTATGGGTGCGATCCCAAAACTCGGCCAGAGCCGCTATGTGAAATGGCGAACAACTCCCGACTACCGGACGCTGCAGAACCCATCTGCACAGAGGTTGAGCCCGACACATCGCTTTCTCGAGCCGTCAAGATCGACGGATCTGCGCCGCTCAGAGATGATCTCCACGCCACGACGCAAGTCGCAGTCAGAGATTGTTGACGTCGGGCCTCCGACACCCGTCCTGACTCATGTCCCACAGACGGCGTCTGAGGGTACCTTCGACCCACCTTTCGCCCGTGCATTATGGGTCAGGCGCGTTGCGCGCGCCCTATCCGTCAGGGGCCGCCAAACCCGCTGTCGCAGGCCTTCTGCGCGGCCTGGAACTGGGGCGAATTCGGATTCCCTTGCAGCTGGACTCTGAATTCATGGCTATTCGAGATGATCTTCGGGTCGGGGAAGTTCGGCTCACCGTGGGTGCGCATGCAATGCGCCCACTCCAGCAGCTTGGTCGTTTCGGCGGCGATCTGGGAGGCGGTCGGCATCCCGCCGTTGTCCGGCAGTAGGTGCTTGCAGGAGTTGTTCGCCGACGAGAACTGCGGTGAGTCCGAATCGGCCTGCGGGTTGAAGCTCATGCCACGGCTGCTCTTTATCGGGTCGGGGAAGTTCGGCACCCGTGGGTGCGCATGCACTCGGCATACGACAGCGCGTAGTCGTACTCCTGGTCGAGGCCCTGGAAAGGCGACGGGTTCGCCGAGCCGAGTGCGATGGTGGTTGTCGTCGTCGATCCGATGCTCGCCACGCCCGGCGAAGATGCACCCCCACAAGCCCCAAAGAGCACCGCCACGGCGGCAATCGCCAGCCCGACCCCGGCGGTACGCAACTTCCTTGTTTGAGCGGTTCGCATCAGTCTCGGTTCTGGAACCCTCGCTTCATCGTTCCGCACCAATCTTCTACGTCATAGGCGGTTGCGTCGCGGTTACGAGACGCCGACCTGTCGTTGCGTTGAGGCGAGGTGGAACAAACCGTAGCCACAGTCGGCGCCACCGGGAGCGTCACATTCGATGATCGGTGCCCTCGACGAGTGCCCCAGAACGCGACGGCCCGAGCGACCCTTGCCCTCGCCGCGAGGTGACGAAGGGTGGCGCACTCCCGGCGTTGGAGGACGCTCCGAACGTAGAAGTCGCCGCGCATTATGGGGCATTGCCCGAGCCCGATTCGTCGTTCCGAGTCACTTGGAACTGGCGGCTGAGTTGAGATCGGCGTCACCGAACAGATAATCGGTTTCCGGTCGAACCGTAACACTCGGGAGCACGCTTCCCCGCAGCGCGGAGGCGAATACACCTGTTCGCGCGATCGTCTCCGAGCGCCAGCCGAGCCACCAGCCCGCGCACATCAACTGGATCGTGCGCCGCTTACTCTCGTCGGCCCCGGCAGCGATCTTCAGAACAATGAGCCAAACCAGCGCGCACCCGAAGCTGTACGCCTTGAGGCTTCTGTGAGCCGCGTGCATGTGGACAGCATCGCGGAAACTCTTTACCCGAAGGGCATAGCTGGTTGTTCGCTACGGAGCACGATCGCTCTGTTTAGAGCCACTCGAGAAGCGCTCTCAGCCGTCGTTCGGTGGGCCACGCCAGAGTGTGGAGACGCGTCTAGCGGCGGCCGAGACGCGTCGTTCGGAGCTCGCTCCCCGTCGAATGTGAGTTTCGATTCTGGTCCCCACGAACGCGCGGTGCCATCATGAGAGCACGGGAGCTAGCCATTAACAGACGATTCATTAGGGCATCTGTCGGGTTGCTTGCCGCGCTCGCAATGGGTCTCGCAGCGGGTGCGTGCGGCAGTTCGAGCCCTTCGAGCGGGTCGACGACGAGCACGACGTCGTCGAGCGGCGCCAAGGCCTGGACCGGCTCGGTGCTCTCGGTGCACTTCCTCGACGCCTCGACCGGCTGGGTCCTGACCTACAGCCCGAACCGGTTGCTCTTCACCACCGACGCCGGCAAGAGCTGGAGCGAGGCGACCCCGCCCGGCGCTGGCAAGCCGAGTGCGTCGATGCTCGGCCCCGGCTCGTTGATCACGGGCACCTTCCTCAGTGCCTCGCAGTGGTGGATCGCCGTGTCGCCGGAGTCTCCGGTCGGCTCCAGCCACCTCTCGAGTGTCGTCTACGAGACGACCGACAGCGGGCGGAGCTGGAAGCGCGACGGCCCCTCGTTCTCCGGCGGGGCGGTATCCGTGTTCTTCCTCGATGCCACCGACGGATGGCTCGAGATGAGTCCAGGTGCCGCCATGGGCTGGAACCCGGTCACGATCTACGGGACGACCGATGGCGGCTCGACCTGGACCAAGCTCTCCGGGGGCCCCGCGCTTGCTGGTGAGAGCGGCAGCCCGGGAGCACTCTCCGGAGACTGCGACAAGATGGGTCTGAGCTTCAGCACCCCTGCAGTTGGCTGGTCGGCGGCGGCTTGCGCCGGCGGTGACAGAGAGGTGGCACGGTCGACAGACGGCGGGAGGGTCTGGACCACGGTCGATCTCCACCTGTCGTCGAAGCTGGCGGCGTACGGCGCCATGGCCTGGCCGCCGGTGTTCTCAAGAACCGACGGGGCCTTTGGTCTGTCCGGTGGGCCGGTCGGCGAGTGGGTCTTCATCACCACCAACGGCGGAGCGAGCTGGACCGCCCACTTGGCACCGATCAGGTCGGCCAGAGCGGGCTCCCCCGACGTGGTCTCGCCGAGCGAGTGCGTCATCCCGGCCGGCTCATCCCTCTACGTAAGCGTCGACGGCGGCCAGTCCTGGACGAGGGTCACCTCCGGCGTGGACCTCGCCAACTACTCAGTCGACTTCACCAGCGCCACGACTGGATGGGCATGGAATCTCAGCCCTCTGGTGCTGCACACCACCGATGGCGGGCGGTCGTGGCAGAAGGTGGTGCTCGCCCGTTAGCGGGCCTTGGGAGTCCTCCCCCTCTCGACATCTGGTCGATATCTGGCCTCCCGTCGTAGGGTGTGAGAATCCCGCTGGGAGATTCGTCGTCATCGGCCCTGGGGCGATCGGCGGTGTAATCGGCGCCCGACTCTTTCGAGCACAGACGGCGAACAAGTGGGGGCCCATCGCGTCACGGCGCATCTGATCAGCGAACGCGGTGATCTGCATTGCAATTAAGTAGCCTATAACGCCCGTCGGTATGAGCAACCGAAGCGTGGCAGAAGTGGGGTACTGCCGCACCTACCCTGCGTTCAGTGACACCCTCGCCGTAGATGTTGGCGCGCGTTTCGGGGAGTTGACGAATGCGCGTCTGCGTGCGTCGCCCTTGGGGGGTCGTCATGCACGGCCGACCTCAACAATCCCCGACTGGCGGCTTGCGCGGTGGACGAGGCGCGATAGTTGAAGCGCGATCCGCAGTTAGGACGCCACGCCGGTGCCAACGGGTGGTGGGAGTAGGACGATGCTGAGCAAGCTCGGCGCGGTCGTGTTGACGATGGCGCTCAGCGTGGCGGCCGGCACCTCAACACTCTCGGCTGCACCGACGTCAACTTCGCCTGCGTCGGGAACATTTGCCTATCTGTGGCTGGTCGACGCACAGACCGCGTGGTTGGTGGTCGACACCGTCGAAGGCGGGGAACGCGTGCTGCGGACCACCGACGGGGCAGCAAGCTGGGATGACGTCACGCCGCGCCAGCTGTCGGCCCTCGTCACGCCGACCAACGTAGGCAACGGTGCCGCGACACCCAGGGTCGTCTTTCTTGGCGCGGAACGGGCGTGGACGAACGCCGCGGGAATTCTCGTTGCCACAAATGACGGCGGCAGGATCTGGCACGAGATCGGCCACATCCCGGTGGGCTGCGGCCTCCTCCAGTTCGTCGACCCGACCCACGGATGGTGCGCCACCTCCGGGGTGGCTGCCGGATCGGAAGGCATCGGGCTTTACCGGACCGTCGATGGCGGTCTTCACTGGCAAGAGGTTTCGGTCACCGGACCACCATCCCTGCTACCGACGCCGGACAGCCTTCCATTCGGCTGCGAGAAGGCGATTACTTTCACGAGCCCGACCGTGGGCTGGGCGGGACTGACCTGCGCGGGGTATGTCGACCATCTCTACGAGACGACCGACGCGGGCGCTCGCTGGGTCGCCCGGACCATCGCGATGCCGTCGTCGCTCGCGCAACAGCAGATCTCCATCGCCCCACCGGTGCTCATCGGCAAATTCGGCGCTGGCCTTCTCATAGCTGGCGTGGACGTCATCTTCTACCGCAGCGAGAACGGAGGTGCGTCCTGGCAGGCGGTCGTGCCACCAGGGGGACTCCAGGCTTGGTATGCCGACGTGATCAACGCACTTCAGTGGCGACTGGCCAACAACCGGCGCATCCTCGCCACTGACAATGGCGGCCGAACGTGGAGGACGATCACACCGCACTGGTTGATTCCTCCCGCCAACCCGAAGAAGGTCCTGAACGGAATCGAATTTGTTACGCCGGAGATTGGATGGGCGCAGTGCTTCGACTCGACGACCGACACCACCACCCTGCTGCGGACCACCGACGGCGGAAGAAGCTGGACCGAGGTCCGGTACTGACTCTGCACGGAAGCCCTTTACGACTTTGGCGCGAGAGAGGGCCGACGTTTTCCGACTGGCGATTAGAGCTGTGGCGGAAGCGCGACAACTGAAAGCCGCGATCTCGCGGTTCTGACGCGGCGTGCCGGTGCCGGCGGCTTAGTGGGAGTATGAGCATCGTAGGCAAGTTCGGCGCGGTGGCGATGTTGGCACTGGCGCTCAGCGTGGCCGCCTGCACTTCGACCTCCTCGACTTCGCCGACAACCTCAACGCGGCCTTCTTCTACTTCTCTTCGAACAACGAGCACCGCCAAGCGACCGGTAGGTGTCGTGACCGGGACTGCTGAGCCGTGCACTGGTCCCCCCTCCCTCCCGATTCCGCATGTGGTGAAGATACGGCTCTATTTCGGGAAGACTCTGGTTGCGTCGCAGACGGTTCGGGCTGGCGCGAGGTATCGCTTCTCCGTCGCACCAGGGAGGTACGAGGTGACGGGTTGGTGGGGGTCGGAGGCGGTTGTGGTACCGCGCGGGCCGCGTCGTGATCTTCAACATCGAGGACTGGTGCATGTAGCGGCGAGCCACGTGGGATTCGAGTAATCCTGCTCAAACATTTTCGTAGGCGCTGTTCGGCCTCTTTCTCGCGTGCTGCTCGGTGATCAACCGCACAGTTTCAGCCGTGCCAGCCAGGTCGAGTTTTCGTGAACCCCGAGAGCCGACACGCCTGGTCCACGCCGAAGTGTCCCTGAACGCGCTCAAGAAGCAGAGAGCGGACTCGCATCAAAGTGCCGGTCTGCCGCACCTACCCGGCGATCGGGGGCAGGTCAAGCCCGCGTCTCAGCTGAGCATTAGGGGACGCGCGTTCGGTACAGCGAATCGGTGGTGCTCTCGTCTCCTTCGTATGGGTCACTCATTGTGTTGTTCCTCTGGCGCCGTCGATCTTTTCGACCAAGCCAGTGTTCTTGGATATCCACCGATCCACGGCCAGATCGCGATGGTGAAGTTCAACCAAGAGCGGCTCCCTCCGGCCTCGTTGGCGCCTCGATCCTGGCGAGCGAGTTCGCGCCAGAGAACCGAGCGAGTCCGCGCCAGAGAACGAGTAAACCGTGCCAAAATGATGATCACATCGGCAACCGACCGTCTATGTAGCGAGTTCGACGCTGCAGTTGTCGAACGTCTAAACAGCCACCGGGTCTCAGTCCCTAAGGCTGGGCAGCTCTCAGCTCGTGGCCTTGGAGTAGGAGATCGTTGAGGCGACCGGCGGCGCGCTCACGGCGACGTGCTCGCCCCACCTCGAGAACTTTGTCGTAGCAGAGCCGCTTGAGGCGGTCGTGATTTCCTCTACTGGCAGGGTCGCTCCCACGGCCGAGATGGTCAACATGTTCGACAGCTTCGGCGTGGAACTCGTAGCCGCGGTCGTCCACTTCAGGACGTACAGGTGAACGCCATCGGTGACGGTAGTGGACAAGGTCGTACCCTTGGTCGCCGGGAGCACGACCGCGAGCGAAGAAATCGTGAGGCCGGACTTGAATGCGGCGTACTCGCTCGTACCGGCCTTCGCGGAGATCCAATCCTTGCCGACCTTCTTCGCCTGTGCCGCGGTCAGACCAAAGATCGTCGTTAGTCCGGAGGAGTTCCCGCTGATGTAGGCGTAGGTCGGGTTCAGCTTAAGGGTGAGTTTCGCCTTGCCCTCTGACAAGGTCTCCTCACCGCTTTTCGTGCCGAAATCGACGGTCGCGAGAATCGAGGAGGAACCGGATTTCGAGATGTCCACCAGGTGGACGCCCGTTTGTTTCGCTATTGCCGCCTTCGTGGCCTTCAGTACGGAGCTCGGCGTCGCGGCCGCAGACGCTGCCACGCCGAGGGCGGTTGGCATCACGAGTGCGGTCGCGCCGAGTGAGACGAAGAGAACCCTCTGTCGGAACACGCGAATCATGACCAGAAATCTAGCGGACTCTGCTGGGGGTCGGCTGAGTGGTCAAGCGCAAGCGGGTGGCCCTGTAATGACGGCCGAAGGAAGGCGTGGCCAGTGCGTCACCGATCTTCACGAGTGGCGGAGGCCGCGCCCCTTCATCGCATCAGGTCAGATCCGGAACATCAAAGTGTTCGTCAACGCGGGGGAAGCTCAGGGTTCGGTCAATTCACCGTCTCCAGTCTTCTTTCAAACGCGATTAGCTTTCGCTCGATCCGGCGAGCAGACCGTAAAGGCGGCGACGGGCCTCGTCGAGGATCGTGACCGCCTCACCTGCTTGCTGAGGCGTACCTGCTTGGCTGACCTGAACGACCGCGGCGAAAAGGAGCCTGCCCGACTCCCGAAGGCTGGCTGTGGCCGGGTCGGCGTGAGCTGTCATTTCCTCCCACGGCGGTGGGGCATCGTCACGATTGGCGATTTGCTCAGAACCCGCGGCCGTGAGGGAGAAGCGGCGCTTGCCGCCCTCCTCGCTCGAGGTTACGAAGCCCTCGTCTTCTAAGAGCGAAAGCGTCGGGTAGATCGAGCCAGCGCTCGGTCTCCACAATCCGTCGGAGCGCTCGGCGAGTTCCGCAATGATCTCGTAGCCGTGCATGGGACGTTCGTTGAGCAAGAGCAGAATCGCCACGCGAATGTCACCACGTGACGCTCTCCCTCCTCGTCCGCCGCGGCCTCGGCCGTAGCGGCCAAAGCGTGATCCGAATCCAAACGGTGGACCGAAGTCGCCGTGATGTCGTGGTTCGGCCCTGAAAGGGGGGACTCCCTGGTGTTCGTGATGCATCTTGACTCCTTGGCTTGGACTTAACGAGATATTAGCGGCATATCGCGATGTGTCAAGTACGATCGCAAATCACAGCGTAAAGTCGCTAACCCAAGCTGGAGGGCGCTAGGACGGTGTTGATTAATCCGCCCGATTGAGGGTGCTCGCGATTTGCCCGTGCACCCACAAGACTGGGCACATGCAGGGAAAATCGAATCCCAGCCGTCAGATGCTCGACGCGGCGGCGTTCTGCCGCGGCCTCGTCGAAGAGGGCACGATCTATGCCTTCCTCGCCGACCACCGCGGCGAGCTCTTCCAGGATGGGGACTTCGCCGACCTCTTCCCGTCGGGCCGCGGGCGGCCCTCGATCCCGGTCGACGTCATCTGTTCGGTGATGGTTCTCCAGGCCCTGGAGGGGCTCTCTGACCGCGACGCGATCCGGGCGCTAAGGACGCGGATCGACTGGAAGGTCGCCTGCGGCCTGGCGCTCGACGATCCGGGCTTCGACTTCACGAACCTCACCTATTGGCGCGCCCGGCTCCGCAACTCGGCTCGTCCCGAACGGATCCTCGATGCCGTCCGCCGGGTCGTTGCCGAGACCGGCGTACTCGCGAGAAAGCACCGCCGGGCGCTCGACTCGACGATCCTCGACGACTCGGTCGCCACCCAAGACACCGTCACCCAGATCATCTCGGCGATCCGCCGGGTGCGGGCTGAGATCCCCCGGCTCGAGGCGCTCGAGCTCGGCCAGGACTACTCGACGGCGAGAAAGCCCGTCATCGACTGGTCGGATGCCGAGGTGCGCGACGGGCTCGTTTCGGTGCTCGTTAAGGATGCGACGACGCTCATCGACGCCGTCGGCGACGAAGCACTCGACCAAGACCAAGCCGATGCCTTGGGCCTGCTCGCCCTCGTCTCTGCCCAAGACGTCGAGCCCGGAGAGAAAGAAGGGACCTGGCGCATCGCCCGTCGGGTGGCTAAGGACCGCCTCATCTCGGTCGTCGACCAAGAGGCCCGTCACGGCCACAAATCGGTCTCGGTGAGGAAAGACGGGTTCAAGGCGCACCTGTGTGTCGAACCGGACACCGGCCTTGTCACGAGGGCCGCGATCACGCCGGCGAACGCCCCGGACGGGCCGATCGGTGTCGCGCTCATAAAGGACGAGCCCCCCGGACTCGAGGTGCTCGCCGACTCCGCTTATGGATCGGGCACGACGAGGAGAGAACTGAAGCGGCGGCGCCACCGTCTCGTCATCAAGCCGATCCCGTCGCACCCGGCCGTCAAAAGCGGGTTGCAGCGAGACGAGTTCTGTGTCGACCACGAAGCGCGCACCGTCACCTGCCCGGCCGGTCACACCGCCCGGTTCTCCCCGACCGGGGTGGCGAAGTTCGTCCCGCACTGTGGGCCCTGCCCGTTGCGTTCCCGCTGCACGAAGGCGCCAGCGCGCTCGTTCACGATCGGGCCGAACGACGCCGAGCTCGTCGCCGCCCGGGCCGCCTGGCGTGACCCGGAGGTGAAGGCGACCTATCGAAGACACCGCCCGATGGCCGAGCGCTCGATCTCCTGGCTCGTCGCGAAGGGAAACCGCCGCCTTCGCTATCGGGGGATCGAGCGCAACAACTCCTGGCTCCAGATCCGCGTCGCGGCCCTCGATCTCCGCCGTCTCTTGGCGCTCGGGCTCGCCTTCGAGGATGGCTGGGTGCTCGACACCACGTAGTGGGTCCTCGGGAGCGTCCCAAGGAGGGAACGACACCTGTGGTCGAAAGACCTACCAGCGCGGCCGGTTCACACCCTCTACCCCGGCTCTTCGGTGCGGGCTTACCCCCGAGGACCCAAGAGCAACGCTACGCCGGTCTTGGGTGGCGGGAGAGGCCTTTGTCCAACACCGCCCTAGAACCTCGATCAGGTCGCTTAGCTGGTTTTCCTCAACGCGGTGGCAGATCATCAACCAGGGCCACCACGCTCTGCTGGCTCGCCCTCTGCCGGCTTGCCCTTCCGGTGCGCCTCCGCCTGAGTTGGGTTCGACCAGGGCATCGAGTTGATGGTGCTCTGTCACGACGTGCGCATCCTCGAGCGTCCGGTCTCCGGGCGGGGGAGCCGGTGCCGGGTCGATCCTGCGATCCTCGCCGTCCGATCGCGGCTACTCGAGATCTCGCTGGCGGTCGTTTGGGTCACGCCGAAAGACGCTCTTGCGCTCAACGCGATTCCCCAAGCGAAATTGGCGACTCTGGCGACATGATCGTGACTGAACGCGCAGGTCTGTGCAGCGAGCTATCGAAAGTCATTTTCACCTTGCAATAAAAGGCTTATCAGTACGCTAATGAAGGCCTTAATCTCTCGTAACACGTGCAGGGCAGTGTTGTCGTTGTCGACGCGAGGCAGACGCGTCGCCGAATTCCATCGAGGTGAAAGGACCTTCCAAAATGGGTGTATCACGCAGGCACGCGCCAGGGGTCGAGATGGCCGGCCGCGCGCGCCATTGGATTCAGCGAGGAGCTGCGCACGCAACCCTGACAATCGGAATTGCGCTACTCATGCTCGTCGGCGCCCTCGGTGTCGTCGGTTCCTCGCAAGCCGCCGCGTTGACGCTCAACACCTGGAGCACAGTCGGCTCGCTGCATCAGGCGCGTTTTGGAGCTACCGCGACGACGCTCCAAAACGGTGACGTACTCATCGCCGGCGGGTCGTCCGGTTCGGCCAGTTCGCCCGTCGCGACGGCGTCCGCCGAGTTGTACAGCCCGGCGACGAGCGCGTTCGCCACGACGGGATCGATGGGCACGGCGCGTTTTGACGCAGTTGCCGCACGGCTGACCAACGGGGACGTCCTCGTCGCTGGAGGGGCAACCGGATCGGGCTCTTCGGCTTCGGCGACGCTGTCAGTAGAGATTTACGACGCTTCGACGGGACAGTTCAGCGCCGCGCAGAACCTGCCGACCGCGATTTTCGGTGCTTCGGCCATCACGCTTCCGACCGGTGAAGTGCTCGTCGTGGGCGGCGACACCGGGACGATTGGATTGCCGTTACCCTCGTCGGCGGCTGAGCTGTACAGCCAGGCGACGAACACCTGGACGTCTCTGCCGCCGCTCTCACAGGCGCGGGCGTTCGCGAGCGCGATCCAGCTCTCTGACGGCGATGTGCTCATCACCGGCGGGCTCGGGTCGAGTGGCGCACTCTCTTCGTCCGAGGTGTTCCAGACCGACACGAGCAGCTGGAGTTCGGCAGACGCGATGCCGTTTGCGAGCTACGAGGCCTCGAGCGCCGTGTTGCCGAGCGGGGACGTTCTCTACGCCGGTGGCACCTCGAGTGCAGGGAGTGCGATCGCCAACGTCGCTACGTACTCGCCATCGACGAATACATGGACAGCAACGGGATCTTTGCTGAGCGCCCGCTCGGACGCGAGCGCCGTGGCGCTCCCGGACGGGAACGTCCTCGTCGCCGGCGGGATCGGAAGCGCCGGGAGCGCGATCGCAACGGCCGAGATCTACGACGCGTCGACCGGGAAGTGGACGGCGACTGCTCCGCTCATGACGGCGCGCGCCGACGCAACCGCCACGCTGATCTCGGGCGGCGTCGTCCTGATCGCAAGCGGCTACGACGTCGGGGGATCTCCGCTCGCGAGCGTCGAGAACTACTTCGCCGGCATCCCGCCGGCGTTCACGTCGCCGTCGATCGTCAACTTCTCGATGGGAAACGCGCAAAGTTTCGCAATTCAGACGAGCGGCACCCCAACCCCGGTGGTGAGCGAGTTCGGGGCGTTGCCAGGCGGACTTTCGTTTGGCGCCGGTTCGGCGAACGGCTCGGCGACCATCTCTGGTCAGGCCACCGGACCGGCTGGTTCGTTCACTGTCAAGCTTGAAGCCTCGAACGGCGTCGGTACGGCGAGCGAGAGGCTCACGATCACGATCGGCGAGTCGGCGTCACCCGGCTACCTCGTCGCTGACGCATCCGGGAGCGTCTTCGCTTACGGGCTCGCGAGGAATTTCTCTTCGCTGTCCGTGAATCCGAATGCTCGTCCCGTGGTCGCGATCGCTAGTGACGCCGGTACCCTTGGGTACTACCTCGTCACCAAGCTCGGCAACGTCTACAACTTCGGTGGCGCGCGGTTCTACGGTTCCGAGGCGCACTCGAACCTCGCCGCGCCGGTGACGGCTTTCGCGACGATGCCGGACGGCAAGGGTTACTGGCTTGCACTCGCCAACGGCACCGTCTACTCCTTCGGCGACGCGAGCTCGTACTCATCGTTGTCGCTAAACGTCCGCACGAATTCGCTCGTTGCGATCACTCCGAGCGTCGACGGCAAGGGCTACTGGATCGTGACGGCGCGTGGCAATGCCTACGGCTACGGCGACGCGCATTGGTACGGCTCGCTCGCCCGATTCGGGCTGTCGGCGCCGGTGACAAGCTTCGCGAGAACGCCAGACAGCAGGGGCTACTGGATCGGGCTGAAGAACGGCGCAGTGTTCCACTTCGGTGATGCGACGGCGTTCTCCCGTACGTACCTCAACACGAAGGTGCGACCACTTGTCGCTATTCTCCCGACGCTCGACGGCGAAGGGTTGTACCTCATCACCGCCGCCGGCAACGTCTACGGCCGCGGCGACGCCCTGTGGCGTGGCTCGCCGGTTCACGTCGCCCACGTCGGCTCCTTCGTCTCGGCGGCGATTCCCGACTGACGGACGACTCCCTCTCCTCCGGGGGGGCATAGCCCAGGCGGCGGTGAGGCGATCCGGACCTCGCCGCCGTCTTCGGGCGCGGTTCGAGAAAGAGTCGAACTCTCCTGATCGCGTCGGCTCACGGTGGTCGGCGCGAGTGCTCCTTCATGCGCTGGACTCTCTTGAGACGATCCTCGCAGGATTCGCCTTCTTTTCAAAGTCGGAAGTGAGGCCGCGCCAGAACGACCGCGATTCACAAGAGTTCAAAGCTCACCCAGCAAGCGCCGAGTCGGCAATCGGCGACCGAGGGTTGCCCCAGAACGAGAAGCGCGATGCACCGTTCGTCCACGCCACAACCTGCCAGGCCGGGGCTGTCGCGAATCCAGAAGCCGCGTCCCGAACGTCGATCCGCCTTTGTCCTCACATTTAGGGATACCCGGCGCTTCGCCCTGGCAATGCGCACGGTGTCAAAGCTCCAACCGTAAACGTCACGGACATGCGCGGAGCGGCTGTGCGGAACGCCGAGTAAGAATCGCGTGGTGTCCAAGAAGGCAAGTCGCTTCGAGTTGCTTGCACGAGCGCGAGAAATGCGAGTGACGAACCGCCGACTCCTCATTGCAATCGGTGGTCAGGGCGGAGCAGGAAAAACCACGCTCGCCGAATGGCTCGCAGAAGAGCTCGACGAGGCGACCGTTGTTCACCTCGATGACTTCATCCGCCCCGACGTGCGCGGCTTTGATTGTAAACGTTCGATCGCCCAGTTGATCGCTCCCCTCGCCGAAGGGAAGTCCGCCCGCTATCAACGTTGGGACTGGTCGACCAATCGCGGTGGCGAGTGGAAGGAGGTCGATGGTGACGGCGTCGTCATCGTCGAGGGCGTCGTCGCTCTCGCTCGCGCCTACGGCGATGTGTGGGATCTACGCGTGTAGGTCGATGCGCCCTACAGAATCCGTATCGAACGGGGGATTGCCCGCGACGGCGAGGCGATGCGGTCGCAGTGGGTCGACGTTTGGGAACCAGAGGAAGCGGCCTACGTCGCACGCGAGCGACCTGATCTTTTGGCGGATTTCATCATCGACGGAATCGCGTAGTGAGCGCCCGCCGATCCGGCGGTCGGGGGCAGGTCGACGGCGGCACCGTTTGGACGCGCATTATGGGGAGCGCGGTCGGCTCCGTATCCGCCGATCGGGGCGGCAGTTGTCCGACTGTCGAGTCGCGTCATCTGCGCGCGTTCGGTGCGCGGACTAGGGCACCGTTCGCAAGATGACCCGGTAGAGGCCGTGACCGCGTCGATGTTCGGAACGATTTCCGGAGACTGCGGCACCCTGCTTGTCCCGTGACCGCGACGGCGCCACCGCTGTTTCCCTACCCACTGGTCATCAGTGCTGGCATGCCTTTTGTGCTTTCTGGAACTGCGGGTTGTTTGGGTTCAGGTTGCTTCCCCGACCTGCACGGATCGATGTACCGATCGCGCCGTTGGCGCCGACCGTCGGGTCCGGATAATCCGTGATGCCGTGGCTACGCATGCACTTCGCAAACTTGAGGGCGTCCGCGAGATGCTGCTGCAGCTGCGCCGGAGACGGCGGCTTCCCGCTCGCTCCTGCGTACTTCACGCAGGCCTTCTGCGCGTCGGTGAAGATCGTCGAGCTCGGGTCGACGTTGTTGAGGGTGACCCCGCCCTGACTATTCGGGTCGGGGAAGTTCGGCATACCGTGGTCACGCATGCAGGCGGCGAACTTCAACGTCACCCCGCCCATGCCGATCGAGCTCCCTGAAGCGCCGCTGCTTTTGTTCAGTGATGACTTCTGCGGCGACCCCGTCGTCACCGGTCCAGTCGTGCTGGAATGACTCGCGTGGTGCCCGACGCTCGCCACCCCTGGGCCGACCGTGCCTCCACAGGCGGCGAAGATCAGCGCCAATGTCCCGAATACGAGGGCAGTGGCAGCGGTTCTCGCTATATGTCGTCGGTTGATCGGAATCGACGTCCCCTTGCTGCTCGTCTTCTCTATTTTTACGCCAAGGACGGTTACCCGGCGGTTACAAGACCGGCATATCCGACGATCCGTGCCCTCGACGAGTGCTGCAGAACGAGACCCGAGCGACCCCTGCTCCTGCCCGGAGGTGCCCAAGGTTGCAGTAGGGCCGATGGTCGGGGGCACGTAAGACCAGCCATGAGGCGCGCATTATGGGACGCGCACTCAGAGCAGCTTGTTTCCCGGGCAACAAGTGGTGGCCTGCTGTTGCCCGGCGCGCAATGACGATGCGGCAGGCGCCGACCGGCGACCGGGTGGAAAGGAATTTTCAGAACCGGTTCACGTCGAGGTCGATTTAATCTCGACCCGCGCTAACTACCCGCTTTCTGTCACCGACTTGCCAGTCCCGGGCGGCCCGTTGCACGCTTTAGCGGCCTTCGTGTACTGAGGCGAGGTCGTGTCGAGTGGGGCCATCGGGTTCAGCCGCCAGCCTCCTTGTTCGCCTCCCTTGGGATCGGGAAAGTTCGTAATCCCGTGCGCCCGCATGCAGTCGGTGATCTTCAGCAACATCGCGTCGTACGCCGCCCATTGGCCCTGCGTCCACGGCGCCATGCCCGCCGCCTTTTCGAGGTACGAGCAGTCCTTCGTTGCCGTCACGAACGCATGCGAGTTCTGATCGAGGTTCCTCAGATTGGTCCCCCCGTAGCCGCCGCTCGGGTTCGGGTCCGGGAAGGCTGGTACGCCGTTCTTGCGCATGCACACGCTGTAGCTGAGCTGCGCCCTCTGCATCGCCGGCGACGGTGATGGGCCGCTGTTGCCTACCGGCGCGCTCGATGGCGACGTGCTCGACGTCGAAAACCCGACGTTCGCCACCCCCGGTCCAGATGCGCCCCCACAAGCAGCAAAGAGCAGCGCCACCGCGCCAAGCGCGAGCCCGACCCCGGCAACACGCAGCTTCCTTGGTTGAGCAGTTCGCATTACTCTCGGTTCTGGAACCCTCGCTTCATCGTTCCGCACCGATCTTGTACACCGTAGACGGTTTCGTCGCGGTTACAGGACGCCGACGTGCCGTTGCGTTGAGGCGAAGTGGAACAGAACGTAGCCATACTCGGCGGCACCGAGAGCGTCAACTCCGATGATCGGTGCCCTCGACGAGTACGCCAGAACGCGGCCACCCGAGTGACCCCGGCGCACGCCCCGAGGTGCGGAAGGGCGGCGCGGTCCCGGCGTTTAGTGTCACTCAGCAGTGGCGACTACGACGCGCATTATGGGCGCCCGCAACTCGACGGCGGTCCTTCCCGGGTCATCGCCTTGGATTGTGCGCTCGACCCATGCAGCCTCCCAAGGGGTCGTCACCTC
The DNA here is from genome assembly GCA_963761425.1 of uncultured Acidimicrobiaceae bacterium. Lineage (GTDB taxonomy): Bacteria > Actinomycetota > Acidimicrobiia > Acidimicrobiales > Bog-793 > Bog-793. The sequence continues at coordinate 748,722 of CAVXGQ010000005.1, read as the reverse complement.
GAGCTGAAGCCGCCGTACCCGAGGGCCGCTCGGATCTCCGCGCTCAGCCGCTGTATGGAAGCCCGGCAGGGATCAGCTTCCGGCAAATCGAGAGGGCCTTTTGAAACTGCGGCGCATTCTCATCGATGTTCGCGGGCACGGCGATGTGTACGTTTCTAGCCGTGAACGTCGGGTCCGGGATACTCGGATACCCCTGTGAGCGCATGCACGCGACCGCTCTCAGATAGTCGACCTGGTCGGCTTGGGTAACGCCCTGAGAACCCGGCATGACAGAACCAAGGGGAAGGTACTGGCGGCAATCGGCCGCGGCCCTCGCGTACCGCGGCGACCCGATCCCGAGGCTGGGTGTGATCTTCATCGTGACCGTATTTCCGTTCGCGATCGGGTTCTGAAACTGCGGCTCGCCGTGTGAGCGCATACAGGCACCGAACCTTGCAAACTGAACGTTTCTCGAAGTCGAAGATGGCGCCGTCGTCGTGGTTGTCGATCCATTGCTCGCGACACTGGGCGACGAGGGACCCCCGCACGCGGCGAAACAGAGCGCGATGGCTCCGAGGAGCCCGCCGATCGCTGCCGCGAGAACCGTTCGCCCTCGGGTGACCCGCACTTCCGATCGCCCCTTTCCCGAGATCCGACTGTGAGGTGATGCTTCCTCAGTGAGGGTCTGTCTAATCGGGCCCCGGTTGCGTGCCGGTAACGGAACGTCGTCGCCCAGGTCTCCCATCGTCTGACCCGCCAGTCGGAATTTGCTGCCGTGGGCCCTCCGACACCTGGTGCTGACCCGGCGGTCGGGGGCACGTAGACGGCGACTCAGTTCGGATGCGCATTATGGGCCGCGCGATCGGCCCCGTATCCGTCGCTATGCGCTTCCACTCGCGACTGTCTGGAGCGCGACGGCAAGTGCCGTAACGGATGATCTGCGCCGCCCGGTCGTCGCCGCGGCGATGATCGACCGCCTCGTGCGCCACGCCGAGGTCGTCAACTTGAAAGGCGACAGCTACTGACTGAAGGGCCGGGATATGGGGAGGATGGCTCCGACCGACGAACCGAGCTGAGGCCGACGACCGCGAGGCGGGTCAATTTTCAACCGTCGCAGAAGGGTCAAATTTCAGCCGCCGTCGATAAACGCTGATCGAATACCGGAGGACCCGCTGACTGTTTCGCGCTAATCGAACCTCAGAGCACCTAGTCATCCCTGGTCTTGCTTGTCGACGACAAGTCGGCCCGAGCAGGAGGAGGGCTCGAGCCACCGAGCCGTACGACCTCAGGCTTGAGTGAGGGAGAGCAGCATGATCGTGGGCTTGACCGCGATGAGCGAATGAGGAGCGCCGGCTGCCATGCGCAGCCATGAACCCGGAACGAGATTGACGTCTTCGTCGTCGACGGTGAACCGCAGTTGTCCGGAGAGCACCTGGACGATTGCAACGCGACTGGCCTGGTGCTCGGTGAGACCCTCTCCGGCATCGAACCCGAAAACTGTGACCTCGAGATTCTCATCGCGATGGATGACCTTTGAAACAACGGACCCGGACTGAATCTGGACCTGTGTAAGAGGAGACAGAAATGTGTGCGACATGGCCATACTCTTGCTCAAATGTGTCGCACACTTATCATCGGCAGCGAGACCGATCTGGGTAAACCACGATCAAGCAGCCAATGCCAGAGCGATTTGTCTATCGACGACAGCTGACGCGGCAAGCGCAAATGCGAGCACGACCAGCGCCGATTCGTAAGCCGGGAAGAGTCGGTAGAGCCAGAAGGCGACGGAGTAGAAGCGAAGGTCGTCCCATCAGCGCGAGCAGCCGCGCTTTCGGAATGCGCACGCAGACGAGCGACCAACTCCGAGACTCGCGCATCGGGAAGGACCAACCCGTGGATCACGACATCGGGCTGGAAGAGGCCGTCCACCCCGTCACTGAGCGTTGAGACCCCGGGGCAGACGTCGAACTCCGGCTCACGATCAGGCGCCTCACTCGATCAGCGACGACGCTCAATTGTCGAGCGAAGGACCTCCGCGCCGGAGTGCGCGACATCACGAGTCGCCGTGAGGAGCACGAGACGACGGCCACTAGCCGTCTCGAGGAGCAGCTGCAGCGCGCTGATCGCGGGTGGTAACGCCAGTTCGGCTCGGTAGCGGTCGGCAAATTCCGCAAAGCACGCTGGGTCGTGCCCGTACCAACGACGGAGCTCCGCGCTCGGCGCAAGGTCCTTTTGCCATTCGTCGTAATCAACCTCGCCCTTGCGCAAGCCTCTTGGCCAGAGCCGGTCGACGAGCACCCGGTGCTCGTCGCGGCGCCGACCGGGATCCTCATATACCCGGATGACCTCGACTGTGGGCACGGCGTTCGTCACGGTCCCAGCGTCGTGCCGCTCATCAACGTCGGAACCCGAGTGCATCGGATAGCGCACGAATACCCGATCGCGATCTCACCAGGCACTTTCGCAGCTTAAGGGGGTAACGGTTGCCGGGCCGCGCCGGTGGCGGAGAGGGGTGACTGGGCAGGGGTGGGCGTTCGTGTTCGTTGTGCCTCGCCGGTGGCTCGAGTTTCTCGTTCTTCTTCCTCGTTCCGAGGAATCGAAAGAAGCCGAGCGCTTGTCCTTCGACAGGAAGTGGCGGTTCTCCGGAGGCCGGTCAGCCGACCTCCGTGCCAGCCCTCTGATCGGATCATGCTCACCTTTCTGAGCCGCATCGTTCCTCGCTCTCAGGGACAGCTCGCTTTGTCGGTGAGGCCGGCGACCCTCTTAGCTGGCCCCGCTGACTGGTCGCCAGACGCTGGTCCTCTGTTCACCGAAGTCCCGGGCGGCCGCCAATCGAGGAGGGGATCCGGGCCTGGGTTCTTTGCCTGGCCCAGGAGAACCCGAGCTGGGGTTGTCGATGCCTCTCGGGCGAGGCCAGGAGGCTGGGGATCCGACTCGCTAGCCGCCAGGTGGGCAGATTGCATTAGTGATCTCCGCCTCGGCGCGAAGGGGCGGTCAGGGAAAGGCGTACCGACGATTCTGGCATCGTGGGAGGACCGCGTCGGAGCCCGTCAGCCGTGACCGGCCTAATGGGGATCGACCACCTCGCTTTATCAACGAGCGAGGCTGGTCAACCGAGCCACCGACGGGTGAGCACTGCGACCGCCAGGGCCTCGAGCCCTACGTCTAGATCGTGCCCCGGTTGGTCGGTGAGGTCTCCTTCGACGGCTGGTGGGATGTCGTGCCTCGAGCACTGAACCATTAGGAAGCTGCTGGGGTCCTCGGGCTCGACGCTGGTGCCATCGATGGGAGGAGTCAGATGATCTTTGTCGGAGTGGACTGGGCCGAGGCCCACCACGACGTGCACGTTGAGGACGCAGAGGGTAGGCGCCTCGCGGGAGGCCGGCTGCCCGAGGGCGTCGAGGGGATCGCCCGTTTCCACGAGCTCGTCGGTGCGCATATCGAAGATCCGAGCGAGGTGATCGTCGGGATCGAGACCGACCGGGGCCTGTTCGTCGCGGCGCTCGTCGCAGCGGGCTACCTCGTGTTCGCCGTGAACCCGATGTCGACCTCGCGCTATCGGGACCGCCACTCGACCTCGGGCGCGAAGTCCGATCCCGGCGACGCCAAGGTGCTCGCCGATATGGTCCGCACCGACCGGCACAACCACCGCCCCGTCGCTGGTGACTCCGAGGTCGTCGAAGCGGTGAAGGTCCTCGCCCGGGCTCACCAGTCGATGATCTGGTCGAGAGGCCGGCAGGCCAACGCGCTGCGCTCGACGCTGCGAGAGTTCTACCCGGCGGCGCTCTCCACCTTCGACGACCTGGCGAGCGCTGATGCCACAGAGGTGTTGAAGGTGGCGCCGACCCCGAGCCTCGGAGCGGCGCTTTCGCTTGCAAAGATCGCCTCGGCACTGCGCCGTGGCGGGCGGCAGCGCCGGATCGACGAGCGAGCTCGAGAGATCCAGGCGGCACTGCGCGCACCCCAGCTTCAGGGCTCCGCGCTGGTGGCGAGCGCGATGGGTGCTTCAGTCAAGGCGTCGGTGACGGTGATCTCGACGATGAACGCCGAGATCGCGAACCTCGCGCAGCAGCTCGAAGCGGGTTTTGAGCAGCACCCGGCCGCCAAGGTGGTCCGTTCCTTGCCAGGACTGGGGACCATCCTCGGCGCCCGGGTGCTCGGCGAGTTCGGGGATGACCCGGACCGTTACGCCAGTGCCAAGTCTCGCAAGAACTACGCCGGCACGTCGCCGATCACCCGCGCGTCGGGCACCAAGCGCATCGTGCTCGCCCGCTACGCCCGCAACATGCGCCTCGCTGACGCGATCTACCTGTGGTCCTTTGCGAGCCTCACCGCGTCGCCGGGGGCCCGCGCCTTCTACGACGCCCACCGGCAAGCCGGCGACACCCACCATGCGGCGCTCAGAGCCCTCGGGAACCGGCTCGTCGGCATCCTCCATGGCTGTCTCGCCAACGGCAGTTTCTACGACGAGCACACCGCCTGGGGCCACCGTTCAGAGAGCCAACTCACCGAGGCCGCTTGACATCTTCGGGCCGTGGGATGTCTAGACGTGCGAGTATCGAGCCGTGAGCGTTCCCTGGTTGGTGATTTCGCCCCACTTCGACGATGCCGTGTTCAGTTGTGGCCACCTGCTGGCGCTGAATCGGGGATCGGTGGTGCTCACCATCTGCGGCGGCATTGCCGAACCGGGAGTTGACGTGAGCGACTGGGATCGACTCTGTGGCTTCACGACCGCTGAGCAAGCCACCCAGGAGCGGCGTCGCGAGGATGCCATGGCGCTCGGCGTCCTCGCGGCCACCCAAGCGACCACCGACCTTCTCGACGCGGCCTACCGCGAGGTGAAAGCCGAGGATGAAGACAAGGCTGACGAGGACATCAGACGCGTCATGGACGAGGTCAGACCGGAACGTGTGGCGGTGCCGGTCGGCACCCACAATCATGTCGACAACATGCTGGCGCGACGGGCCGGATTGAGGGCCGTCCTCAGTCAGCATGACCTTGACGCTTTCCTGTATGCGGACTTGCCATATTTTGCGGACGGCGAAGGAGCCGATGCGCTCGCGAAGATGGCATCCGCCGAACCGGAGGCTCCGATCCCGATCTCCGACGAAGCCGTTGAGCGCAAGGCCGCGGCCTTGTCGCACTATCGATCGCAACTGCAACTATTGGCCAAGGGCTTCGGTCCTCGCTTTGGGGCAGTCTTTTTGCCCGGCGTTGAACGCTTGTACCGGTTGCAATCGGAACCGAGAGACGTGGTGTGAGGGATTGAGGCTAGGGCCGGAGCGCGGCTCGTAGCCGCGAACGGGAAGCCGTTTCCGTCGGCAGGATCAGGTAGCACTGCAAGGGCAGTGGTCGCGGCCACTGGTGATCGGAATGAATCGACAACTGCCGTGGCTTTCCGCTGAGCGCGGCAGGGTGTAACCCCTCGCCACTTACCCGTACGATCGGGCTACCGAGATGCGCGGATCCCACCGCCGACGAAGCTCCCGTCGCGCGCCTGATGACGTGGCAACGCGTGGTCACCGCCGCGCAGGTCTGCCGGCACGACAGGAGGGACCAGAAGACGCCCTGCGTCGGCAGAACCTGTTCCACGCGTTCCGATCGCTCCATGAGCCGGTATTCCGGTGGTGGTTTCTGAGCCAGATCTTCTCGGCCTCGGGATCGACGACCCAGATGGTCGCCCAGACCTGGCTCGTGCTTAAGCTCACTGGGAAGGGGGTCGACCTCGGTCTGCTGAGTTCTTGCGCACTCTTGCCGGTCCTCGTGGGGGGACCTTGGGCAGGAGTCCTGGTCGACCGGGTCGATCGACGTCGCCTGCTGATCGTGACTCAGAGCCTCTTTATCGGGCTCGCCAGCCTGCTTGCCGTGCTCACCGCCACGGGGGCGATCCGACTCTGGATGCTGTTCGTCCTCGCCGCGGCCTCCGGCACGGTGAACGCGCCCGACGCCGCAGCGCGCCAGGTTTACGTGGCCGAGCTCGTTGGCAGGGGTCGGCTCGCCGAGCGCGGTGAGCCTCTACGAGGTAGTGCTCAATGCTTCTCGCGTTCTTGGCCCGGCTGCTGGCAGCGTGCTGCTCGCGACGGTGGGAGTAGCCCCTTGCTTTGAGTTCAACGCGGTTTCGTTCCTGGCGCCGCTCGTCGTGCTGCTCGTCTACCGTACGGTCAGTCCGACGTACCCGGGTCTCGAAGCCCCGGCGCTCAGGGGTCGGTTGCGTGCCGGCCTGCGCTACGTGTGGGACTTCGGCGCCATCCGCACGTGTCTGTTCCTGGCCGCCGCCTCCGGCATGCTCTTCGGTCTCGGTGTCACGTTGCCGCTGCTTACGACCAGGGTTTTTCACCTCGGCAGCGGCGGCTACGGGTTGATGATGGCGGCTTTCGGGCTTGGCGCGCTCCCGGGGGCGTTGCTCGCGGCTTCGAGTAGGCGTCGCCCGACTGGGCGGAACGTCGCGGTTCTTGCACTGGCGACAGGGGTGTGCGTGCTCATGACCGCGAGCGCTCTCGGGGTGAGCCTCGAGATCGCCGGACTGGTCCTCACGGGATGCGTATCGATCTGGTTCATCGCGCGAGCGAACACGCTCGTCCAGATGGAGACCAATCCGCCGATGCGGGGTCGGGTGATGAGCATCTGGAACATGGCGCTGCCCGGGACCTCGTTGGTCACCGGACCGGCGATCGGGTGGGTCGCCGATTCCGCGGGTCCGCGGGAGGGTTTTGGGCTGGCAGGTCTCGCTCTCCTGGTGACGGCGATCCTGGGTTGGCGATCGCTCGTGCGCCCCATCGGGCCACCAGCTGTGACGAGCGAAGGGTCGTCCGGCATCGCGGACCTCGGTGAGCGGCCCGCCGCGGGGGGATTCACCGGCCAGCCGTGATCCTGGCCTGCGAGCACCCGAGAAGTCTCTTCGCGCTCCGATCCGGCCCGGCTCCCGGGTGAGCTGGCGCAGGCGGTGGGAGGTGCTGTGTCGCTTCGGCCGCCCGGTCTTTTTACGACCACGAAGAGTGTCCATCGGCAAACCTGGGCGGACGACCAGCATCACCCGTCGTGGTTATAAGGTGACAGCGAGTGATCTTCTGGGCTTAGATTGTCACGGAGAGCGTTCGTAACTCGACACACGTGAGCCAAGCCAGCGTAGGTCCGTTGTGCCATTCCAAGAGGCCTCATGCGTGTCTGTGCTGGTAGCACCGTTGGGTAGACGATGACTTTGTGCGGAGAGGCACCGAGGAACCTAAGCACACAGAGTGGTCACACGGAGAGTGGTCGCCGGTGGCGATCACCTGCCGCCCGGGGCGGCATCATCTCCCTCCGTCGGCTCGGGGGGCCCGCCGGCTGGTCCTGGTCGGGGGCGTCGCCGCCCTCCTGGCCATCGGGGGGAGCCAGGTCGGGGGCATGGGTCGAACGGGCGCCGACTCGTCGTATTCCGTCCCTCGGGCGGACCTGAACCACCTGGCGCAGACTGCCCCGACCACCACCTCGGTGCCACCCACCACCGTCGCCCCGACCACCACCTCGGTACCACCCACCACCGTCGCCCCGACCACCACCTCGGTGCCGCCCACCACCGTCGCCCCGACCACCACCTCGGTACCACCCACCACCGTCGCCCCGACCACCACCTCGGTGCCGCCCACCACCGTCGCCCCGACCACCACTTCGGTGCCGCCCACCACCGTGGCCCCGAGGCGCACGCCGACACATGCAACAACGACCCACCGTTCCTCGGGGCGGACCCAGGCCGCGGCGTCCAGCGCGTCGTCGACTTCAGACCCGTCGACGACCACGACCACGACGCCGACGCCCGCCGCGACTCCCGGCCTGTCGTCGGAGAACTGGTCCGGCTACGTCCTGACGAATGGTGGCTACCAAGAGGTCGGTGCCGAGTGGACGGTCCCGACGCTCAACTGCACGGTCGTGCCGAACGGGGGCACCTCGGACTGGGTCGGTGTCAACGGATGGGTTCATCCCTCTCAGCTCTTCCAGGCGGGCACCGCCTCGACTTGTAGCGGCGGATCGCAGACCAACTTCGTGGTGTGGAGCGATGGAGCGCTTGGATATGCCTGGCAGGAACAGTTCTCGGTGAACACCGGAGACGTCATCCAGGCCGAGGTTTCGCAGACCGCATCGGGCGGGTGGACCGCCTTGGTGACCGACCTGACCTCCGGCCAGAGCGCCACCGCCAGCGAGGCGGTCCCCTATGCCGGGGCTTCCGCCGAATGGGTGGCCGAGGACTCGGGGGTACTGGGCAGCTCGGCACTGACACCGCTCGCCGACTTCGGGGTCGTCTCGTTCACCAATCTCAGCGTGAGTCCGTCCACCGGCTTCTCGTATTCCGACGCGATCGAGATGCAGCGTGTCGACGGCTCAGACGAGGCGATGCCGAGCCCGGTACAGGGCGACGCCTCGTTCAGCGTCACCTACGAGCCGACGAGCTGACTCCGGCAGAGCCGGTGCTGTTGCGACGTGTCGCGAGCTCGTCGACCGGCATGGCGTCCCGACGCACGTTCCGCCCCCAAGCCGGTCCTCGGTCCCGGCGTTTCCTTCGAGGCGGTTGTCGACGCAAATCTTTCCCCGTGGTGGCGGAAGGCATTCGGTGTGGACCCGTTCATGCTCGCGGGCCATCTCGCCGGAGCGATGGCTTGCGTCAGGCCGCCAGCAGGCGTTGCGGGGTCGGTTCTGATCCCGATGGGAAAGGGACCGAAGGTGGTAGTGCCCAAGCCCCAGTAGGTCCTGGTTCGGCGGCGGGGGTGGGGATCGCCAGGAGCTAGTCCGGGGGTGGCGCGCTTCGGCTGGCCTCCACACCGGCCAGCCAGCCTCGGAGGAGCCCGAGCGCAAGGTCGGGGCGCTCCGCCTGGGACATGTGCGAGCAACCCTCCAGCACGACGAACTGCGATCCGGCAATGGCCTGGTGCGCCTGATTGACCGTCGTCGGCGTGACCTCGTCGAATTCGCCGCAGAAGAGCAACGTCGGCACCGCGATCTCGTGGAGGTGTGCCGTGATGTCGAAATCCCGCAGCAGGCCGATGACGTGGAACTCACTCGGGCCGTTCATCGTGAGGTATACCTCTCGGTTCGCCTCGAGCGCGTCGAAGGTCCGTTGCAACCAGTCGGGCCAGGGTCGGATGCGACAAACGTGGCGATCGTAAAAGACCATCATCGTCGTCTGGTACTCGTCGCTGTCGGTGGTCCCGTCGCGCTCGTGGCGGTGCAGGGTGTCCTCAACGTCGCGAGGCAGCTCGGCGCGAAGCCGGTCGATCTCGGTGAGCCAGAACGGCACCGACGCCGGTGCGGACTCGGCGATGAGATCAGCGAGTCCCCGGGGTCGCTGGGCGGCGTAGGCCATGGCGAGCATCCCGCCCCAGGAGTGGCCGATGAGGTGACAGTGCGCGAGGCCGAGCGCCTCTCGGACCGCTTCGATCTCTTCGAGGTAGAGCTCCACCGTCCACATCGAAGGGTCGTGGGGCTGGTCGACGGCGGAATGGCCACAACCGAGCTGGTCGTAGCAGACCACGCGGCGTCCCTCGGCGAGCTCTTCGTACGGCTCCAGGTGATGCCACGTGGCTCCCGGACCCCCATGGAGGCAAAGCAGCGGCAACCTCCCCGCGGCCTCCCCCTCGCCGGCGATCCGGTACCAGGTCCGGTGACCAGCGAACGGGAGGAAGCCCTCCTGGATCGGCACGTCGTCCCCGGCATCAAGCTTCATCGGCGGCGCCTTTCGTCTCGTCCCAGTCTGGTCGTGATGGCGGCCGGATGCCGGGTTTAGTCCCGGTGCTGGGCCGTGGTCAGGGGACGGCGACGAGATCGACGCGCAGCCCGGAAGATCCCGCGAGCACCTCGACCCCATGGCTCCCGTCGGCGCGGCGGCTGATCCGCAGATCGATCGAGGAATCGCCGACGCGCAGCTGTCGCAGTGTCACCTGGTCCATCCACGAAGGCAGCGCCGGCCGGAGGTACAAGACCCGGGACGGGGCGTCGGCCTCGAGGCCGAGAAGTGTCGTCACGAAATGGACCAGTGCGCCCGAGGACCAGGCCTGGGGCACGTTCGCGCCCAGGTACTGGACCGGGAAGCCTCCGGGATCCCGCGCGAGCCCCGCGAAGAGCTCGGGCGGGCGCTGGTAGGTGAACATCGCCGAGGCGTCGAAGATCGCCTTGGCAACCTGAGCGGCCTCGGCGTCGAACCCGTAGGCGCGAAAGCCGGCCGCGATGATCGCGTTGTCGTGCGGCCACACCGACCCGAGCTGATAGGACAAGGGGTCGTAGGCGACGTGCTCGGCGGAGAGGGTGCGGATGCCCCAGCCGCTCCACATGTCGTCGGCAAGGAGGCGGCGCACGACGCGGGCCGCGCGCGACGGATCGACGGCGCCTTGCCAAAGCAGATGCCCGGGATTGGACGCCACCGACTCGATCGGGCGCTTGTCGCCGTCGAGACCGAGATAGTAGGTGCCTTCTTCCTCCCACCAGAAGCGCTCCTCGATCTGGGTGGCGAGTCGGTCAGCCTCGTGTCGCAGTCGGTCCGCTCCGTCGTCGTCCCCGTACGCCTCCTCGAGCACGCTGGCCCAGGCGCGTTTGGCGGCGACCACGAGACCCTGGTGCTCGCAAAGTGCGATCGGGAGCTTGGCCGGGGACCCGTCGGCCATGGGAATCCCATCCCCCGAATCCTTCCAACCCTGGTTGTAGTAACCGTTGGGCGCGCGTGTCTGGTACTCCTGGAGGCCGTCCTGGTCGACGTCGCCGTCGCGGGCGAGCCACGCGAGCGCGCGCTCGACATGTGGGCGCACCTCGTCGAGGGCCTGACGATCCCCGTGCCAGCGCCAGGCCAGCGCGGCGACCAGCACGTAGAGGGTCGTCGTGTCGTGTGCCCCGTAGTAGGGGGTGTGCGGGACCAGGTGGAGGGCGGCGAGCTCGCCGTGACGGATCTCGTGCTCGATCTTGCCCGGCTGCATGTCCCGCGCGTCGTCGTAGCTGCCGGCCTGCAGGGCAGCCAGGGCGCGCAGGCTCCCGAGCGCGAAGCGGGGCGACAGCGCCAGGGACTGGAACGAGACTATGAGGGCATCACGTCCGAAAAGGGTGACGAACCAGGGGATTCCGGCGGCGAGAACCCAGGCGTCGGGGTCATCGTCGCCTTTCGCGGCCGCCAGTTGGTCATGGCGGTGTAGGCGGAGCGCCGAGAGATCGTCAACCGCCTGGCGCAGTGCGTTCGTGATGTTCTCGTTCGAAGTCTCGAAGATCGTCGCCTCTCCGACCCAGCGACGGCGGGCCGCCTCCTCGTCAGCCTCTCCGGCGAGGAGCTGGTGGCATGGTCGGATGACGCGGCGCTCCTCGCCGTCGATAACCGCGATCCACCACAGGCAGGTATGCCAGGAGCCCTTCGGTTCCAGCGCGAACCGGAACAACAACCCGCCGTTGGCGAACTCCGGGGGAGAGGCCGCGTTGTGTACCTCGACGACGAGCGCCCGCGCAAAGGTCCCATTTCGATAGCGGGTGGTGAGCACGCCCGCCTCTTCGTCCCACGTGCTGTGGATCGAACCGCGGCGGATCCGGCGATGCGCTTTCACGTCGAACAAGTCGGCGAAGTCCGACTCGAGGCTCACCTCCAGGTCGACGACGAGCGGGGAGCGGCCGTGGTTTGTGACGTCGTAGTCCTCGTGCACACCGGGGCCAACGCATCGGTCGAGCCGGAGGTGGATCGAGTGTTCCCGTATCTCGGTGCCGTCGGCCCCGACGGTCGGCGCGTTGGTGAATTCAAAACGCGCCGATTGGTCGGCGACGGCAGCGGCGTTGAGGAGGATCGGGCGGTTGCCGCCGAGCTTCAGGCGGTATCCCGAGACGAGACGCGTGTCCGCGGCAAAGTAGCCTTGTTCTTTCGTGCTCGACATCTCCGCGGTCAATTCGCACACGACGAACTCGTCGTTGAAATGGGTCGACACGACTGGTGGTCCGACCGATACCTCCACGTCGCCTCCTCGCGTACCGCCCAGCAGGGCGTGATCCGTTATCGCCGACGGCTGGAGCCCACTCCATCACAAGGCGCAGCCACGCGCCGAGCGTAGGGGCGACGTCGTACCGACCGTCGGTTGTCGGCCGTTCCCGGTCAGACGCCTGGGTATTGGGCGGGCCGTGGGGTGGATGGACGCGACGCTAGTCAACGCCGATCGGCACGGTGGTGGTGGTGGTGGTGGTGGTCGTCGTCGTGGTCGTGGCGGTCGGCGGAGAGATGAAGTACGGGGCCGTCGTGCCGAGCTCTTGCGAAAGCTGTCCCGTCGTGATGGTCACGAGCGTGCCGTAGGTGTCGAACGGGAAGACGGTCTCGGCGGCCGAGTAGGGGAGCTCGACGCAACCGTCGCTCTGGGGGTAGCCGTAACCGGGTCGGAGGAAGCCGTGTACGGCGTCGGATTCGTAGAAGTACGAGACCCAGGGGACACCGGGGTCGTCGTACTTGGTGCCGTCAGGGTTGGTGCCCTTCATGGTCGTCGAGAGGAAGCGCAGGTAGACGGGCCAGGTTCCCAGCGGTGTGGGAGCCGCGTAGACCCCGGTATTGATGGGGGTCTGGAAGACCACCTGGCCGGCACGCCAGACGTAGAGGGTCTCCGGCAGCGTTTCGGTCCCGATTAGGTAGGTGTACGGGCGGGTGGTCACGTCACGGACGGCGACGGCATTCAAAAGCGCAGACCAGACCGTAGGTCCGGCGACGCCGTCGACGTCGAGTCCGTGGTCGGCCTCGAAGGCCATCAGGGCACCTTCCGTGACCACGTTCCAAGCGCCGGGAACCCACAGTGCCGAGAGCTGGGAGGGCACATTCGAGTATCGCCACTGGAAGTTCCCGGTCTCGGGCTCGAGCGGGATCGTGGCGGCCGTCCGTGGTTCGAGGGCGAGGGCCGATTGTGGATCGGTTGACGAACCGGTGGTCGTGACCGGCGAGGGATAGGTGCCCGGCGCGCCGGTCGAGCCAGTCGAGCCGGCGCGCGCGAAGGTGACCGGCAGGTAACCGAGTTCCGCGAGCAGCTGCTGAAGCCGCAAGACCGGGACATCTTCGATCGTGAAGTTGGCCGACAACGACGAGCTGAGCGTGGCGCCGGATCGCGCGCGGATCCCCCCAGAACCGCCGGGGATGTGAACGGTGATCTGTTGGAGGGGGATGAAGTAGCCGTCTGGCCGGAACACGAGCGTCGTCGGGGTCGGTCGCGTCCAGTGGCCGGGGACCGACGGGGTCAGCTTCGGTAGAGGCGTAAGTGGCGACAGGGGGAGGGAGAAATCGAGGTTCACCGCCGAGGCGAAGGAGACGTTGCTGGAGCCGGCGACCGGATACTCGGCTCTCAGGTGGAGGTGGCCGGGCTTGGGCTTCTTTTTCGAAGGGACCGTCTGTTGCCATCCCCCGAGAGACTTGACCGAGCGCGAGCCGACGTTGACCGAGGTGGCCGCGAATCCTTCGATCGTGCCAACCACCACGATCACGACAAGCGTCACCCAGACGATCACCCGTCTCCGGCTCGACGTCGCCTTGTCTCCGGCTTGGCGCTCGACCGCCATCTCGGTCCTCCTCGGCGGGAGTCTACGGGTGGGGAGTCGCGGCAGGCGCGCAGGGTCGGCCAGCGCCGCTGACTGGTGCTTTGACCGACTAGGCCGCCGAGAACCCTGCGTGGGGCTGCCCCGGCGAGCGGATCCAAGCCCAGGCCTCTGCGAGCTTCAGGATCGTGTCGCTGGTCGCACCTTCGTCGATCTGGCGGAGCATCCGGTCGCTGATCGCCGAGAGGATCTCCTCGTCCGTCGCCATGGTTGCGGTCCTTTCATCTTCGAGCGGTGTTTAGTCGTGACGGGGAGACTAGGCGCAGGGCGCGGTCAGTTCGTTGTCAACTCGTTCCGTGCTCCGGCGAGGAGGGCCGGGCTCAGGTCCGGAGCCGTCAGCGTGTTCGGATCCCCGAAGGTCCGGCGACGCCGTGTCCTGGACATTCCTTGGGCGAGAGGAGTGACACCGTGAGACAGCCGCCGGACAGCCTCAACGACCGATTCCGAGCTGGTTGTGCCGCCGACCCGAATCCGCCCGGGGATGCGTCGCGGGCCGATGCAAGCCGGGGTCACGCCTCGCGTCGGGGCAGCAGGAGATGCCGAACCGGGTCACGCGGATCGCCGGCTCATTTCGGCGCGGGCGGGCTGGTTCGATCGGGCAGTCCTAGACTGAGCCGCCATGCGCGATCCGAGCAATCGATTCACTCGCTACCTTCAAGCCTGGTGGGGAGATCAGCTGCAGGGGGAGACGTATCCGTGCGAATGGCGGCGCGGTCGCGACGCCGACGTGATCGCCCACGAATTCCGCCGGGACGCTCAGTTCGCCGTGGCACAGGCGGCATTTCTTCTCCGGCGGCCGGATGCGCAGGTCGCGCGTCAGGTCATTGACCGGCTAGAACCGGTGCCGGCCGAAGCCGACGCGGTCATCCTCGCGGACGCGGTGGTGAGTGCGGGAGCCACCGCGCAGCGGGTCCGCGCGACGACGGTTGTTGGCGCGGTCATTACGATCGCGGCCCTCGTCTTGCGAAACATTCTGCGGGGCCGCTGAGAAGCGGTGCCTGCGAGACCAGCGGGAGCGGCCCGCTCGGCGGGTTTTCTTCGCGATGCCTTGGAGGGTCGGCGTCAGATGGGCTGATGCCGAGGTCGGGTCATATGTCGGCAGGCGATGTCTCACTTGACAAACCGTGTGGGTGAGCGCATGATGTAGGCATGGAACTAAGCCTCCCTCGTCTTGCAGCTCGGATACCGAACGAAGCCGCTGCGTATGAGTTCATGGAAGAGCTGCGCTGGCACGGTCGCCCGGTCTGCCCGCACTGTGGATCGCTTGCCGATCACCGCTACCTGACCCCCACCAACGGCGCTAGCCGTGAGACGACCAGGGGCACACAATCCGAGCGCCGTGTGTGGAAGTGCCGAACGTGTCAGAAGCAGTTCTCGGTCATCACCGGCACGGTCATGCATGGTTCGCACGTACCGTTGCGCACTTGGCTGTTCGTCATCTTCGAGATGGTGAGCAACAAGAACGGGATCGCTGCACGTGAGATTGAGCGGCGCTACGACCTTCACCCCAAGACGGCCTGGACGTTGCTTCACCGCATCCGCGACGCGATGAGCGAGCGAGACGGTGCGCTGTTCATCGGCAACGTCGTGGTCGATGAGACATACATCGGCGGCAACCCGGAGAATCGTCACGCGGCGACGAAGGGACCGCGGAAGTTTGGGCGCGGCACAGACAAGACGCCGGTTCTCTCGGTAATTGGGGTCGAGGAAGGGATCGCTCGATCTCGCGTAGTCGCAAACATCACCGGCGGCACTCTCGGCGCGGCGATAGCACAGAGCGTGGCGATGGCCGAAGCGACCATGCACACCGATACCTACCCGTCGTACGGCCCGATTGGCGCAACGATGGCCGGACACTTCCAGGTCGATCACAAGGCCGGGCAATACGTTACTGAAAAGAGCCACGGGACCAATAAGGCCGAGAACTACTTCTCGCAGTTGAAACGATCGCTCGATGGGACGCACCATCACATCTCCCGCGAGCATTTGCCGCGGTACTTGGCCGAGTTTGACTTCCGGTACTCGACCCGAGAAATGACCGACACGGCACGCATGGACCGCTTCATGGGGCAGGTGACGCGCTGAGAGGTGATCCATCAACGGGAGGGACGGGTCTCAGGTGGACGCGCCTACGAAATGGGATTTTCTCTCCGGCCCCCTCCCATCGGAAACTCAGTAGACATGTTTCCTGCTTGCCCCATCCTCCGGGCCGATTCAGAATCAAGATCACCGTCTGAGGATCGTCGGGAGGAACGGTGGCAACTTTCGACCCCACTTCAACGATGCGACGAAAAACTCCGAGCCGGGCGATAGGTGCCGGGGCGATGGCGATCGGAAACCGCGCTCTGTTCACTAGCCGGACAGACACCCATCTGAGATCGGCGCGATCCCAGTCGGCCAGAATTGTCGGATTGAAATCAATCCATCCAAGACTCTGCGTGGCCCGCTTTGCGATGATCGGACGCCGGGTTCCGCTCATGGCGCGATCGTGAAGGTTGGCGGTCAACTCGACCCCCAAGATGCCAAGAGTGATGAGAGCGGTCGCGAGTGCCCCAATGGCTGCGAGGGCAACCCACACCGCTGACATATCAGTCTGAAGCTCTGTCCTCGCGAGGCGAGTCGAGTACTCGCTTCACCGCTTCCTCGAATCCGACGCCATCGGGAGCTTTGATCAGTTCGTCGCGCTCGGCGGGTATCGGGTCGTGCGGAACGATCATCTTCCGAATCGTGGACGCCAGTTCTCCGGTTGTCGGGTCGTACACCTGGACCTCCTCTGGATTGCGCAATCTCACGGTTCCGAGCACGTACCCAGGCGGCGGCCCTGGCTTTGGCGGCATGCCTTCGGTACGGAGCTGCAAAACGATCCCGCAGCGATTGCGACAGATGTACTCGGTGAAGTGCTCCGAGCGACTCGGCGGAAGTGTCTCCGTCAATCGCTGGCTCAGGTGGCACCCAGTACAGGTCGTCACGAAGTTCTCCTCGGTGAAGTCGCCACGGTTTAGGGCGCTGTTGACTAGCTCGCTCAACAGCGGCGTAAGCCGCTCGTAGGGCTGCTCCAAGGTCCCCGCCTCCGTCCGCACCGTAATTGGCGAGGTCGATGAACCTCGTCGGACGACGCCACCGCGACGCTAGGCGGTCATGGACGGTTTGCCAAGTGAAGCGTCGCCTGTCGGCATTGTCCGTGTCGGGTCACAGACCGGGCAGAAAGCTAGATGACGGGATTGGTCACCGCTCGGGGGCGTCTTGGCAGTGTCACCGTCGTCTCTAGACTGCAGCGGTGGCTTCGACCTACGAGCAGTCGACAGGCGTGGTGTCGGGCGGTGACGAGGCGGCGCAGCTGGCCCGGGTCTGGACTCTTCCGAATGCCATTACCCTCTCGCGGCTCGGGGTGTTGGGAGGCTTTCTCGCGGCACTCTTCCCGCTGCACGCGCGGGTCGTGGCCTTCTTTCTGCTCGGGCTGATGGGGATCACCGACTTTCTCGATGGCTATATCGCCCGTCACTGTGATCAGGTAACCACGCTCGGCAAGATCATCGATCCGGCGGTGGATCGTGTCGTGCTCATCGCCGCGATGATCTCGATCGTCGTCTTTGGCGCGGTGCCGGTCTGGCTGGCCGTCGTCGTCCTCGGGCGTGAAGCCCTGGTGGGAGGCACGGTTCTCGTCCTCGCGGTTTTCGGTGCGGCGCGGATCGATGTCAGCTGGACCGGTAAGGCGGGGACGTTCGGCTTGATGTGCGCCCTGCCGCTTTTTGTGTTGGCCCACGGGCCGGGGGGCTGGACTCAGGCCGTGGAGATCGCCGCGTGGGCGATCGTCGCTCCAGCCCTGGCGTTCTCGATCTTCGCGATGATCACCTACGTGCCGCGAGCGCACCGGGCGCTGGTGGCGGGCCGGCGGGGCTTGGCCGGGTCCGCGACGTGACCATCTACTTTCCGGAGGCCGGTTGGTCGCCGAGGCCGCCACGATGAAGGCGGTCATCATGGCGGGCGGCGAGGGCACCCGATTGCGGCCGCTCACGACGAGCCAGCCGAAACCGATGCTGCCGATGGCCAACCAGCCGATGGTGGCGCACATCATCTCGTTGCTCCGGCAGCACGGGTTCGACGAGATCATCATCACCGTGGCGTTCCTCGCCAATACGATCCGCACGTACTTCGGTGACGGTTCGGAATTCGGGGTACGGATCGACTACGCGACGGAGGAGATACCTCTCGGCACGGCCGGTTCGGTTCTGAACGCCCGGGAACATCTCGACGAGCGTTTCCTCGTGATATCTGGCGATGTGCTCACCGACATCGATCTCGGCGAGCTCGTCCGTTTCCACGACCGCGCCGGGGCTGCCGTCACGCTGGCGCTGAAGCCGATGGAGAACCCTCTCGATTTCGGAATCGTCATCACTGACGACGAGAGCAGGATCGAGCGGTTCTTGGAGAAGCCGACCTGGGGTCAGGTCTTCTCCGACCGGATCAACACCGGCATTTACGTGCTCGACCCGGTGGTGCTCGACCACATCGCGCCGGACCATCCCGTCGATTTCTCCTCGGAGCTCTTCCCTGGACTCCTCGAAATGGGCCACCCCCTCTACGGGTTCACGACCGAGCGCTACTGGGAGGACGTCGGCACGCTGGAGGCCTACCTGCAGGCGCACAAGGACATCCTCGACGGCACGGTCGCGGTCGGAATCGACGCCTTTCCGTTACGCGACGGAGTCTGGGTTGGCGAGGGCGCCGAGATCGACCCGTCGGCGACGCTTGAGGCCCCCGCCCTGATCGGCGACAACTGCCGCATCGGGCCCTCCGCCTCCATTGGTGCCTACACGGTGCTCGGGGCCAACGTGCGCGTCGGAGAAGGCGCAGTGATTGAGCGCAGTGTCGTGCACGACAACTGCTATATCGGGGCCGGAGTGGCGGCACGCAGTTCCGTTGTCGGCCGGTCGTGCGAACTGCGCCAGGGAGTCAACCTTGGTGAGGGGGCGGTTCTCGGTGACCACTGCCGCGTCGGCCGTCACGCGGTGATCACAGCTGGCGTGAAGGTCTATCCGCACAAGATCGTGGAGTCGAACGCCACGGTGACGAGCTCGATCATCTGGGAGACACGCGGCGCGCGGGCGCTGTTCGGCCGACGGGGGGTCGCGGGTCTGGCCAACGTCGACCTCTCGCCCGAGTTCACGACCCGGGTCGCGATGGCCTATGCCGCGACCCTGCCGAGGGGTGCGACGGTGACGACCTCGCGGGACTCTTCGCGCTCGGCACGGATGCTGAAGCGCGCCGTCCTGGTCGGCCTCAACGCGGCGGGACTTCACGTCGAGGACCTGGAAGCCGCCACACTGCCGCTGACGCGGTTCCACATCCGGTCCGGACCCAACCAGGGGGGTGTCACCGTTGGCCTCGACCGGGACGATCCGCAGTCGGTGGTGATCCGTTTCCTCGATGCCGACGGCGTGGACGTCGACGAGCCGACCCAGAGGAGGATCGAGCGTCTCTTCTACCGCGAAGATCTCCGGCGGGTACTTGCCGAGGAGATCGGCGACGTGGATTACCCGGCGCGCACGGTCGAGCTGTACACGGCCGCGCTGATCTCGAGCGTCGATCTCGATTCTCTTCACGAGGCGCACTTCAAACTGGTGCTCGACTACGCGTATGGCACTGCCAGCCTCGTGATGCCGAGTGTGCTCGCAAAACTTGGTGCTGACGTGTTGGTGGTCAACCCGCTGGTCTCTACGGTCGGCATGGTCGGTTTCGACCGGGTCGCCGAGCGCGAAGCGTCTTTCCGAGCTCGTCCGTTCCTCGGGAGCGCATCTTGGTGCGGTGATCGCTTCGGATGGGGAGCAGCTCACCTTGGTTGACGACACCGGTATCGTGCTCACCGACGGCGACGCGCTGTTGACACTGAGCCGGCTGGTCGCCGAGACGATTCCCGAAGCCCGGGTCGCGGTGCCCGTCGAGCGCGACATGGCGCCTGAACGAGGTGCTGGCGGAGCTCGGGGCGGAGGTCGTTTGGACCCAGATCGGCACCGCGAACCTGATGGAGGTGGCGCTGGCGAGCGGCGCGGCGCTCGCCGCCAGCACCGAGGGAGGCTTTGCCATCCCCGGTTTCCTGCCGGCTTACGACGCGGTGGCGACCCTAGTCCACGTGCTCGCGATGCTCGCGGCGAGCGGACGGCGTCTCTCGCAGCTCCGCTCGGGCCTCCCGCCGGCCTGTGTCGTGCACGAACAAGTGCTGACGCCTCTCGACCAGAGGGGTGCGGTGATGCGTGGGTTCTTGGAGCGGGCCCGCTCGGACGAGGTTGTCCTCATCGACGGTGTGAAGGTCATCGACGCTACGGGGTGGACGCTCGTCGTGCCGGACACCGAGGAGCCGTCGACGCACATCTTCGCGGAGGCCGACGATGAGGCCGCCTCGGCGGCTCGCGCCCGGGCCGCCGCCTCCGAAATCCGGCAAATCCTGCAGGAGGTCTGAACTGCCCACGCTCGCTACGATGGCCGTCCGTGAACATCCCAGATGAGCTCCGTTACACCCCCGACCACGAGTGGGTACTGCTAGAAGACGGCAACGTACGCGTCGGGATCACCGATTTTGCGCAGGACGCTCTCGGAGACGTCGTCTACGTGGGGCTCCCCACGGTTGGCACCTCGGTCGCTCGAGGAGACACCCTCGGTGAGGTCGAATCGACGAAGTCGGTATCCGAGGTCTACGCGCCGGTCTCGGGTGAGGTGGTGGCGGTGAACGATGATCTGTCGGACTCGCCCCAGCGGGTGAACGAGGACCCCTACGGCGACGGGTGGTTCTGTGTGATCGCTTCCTCCGCGGCCGAGGAGACGGAGTCCCTGCTCAGTGCCGAGAAGTACCAAGCGCTGATCGCCGAGTGAGCCTGCTCGGCCCGGTTTGGTCCTAGGGCGAAACAGTCCGCGAGCGGCTACCGTGAATGAGGTGTTCTGTCACAACTGTGGACACCGCAATCCGCCCGGCGTGAACTTCTGTTCATCGTGCGGCGTCGCGCTCGC
The DNA here is from genome assembly GCA_963761425.1 of uncultured Acidimicrobiaceae bacterium. Taxonomy (GTDB): domain Bacteria; phylum Actinomycetota; class Acidimicrobiia; order Acidimicrobiales; family Bog-793; genus Bog-793. The sequence continues at coordinate 728,187 of CAVXGQ010000005.1, read as the reverse complement.
CCCGAACACGGACACGACGGTTTCCTTCGTTCCCGAGGAATCGACCGGGGAACTGGGCGAAGAAGAGTTCGGTATCGAGGTCGGCGAGCTCGCCGCCGGAACTGGTGTGCTGGTGGTGAAACGAGGACCGGAAAGCGGCGCCAAATTCGTGCTCGACAACGAGCTCACGCGGGTCGGACGCCACCCCGACAGCGACATTTTCCTCGATGACATCACGGTGTCCCGCCGCCATGCCGAGTTCCTCCGGTCGTCGTCCGGCTACGTCGTGCGAGATGTCGGTTCGTTGAACGGTACCTACGTCAACCGGGAACGGATCGAGGAAGTGCCGTTGTCGAGTGGCGACGAGGTGCAGATCGGCAAGTTCAAGCTTGTCTTCCTCGCGGCGCGGTCATCGTGACCACCCACCCCGGCCAGGGTGCCCCGGAGCGCAGTTTCTTGTCGATCCGCGAGGTCCTCGATCTGTTGGTCGAGGAATTCCCCGACGTCACCATCTCCAAGATCCGGTTCCTGGAAAGTCGCGGTCTCATCCACCCACAGCGCACGGCGTCGGGCTACCGCAAGTTCTACGAGGCCGACGTCGAGCGGCTGCGATGGATCCTGCGTGAGCAGCGCGAACACTTCCTGCCTTTGAAAGTGATCAAGGGGCGTCTCGAGCAGGTGAGCGGTATGGCGAACGGGCCGATCGCTCCGTCGCTTTTCGATGGGGATTTCGGCGATCCCCCCGGAGAGGCGGCCGAGCTGGTCGGGGCCATGGCCGGCCGGCCGCCGGAACGTGCCGCGGCTTCCGACAGCTCCCCGGAGGTCGGGGAGTTCGACGAGTTCTTCCAAGGGCGCGACGAAGAGGAACTGCCCGCGCGCCGCCTCAACGAAGATCTGGAGAAGAGCTCCGGGAAACCGACGGGGAGCGACGATGCCGAGACCCCGGGCGTGTCCGAGGCGGTGGAGGGCCCGCCGGCTGGGACTCGACGGCGCTCGACCGGTCCCCGCCGGGCCGGGACGACGCCACCGGCGGGGGGCATGCCGGCCAAGTCCGACGGGACGAAGTCGACGGCGCGGCGCGGCGGCGGACGGCCCCCTCGGGGCGGTTCGTCTACCGCCAGCCGCCGGGTGACGGGCTACAGCGCCGAAGAGCTCGCGGGCGCGGCCGGGGTCGACGGGCGAGTGATCGCCGAGCTCGAGGAATACGGGCTGATCACCTGTCGCGAGGTGGCTGGAGGGCGCGCCTACCGACCGGAGTCGCTCGAGATCGTCCGGCTGGCCGCGGCGTTTGGAAACTTCGGTATCGAGCCCCGGCACCTGCGCACCTTCAAGCACGCCGCCGAGCGCGAGGCGGGCCTTTTCTCGCAGGTCGTCACGCCGCTTCTCTTCCAGCGCAATCCGGAGGCCCGTAGCCGGGCGCTGGCCGAAATGAGACAGCTCATCGAGCTCGGCGCGTCGCTCCACGAAGTGCTCGTGAAAGTGGCGCTCGATGACTTTGGCCAGGGATGACCGTCGGGCCGACCGGGGCACTGTCGTCCGAAGAGATCGCCGCGATCGTCTCCCGGCTCGCCGGTGAGATCGCCGACGACCACCCGGACGGGGTGACGATCGTCGGGCTGCTGAAAGGGAGCGTTTTCCTGGTCGCCGATTTGATTCGGGCGATCAGCGTGCCCTGCACGGTCGACTTTCTGGCCTTGTCGTCGTATGTCGCCGGCGAGCGCCGGGTACGGATCCTGAAAGACCTCGACCAGGACGTCTCCGGTCAGGACGTCATCGTGGCGGCCGACGTCGTCGACACCGGACTGTCGATTCGCTACGTGGTCGACCTCCTCGAGCGCCGCGGGGCCCGCCGCGTCGAGGTCTGCGCGCTGCTCGACCGGCCGGGGCGCCGGATCCTCCCGGTCCCGCTCCGGTACTGCGGCACCGAGACCGGGGAGGACTTCCTGGTGGGCTACGGGCTCGACTTCGCCGACCGGTACCGCAACCTGCCGTCGATCCACGTCGTCGACCCGGAGACCGTCTCCGAGCAGCGAGCCGTGTTCGAAGCGGCGGTGTTCGGACCCCCCCGCGCGGTTTCGGTTCCCGATCCCCGGGAGTAAGTTCGGGTCATGTTGGAGGTTCGGCTCACGGCGGTGCGGGTCGATCTCCAGTCGAACACGCCCGTGGTGTTGCTCCAGGAGGTGGCGGGGGAGCGCTCGCTGCCGATCTTCATCGGGGCGCCAGAGGCGACGGCGATCGCCTTCGCGATCCAGGGCGTCGAGGTGCAGCGCCCGATGACCCACGACCTGATGAAGGACCTGCTCGACGCCCTCGGAGCGAGTGTGGAGCGCGTGGTGGTGAGCGAGGTGCGTGACGCCACCTACTTTGCCGAGATCCACCTGGCCGTGGACGGCCGGACCCTCGAGCTGTCCTCGCGGCCGTCCGATGCCATTGCCCTCGCGGCACGGACCCATTCGCCCCTTTACGTCGAGGACGAGCTGATGGAGTCGGCCGGGGTGGTGCTGGAGGACGACGAGGATGACGAGGAGGCCCCCGAGGAGATCGTCGGGGAGTTCCGGGAGTTCCTCGAGCGGGTGCGCCCGGAGGACTTCAGGTCCTGAACCGCCCGCCGACCGGCGGATCTGATCGTTGACTAACCCCGGGTTTCGGCCGTAACCTCACGACACCGGCGTAGTTACGCGCCTGTCATGGTGGTGGTCCGCCCGCCGAGGGCGGGCTACGAGGAGGAGCGCGCGATGCCCAGGTCGGCTGAGGGTTTTCGGGGTCCGCAGGTCTGCAAGCTGGTCGGCATCACCTATCGCCAGCTCGACTACTGGGCGCGTACCGGCCTCTTGCGACCGTCGCTCGCCGATGCCCACGGCTCGGGCACTCAGCGTCGGTACTCCTACAGCGACGTCGTGGAGCTGAAGGTGATCAAGCAGCTCCTCGACGCGGGGGTCAATCTCGGTCAGGCGCGCCGGGCGATCGCCTGTTTGCGCGGTTCCGGGGGTGAGCTCGCGACGGCGAACCTGGTGCTCGGGGCGCAGGGCACCGTGCTCGCCCGCTCCGGTGAGGAGATCGTCGACCTGCTGCGGGGTGGCCAGGGCGTCTTCAACATTGTGCCGCTGGCCGCGGTCCTCGACGAGGTCGACGCGGCCATCTTGGTGCTGGACCGGTCCGGGTTGGCCCCGGCCGGTCCCGAAGCGCTGCCTGACGGGCCTCGAATCCAGGCGGGCAGCTAGAAGGACCAGGAGACGACCATTCGCTCGGACCGAGGAAAGCGAACGGTGCGGTTTGCGCATTCCTCGGAACAGTTCCTGGCTGACCTGCTCGACTTCTACGGAGTCGCTTGGGAGTACGAGCCGGTCGAGTTCGTCCTCACGTGGGACGAGGAGGGCAAGCCGACCTCCGGGTTCCGGCCCGATTTCTTTCTTCCCGAGTACGACCTGTTCCTCGAGCTGACGACGATGCGCCAGGGCCTGGTGACCAAGAAGAACGCCAAGGTGCGCCGGCTCGGTGAGCTCTACCCCGAACTCAATATCCGGATGCTCTACCGGCGGGACTGCGCGACTCTCGAGCTCAAGGCGCTGCTCAACGCCCAGGGCGCGGCGGCTTCTTCACCGACCTGGCCGTCGGCCATGGCGGGTTAGCTGGGGAGGAATGAGCCTGCGACAGAGCCCATTACGGGCCGAGCATGAGGCACTTGGCGCGAAGCTCATCGAGTTCAGCGGGTGGGAGATGCCGTTGTCGTATCCGAGCGGCACGCTCGCCGAACACCTCGCCTGCCGGCATGCCGCGGCGGTCTTCGACGTGAGCCATCTCGGCACCGTTCGGGTCGAGGGTGTCAACGCCTACGACCTGTTGCAGACGGCCTTCACGAACGACCTCGGGAAGATCAGGCCGGGGTACGCGCAGTACACGCATCTGCTCGATGACGACGGGTCGGTCCTGGACGACTGCATCATCTGGTGGCTCGACGAGGTGACGTTCGACGTGATGCCGAACGCCTCGAACACCGCGTCGGTGCGCGACGCCATCGGCGGCGAGGACACGACGGCGTCGCGGGCGATCATCGCGGTTCAAGGACCGGCCGCCCGGGAGGTCGTCGCCAAGGTCTCGCCTGCTGCGGCTCAGGTCCCGCACTTCGGGGTGGCCCGTTTCGAGTACGAGGGCGCCACCTGCGTGGTCGCCGGGACCGGCTACACCGGGGAGGACGGCGTCGAATGCGCAGTGCCGAGTGGCGTTGCCGGTAGGTTCTTCCGCGCCGTCCTCGAGGCCGGCGCCCTGCCGGCGGGGCTCGGGGCCCGCGACACCCTCCGTCTCGAGGCCGGGCTGCCGCTGTTCGGCCGGGAGCTGGGCCCGGGGATCACGCCGTTCCAGGCGGGACTGGGATGGGTTGTCGCCTGGTACAAGCCGTCATTTCGCGGCCGGTCGGCCCTCGAGGCTGAACGGGCGGCAGGTATCACCCGCCGGCTGCGCGGGCTTCTGTCGACGACGCGCCGCGCGGCACGCACCGGGGACCGCTGTTTCATCGGGGGTTCCGAGGTCGGCGCGGTGACCAGCGGGAGCTTCTCGCCAGTTCTCGAGCGGGGCATCGCCCTCGCCTTCTTGCCGCCGGAGGTCCCTGACGGCACCGAGGTCGAGGTGAAGGTGCGGGGAGCGCGGTGTCGAACTCGGTCGTGAAGCCACCGTTCCAGCGACTCGCCGGCCTGACGCCTCACTAGGGAGGACCATGGGGAGCTTCGTTCCCCACACCGACGCGGATATTGCCGCGATGCTCGAATTCCTGGGGCTGCGTGACCTGGAGGACCTGTACTCGGCGATCCCCCCGGCCATCCGTCTCGCCGGGCTCGATCTGCCCAAGGCGAGGAGTGAGGCCGACCTCGTCGCCGAGCTCGGTGAACTCGCCGGGAAGAACCGCGCCGTCGGTTCGGGGGCGATCTGTTTCGCCGGAGGCGGTGCCTACGACCACGAGGTCCCGGCGGTGGTGCGCGCCTTGGCGGGGCGCTCGGAGTTCGTCACCGCCTACACCCCCTACCAGCCTGAGGTCGCCCAGGGGGTGTTGCAGGCCCTGTTCGAGTACCAGACGATGGTGGCGCGCCTCACCGGACTGGAGGTCGCCAACGCCTCCCTCTACGACGGCTCCGCCGCGCTGGTCGAAGCAACGAACCTCGCCGTGGCGGCGACCGGCACGCCCCTCGTGTACTGCTCCCAGGGCGTCAACCCGCGTTGGGTCGAGGTGCTGCGGACCTTCGCGCACGGCCGCGGCCATACCATCGAGGTAGTCGGCCTGCGCGACGGGGTGACGTCGTTCGACGACCTTCCGGCCGGCCGGGCCGGGGCGGTCGTCGTCGCCTACCCGAACTACCTCGGTGTTCTCGAGGATCTCGGCGAGGCGCGTCGGGCCGCCGACCGATCGGGGGCGCACCTCGTGGTGTGCCAGGATCCGATCGCCGCGGGACTGCTCCGCAGCCCGGGGGAGTTCGGTGCGGACGTCGTCGCCGGCGAGGGCCAAGCGCTCGGCAACCCGCTGGGCTTCGGAGGGCCGTATCTTGGGCTTTTCGCCTGCAAGACCGAGCACGTGCGGCGTCTGCCGGGTCGGCTGGTCGGTGAGACCGTCGACCTCGAGGGCCGGCGGGCCTACGTGATGACGCTGCGCGCCCGCGAGCAAGACATCCGTCGGGAGAAGGCTTCCTCCAACGTCTGTACCAACGAGACGCTGATGGCGGTGACCACGGCGATCCAGCTCGGATGGCTCGGCACGGAGGGTCTACGGGAGGTCGCGCTACGTTGCGCCCGAGGGACCCGCTACTGCCGGGAGGCGCTGCTCGCGATCGACCGAGTCGAACCGGTGGCGGCGGCACCGGTCTTGCGCGAGTTCGCGGTGCGAGCCCCAATCGACGGCGAGGTGCTGGTGGAGCGGCTGCTCGAGGAGGGCTACCTGGCCGGGGTCCCGCTGCGCGAGGGCTTCGAGGGGTCGAGCGCCGAGGGCGGACTCCTCGTCGCGGTGACGGAGCGCCGCACCCGGGCCGAGATCGACGGCTTCGCGGCGGCTTTTGCCCAGGTGATCCGATGAGCGGCGAGGACTCGACGACACGCGCCCCCGGCGGGAGGGCGTCCTCGTCACCGTTGCTCGGGCGCGGGACCGAACCGACGATCTTCGAGCTGTCGGCTCCTGGTCGTCGGGCGTGGTCGTTCCGCACGACCGGCCTGCCGGAGTGGTCGGCGGACGAGCTGGTTCCCGCCGGGCATCGGCGGGCAGCGCCGGTGCCGCTGCCCGAGGTCTCCGAGCGCGACCTCGTTGGGCATTTCACCCGACTTTCGCACCGACAGTACGGCGTCGATCTGGGGGCGTACCCGCTCGGCTCGTGCACGATGAAGTACAACCCGAAGGTCTGTGACGAGGCGGCGGCGATCCCGGGATTCCGCGACGTCCATCCCGCCACGCCCGCTTCGGGGGTGCAGGGATGGCTGCAGGTGCTCGTGGAACTCGAGGAGGCGCTCTGCGCGATCATCGGGATGGCGGCGGCGACCCTGCAGCCGGCGGCGGGCGCGGCGGGAGAGCTCACCGGGCTCCTGCTGATGCGGGCCTATCACGAGCTCTCGGGTGACCATCGCACCCGGGTCATCATCCCGGAGTCCGCCCACGGCACCAACCCGGCTTCGGTGACGCTCGGCGGGTACACCGCCGCGACGGTCGGGACCGACGCGCGGGGATTAGTCGACCGGGCGGCGCTGGCCCGGGTCCTCGATCGTGACGTCGCGGGGATCATGCTCACGAATCCCAACACGCTGGGGCTATTCGAGGAGGAGATCCTCGAGATCGCCGAGATGGTGCACGGCGTCGGGGGGCTGCTCTACTACGACGGCGCCAATCTCAACCCGATCCTCGGGGTGGTCCGTCCCGGCGACATGGGCTTTGACATCGTGCATCTCAACTTGCACAAGACCTTCGCGACGCCCCACGGCGGTGGCGGGCCGGGCGCGGGTCCGGTCGCGGTGGGGGAGCGGCTGGTCGAGCTGCTCCCCGGACCGCGCCCGGTGCGTTCCGGCGACGGATACGGGTTCGCCATGCCAACCCGGTCGATCGGCCGGATCCACTCCTATTACGGGAACGCGCTGGTGCTGTTGCGGGCCTGGTGCTACATCGCGCTGAACGGTGGCGACGGCTTGCGACGGGTGGCGGCGACCTCCGTGCTCAACGCCAACTGGCTGCGTGAGCGACTGCGTGGCGTCTACGACTTCCCGTACGACCGGCCGGTGATGCACGAATGCGTCGTCTCGGCCGCCTCGCTGAGGCGCGAGACCGGTATGCGAGCCCTCGATGTCGCGAAGCACCTTCTGGAACAAGGCTTTCACGCTCCGACGGTGTACTTCCCACTCGTGGTCGACGAAGCGCTGATGATCGAACCTACCGAGACGGAAAGTCCCGAGACGGTGGCCGCGTTCGCCGACGCGCTCGTCGCGATCGCGGCGGAGGCCCGAGCCCGCGCCGCGACGGGTGAGTTGGCCGCGCACGATGCACCACGCACGACACCGGTCGGACGACTCGACGAGGCGCGGGCAGCACGTCAACTGGTCGTGACCTTCGACGCTCGACGGCCGGAGGCCGATTGAGTCGTCGCCGGGCGAGGTGTTCTCGCGCTGCGTGCCGTCACGCGGCCCGGCAGAGGGCCGCCGCGGTCAGGCGCCCGAGGGGGCCTCGCGGCTCCTCAGTTCGTTCAGCCGGCGACGGTATTCGGACTCGTCGATCACGCCGGCGTCAAAGCGCCGGGCCAGCAGGAGCTCAGGTGGCTCTTCCGGACGGGATAAGGATCCGTTAGTGCGGCCGTTGCTCTTATAGGCGCGGAAGATGACGACCAGGCCGAAGACGACGAGCACCACGCAGATCACCAAGACGAGGAGGATGAACAGCAAGGCAAAGAGGTGCACGCCCTTGCTCTGCTGGACCAGCGCGATCTCGTACAGCATTGCCGATGGGACCTCCTCGGCTCTGCTGCAACTATACGACCCGGGTCGCGATCTCCCGTTGCAAGTGCCGAGAGAACGGATTGGTCATTCGGATCCGGCGCGGATTCGTGAGGCAGGGGTGGACCGGTCCCAGCCCGTCGGCCTACGCGGATCCATGGAGAAGCCGTAGCCACTGGACCCCGGCTGGTCGGCGGGGGGAGGGGAGTTGCGCCCTTCGACCGAAGCCGACTTTTCGGCGTCTTCTGGGTTGAGGCAGTTGGCAAGCTGGCGAGGAGATCCACCTCGCCGTCACTTCGGCTCGGTAATCCGCTCTGCCAGGTAGGAAAGGGCCATGGGGTAGCGGTAGGCGTTGTGATGGTGGGTCCCCTCGAACAGCTCGAAGGCGACGTTGCCTATCCCGGCGCGTCGCAGTTCCGCGACGAACGCCTCGGCTCCCACGTCAAGGAAGTGGTCGTCATGGCGTCCGGCGTCGACCCAGATGGCCCGCAGGGAGGAAAGGGCGGGGACGTGGTCGGCGACCATCCGCACCGGGTCCCAGGCCAGCCAGCGGGCCCAGACATCCGGTCGGATCGCGCCGGTCGAGATGTCGAACGGGAGCGACACCGTCCCGTCTGGTTCGGCGGAGTAACAGGCCGAGAGAGCCCAGACCGAGAGGAGTGCGAAATCATCGGCTCTCGACATGGTCGGTCGCGCCGCCAGATCGCTGAAGAAGCGGTCATAGGAGCTGTCGTAGTGGTCACGCAGCGCCCGATGCGCTTGTGCCAGGTCCGGCAGCAGTGAGAGCTCGAAACAGCAGTCGCCAGCCAACGAGGCGAACGCGGTGAAAAGATCCGGCCGCAGCATCGCCGCGACGGCCGCCCCGAAACCACCGCTGGAATGGCCCATCACGCCGCGGTGGCCACCGTCAGCGATCGTGCGATACCCCTGGTCGACGAATCCGACTATGTCCTCACACAGGTAGGTGTGATAGCGGCCGGTCCCGGGCGAGTCGAGGAACTGGCTGCCTCCGAGCGAGGTCCAGGCGTCGACGTAGACGACGATGCACGGTGGCGTCCCGGAGACGAGGGCGGCGTCGATGAGCTCGGGGGCGGTGAGATCGAACATCGAGCGGTGTCCCCAACGTGTGACGAATCCACCGAATCCCTGCAGCAGGTAGATGACCGGGTAGCGCCGTGATGAGTCGTCGTATCCCGGAGGGAGGTAGACCCACACCGGGCGCGTCGCCGGGTCCCCGAGGGGGTTGTCCTTCAAAGCCGGGGCGGTGAGCTCACGCGTCTCGAGACGACCGGTCAGTTCCAGGGTCCACGGCCGCATCTCAGATCCTCTTCAAGGACGCCCGATTGCCACCGGTTGGTGGCCGGAGAAGGCGGGGTGCGAATCGTGGCGGCGGCCGAGACGCGACGGCCACCAGTTCCAGCGGCCCAGCAGCGCCACGGTCGCCGGGACGAGAAGGACGCGCACGACAAACGTGTCCAGGAGGATACCGATCGCCAGCCCGATACCCATGGCCTGGATCTGGTTGCCACCGGGCCCCGAGCCTCCAACGATGGCGAGCACGACGAAACTCCCGGCGAGGACGAGCCCAGCTGAGGTGATGGTCGGTCCGGTCCGCCCGACGGCGTAGATGACGGCGTCGCCGATCGGGCGACGTCGTGCCTCCTCGCGGATGCGGGTCATGACCAAGATGTTGTAGTCCTCGCCCAAGGCCAACAGAAACAGGAACATGAGGAACGGGAGCACGAAGGTGATTCCCGACTCGCCGGCGATGTCGATGAAGACGAGCACCGAGACGCCGAGTGCCGCGAGGTAGGAGAGTCCGACGCTCACGATGAGGTACAGGGGAGCGATCAGGCTGCGTAGTACCAGCGCCAGCAGGATGGCGATGGCCGCGATCGCGATCGGGATGATGTGGAAAAGGTCGTGGTTCGAGGTGTTGGCGACGTCGTAGAGGGCGGGCGCGTCACCGGCGACCCCGCTCGCCTCGGCGTGGGCCGCTCCCGCGGCCTGGCCAACGATCCGGCGCAGACGCGGCACCGAGTTGATCGCGGCGTTCGAGTCGGGGTTGCCGGCCTTGAGGCTGACCTCGTACAGAATCGTCCGGCCGTCGGCGGAGATGAAGGCTGCCGTGGCGTGGTAGATGTCGTACGCCGCCAGGGGGATGAGTTTCTTCAGCTGGGCTGGCTCAGTCGCGGGAAGGAGAGCCGCGTTGCCGAGGAGAAGGTGCAGTTTCGCGTAGTCGATCGGCGGGATGGCCACCCCGGTGGGGTTGAAGGGCCCGTCGAGCGTCCGAAAGGCTCCCGATTGTCGAAGTACCTCCCCGCCGGCCGCGAGCTGCCGCGCGATCGGTAGCTGCCACACGGGGGAGGAGAACTTCATGATGATGTCGGTCGGGTTGGTCGCGGCCTGCGGGAAGTTCTTGACGAGCGCCGCGTTTCCAGCCGCGGCGTCGCTGCCCGCGGGGGCGCTGGTGGCACCGCCAAAGCCGCCGGACCTGTAGGAGAGAGCCGCGGAGGCGAAGCAGGCGAAGAGCAGGAGCCCCAGCCCGAGCGTGGCGCCCGGGCGGCGCAGCAGCCGGCGGGCGATTTGGGTCCACCAGCCAGCGCGCTCGGTTCCCGGGGCGATCGGTGACGGCCAGAACGCAGCGCGTCCGAGGATCGCCAGCAGCGCCGGCAGGAGAGTGAGGCCGGTGAGGAGCATCACCCCGATCCCGACGGCGAGCGGCACGCCGAGGTCCTGGTAGAGGCCGAAGGTCGCGAACAACAAGCTAAGCAGGGCGAAGATCACCGTTCCCCCCGACGCGGTGATGGATTCACCGATGCGGGCGAGGGAATAGGCGACGGCATCGTTGGCCGCTCGCCCGCCGCGCAGTTCCTCTCGGACCCGGAAGACGAGGAACAAGCCGTAGTCGGTCCCCGCACCGAGCATCAAGACGATGAGCAACAGCTGGGTGAATATCGAGATCTGCAGACCATGCGCGCCGAGTCCGCCGATGAATCGGTCGGCGACGACGAGCGCGACCGCCGATGGGATCAGCGTGACCAAGGGCGCGAGCACCGAGCGGAAGACGAAGAACAGCAAGATGATGATGAAAAGGATCGAGAAGTCCTGGACGCGATTGCCCGTCACCGCCGACTTCGACTGATTGGCGACATTGGTGGCGACGGCCCCGGCGACGTGCATCCCCAGCCCCGCCGGCGGGTGCACCGCCGAGAAGCTCGTTTCCAGGTGGTCGATCAAGGTTTTCTCGTCGGTGATGTCGTTTTCATTGACGTGGGCGCTGACCAGCAGCTCCGCGGCGCGCCGGTTGGGCGAGACGCCGATGAAACGCACCGTCCGGACCAGGGGCACCTTCTTGGCGGCGATGACCTCTCGCGTGATCGCGGCGGCGTCAGCTGGGCCGAGCGCGGTGTGGTCCCGCGCCGCCACGATGACGACGAGGCTGTTCGCCGCGGTATTGCCCAGCAGGGGCGTCGCGAGGTTGAAGGCCTGGATGGCCGGCGAGCTGGAAGGCAGGAAGTGGCTGTTGTCGTTGTTGATTTCACTGCTAAGCGTCGGGAGCGTCAGGGTCGCCACGATGGCCACGACGATCCAACCGAGGACGATGAACCAACGCAGGCGGACGGTGGCGCGACCGAGGAGGGCGAAGAACCGATCCATGGGTGAAATCCTGTCAGCCCGCAGGCGTCAATGCGAAGAAGGTGTTCCGTGGGTCGAGTGGCGCAGTGAAATCTCCGGGAGCAGCCAGCTGAGAATGAAGGCGATGGCCGCGATCGGCACGGCGACGAGGAAGACGACGTCGAGCGAATGCGCGTAGGCGGTGACGAAAGCATGACGGACCGATGGGGGCAGCGACCGCAGGATCTTCGGCGTGAGGTTGGCGAGATGCAGTCCCGGTGGGAGCGTGGCGCCGTCCAAAGCCGACTCGAGGTTGCCCGTGATGATGTTGGCGAGGATCGCACCGAAGATCGCGGTGCCGAACGCCGCCCCGATCGTCCGGAAAAACGTCGTTCCCGAGGTGGCGACGCCGAGTTCGCGGTGGGGGACGGCGTTTTGTGCCGCGAGAACCAGCACCTGGATGAGGCAACCGAGCCCGGCTCCGAGCACCACCATGTAGGCCGACATGACGAGCGAGCTCGTCTGGGCATGGAGGAACGACAAAAGGTAGAGCCCGATGGTGGTGAGGGCGGAACCAATGATCGGGAACCTGCGGTAGCGACCGGTACGGGTGATGATCTGGCCTGAACCGACGGAGGTGATGATGAGGCCTGCCATGAGCGGCAGCAGCCAAAGCCCCGAGGTGGTCGGCGTCGCGCCGCGCACGTACTGCAGGAACAGGGGCATGAACACGGTGGCGCCGAACATGGCGAATCCGACGATGAAGCTCATTGCCGAAACGACCGCGAAGGTGCGGTTGGCGAACAGGTGGAGCGGAAGTACCGGTTCGGCCGCGCGCCGGTCGACCAGCGCCCAGGTGACGGTCAGGAGGACCCCGAGGATTCCGAGGATGAAGATCGGCGGGGAGGCCCAGGGGTAGGTCGTGCCTCCGAGACTGGTGAACATGACGAAACTGGTCGCCGCCGCCGCGATGAGCAAGGTGCCGGCGTAGTCGATGACGTGTCGGATGCGAGTGAGCGCTCCGGGGACCGTGGCGGCGACGACGGCGAGCGCGACGGCACCGATCGGCAGGTTGATGTAGAAGATCCAGCGCCACGAGAGGTCATCGACGAAGATGCCACCGAGGAGGGGACCGATGATGCTCGCCGCGCCGAAGACGGCTCCGAACAGCCCCTGGTAGCGACCTCGCTCACGCGGCGAAACGACGTCACCGATGATTGCCTGGGTGCCGACAAACAGACCACCGCCGCCGAGTCCCTGGAGGGCTCGGAACGCGATGAGCTCGGGCATGCTGGCGCTGAGTCCGGACAGGGCCGATCCCAGCAGGAAGATAACGATGGCGGCCTGGAAGAACCCCTTACGGCCGTACTGATCGCCGAGCTTGCCCCACAGGGGCGTGGAAGCGGTGGAGGAGAGCAGGTACGACGTGACCACCCAGGACAGGTGGGTCTCTCCGTGGAGGTCGGCGACGATCGTCGGCAGGGCGGTCGAGACGATCGTTTGGTCCAGGGCCGCGAGGAACAGTCCGAGCAACAGTGCGCCGATGATCAGGCGCCGCCGCTCGGCCGAGAACGCGGGGGCTTGGTGGACTGCCTCTTGGGTCGCGGTAAGTGTCTCGGTCAACGGTGGTCGCTCGTCTTCGAATGAGTTCGCGGCGGCGCACACGCGGGGGTTGGCGTAGAGCGCGCGCCATGCACCGCGGAGAATCGGATACCTGCCGAGGCTACCGGGGGCCCCGAGCTTTCAGCGCGCTGACGAGAATCCGCTGGCAGCCTGGGGGTTGTACACGCCACGGGGACCGCCAGGACCCGGGAGCTACCCTGCAGAGCGAGTCCAACGTGACGAGGCGACCTTTTCCGAGGAGGCATGGTGACAAACGCCCACGAGATCCTCGACGAGCTGCGCGAGCCCGGACAAGCCCTGCGCCGCTTGATCCCGGACGTCTACAAAACCTTCGGCGCGCTCGACCGGGCGGCCGTGGCCGAAGGCGCATTGAGCGTCAAGTCCAAGGAGCTCATCGCCTTGGCGATAGCGGTAACTCGCGAGTGCGATGCCTGTGTCGCCTCGCACGCCCGGGGAGCTGCCCGGGCCGGGGCGAGCGAACCCGAGGTCGCCGAGGCGATGGGGGTTGCGATTCTCATGAACGGTGGTCCGGGAACGGTGTGGGGTCCCCGAGCGCTCGAGGCTTTCCGTGAATACGCCGCAGACAAGGCTTGACCTTCAAGGCGGCGGAACCTTGCGGGAGGGTGGTGGACCGACGGTACGGCCGGACGGCACCGGGTCGTCTCGTCAATTGTCCTCCACTGGTCCGCCGACAAGAGGAGTCCCGTTTTGTTCCAGGAGTCGGCCGGCGGCACCGTTCCGAGTCGCTGGCATTGACGGTGGATTCGTATTCGCGCGCCGGACACCGCTCCGGAGGTATGGCACGGATCGCATGTGGAGCTTCACGATGAGAGACGCCGCCTCATGCTCGTGATCATCTCGGTGCACCTGCCGATCGTGCACTGGAGATTTCCGGGCACCCAGGTGGTGCTCGACTTCGAAGAGACGGTCGGGATCGGAGCCGGTCTGGTGGTGGTGATCCTCGCCGTCTGGTGGTTTTTCTCGGGCGGGCGGTCCTCGAAGCGCGCCGTGGAGAAGCTGCTCCGGAGCACCGACCCGGCCGAGCGCATCGCCGGGGTTGATCTCGCCGCCACCGGAGAGCTCGAAAGGCACGTGCGCTCCCTGCGCCGTCTGGCGGTTGACGAACCGGACTCCGAGGTGCTGGAGGAGCTGGCCGGGGTCGTGGCGCGCCATCGTTGGAAGCCGAGCGATGACGTCGACGCCGTCGAGCTGCGCGTGTGGGCTCACCGGTACTACTCGGACGGCGTCGGGACGCTCCGGGATGACGAGGAGATTCCGGTCTCGGCGGTCGGGTGGGTGGCGCCCATCGCCGCGACCGAGCCCACGGTCGCGATCCCAGCGATCGGGGATGAAACCGCGCCGACCGCGGGCATGTCGCCCATTTCGGATGACATCGCCGGCACCGCCGCCGTACCCGAGACGCAGGAGCCCACCGTGGTGGGCCCAGCGGATGGGGCGGGGACCGAGCCAGTCGTCTCGCCGGGGGAACCGGCGTCAACCCACCTGCTGGAGGACAAGCCCTGTGTCCTGGTCACGGGAGCGGGAAGTCCTACGGGGGTCACCGTTGTTCGGTCGCTCATGGAGGCGGGGCATCGTGTTGTCGCCGCCGACTCTGATCCCGATGCAGTCGGGTTGCGACTGGCAAGCGAGTTCCAGGTGATCCCGCACCCGGATGATCCGCAGTTGGCTGGTTCGATTTGTGGCGCCGCGGTGCGTCACGAGGCCCAGGCGATTATCTCGACCGTGGTCGAGGAGTTGCCGAATCTCGCGGTCCATCAAGAGATGTTCGACGATCGGCACCTCGCGACCTGGTTCCCGGAGGGTGCCGTCGTCCGGGCCTGTGTCGACAATTGGCTCTTCTACCTGATGGCGAGTTCCGCCGGGTTGCCGGTTCCGGCGACGAACCTCGGGTCCGCGGAAGGCATACCTGGGCCGTGGATCGTGAGGTCGCGTTATGGACGGGCATCTCGAGACATCATGCCGGTCGACGCCCCCGAGGAGCTGGACTGGGCGCTAGCTCACCTCCCGAGCCCCCTAGTGCAGTCACGGCCGTCAGGTCGAGAGTTCACCGTTGACGCGCTGGTCGCCCGGGACGGGTCGCTCGCTGGCGCGGTGCCGCGCTGGGATCTCGCGAGGCGAGACGGGATCACGTCGACCGGCGAGACCTTCACGAACGAAGGCCTCCTGCGAGGTACCGAGTCGATGCTCCGGTCATTTGCCTTGAGAGGTCCAGCGAGCGTGCACGGCTTCGCCGTCGAGGAGGCGAACATTGTCTTCACGGGGGTGAATCCGCGCTTCTCCGGTGGCCTCGCGCTGTGTCTGGCCGCGGGCGCCGACTTCGTGGGTCAGTACCTGAACGGCTTGCTCGACCGACCGATCGAGCCGGCCAGGCTCCGTTATCGGTCCGGGGTCAGGATGCTCCGTTACTTCGACGAGATCTTCGAGGGTTGACCGGCAAATTTGCCATTGCGAACACGCCTCCGATCCTGCCGCTGAACCGGGGTAGGGGAGCTCACCAGCTCCGGCGTCGCCATCTTGAAGGACGAATTGGTCCGTCTGGCGGCCCCGACCGAGGGCCGCTCACTCGTCGATGGCCGGCGGGGAGGAGATACCCGAATCCCAGCCCCAACACCGCATGCGAACATCTCGATTCACCCGACGGTGGGGGAGCATTGACCGAATGTTGCGGGATTCAGGTGTTCAGACTTGCACGAATGATCGCGAGTCATGACATGAATTAGGCATGGCCACACAGGGAGAAAAGCTGCTCACTTAGCGTGAGAAATCCCAGTAGGAACGCTGAGCATGTTGTATCGAAAATCGAACAGATTTAAGCTCTGAGTCGTGAGTGAGCAGGAGAATTCCCTCATTGAACAGCTGCGCTCGTTTGGCGTCTCGATTGAGGACCTTGCGGCTTTGACCGGAGAATCCGAGACGCCGGTCGAGCACATCGTGGAGAACACGCCGCCGCCGGAGACGCCGGTCGCGCCGGAGCAGGTCGGTGCGTTTCAGCCGCTTACCCCGGAAACCGTTGCCGCGGCAGATGACGCGTCCTTGAAAGCGGATACCGCGGGACTGCGCCAGCAGGCGGCGCTTTTCGATGCGAACCAGATGCGCGAACGCATTCTCACTGAAGCCAAGGACGCCGCTGCCGAGATTCGGGCGAACGCGGTGCGACTGGTCTCGGTGAAGCTGCAAGCCGCTGAGGAAGAAATCATGACGATGCGGCAGGAGGCGACGGACGAAGTTGCGCAGCTCCGCAGGGAGACGGCTCAAGCCCTAGCCGCCCGACTGCAGGAGGCGGGGAGTGAGGCCCAGGTTCTGCGGGAAACGGCCCGTCAGGAGAGTCAGGCCTTCTGGCAATCCGCGAATCGGGAATTTTCGGACGCTCGGGCACGCATCAGCCAGGTACACGAGCACATGGTGCAGCTGCTCGCCAGCGTGAATGACGCCGTGGCGTCGGTAGAGGAGGCGGCGAGATCGATCGCCGCGCTCTGCGAGAGACATCTCGAGGGCACAACTGGGCGCGAGGGCTCGGGGTAGAGGCGCGACCGGCTGGCCGCGGGAGCCACCGGGTTCCCGCGTTGACGATGGGATCACTTGGCCGTAGGTCGGGATGAACCGATTCGTCGCGCGGCTGCGCAACGACATCACCGCGCCGATAAGCCGTGGGGAGGGCGCCCGCAATGGAGCAATCGAAAGAGCCAGAATCCGGCGACCGGGTGCGCGCGATGGATCGTGCCCACGTCTTTCACTCGTGGTCGGCGCAGGGTGTGGTCTCGCCCCTGCCGATCGCCGGTGCGCAGGGGTCCTACGTCTGGGACTACGAAGGCCGTCGCTACCTCGACTTCTCCTCCCAGCTCGTCTACACGAACATTGGCCATCAGCACCCGGTGGTCGTCGCCGCGATCCAGGCCCAAGCCGCCCGGCTTTGTACGGTCGGACCTCAGTTCGCGAGCGACGTCCGCGGAGAGGCGGCGCGCCTCATCGCGGAGATCGCGCCGGGGGACCTCAACAAGGTGTTCTTCACCAACGGCGGTGCCGAGGCGATCGAGAACGCCACCCGCCTCGCGCGCCTGCACACGGGGCGCATCAAGGTTCTTTCTGCCTATCGCTCGTATCACGGGTCGACGACGACGGCCATCAACCTGACCGGTGACCCGCGCCGTTGGGAGAACGACTACGGCAGCGCCGGCGTCGTGCACTTCTTCGGACCCTACCTGTACCGCTCGCCGTTCCACGCCACGACTGAGGAAGAGGAGTGCGACCGTGCCGTTGAGCACCTCGGGCAGGTGGTCGAGTTCGAGGGACCGTCGAAGATCGCCGCGATCGTCCTCGAGACGATCCCTGGGACCGCCGGGATCATGGTGCCACCACCGGGTTATCTCGCCGGCGTGAGGGAGATCTGCGACCGCCACGGAATCGTGTTCATCGCCGACGAGGTGATGTGCGGGTTCGGGCGGACGGGCAGGTGGCTCGCCGTGGACCACTGGGCGGTGACGCCGGACCTCATCACTTTCGCGAAAGGAGTGACTTCGGGTTACGTCCCCCTCGGTGGGGTGATGATCTCTGACCGCATCGCGGCGACCTTCGCCGAACACGCCTATCCAGGAGGGCTGACGTATTCCGGTCACCCGCTCGCCTGTGCCGCGGCCGTCGCGTCGATGAACGTGATGCGCGAGGAGCGGATCATCGAGAACGCGGCGACGATCGGCCACACGGTCCTCGACCCGGGACTGCGCGAGCTCGCCGAGCGGCATCCATCGATCGGCGAGGTACGCGGGCTCGGAGTCTTCTGGGCGCTCGAACTGGTGAAGGACCGCGCGACGAAAGAGCCGGTCGCCCCCTATGGGGGGACATCGACGGCGATGAACGATCTCGTCAGGGCATGCCTGCAAGGTGGCCTTCTGCCGTTCACCAACTACAACCGGCTGCACGTGGTGCCACCCTGCACAATAAGTGCGGCCGAGGCGAATGAAGGCCTGCAGATCCTCGATGAGGCGTTAGGCGCCGTAGATGCCTACTACGAGGGTCACTAGAGCCCAACGGGCGGACGGCGGTTGAGGGACGGACAGCGCGCGAGGCGCATCGGTGCCGAGGAGAGCGTGATGAGAGGCACTGAGACGGACGAATCCCCGATAGCCGAGCATGAAGCCCGGCAGATCGAGCGGGCGAACTCCTCAACTCGCCGGCCCGTGGTGTTCATCCACGGGCTCTGGCTGTTGCCGTGCTGCTGGGAGAGATGGGTCTCGGCCTTTGAGGCAGACGGCTACCTCCCGTTGACACCTGGTTGGCCGGATGATCCGCAGACGGTGGTGGAAGCCCGTGAGCACCCCGAGGTCTTTGCGGGAAAGAGCGTTTCGCACATCGTCGCCCATTTGGAAGGGGTCATCTGTCGGCTCGAGAAGAAGCCTGTCTTGATCGGCCATTCGTTCGGGGGCTTGTTGACCCAAATCATCGCCGGACACGGTCTGGCCGAGGTGTCGGTCGCCATCAGTCCTGCCCCGTTTCGAGGCGTGTTTCCGATTCCGATCTCCTTGCTGCATTCGGTGCTCCCCGTCCTCCGCAATCCGGCCAATCGCCATCGCGCGGTGTCTCTTACCTACCCTCAGTTCCGTTACGCGGTGGCCAACACGACCAGCGAGCGGGAGGCGGCGGCGCTGTACCAGACCCACGGCGTGCCTGCGGGCGGCTAAGCGCTATTCCAAGCCGCGTTGGCCAACCTCAACCCCTGGACGCAGGTGAAGGTGGATACCAAGAATCCCGGGCGGGGTCCGCTCCTGATCATCTCGGGCGAGAAGGATCGTTTCCTTCCATGGTCAGTCGCCAAGGCGTCGTACCGGCTCCAGAAGCGCAACGAGGGCGTGACCGAGCTCGTCGAGATTCCGGGTCGCGGGCACTCACTTACGCTGGACGATGGCTGGCGCGACATTGCCAACGTGGCGCTCGGGTTCATTCGTCGATTTCAGTAGCGGCGCCCTGGGACCCACCCCCACCGGCCGGTAGGGCAGCTGGTCCGTGGATCGCGTGGGGGCTCCGACGTCCGCTCAACCCGGTGTGGTTGTGAATGCGCCGGTCAGGACGTCTGACTTCGTCGGTCGGATGGGGGAGTTGGCGACCACCGTGTAGGTCGTGAAGAGCACTCCGTAGTGGGTGGCGAGCGCCCTTCCGAGTTCGATCGACACCCGATATGAGTAGAACCTGCCCGCGACACACGACGGTGTGCAGTCGTTTTGTACGAGCGTGCCGTGACCCCGGGCGCCCTTGGTGGTCCAGCTCGACCAGGTCAACCTGTCCACCAGAGAGTTGACATCGGCGCAAGCAAGGATGATCTCGGTGGGTCGTTCACTTGGACCGCCGGCGCAGGGCAAGACGCCGGGGATGCCTGGTCCTGGGGCTGTGCCACCGCCGAGCGGTTTGACCGGGTACTGGAAAGCTGAAGCTTCAGGTGCACAGAGGTCACGCGATCTAACATGACATGCTTTGTCAGCCGCTTTGGCGGCGCCGCGCAACGGAGCAAGTTCGGTACCGATCTCGAGGATGGCGAACCGCCGAGCATCCGGCGCCTCGATCTTGACGATCATGAGGGCGGAACCGACGGAGGCCGTGAGGCCACACTCCACGTCGTTCCCGGCCTGAAGCCGAGCGCCCGGAGGTCCGCAGTTCACCGAGGCGAGGTTGACCGTCACGGCTCCAGGTGCCTTTCCGGTGTCGAGCATCGCGGCGAGCTTCGCGTCGAGGCGCAAGAGGCCGCCTCCAGGATTGGCGAAGCCATGGGACGAGAGTGGCGGCGGTTTGGACGGACGGGAACTCCTCAGGGCCAACGTCGCCGCGGCGACGCCAACCACGACAAGAGCGGCGCCTGCCATGAGCCACCATTTGTGCTCTCGAATCTGCATGGTTCTTCAATCACCGGGCGACTCAGTGCTAGCGCCCTCGGTCAGGGCGGCTAGTCGAGAGAGTTTGGCCAGCCTACGCGGGTTACTCCGGGGTAATGGGGGAATTCGCCCGGCTCGGGTTCCGACCTGTAGACAGCGGGTGTGGGACTTCACGTTGAGAAGGTCGTCGACGAGGCGGGAGCCGCCACTTGGCATGCGATCAGCGAGGTTGCTGTCCCGTTCGATCACCCGGGACTCCTCGCGGATCCGCTGGAGGAGGTCGTCGGGTTGCTGTCCGGCGGGTCTTCCTATCAGATGAAGACCTTCTACGTTGCCTATGCCGATGGCGAAGCGGCCGCGATCGGGATGACAGAGCTCCCGATGGTCGACAACCTGCGTTTCGCTTCGATCGAGATCATCGTTCCACCCCGTCTGCGCCGGCGAGGTTATGGACGGCAGATGTTCGAGTTCTTGCGTGAGCAATGTCGAGTTGCCGGCCGCTGCGTGATCGCCGGACGGGTGGGTGCACCGTTCGACGGCACCTCGGCGGGGGAGTGGTTCGCCAAGGCCGTGGGTGCCCGTCTGGTCCTGGAGGAGATGCGCAGCGAGCTGAAGTTGGCGACGATCGACCGAGATGCGTTACACCGCCTCGAAGAGCAGGCCTCGTCGTGCTCGAGGAACTACGAACTCCTCCAATGGACCGATCATGCCCCCGAAGACCTCCTGGACGACGCTGCGCGACTGTGGGGAAACTTCCTCACGGAGGCGCCGATGGGCGGGCTCAGCGTAGAAGCAGAACGTTGGGACGCGGCCCGCATCCGCGATTCGGAGCGAGAAACGATTGCTCGCGGTCGGATGCGAGCCGCCACTGCAGCTCGCCATGTTGTCACCAACCGCCTCGTCGCGATCACGGAGATCGCGATTCCGAGTTCCCGACCGAGCATCGCCTATCAGTGGGCCACGCTGGTCGAACGCGATCATCGCGGGCACCGCCTCGGACTGCGGATCAAGATCGCGAACCTCCGTCTCCTTACGGGCAGTCTCGACGCCGTCGAGACCGTACAAACCTGGACCGCGACGGAGAACGCCCCGATGATCGCGATCAATAGAGCGATCGGCTTCGACGCGGTGGAGAGATTCGAGGAGTGGCAAGCGGAGATTTGAGCTGCGCTGGGCGCTTGCCAGCTGCTGGGTAGACCGCCGATAAGGTTCGTTATGTAAGTATCGCGTAAGGTCGTGGTGAATCTATTCGGGTGTCGCTCAAGCTGGAACTCCCCCATCGAAGGTCGGATGGAGGCGGGTGGGGACAACGGGAAGGAGATCTGTGGCGGAGAACCGGGTCAGGCTCCGGCAGTAATGAGCGGCGTCGAGTGGTTTTTCTTATGGGGCTGGTGGAGTAATCAGATGGCGGACTGAGGTGGAACAGGTGCGATTGACGGTCGCCAAAGGCGGATCGTCTGGTCGTCGCTCGCGGACGCAAGGAGGCCTCCCTTTGGGCTGAAGGCGACGGCGAGCACCCAGCCGGCATGGCCCTCGAGTGTGTGCAGGCACGCGCCACTGGTGGGATCCCAGAGGCGGACAGTGTTGTCCTCCCCCGCGGACGCGAGGAGGCTTCCGTCCGGGCTGAAGGCGACGTCCGACACCCAGCTGGTGTGGCGTGAGAGAGTGCCCAGGCACTCGCCGGTTACCGGGTCCCACAGCCGTACCGTCTTGTCGACACCGGCCGAGGCGAGCAGGGTTCCGTCGGGATTGAAGGCGACCGCCCACACAGGACCTCTGTGGCCTTCGAGTTCTTTCAGACACTCGCCGCTCGCCGGATCCCACAGCCGCGTTTTCTTGTCGGCGGTCGCGGTGGCGAGCAGAGTTCCGTCGGGGCTGAAAGCGACGTCCAGTACCGAGCCCGTAGGGGCTTCGAGCGTTCGCAGAGACTCACCTGTGTCGGGATCCCAGAGCTGAACCCTGTTGTCAGCGCCCGCCGTGGCGAGCAGGGATCCTTCAAGGTTGAACGCGGTGCCGTAAACCGCGCCCGTGTGTCCTTCGAGCGTTCGCAGACACTCGCCTGTGTCGGGATCCCAGAGCCGGATCGTCTTGTCAACACTGGCCGAGGCGAGCAGGCTTCCCTTAGGGCTGAAGGCGACACCGACGGTCCAGCCCGTATGCCCCTCGAGCACGCGCTGGCACTCACCTGTGTCTGGGTCCCAGATTCGCACCGTGTCGTCGTGGCTTGCGGAGGCAAGCAAGTCTCCTGCCCCGCTGAAAGCTACGCCTGCGACCGGGCCGGTGTGCCCTTCCAGTGCACGAGGTTGTTCGTCGCTGGTGGAAGGTTGGTCCGGTAGTGGCCGTCGACGTGCAATCTGATCCCAGAATGGCAACGTCTTGGTCCTCTCTCGGAGGCAAACAGCGGACCTAATTCGGAGTTGAGTCGGCACGTGTCCCCGAGCCAGCGTGCCAATGGGCACGCAAACTCAGCCACTCGCCTGTCTCGACCCGGCGTTTCCAGAAACGAGGATATCCGCTATCCGATCGTTGTCATGGGTAATTGCTGCTCGTGGTGGCCACCCGGATGACCATGCCGCCTGGGTGTGCGTGTCTGTCTTAGGTATTGCCCCTGGCGAACACCTCGGACACGGTCAGAGGTTGGAACGATCGCGAGGGTTTCATCCCGGTTCCGCACCCCGACCAAACCAACTTGGACCAGCTCAGGAGTTGTCGCCGTGATCCCGTGGATTCTCAACTACCTGACCTTGATGGGCTTGCTCCCCGATGGGTGGGGGGTTCGCCGTCTCTTTCAGATCGGCAGCCGTGGTGTGTGGGCACTCGTTGTTCGGGAGCCGGGTCGGCTTCCGCGCGGCGGTCTCGTCTCGCCTTAGTGCTTCGGTCCTTCCCTTCTCCCTGTCGCTTCGACCAGGTGTCGGACGTCAGGCGTCAACCATTCGGCCATGGATGTAGTCGTCGTAAGCGCTCAGATCGAGCAGTCCGTGGCCGGAGTACGAGAACAGGATGACCTTTTCCTGGCCCGTTTCCTTGGCGGTGATTGCCTCGTCGATCACCGCCCGGATGGCGTGGGCCGTCTCTGGTGCGGGGATCGTTCCCTGGGTGCGGGCGAACTGGACAGCGGCTTCGAACACCTTGAGCTGCGGGTAGGCGACTGCTCGCATCCGGCCGTGCTTCACGAGGTTGGAGATGATCGGGGCGTCGCCGTGGTAGCGGAGTCCCCCGGCGTGGATCGAGGGCGGCACGAAATCGTGTCCGAGCGTGTACATGGCGAGCAAGGGGGTCATCCCGGCGGTATCACCGAAGTCGTAGTCGAAGGGTCCCTTGGTGAGGGTCGGGCACGCCGTGGGCTCCACCGCGAGAAGGTCCACCCCCTCGTCAGGCACGAACGGCGAGGAGATCCCTCCGAAGTTGGATCCACCCCCGCAGCAGCCGATGACAATGTCCGGTCGCTCCTCACCGGCGAGATGCATCTGCTCCTTGGCTTCAAGTCCGATCACCGTCTGATGCAACAAAACGTGGTTCAGCACCGAGCCGAGTGAGTAGTGGGAATGCTCATGGGTCACCACGTCCCGGACCGCGTCACTGATCGCCGCACCGAGCGAACCGGGGTGTCCGGGATCATCGACCGGTGAGGGTTCGACTTCCGCTCCCCAGACTTCCATCATCACCCGCCGGTAAGGCTTCTGCTCGAACGAGGCACGGACCATGTACACCTTGCATTCCAAGCCGAACAGCGAGCAGGCAAGAGCGAGCGCGCTCCCCCATTGGCCCGCCCCGGTCTCGGTCGCCAGCCGGGAGACGCCTTCCGTGCGGTTGTAGAACGCCTGAGGCACGGCCGTATTCGGTTTGTGAGAACCAGCGGGCGAAACCGATTCGTCCTTGTAGTAAATACGCGCCGGTGTCTCAAGGGCGCGTTCGAGTCGCTCGGCGCGCACGAGTGGCGTGGGTCGCCAGGCCCTCAACACGTCGAGGACTTCGCCCGGGATGTCGACCCAGGGATCGGCGGTGACCTCCTGACCGATGAGCGCCATGGGAAAGAGCGGTGCGAGATCGTCTGGACCAATTGGTTCGCGGGTCACCGGGTGCAGCGGTGGATCGAGCGGCGCCGGAAGGTGGGGTACGACGTTGAACCATGCGGTAGGAAGTCGATCTTCGGGAAGGAGCCAGCGCATCGTCGGCCTCCTTGTTGTTTGTCTCGAGTTCAGTCGTCCCTTTTCGCGTCCACATGTCGAAGTGGCGCAAAGCGGCGAACGGAGCAGCGAGCTCCGGTAACAGGGACTGTACCGGTCGGGCTATGGCGCGCGCTGGACGACGACCGATACCGGTGGTCGGTTCGGAGGGCTTGCAGGCGGGTATGTCGGGTGGATTTGTCGCCCGGTACGAAGGAGTGACCGTCGCGGCTGTCTAGGGTTGCTGGCACTCGGGGTTCGTTGAGCTGATCGTCGTCTCACCGGTGGCGGCCGATTTCGCGCTCGTCCATTTCGTGCTGTAGACGGCTGCGACCTCGTACCAGTAGTTGTAGCCGGTGGTTAACGTGCCGGTCGGCCATGAGGTGCCGGTGGCGCCTGACTTGGCTGAGCTGTAGGTCCCGGGAGTCGTCGTCGTCGACTTCGCCTGGTAGATTGTATAGCTCGTTGCGTGCGCGCTTGCCGTCCAGGAAACGTTGATCGTGTATCCGGTGGACGAGGTGCATGTCGCGGTGACGCCAGTGGGGGGAGAGGCGGCCATCGAAGCCGCCTCTCCCCTACTGGCGGTTGCAAGGGCGACAGTCCAGGTGGTCCCTGCGGCTGGTTGTACCGGGCCGAGGAGACCAACCGAGAGCACGACGGCGAGAACCAGCCACCGAGGGGAGACTCTCCCCGTCGCCGGAACTGCCATCCCGCAACTCAACATGGGATTGTGACCAGCGTCTTATGAGGTCCAGGCGTCAGTCGCCGGGCTCGTCGTGGCGGTTGCCGCTCCGCCCGATGCCGTAATGCCCGTGAGCGACGGCATCGAGAAGTAGGTCCCTGCACAGGCGGCTGGGGCGGCGCTGGTCATGCTCGCGTCGTCCGTGAGCGTGACCGTCAGCGGGTTGTTGGATTGCCCGGAGGCCGCCACGGTGAGAGCGGTGGTGAGCGTGTGCGAGCTCCCGCTGGTGGCGGTGGAGTCGTACCATGTCACGTCGCTCGGCGTCGAGGCGAGACATCCGGTCTGGGTCGTGGTGAGCGAACTCGTCGTGTACCCGGTCGCGTAGGTCGTATTGGTTGGCAGCTGCACCGCGGTGATGGTCACGGGGAATGGGTTCGGATTGGTGATCGTCACCACGACGTCACCCATGCCTCCCGGGTACAGCAAGTTGGACGCCGATGGTGTCGCGACGGCGGTGATAGTCAGGTTCTGGATGCTCGCAGACTGACCTTCTCCGCTTGATCCGGCACCCAGACCGACCACCCAGCTCGACGCGGCATACGCCCCCCCACCGGCCATCAGGCAACCGATGGCGGCGGAGACGATGATCGATCGGCGAGACCAGAACTTGGTCCGTTTATGCAATTTCGCGGGTCTTGCGATCGCCCGTGAAAACATGCTTGAAGCCTCCTTGATCTCTGGCCTGGCAAGGCCCTGTGCTTTTTGCACCTTCAATTAACTTTCCTTGCTTTACCAACAGCAGGCACAGCGCGCACTTTGGACAATCTCAATGCAGCTGCCCCATCTGCCACACCTAACGTCGCTTGTGACGTGGTTATTTAGCGACGCAGTGCCATCAGCTGGGCGGAAGCTTCGTCCACCGCGCTTTGTGTTGGATACGGCACGCTGAGTGAGGAACCCTCAGTTCCTCGGAGCCGGTGATGGCGTCGCGGCGTCCCGGCTACGCCAACCGCGCTCGTTGCGTCCTCATCGGCGTCGAGGGGTGCTCGGGTGGGGGCGGATCCTTCGCGCGATGGAGTCGTTGCCGGATGGCGTCGGCTTTCGAAGTGCCAGGGGTGAGTCGGGGGCCGGTGCCATTGATTCACGGTTGCCCGGGCCATGGCGACTGGGCCGACGTAAGACGCGTCAGTCGGGTGGCGCCGGAGGATTCCCGTGGTAGTTGCCGAGGCGGTAGGTTGACCGTCGGCATGGCGAGGCGTTTGGACATTGAACTGACCTCGACCCGGCACGACGGGACTTGGACGTGGCGGGCTGCCGGCGCGCGGGGAGCCGCGTGGCGTGATCGCGGGCAAGCTGCTCGAGGACGGGGCCAAGGTGGGGAGCGTCCTGCGCGTCGAAGCAGAGTTCGAGCTCGAGGGGATCACCGTCGTGTCGGTGCTGCCGGCACGCGAGCGTGTGGAGTCGCAGGAGCGGATCGAACTTGTACCGGTGAAGTCTGACCAGTCCGGCCTCGTCACGACCTCCCTCATCCCGAGGTCAGGGCGCGGCAAACGTGAACACCCCTTTGACGGGACCGGCCCGGCACGCCTTCGTGAGCGGTCCGCCGCTCCTTCCCGCCCGCGTGGGGAAGGTCGATCAAGCCGCCCGCGCGGAGAGGGTCGGCCGAGACCTGAGCAAACCGAGCGCCGGCGGGTCCCACGCGAGCGCGATCTCGGAACCCGCACCGTTCGCGAGGGCGCCTCTCGGCGCGGTCGTTCGGTGGTGCCACGCCCGGGCCGCCCGACCGCGGCCGAGGTGGAGCCGGTGTCGACGCCGTCCTTGGCGCCGGTGCCGCCCCGGCGGGTGCGCTCCCGACCGGAACGTCTGGTGCCCGGAACTGCCCATCGCGATGAGTACTTCGCGACTCTTCCGCCGGAACAGCGCCCGATCGCCGAACGGATCGCCGTGGGCGGCATGCCAGCGGTGCGTCGGGCCCTCGCCGACGAGCAGTCGGCGGCCCTCGCCGCTGGCCGGCCTGCCGTTGGCGGTGAGGCGATCGTGGCGCTCGCCGAGCAGTTCCTCTCCCCCGTTCGCCAGGCGGTCTGGCTCGACCGGGCCGAGACGGCCGTGGCGCATCTCGACCGGATCTCTTTGCGGGAGTTGCGCGCGACGGTCCTCGGAGCGTCGCCACGCGACGAACACGGCCGCGAGCTGTTGGGAACCATCCGCGACGCGCTCGAAGGTCCGGTTGGCGAAGCTCCGGGCCAGCTGGGAGGGGGACATCACTCGGGCGCTTGACGAAGGACGTGTGCTTCACGCCCTGCGTCTATCCGCCCGTCCTCCAGATCCTGGGGCGCGAATCTCCGCGTCGTTGGTTCAGCCCTTGAGCGACGCCGCCGGCACGGCGCTGGCGGCGTCGAGTTCCGTCGACCGCTGGCTCGCCCTGTTGGAGGCGGCCGCCGCGTCTCCGGTGCGACGCTCGATCAAGCCGGCGGGGCTGCCCGAGGATTCCTCGGGGGCGGTCCGGCGGGCAGCGACCCTGGTCGCGGGGCGGATTCCAGCGCTCGCGCCCTTGTTGGGACTGCGAATGCCGCCCCCACCGCGACCGGTGTCCTTGCGGTTGGCCAAGCCGGCCACCAAACCGCGAGCGCCACGACACCCCCGGGGGAAGGCCCCCGGGACCGAGCCGGGATCCGCGACGGTCGCGCTGCTCGCCGAGGGCGACGTGACGATGCCGCCAGCGACGGATGAAGAGACCTCAGGTGAGGGGACCGAGCCGAGTTCCCCCGCGGGAGGTGCACTGGTGGTCGAACAGGCGCAGCTCGTCGCGGGCCGGGCCCCCGAGGATCCCGAAGCGGCCGACCCGCATCTGGCGACCGCGGATGCCCCGGGGCCGGGCGAGAAGCTCGCGCCACCGGCCGGCGACCCGCAGGAGGTTCTTGACCCCGCCAACGAGGAGTCGCCCGACGAGAACCCAGGGCCGGTTTCCGAAGCGGAGTCGGCGGTCGCCGTAACGGCCGCGACGGCGTCACCTGACGAGGACACCGTGGCCGAGGAGCCACGGCTCGAGCCCATCGACGAGGTCTAGGTTCCCGACCGACGAAAGCGGCACGAACTCCGCCTCGGTGGCATCGCTCGCCGCGTGTGGGATCTGGACGGCGTCCTCCCGCCGGGCGAGAAAATCACAGATCACGAGGCGTTCCTCGGAGGTGGCGATCTCGGTCGTTCCGAGCAGGTCGCCGATTCCGAGCCTGAGCCCGGTCTCCTCCGTCGCTTCACGCGCCGCCGCTTGGCGCAAGGTCTCGTTCGCCTCGACACGGCCACCGGGCAACGACCAGCGCCCCGCTCCGGGGTCGTGGCGGCGTCGTACCAGCAGCAGCGCGCCATCTTCCACGTCGACGACGCCCACACAGAGGGTCGTCGGCAGGCTCACGACCCCAGCTCGGGTCCGAAAGGCCGGTTCATGACGAGCAGGCGGGCCCGAAAGCCCCTGGCCTCGAGGAAGGACTTGGTGGCGCCATCCCCCGGCAGCGTCAGCACGTCGAGTGCGGTGGCGCCCCGGTCGCGCGCGAGCCGGAGGACCTCGTCGAGGATCGCCTCGCCGACCCCGACGTCGCGCATGCCCGGCTCGACGTAGAGGACGCGCAGGACGGCGACACGGTCGCCGGGGCCGTCGTCGAGGTCGGCCGGGGAGGGGTGCTCGACGAGCCCGATCCCGACGGCGGCGCCGTCGTAGGTACCGACGACGACCCCGAAGCGATCGAGGTCACCCAGACAGCGACGCAGCGAGGTCGGCTCGAGGAGCCAGCCGAGTGAGCGGGCGAGGAGGGGGCCGCCGCGGGCCGCCCCGAGCCCCTCCAGGAGCGCGGCGGCAAGCTCGCCGATGGGCCGCAAGTCCTCCTCGCGGGCGAGGCGGGCCCCCTCGGGGCCGACCGTCATCGCCCCTACTGTCCCCAGTCCCCGAGCAACTGGGCAATCCGGTTGAGCACGGTCCGCCGGGCCCGGTGGGCTGTCTCATAGGACCGCACCTCGCGTAGGTCGTGGGGGTTCAGGCCGGCGAGACGGGAGATGACCTCGGCGGCCGAGAGGGAGTCGTAGTCCGAGAGGGGAAGGTGCGGCGCTGGAGCGGACTCCTCGGGGTGGGCGGCCGGCCGGTCCCGACCGGCCGGGGCCCGGTCGGTTGCCGGGTGCCGGACGAAGTCTCCGGCGCGACGTCGGGCCGAGTCGGCCGCCACGCGTCCGAGCACCTGGGCGAGCGCGATGCGCGAGCCGAACCGCTCACGGCCGCGGCGCACGAGCTCGGGCAGCTCCTCGGCGACCACCACCGCGGCACCGAGGGGGGCGTAGATCGCGTATTCGAGGAGCTCGGCGGCCAGCCGGCGCACCTCGTCCCTGGGCTCGTTCGACTGGTGGGTCATACGCAGTCTCGGCAGAGCTTGCGCCGCCGGTCGGCGAGCTGGGTCTGGCTCTTCACCAGGAAGCAGGACTGGCATACGAACTCGCCAGGTTGCTTGGGGAGAACCCGCGTCGGTCCATCGACCCGGTCCTCGGCGTCGGTGGCCTCCGTGTCGTCTTCCGTGTCGGTCTCGTCGGCGACGACGAGGCGTTCTTTCAGGATGACGTCGAGGCTCGCCTCGACGTCATCGTCGTCGAGCTCTTCTTCTTCCTCCTCGGGCTCGACGAGCGGTTCCTCCCCCTCGGCGACCACGTCCGCGTCGGCGACATCGTCGAGCTCCTCCTTGTCGACGAGGTCCTCGGCGACGAGGTCGTCGATGCCGAGGTCGTCCTCTTCGAGGAGTTCCTCGTCCGGTGGCTCCTCGAGCTCGCCCTCCGCGACAAGGTCCGGTTCGAGCTCGCCGTCAGCTTCACTCGCCATCGGGTTCCTCTGTTCCCCCATCCCGGGTGCACCGCCTGCGGTGGTCCCGTTTGTCGCGGGAGGTCCTTGGGCGCGGTCACTATACGGCACATCTTCGGGCTTTCAACGGCCGCCCAACCGGAGGTTCTCGGCGGGCCAGGCGGCGGACAGAATCGCAGGAAGACGGCTCGGGGCAGGGACCGGTCCAGGGAGCCTTTGGCGCCGTCCTCCGCGCCCGCCCGAGCGCAGGTCGCCTGTCGGCGAATGACGTTCTCTACTCGGCTCCCTGGACCGCGTCCTCAGCAACTGCCCCGCCAAGACGACCTGGAGCGACTGACGGAGGCTCCCGATTAGGTGCCTGATTTGCGGGACCCACCTATTCATGCACCCCTCGGACAAAGAGTCAAGGGTCGGCTGAGGCGTGGTCGCCCGGATCTCCCGGGCGACCACGCCGGGGGTGGGCGGGGCCGGAACCCCCGGACCGTGCGGTGGCTATGCGACGTTCCGATTCCAGCCTGCCCAGCCCATCCTCGGAGAAGTCGACGAACCGCATCGCCCCGGCGATCGCGTGGTGCCCGGCGCCTTCGTCGATCAAACGGTGCATCTGCTGGGCGATGCGCCGATAGACGGGATGACCCTGTGGCGTGCTGCGCAACTCGATGAGGTGCATGGCCTCGCGGGCGTTCAGCTGCAGCGAGTAGCGAATTCGGAAGGCCAGCGCGACGGCGTACACCGCCTGGAGTGGGAACTCCGCCGCCAGGGCGTCGTGAAGTTCTCGGGCGCGCTCCAGCGAGTCGGCGTAGGCAGCGGACAGTCCGGCCTCGGTGACCAGTTCCGGGATCTCGTAGCCGAGGTCCGTCGAGAGCGGCTGCCACTCGATCGTCAACATGCGGTGACGCTGCAGGTCGCGGAAGGCCCCGTAGTCCGAGACGATGTCGAAGCGGTAGCTGGTTCGTTCCAGGGCGCGGCCCGGCCGGTGCCGTCGGTTGCGTCGCTCGCCGATGTAGGCGCGCATGATCGCGGCCCGGTCCTCGGGCCCCAGACGTCGCACCTGCCTGGTGAGCTCGGACTCCGAAAGGGTGGAACGCGGGTAGCACATCGCGACGAGCACCTTCTCCTCGCCGTCGGGGTCGAAGTCGGTGAGGGTCACCGTCTTGCCCGCCGACACCGCGTCACCTTCGCTTCGCTCGGCCGGAAAGAGGCGGCTGACCAGGGCACCCATCTCCTCCTGGCGGTCCGCCAGGTACCGGCCCCACTCCCCGCCCCGCTCCGGCCGGTCGAGGCGGGACAGGAACGACGGGATCACCTTGCGGAGCTCGGCGAGGATGAGCTCGGCGTAGCTTTGGACCTCCGGCAGCGGGTGGACGCGCATCCGTAGCAGCAGCTGCTCGTAAGACTGGCCGGAGCCGTAGATGCCGACGTTGGAAAGGGCTGCCGCCGGCAACAGGCCCCGCAGAGCGTCGAGGGCGCGGGACCGCACCGACTGGCGGTAGGCGAAGTCCGAGGTGGCGCCGTCGTTCGGGAAGGCCCGCACCAGATGCGCCTGCAGCAGGGGCAGCAGTTCGGTGTAGGTGTCGAACATACGGTCCATTTCGCCGACGTAGCGCGCGCCGATCGCCGAGTCGAGCACCTCCGGGTCGCGCCAGTACCGGTAGTGGCCGGTCGACAGGCGCGAGTCGTACGGGATGTAGCGGGTCGACTGTTCGAGGTACGACATCAGCCGGCCCCACTCCAGGACCTTGGTGAGCACGTTGGAGGCCTGCTCGCAGGCCAGGTGGACCCCGCCGAGCTGGGCGACCGAGTCGTCGCCGAATTCTAAGAAGATCCGCTGGTAGAGCTGCTCGGCCCGGCGCAGTCCGACGGTCGCGTCGACGGAAGCGTCGCCGGAGACGTCGAGGTCGCCGAGGAACTCGTCGAGGAACAGGCGCCGGACGCTCTTTGGCGATCGGGAGTAGCGGGCGAAAAGGGCCCCGCAGACCACCTCGGGCAGGTTGACGAGGGCGAACACCGGACCATCGAGGTTGGTCACGTAGTGGCGCAGGACTTCGCGCTCTTGCGACGAGAAGGTTTCGGAGGCGTAGTACGTCATTCGGAACGACACTACGAGACGGTGCCCGGCCGGTCGCGGATCACCAGCTTCGAGGGGTCATCCTCCCGGTGGCACCGTTGCCGCCCCGTCGTCGAGGTCGGCCGGGCTCGAGGCGGCGACGATTCCTCGCACCAGTTGATCGGCGGCGCTCGCCGCCACCGATCCGAGCCGCGAACCGGCCTCGGTGATGGCCAGCTGGCGCAGCAGGTCGACGAGCTGTTTCACGTTGCGGACGAAGTCCCCGCCGGAGACGGCCTCGGCGGCCCGGCGCCGGCGGGGCCCTGGGGTGGTTCCGATCAGCTGGCGCAGCTCGGCGCCCCGGGCCCACTCGTAGGCGAGGCGGGCGAAACCGGCATCGAGGGTGCGGGTCCGCGCTATCCGACGGGACCGCTCCTGGTCGCGCAGGTCCTTTGCCAGTTCGTCGAGCTCGCCGGCCCGACGCGCCAGGCGCGCGTTCGGGAGGTCTCCCCCGGAGGCGGTTCGTCGGGGCTCGAAGGTGAACAGCGAAACCATGGCCGCCAGGCTGGGGAGGTCGAGCCCGCCCAGGAGCCCCGCTCCTACCGCCTCGGCGATCAGAAGGTCGCAGTCGTGATAGAGGCCGGCGAGGCGCTCGCCGGACTCGGTCAGCCGCCACCCGGCCAGGTAGCCGCGGTCATCCAGGACCCCGAGCACGGCGTCGAGCTGCCGGGTGAGCGGCACGTCGGAGAGATACTGGGCAAACGACGACCGCACCAGCCGGTAGGCGTCGTCGGGTGCGTAGCTTCGGACCAGGTTGACCGCCATGTTGTAGGTGGGGTGGAACGAACTGCGCAGGGCTCGGCTGCGGGCCGCGGCGAGCGAGGACACCTCGGCGAAGGTGTGGAACGGCGACCACAGCACCGCGGCGTAGCCGACGTCGTCTATCCCCCGCCGCCCGGCGCGCCCGGTGAGTTGGGTGTAGCTGCCGGCGGTGAGGTCCTCGTGCCCGCTTCCCGAGAACTTCGAGAGCGACTCGATGATCACCGAACGGGCCGGCATGTTGATCCCGAGCGCCAGGGTCTCGGTGGCGAAGACGACCTTGACGAGCGCCGCGCCGAACAGCGCCTCGACGGCTTCCCGAAACGGGGGCACCAGGCCGGCGTGGTGAGCGGCGAAGCCGGCCTCGAGGCCTTCGACGAAGTGCCCGTAGCCCAACACCCGCAGGTCGGCGTCGGAGAGCGCTTCGACGTGGTCGTCGGCCACGGTGCGGATCACCCGCCGCTCCTCGGGCGTGGAGAGGCGCAGCCCGGCTTCCAGGCACTGGCGCACCGCGTCCTCGCAACCCGCCCGAGAGAACACGAAATAGATCGCCGGCAGCAGGTCCTCCTCGGCGAAGCGGCCGACGACCTCGGTTCGCCTCGGCCGGAAGACAGGTGAGCGCGGAACGGGTCGTCCCGGCCGAGGTGTTGGGGTCCCGGGGCGGGTGCGGGGCCGGGAACGGGCGTCGAGCGCCACGGCCTCGGGGTTGGGGACGCCATCTCGGAAGGTGGGCAGGATCTCGAGCTGGTGGGTCTGGCGGATGCCGAGAACGTAGAGGTGGTGTAGGTCGATCGGGCGGCGCTCCTCGATCACGTGGGCGGTCGAGCCGCGCACCTGCTCGATCCACCCGGCGAGCTGCTCGGCGTTGGAAACGGTCGCCGAGAGACACACGAGCGCCACCGAGGGCGGCGCGGTCAAGATGATCTCCTCCCAGACGGAGCCGCGGTAGCGGTCTTCGAGGTAGTGGACCTCGTCGAGGACGACGCAACGCAGGTCGACGAGACGGGTCACGTCGGCGTAGATCATGTTCCGCAACACCTCGGTCGTCATGACAACGATCTCGGCGTCGCCGTGACGGGACACGTCACCGGTGAGAAGTCCGACACGCCCCGCCCCGTACTCGGCGACGAAGTCGGCGTACTTCTGGTTGGAAAGTGCTTTGAGCGGGGTTGTGTAGAAGGCGCGCCCGCCGATCGCCAGGGCGCGAGCCACCGCGTACTCGGCGATGAGGGTCTTGCCGGACCCGGTGGGTGCGGCCACGAGGACCGACTTGCCCTCCTCGAGGAGGTCGAAGGCCTCCTTCTGGAACGGGTCGAGGGCGAGGCCGCGTCGGGCGAGAAACCGGCGTCGGACCGACCCAAGACCGCTCGACCCAGTCTTGGAGATGGGTTGGGTCTCCTCGGTCATCGAACCCGCCGTCTCGCGCCCAACCCGGTTCGTCGGGTCTGACGGGTGGGACTCAAGTGGTCAGGTTCGTGCCGCGCGCTGGCGACGGTGCACGATGAGCTTCCCGATGTGGATGGACGCCTCGTAGAAGACCAGCATGGGCACCGCCATGCCGAGCATGGAGAACGGGTCCGAGCTTGGCGTAACCACGCCGGCGAAGATGACGATGACGATGATCGCAGGGCGGCGCCAACGCGCCAGCTGCTCGGGTTTGAGGACGCCGGCGATCTCGAGACCCACGAGAACTACGGGGAACTCGAAGGTGAGCCCGAAGATCGCCATCAACGCCAGGATGAGCCCGAGGTATTTCGACGGCGTGAACAGATCGTTGATGTTCGATCCCCCGACGGCGTGGAGGAAGCCCAGGGCGTGCGGGAAGGCGAGCCAGGCGACGAAGGCTCCGAACAAGAACAACACCACCGTCGAGAGAGCGAAGGGGATGGCGTAGCGCTTCTCGTTGGCTTTCAGCCCGGGCGTGATGAAACGCCAGATCTCGAAGATGATGACCGGCGACGCGACGACGATACCGCCGTACGCGGTGACGTTAAGTCGCACCATGAAAGCGTCGAGGGGGCCGAACACCGTCAGCGCGCAGTGGTTGCCGGCGAGGCGGGCCTGGACGCAGTAGGGGTGGAGGAAGAACCTCAGGATCTCGTCGTAAATGACGTACACGACGGTGGCGGCGAGAATGAAGGCGACGAACGAGATGATGAGACGCTGACGCAGCTCGGTGAGGTGCCCGGCGAGCGTCATCGTCCTTTGCTCGGTGGTGGTTCCTTCGCGGCCTCGGATCAGGGTTGCCATCGGCGGTATCGACGAGTTCCGACGGGATCAGTTCATGCTCGGGTCGTCGGAGGAGGGCGCGAAGTCACCGAGCTCCGGGTGGGTCGATCTCGAGGCCTCGACCCGGCCGGTTCCGGCGGTGACCGTCGAGGCCTCGTCGCCGGTTACCGAGGCCTCCTCGGCAGCGGCCCCTTCCGCGTCGCCGGCCCTGCTTGGCGGGGTGGCGTCGGTGAGGAAGCCGGTGAGCGTGCCGCGCACCGACGGGAGGTGCGGGACCGAGGGAAGGTCGAGGTCGGGCATCGCGGCCCGCACCTCGTCGTGCACCTCTTGACGTATCCGGGTGACTTCCTTCCAGAGGGCACCGAGCTGCCGGGCGACCTTGGGCAGGCGGTCAGGACCGAGCACGATCAAGACGACGACGAGGATCATGAGGATCTTCGCCGGGTCGAGACTGCCCACGACGGGGCAGTCTACAAGGCCCCTTCGCTGGCGACGAGGGCGGGTCGGGCCGAACTGGCGCTTAGAAGATGATGAGGTCCGGGTGCCAGCTCCGCCAGATGACGGCGACCACCCGACCGACGATATCCGAGCCTGGTAGGGCACCCCAGATCCGGCTGTCGCAGGAGATCGTGCGGTTGTCGCCGAGCACGTAGAAGTCATTTCGCGGCACAGTGAAGCGACTGATGGGCTGGCCGAGCGGCGTGTTTCGGCCATTATCGGGGAAGTAGCTCTCCGGAAGCGCCTTCCATTTTTCGCTGTGTGGGTTCCGGATGAGAACCTCGTTGCCGCTCGACTTGATCGACTGGCCCCCGGTTGCGACGACCCGCTTCACGAGATCCCCGTCTTCGGTCGAGCAATCCCGGTGCGCGGCCGGCGGGGTGCTGAACACGACGATGTCACCCGGTTTGATCGAGTGGTAATTGAAGTCGAACTTGTCGACGAGGATGCGGTCGCCGATCTGCAGCGTCGGTTCCATGGAGCTCGAGGGGACAAAGAAGGCCTGGAACACGAAGGCGCGCACCCCGAGAGCGATGAGGAGCGCCACGAGCAGGCCGATGGCCGTCTCGATGGCGGTGCGGCGACGGGGGTGGGCGCTCGTCCTGTACCGGCGGCGGATCCGCCACCTCCGGTGCTGGTCGGATCCGGTCTCGGTGGAGGATTCGTCGTCGGAGGGCGGCGGCTTACGCGCGTCGCTGGCGTCGGTGTCCACCCATCCTCTCCTACATCGACTCGATGAGGCGTTCGACGCGCTCGTCGTGCGCCCGGAACGGGTCCTTCAGAAGCACCGTCCGCTGGGTCTGGTCGTTCAACTTGAGGTGCACCCAGTCGACGGTGAAGTCACGCCGACGCTCCTTGGCCCGTCGGATGAACTCGCCACGTAGGCGGGCCCGGGTGGTCGTTGGTGGCACCTCCGTCGCCTCTGCGATCGCGGCGTCGCTCACGACCCGCTCGACGAGCCCGCGACCTTGCAGGTGATAGAAGATGCTGCGTCGTTGGCTGACGTCATGGTACTGGAGATCGAGAAGCGCGATGCGGGGATGACCGAGCGCGAGCGCATGACGTTCGCGGTAGCGCTCCACGAGGTTGTGCTTGATCACCCAGTCGCACTCCCGCTCCAGCAGCAATGGGTCTTTCTCGATGGTTTCCACGCAGTGCCGCCACATCTCGAGGGCGCGTTCCTCCATTGGTGACAAGCCGTGCTGGGCGGCGTACCGGACGGCCCGCCCGAGGTACTCGGACTGGACATCGAGCGCGCTCACCTCCCGTCCGTTGGCGAGTCGGATCAGGCGGCGGCAGGTGATGTCGTGGCTGATCTCCCGGATCGCTCGGATCGGGTCTTCGAGCGTCATGTCGCGCAGCACGACGCTTTGATCCTCGAGCATCCGGAGCATGATGCTCGTGGCACCGATCTTCAGATAG
The DNA here is from genome assembly GCA_963761425.1 of uncultured Acidimicrobiaceae bacterium. Classification (GTDB taxonomy): domain Bacteria; phylum Actinomycetota; class Acidimicrobiia; order Acidimicrobiales; family Bog-793; genus Bog-793. The sequence continues at coordinate 691,445 of CAVXGQ010000005.1, read as the reverse complement.
GTCGAGTACTCGCTCATGTTGGAGTCGCCGACGATGACGTGGAGGCGCCGATAGCGCTCGGCGTCAGCGTGTGGCTCGTCGCGGGTGTTGATGATCGGACGCGACCGCGTCGTCGCCGAGGAGACGCCCTCCCAGATGTGCTCGGCGCGTTGCGAGATGCAGTACACCGCTCCCCGGGCGGTCTGGAGGACCTTGCCGGCCCCGGCGTAGATCTGCCGCGTGACGAGAAACGGGATCAGCACCTCCGCGTAGTGCACGAAATCGTCACGCCGGGCCGTGAGGTAATTCTCGTGACACCCATACGAGTTCCCCGCCGAGTCGGTGTTGTTCTTGAAGAGATAGATGACACCGCGGATGCCCTCGTCCTTCAGACGCGCCTCGGCTGACTGGACGAGGCCCTCGAGGATCCGCTCCCCCGCCCGGTCGTGCGCGACGAGATCCTCGATCGAGTCGCACTCCGGGGTGGCGTACTCCGGGTGGCTGCCGACGTCCAAGTACAGGCGCGCCCCATTTTCCAGGAAAACGTTGGAAGACCGTCCCCAGCTCACGACCCGCCGGAACAGATAGCGTGCCACCTCGTCCGGGCTGAGGCGTCGCTGGCCGCGCAGCGCGCAGGTCACGCCGTATTCGTTCTCGAGCCCGAAAATGCGTCGGTCCACGAGGAGTCAAGCTAGCGGCGGCGTCTCCGGTGCGAACCCGCGGGCTGGTCAGCGATACCCTCGGCGGGTGGAATCGCCCCAGCGGATGGTCCCTCTGACGACCGTGGTCGGCTCGGTTGCGGGCCATCTCCTGGTGGGACGCCTGCGAACCGAAGGCGTGGCGGCGGTGATGCGCGGACCGGTCGACGGGCCCTATCCGTTTCCCGCCGATATTGAGGTCCTGGTGCCGGCGTCCGAGCTCTCGCTGGCCAGGGAGATCCTGCTCGGCGACGCTGTCGAAGCCGCGTTCAACGCCCCGGACAGCGCCTCGCGTTGGCCCTCACACCCGTCGGGGGCGGGGCGGGTGGCTGGGCCGGTTCAGGCCGCGAGCAGGGCGCTGAGCTCGGCCGGTTCGACGCGGCGGAAGGCCCGGCGGTCGGCCGACTTTTCGAGCACCCCCACCTCCAGGTCGTCCACGCCGAGGGTCCGGTCCGGACCGGCGAGGCAGGCGACGCAGCTCTTCAGGGCGGTCCCGAGGTCCCAGGTGGCGTGGAAGGCTGACTCGAGCCGCGAGGCGATGGCCTCCGCCTCGCCACCGAGGACGGTCCAGTTCTCCTCGTCGACGACGGTCCCGTCGTAGGCGATGTGGTAGAGCCGGTCGTCGCCGGACGGTGACAGCTCGGCGACGAGGATCTCGACCTCCAGGGGCTTCATCTCGTGGGTGAACACCTGGCCGAGGTACTGGGCGTAGAGGTTGGCGAGCGAACGGGCGTCGACGTCCTCGCGAGAGTAGGTGTAGCCCTTGGTGTCAGCGTGACGGATACCTGCCACCCGCAGCTGGTCGAACTCGTTGTACTTGCCGACGCCGGCGAAGGCGACCCGGTCGTAGATCTCGCTCACCTTGTGGAGGGTGCGGGAGGGGTTCTCGGCGACGATGAGGATGCCGCCTGAGTAGGCCACCGCGACGAGGGCCCGACCTCGGGCGATCCCCTTCTGCGCGTATTCGGCCCGGTCCTTCATCACCTGCTCGGGCGCGACGTAGTACGGCATGGTCATCGGCGGCCACCACCTCGGGCGGGGGGCTCGCGCCGGGCGAGGATCGCGGCGAACCGCTCGGCGACCTCGCCGTCGGCCAGGCGGCTGAACCCGGTCGCGTCGACCGTCGCAATGATCGGGTAGATGCCGCGTACCGGGTCGGGTCCGCCGGTCGCCGAGTCCTCGTCGGCGGCCTGGTAGAGGGAATCGACGGCGAGTTCGATGGCCTCGACGCGGGTAAGGTCGTCGCGAAAGCCCAGTTTGATCGTCGTCTTGGCGTCTTTGCCACCGGAACCGGTGGCGTGGAAGTCGGTCTCTTCATAGCGCCCGCCGGTGAGGTCGTAGGTGAAGATCCTTCCGGTGGCGCGAATCGTGTCCCACCCAGCGAACAGCGGCACCACGCCGAGACCCTGCATCGCCATCGGCAGGTGGTCGCGCACCAGCTGAGCCAGCTGGTTGGCCTTGCCTTCGAGGGTGAGCACCGCGCCCTCGACCTTCTCGTAGTGTTCCAGCTGGACCTGGAAGAGCCGCACCATCTCGAGGGCGGGGCCCGCGGCCCCGGCGATGGCCACCGCGGAGTACCGGTCGGCAGGGAACACCTTCTCGATGGTGCGGTGGGCGATGGCGACGCCCTCGGTCGCCCGGCGGTCCCCGGCCACGACGACCCCACCGGCGTAGCGCAGCGCGGCGATGGTGGTGGCCTGGGGCAGCTCGGTCAGCGGGGTGGAGGCCCCGGGGAACGCGACGCCGGGATGGGCGCGCCGCAGCAGCTCGACGAAGTTCGGCCCGGGGTCGTCAGCCGGCGGGAAGAGATACAGGGCCATCGGGGACGAACCCTAGTGGCCGGAGGGCTCCGACCACCTACTCCCCCCCCTTTTGGACGTAGTTGCGCACGAACTCTTCGGCGTTGTCCTCGAGTACGTCGTCGATCTCGTCAAGCAGGTCGTCGATCTCGGCCTTCAACCGCTCGCCCTTCTCCGAGCCCTGGGGGACCTCCTCCTCGGTGGGCTCAGGCGCCGCGCGCCGCGGCGTTCGCCGTTTGACCTCACGTTCAGCCATCTGGCTCCTCCTCACCACCGAGTCGTGCCAGGAGCTCGGCGGCGCTACCGCATCCGTCGAAAAGCGTAGCGACGTGCTTAGCGCTTCCCCGCAACGGTTCCATCATCGGCACCCGTCTCAACGGGTCGTCCCCCAGGTCGAAAACCACCGAGTCCCAGTTGGCGGCCACGATTGACCCGGCGTAGCGCTTCAGGCACTCCCCGCGGAAATAGGCCCGGGTTGAGGTCGGCGGGTCGGTGACGGCCCGGCCGATCGCGGCGTCGTCGACGAGGCGTTCCAGGTTCAGCCGGCGATACAGCGACCGTTCCGGGCGTACGTCGTGGTACTGCAGGTCGAGGGCCTGCACCCGGTGGTCGTCGAAGTCGCACCGATGTCGGGCGCAGTAGGCGTCGATGAGTTCTAACTTGGCAACCCAGTCGAGGGTGTGTTGCAGGGTGGAGGCGTTCGACTCCAGGCCCTCCAGGACCGATTCCCAGCGCTCCAGGACCAGTGAGCCGATCCCCTCCGCCCCGAGTGGCTCCAGCCCGTGCACCTCGTTGTACTTGCGAGCGAGGTCGAGCATCTGCCATTGCAGGTCGATCGCCGTCATCTGGCTGCCGGAGGCCAGCTCGAGCGGGGCGCGTAGCGAGAGGTCGTGCGAGACGGCGTGCATCGCCTGGACGGGTCGGGCGAGCACGAGCTCCGCGCCGGCGAGGGCGTCCTCTTCGATGAGAAGCAGGATGATGGCGGTCACGCCGACCTTGAGGAAGGTGGCGACCTCGGCGAGGTTGGCGTCACCGGTGATCACATGAAGTCGGCGGTAGCGCTGGGCGTTGGCGTGCGGCTCGTCGCGGGTGTTGATGATCGGCCGCCTGAGCGTCGTCTCGAGGCCGATCTCTTCTTCGAAGAAGTCGGCCCGCTGACTGATTTCGAAGTCCGCGGCCCGGCGCCCAGGCTGTTCGCAACCGACCTTTCCCGCACCGGTGTAGATCTGACGGGTGACGAGATGGGTGGTGAGGTCGCGCGCGATCCGGGCGAAGGGCACCGACCGGTCAACGAGGTAGTTCTCGTGGCAACCGTAGGAGTTGCCCTTGCCGTCGGAGTTGTTCTTGTAGACCACGATGGTCTCGCCCGGTGCCAGCAGCCGCTGGGCCGCGGCCATCGAGCGGGCCAGAACGGCTTCGCCCGCCTTGTCCTGCGTGACGAGCTCGAGCACCGTCGCGCACTCCGGCGTCGAGTACTCGGGATGGGCGTGGTCGACGTAGTACCGGGCCCCGTTGGTCAACACCGTGTTGACCAGGTTCACCTCGACCTCGGGCGGGGAACCGCCCTCGTGGACAAACCCACGGGCGTCCTTACCCGGGGTCTCGTCCTCGAAGTCCCAGTCGACCCGGCCGGAGAGCTCGTTGACATAGGCGTTGATGAGCAGCGACGAGGCCGTGGTCGGGTTGGCCTCCGGCGTGGCGGTGAGCTGCACCCCGTACTCGGTCTCGAGGCCGCAGACCTTGGGAACTGCCATATGGCCGACCCTAGTGGACTCTCTGCGGCACCATCCGTCGTCGACGAACCGGCCGGTCCTCGGGCTCAACACCGCGGACTTATCGGATTGGTCTTACAGGTACTGGCCGGTTCCGACCCGCTCAATCGTGCGGCCACCCCGCTCGTCGCCGTGGTCTACCACGGTGCGGACGTACACGATGCGTTCGCCCTTTTTGCCGGAGATCTTCGCCCAGTCGTCGGGGTTCGTCGTGTTCGGCAGGTCCTCGTTCTCCTTGTACTCCTGCTTTATGGACTCCAGGAGGTCGGAAAGGCAGATCCCGCGCTCTTCGCCGCTCAGCACGCGCTTGATGGCCAGTTTCTTCGCCGCGCCGGACGATGTTCTCGATCATCGCTCCGGAGGCAAAGTCGCGGAAGTACAGCACTTCCTTGTCGCCGTTCTGATAGGTCACCTCGAGGAAGCGGTTCTCGTTGTCGGCCCGGTACATCTCGGCGACGGTCCGTTCGATCATCATCCGGACCGTCTTGGCGGGATCCCCCCCGCCGAGCTCGGCGACGTCACCGGCGTTGAGAGGCAGATCGGCCGTCAGGTAGCGGGAGAAGATCTGCTGGGCGGCAGCTTCGTCGGGTCGTTCGATCTTGATCTTCACGTCGAGTCGCCCAGGACGCAGGATCGCCGGGTCGATCAGGTCCTCGCGGTTGGAGGCGCCAATGACGATGACGTCGCGTAACGCCTCGACGCCGTCGATCTCGGCGAGGAGTTGCGGCACGATCGTCGACTCCATGTCGGAGCTGATGCCGCTGCCGCGGGTGCGAAAGAGGGAATCCATCTCGTCGAAGAACACGATGACCGGCACCCCTTCGTCGGCTTTTTCCCTCGCCCGCTGGAACACCAGACGGATCTGGCGTTCGGTCTCACCGACGTACTTGTTGAGAAGCTCCGGTCCTTTGATGTTGAGGAAGTAGCTGCGGACGTTGTCATTGCCCTTGAGTTCGCCGACCTTTTTCGCCAGCGAGTTGGCTACCGCCTTGGCGATCAGGGTCTTGCCGCAGCCGGGTGGGCCGTAGAGCAGGATCCCTTTCGGCGCCGGGAGCTGGTGCTCGGCGAACAGCTCCGGGTGCAGGTAGGGCAGTTCGACCGCGTCGGTGAGGGCTTCGATCTGCGCGTCGAGGCCGCCGATGTCGGCGTAGGTGACGTCCGGTACTTCCTCGAGCACGACCTCTTCGATCTCGGGCCGGGGCAGCTTCTCCAGCAAAAGCAGGGCGCGGGGGTCCATGAGGACGCTGTCGCCGGCCCGCAGGCGGGTGTTCCGTAGGGCGTCGCCGAGCTCGGCGACGTGCTCTTCGTCGGCGCGGCCGACGACGAGCGCGCGCTTGCCGTCCTCGAGGATCTCCTGGATCGTCACCACCTCGCCGGACTGCTCCGAGGAACGGGCGAGCACCACGTTGAGCGACTCGTTAAGCACGACCTCGTGACCACGGTGCAGGGTGTCGGTTTCGATCGCGGGGTGCAGCGCCACTCGCATTTTGCGGCCGCTCGCGAAGACGTCGACGGTGCCGTCCTCGTTGTGCTGCAGGAAGGTCCCGTAGGCATTCGGGGTCTGGGTGAGCTTGTCGACCTCGTCGCGCAGGGCAGCGATGTTCTCCTTGGCTTGCTGGAGCGTGTAGGTGAGCTTCTCGTTGTGCGAGAGCGCCTGTGCGAGTTGGCCCTTCACCTCGAGGAGGCGCTCTTCGAGGACGCGGACCCGTTGCGGAGCTTCGTGGAGCCGGTGGCGCAGCTCGGCGACCTCTTCTTCCGCGGCCGCGAGGCGCGCCTTCAGTTCTGCGGTCGAGTCTTTGTCCATATCCGGGCACCTCCTCGCGCGACGCCCCGATGTTGGGGACGCTACACCGGGCCGGGTGGTCGTCAATCGCGCAGGGGGCGCTTTCTTGACACCTCCTGGCCCACTCGGTACGGTCGATTCGGCCTTACAGGCAGGCAATGTGTCTGGTGACACCCGTCGTTTCTGACGTCGTTACGCTTGTCGTGCCGGCAACATTCCCAAAGAGAGGCGCGCCGCTTCATGAAGGTCTGGATCGATCAGGATCTGTGCACCGGGGACGGACTCTGCGAGGAGATCTGCCCGGCGGTGTTCACGCTGCAGGATGACGGCCTCGCCTATGTGAAAGATGGCACCACCGTGATGACAGATCCCGGAGGCGTGCAGGGCATGGTGGTGGTGCCCGACGGACTCGACGACGCGGTCACCGAGGCCGCCGAGGAGTGCCCCGGGGAGTGCATCTTCATCGAGCAGTCCTAGAAGACGCCCGGGTCAGGATGGCGGCTCCCCTCGGAGTCGCCCGGCGGTGAGGGCTCCGCATCCGGGCTCGGCCCGACCCTGGCCTTGTGGAGGAGCCGCTCGTCGTTCTCCTCGCCGGAGAATGCCCGACTCCCGACCCGTCGGGCGGCGGTAATGAAACCGGTGTGCGCGACCATCCGGTGATCGGGACGCACCGACCTCCCCTCGATGTGCCAGGTGCGCCGGAGGATCTCGAAGGTTTCCATCAACGCGAAGGCACTGCGGGCGAGGTGCGCGCGCAGCTCGGCGGTCTGGGTGATCGATGGCAGATAGGCGACCAGGATCCCTCCGGGAACGAGGGCCGGTTCGGCGTGTTCGACGACGCGCCAGGGCTCGGGCAGATCGAGGAGCACCCGGTCGAACCCGGTCTCGTCGATCCCTTCGTAGATGTCACGTTCTTTAACGACGAAGGGCACGTCGCTGCCGAGCATCTCCGCCACGTTGGCCTGGGCGCGCCGGGCGAAGTCGGACCGAAGCTCGTAGCCGGTCAGGTGACAGCCGGCCCGTAGCACCGTCATCGACAACGCGCCGGAGCCGACCCCGGCCTCGAGGACCTTGGCCCCGGGAAAGAGATCGGCGGCGAGAAGGATCGCCCCGAGATCTTTGGGGTAGATCACCTGCGCGCCGCGCGGCATCTTCACCACGACATCGGAAAGGGTCGGTCGTACCGCGAGGAAACGCCGGCCCGGCCCGGATCTTCCGTCCCGCCGCCAGGCCATCACCTCGGTGCCTTCGGGTCGTCCGATCAACAGGTCGTGTTCGATCACGCCCGCCTGGGTCTGCAGGGCTGCTCCTTTGGCGAGACGGATGAGATAGCGCCGGTCGCGACGGTCGACGAGGAGGACCCGTTCGCCCTCCGCGAGGAGCCCGCGGGGCGGGTGCTCGGCCGGGGCGGGGCCCGTCACCGAGGCTCGGGACGGTCTCCCGCGGTCCTGGTCCGAAGGCGCCAGCCTCGACGAGGGACCTCGGGAACCGGCCGGTGGGTCACGAACACCGACTCGCCCAGCTGCAGGTTCTCCCGGGCGATGAGCGGGGTCTCGGGTCGGGTGAGGTAGCGCACGACCCAGGCCGCGGCGCCGATCGCCATCCACACCACGCTGCCCTCGAGGAGGCCCCGGCGCAGCCCGTGTCGCATCAGCCGATGGGCGAGCGAGTGGAGGAGCGACGCCACGGGTCAGACCCGTCGGATCTCGAGCACGCTGGCCCGGCGGCGGCCCTTTCGGCGTCCGAGCAGATAGACGGACACGACCCCCAGCGCGAGGACCCCGGCGCCCGCCGCCACCGCGGCCCGCTTTATCCCGCCACCGTTCGGGCCCAGCAGGTCACGGAGCTGACGCTCCAGCTCGGCCACCGAGTCGGGGGTGACGGGTCGATCGCGGTCCTCGACCGGGGTGGCGGGGTCGGTCATCGTCGGGACTTTCGCTGGCCGGATCGGGCATGCGTCGTCGATCCTCGGGCGACGACGCCCCGGAATCCGAAGGCGAGGAACCCAACCAGCGCGGCGACGGCGGCGACCGCGGTGAGGAAATAGGGGGCGAACGACCAGTTCCCGGCGAAAGTGCTTCCGGTCTCGGTCTCGAGGGCCCGCAGCAGGCCGACGAGGGCGATCACCGAGCCGACCGCGATGAGGAGGGCCCCGGCGAGTCCGTACAGGACCCGACGTCCGAGTTGGCGCAGCGGCGCGAGGGTCTCCTGGATCACGTAGCGGCGGACCACGGAGGCCGCCTCGCTGATGGCGCCGCGGCGCCGGGGTGGGCTGCTGTCCCCCGCTTTCGTCACGGGCGCTCCTCTCTCTGGATCCGGAGGCATTGGCCTCACGGTCACGCCGCAGGCTACCGCGCGCATCAAGCCGGAGGCTCGGTGCTGTAGCGGCTCCGCTCGATCCGGGGTCGCCCGTGACCAGGGCGAGCAGCCGTCGCCGTCCGGTTCGGTTGCCGTAGTCTCGTCGTATCCACGTGGTGGGTAGTCGGTTGACGGTGTTGGGAGGCACGCGAGGTGAGCAAACTCGAGGACTTGTTCCGGGAGCAACGCCAGAGCCCTTGGATCGACGACCTCAGGCGGAGCTACGTGCGCCAAGGCGGCCTCGAGAAGCTCGTCGCGACGGGGATCCGCGGCGTCACCTCGAACCCGACGATCATGACCAAGGCGATCGAGGCCGGCTCGGACTACGACGAGCAGTTTGGTGAGCTGGTCAAGGCGAACGTGCCCATCGAGGACGCCTACTGGGAGCTGGTGCTCGCCGACGTCGTCGGGGCCCTCGACATCCTGCGTCCGCTCTACGAGGCTTCCGACGGCGGGGACGGTTTTGTTTCCGTCGAGGTCGCGCCGGAGCTCGCGGACGACACCGCCGGCACCATCGCCGCGGCCAAGGCCCTGCATGCCCGGGTCGAACGACCGAATGTGCTGGTGAAGATCCCGGCGACCCCGGAGGGTCTCCCGGCGATCGAGGAGGCGATCGCAGCCGGAGACAAGATCAACGTCACCCTCATCTTTTCTCTCGAACGCTACGAAGCGGTCATCGAAGTCTATTTCAGCGGCCTGGAACGGCTTGCCGCGGCGGGAGGCTCGGTCGCTAAGGTGGCTTCGGTCGCTTCGTTCTTCGTGAGCCGGGTCGACACGGAGGTGGACCGGCGGCTCGAGGCCATCGCCTCGGAGTCGGTCGGAACTCCCCGAGCGGCGCGCGCCCTCGAGCTGCGCGGCACCGCCGCTCTCGCCCAGGCGCGCCTCGCCTACGGGATCTTCTGCGAGCAGTTCTCCTCACCCCGGTTCGCCGTGCTCGCCGCGGCGGGAGCCCGACCGCAGCGCCCCTTGTGGGCTTCCACGTCGACGAAGAACCCGACCTACTCCGATCTTTTGTACGTCGATGGCCTGATCGGGCCGGACACGGTGAACACGATGCCCCCGGAGACGGCGGAAGCCTTCAACGACCACGGCACCCTGGCCCGCACCGTCGATGCCGGAGTCGCGGAGGCGAAAGAGTCGCTGGCGGAGCTGGCCGAGGTGGGCGTGGTCCTCGAGGACGTGACCGAGCAGCTCGAGACGGAGGGCGTCGCCGCCTTTGCCAAGTCCTTCGACGACCTGCACTCACGGCTCACCGAGAAGGCCGCGGCGATCCGATCGGGTCGCTAGTCGGGGCCGCGGGCAGAGTCGGCGCCACTGGAGGTGTCATGACCATGATGGAATTCTCTCCCGAGGAGCTGCGGCTGGACGTCGCGGGGCGCGACGCCGCCAGCTCCCGTCAGCCCGAGCCGCTGGCTTTTGTCATCTTTGGCGCCTCGGGTGATCTCGCGGATCGCAAGATCCTCCCGGCCCTCAGTCGTTTGGCCGCCCGGGGGTCGCTCCCCGAGGAGTTCACGGTGATCGGAGTGGCACGCACCCCGATGAGCGACGAAGAATTCCGCCGACTGGCTTTGAAGGCCGGGGAACCCGACCACTCGCCGGAGTGGAAGAAACGGGTCGAGCACTTCACGTACCTCCCGGGCGACGACGCCGACCCCGCCACGTTCTCTCGACTTTGCGAGGCCCTCGCGACCGCCGACTCCACCGTGGGGACCGCGGGTAATCGCCTCTACTACCTGGCGACCCTGCCGACCCAGTTCGCCACCGTCGTTCGCGGTCTCGGCCGGGCGGGCATCAACACGGCAGGAAAGATGGGCGGGTTCGCACGCCTCGTCATCGAGAAGCCCTTCGGCGTCGACCTCGACAGCGCGCTGTCAGCTCTCCGGCGATATCCACGTTCACTTCGACGAGGGGCAGATCTTCCGCATCGACCACTACATGGGCAAGGAAACGGTGCAGAACATTCTCGCGCTGCGGTTCGCGAACTCGGTCTTCGAGCCGGTCTGGAACCGGCGTCACGTCGATCACGTCCAGCTCATGGTGGCCGAGAGCCTCGGGGTCGAGGGCCGCGGCGGGTTCTACGAGCAGGCGGGCGCGCTCCGGGACATCGTCCAGAACCACCTGATGCAGGTGCTCGCGCTGACCCTGATGGAGCCGCCGGGCGCGGCGGAGGGCGACGTTATTCGGGACGAGAAGCAAAAGCTCCTCGGGTCGGTGGTGGTGGTGAACGAGAAAGACGCCGCCTCGACGGTCGTGCGTGGCCAGTACGGCCCCGGCACGATCGACGGCGAGCCGGTGCCCGGCTACCGGGGCGAGCCGGGCGTCGACCCGAAAAGCCAGGTGGAGACGTATATCGCGATGCGTGTCGACGTCGACAACTGGCGTTGGGCCGGGGTGCCGATCTTCGTGCGCACCGGCAAGCGGCTCCGGCACCGCCAGACCGAGGTGGTGATGGTCTTCCAACGCCCGCCGCATCTGCCCTTCGCGGGCAAGCTCGCCCGTGACCTGCGCCGGGACTCGCTCACCTTGCGGATCCAGCCCGACGAGGGGATCAGCCTCTCGTTCGGTGCCAAGGTGCCCGGCCCGACGTTCATGGTGCGCAACGTGGCGATGGACTTCTCGTACAACCAGAGCTTCCCGGGCCAGACCGTCGACGCCTACGACCGGCTGCTACTCGACGCCATGGTCGGTGATCCCACCCTTTTCATCCGTGACGACGAGGTCCAGCGTGCCTGGACCATCGTGCGACCAGTGCAGCAGGCCTTTGCCGAGAGCGCCCCGCCGCTCGCGGAGTATGCCGCCGGGAGCTGGGGACCGGAGGAGGCAGACCGGTTGATCGGGACGATCGATCGACACTGGCGGAACTCGGGGTAGCGAAGGACCCGCCCGATGATCGGCGACGTACACGTGGTCGAGGACGTGGCGGCCGCCTTCGCGGAACTTGCCGCCCGGGAGCTCCGGGCCACCGCCCCCCGCCGACGGTTCCGGCTGGGCTGTTCGGGTGGCGCCTCGGGGGTGGACTGTTTCGCCCGTCTGGCAGCAGAGCCGGGGATCTGCTGGGGCTCGGTCGAGTGCTACTTCGCCGACGAGCGCTGTGTCGACCCCACCTCGCCCGACTCCAACGCCCGGGCGATCGCCGCCGCCCTCGGGCGGGTACGTGATGAACTCGCCGGGTTCCACCCGATGTCGTGCGCGACCGGCCCGGCAGCCTACGGTGCCGAGGTGGCAGCGGCCGGAGGCTTCGATCTGCTCCAACTCGGCATGGGACCGGACGGGCACACCGCGTCGCTCTTTCCCGGGGCCGACGGACGTGACGCCCTCCCCGGTACCCTCGTCATCGCCAATGCCGATCCCTCGGGACGCAACCCCCACCCGCGCCTGTCCCTCACCTTCGAGGCCATCGGGCGGGCCCGTCTGGTCGTCGTCGCGGTGATGGGAGCCGATAAATCCCCGGCCCTCCGCCGGGTCGCCGCCGGGGAGGACCTGCCGGCGGCGCACATCTCGGCCGAGCGAGTGGTCTGGCTGGTCGACGACCAAGCCGCCGGCGGTCTCACCTCTAAGGTGGCGCCATGACGCCAACCATCCCGGGGCCGAGGTGGACCGACGACGATCTGATGCGCCTTCCCTTCGAGGAGCTGGTCGCCTCCGGCGGCGCGCAGCGGGGGCGCCGTTTCGGACGGCGGGTCACCTACTCGCCGAAGGTGTTCATCGCGCTCACCATGCTGTGCCGCGACCGCTGCGGCTACTGCACCTTCGCCAAGCAGCCGGCTCGCCTGCCGGCTCCCTACCTCACCTTCGACGAGGTGGTCGCGGTGGCCCGCGCCGGACGTGACGCCGGCTGTCACGAAGCGCTGTTCACCTTGGGAGAGGCTCCCGAGGACCGCTACCCGGTGGCCCGGGACTGGCTGGGAACCCACGGCTACCGCTCGACCGTCGAGTATCTGGCCGCCGCGGCCGCTCTCGCCCACCGAGAGTCCGGTCTCCTCGTCCACTGCAACGCCGGGGCCCTGTCCGAGGAGGACCTCGCCCGGTTGCGTCCGGTGAGCGTGAGCCAGGGGATGATGCTCGAGTCGCTCGCTCCCAGGCTGGCCTGTCACCGCCTGGCTCCGGACAAGACGCCGGAGCGGCGCCTGGCGACGCTGGAAGCCGCCGGACGCCTGGCGATTCCCTTCACGACGGGGGTGCTGGTTGGCATCGGGGAGTCCCGGCGCGACCGGCTCGACGCCCTGAGGGCGATCGCCGACTCCCACCGACGGCACGGGCAGGTTCAGGAGGTCCTGGTCCAGGGATTCCTCCCCAAGCCGGGCACCGCGCTGGCACGCGGCGCCCCGCTGTCCCCTCGACGAGCTGCGCTGGACGGTGGCGGCGGCGCGGCTCATCCTCCCCGCCGAGGTCCACGTGCAGTCGCCCCCCAACCTCGTCGACGACCCGGTGACGCTCGTCGAGGCCGGGGCGGACGACCTCGGGGGGATCTCGCCGGTGACGATCGACCACGTCAACCCGGAGCGGCCCTGGCCGGCCCTGGACCGGCTGGAGGGGGAACTGGCGGCCGCCGGCTACGAGCTCTGTCCGCGTCTCGCCGTGCATCCCGAGTACCTGCGCGAGTCCGCACGATGGCTCGATCCGGCGATGCGCGCCACGGTGCTCGATCACGCCGACGCCGAGGGCCTGGCCCGCGACAGCGCCTGGTGTGCCGGGGCCGAGCTCCCTCCCCCACCCCTACTCGGTGTCCGGGGGTGCCCCGGGGACCTGCCGCCGGGCCCCGTCGCCGAGGTGCTCTCCGACCTCCAGGCGGGCCGCGAGCCGGGGGTCGACGAAATCGTGACGCTGTTCTCGGCCCGGGGCGCCGAGGTGCGGGCTGTCGCCGCCCTGGCCGACGAGCTGCGGGCCGGGACCGTCGGTGACACGGTCACCTTCGTCGTGAACCGGAACATCAACTACACCAACATCTGCACCTACCGTTGCCGCTTCTGTGCTTTCAGCAAGGGACCCCTCTCGCTCAACCTGCGCGGGCAGCCCTACCTGTTGAGCCTGGACGAGATCGCCCAGCGTGTGGTCGAGGCCGAGCAAGCCGGAGCGACCGAGGTCTGCCTGCAAGGGGGGATCCACCCCGACTTCGACGGCGACTACTACCTGGAGGTGATCCGGGCGGTGCGGGCCGCCTCGGCGCGGATCCACATCCACGGTTTCACGGCCCTCGAGGTGACTGAGGGGGCGCGCCGTCTCGGCGAGCCACTGGAGTCCTACCTCGGACGGCTCTACGAGGCAGGGCTGCGCTCCCTCCCGGGGACGGCGGCGGAGATCCTCGATGACGGGATCCGGGCGGTGCTGTGCCCGGACAAGATCACGACCGAGGAATGGCTCGAGGCCCATCGCACCGCCCACCGGGTGGGCCTGCGTTCCAACGTGACCATCATGTTCGGCTCGGTCGAGTCCCCCCTCCACTGGGCGCGCCACCTCGTCGCGACCCGCGACCTGCAGCGGGTGACCGGGGGGTTCACCGAGTTTGTGCCGCTGCCCTTCGTCCACATGGCCACCCCGATCTACCTGGCCGGCCGGGCGCGACGCGGGCCGACCTTCCGCGAGGTGGTGCTCATGCACGCGATCGGCCGCATCGTCTATCACGGAGCCATCGACAACATCCAGGCGAGCTGGGTGAAGACCGGGCCGGAGGGACTGCGCCAGTTGCTCCGGGCCGGTTGCAACGACGTCGGCGGGACCCTCATGGACGAGAACATCTCGCGCGCCGCCGGGGCGTCGCACGGCCAGATGATGACGCCGGAGGACTTTCGGGCCCTGGTCGAGCCGCTCGGCCGTCACCTCGAACAGCGCACCACCCTGTACGGCCGGGTGGCGGTTCCGGCATGAGCCTCCGCCCCGCGGCCGCGCCGAGCCGTCCGGCCCGGGCCCAGACCCCGGAGGTCGAGGCTTTGGTGGAGGCCTTCCTTGACACCTCCGGGGTCGACCACGACCGGGATGTCATGCGCGGCATCGTGCTGGCGACCCTGGAACTCACCCGGGGGGATGCCAGCCGACTCGACCTGAAACTCGCCCGGGCCGCCCTGGGGGAGATGGCCGAGGCCTTCCAGATGTTCGCCCCCTACCGGAACGTGCGGAAGGTGACAATCTTCGGCTCGGCTCGCACCGAAGAGTCAGACCGCACCTACGAGCTGGCTCGGGAGCTGGCGGCTCGCTTCGCCCAGGCTGGCTGGATGGTCGTCACCGGTGCCGGCCCGGGCATCATGGCCGCCGGCAACGAGGGTGCCGGTCCGGCGATGGCGATCGGGGTGAACATCCGTCTTCCCGGCGAGGCCGAGCCGAACCAATGGATCGCCGACAACTCCAAACTCGTCGAGATGAAGTATTTCTTCACCCGCAAGCTGATGTTGATCAAGGAGTCCTCGGGCTTCCTGGTGCTGCCGGGGGGTTTCGGGACCCTCGACGAGTGCTTCGAGTTGTTGACCCTGCTCCAGACCGGCAAGGCCGAGCCGGAGCCGATCGTGCTCGTCGAGGGCCCCGGCGAGCGCTACTGGCAGGGCTGGGAGGAGTTCGTCACCACCCAGGTGTACGGCCGCGGCTTCGCCGACCCGGTGGAGGGATCCCTGTATCGCGTCACCGACGATCTCGACGTGGCGGTGCGCGAGATCCTCGGATTCCACCGCAACTACCACTCCCGCCGCTTCGTCCACGACACCATGGTGATCCGGCTGCGCTACCCGCCGACCGACCTCGAGCTCGCCTCGCTCTCGGCGACCTTCGCCGACATCTGCTCCCCCAAGGGGATCTGGCGGACCGAGGCCTTTCCGGTCGAGCGGGCCAGCCACGACCACCTGGAACTCCACCGGATCGCGCTGGAGTTCAACCGGGTCCACCACGGCCGGCTGCGGCAGCTCATCGACTCCCTGAACGAGCTCAGCCCTCCGGGAGCCTCCACCCCGGCCCGTAGCTAGCCGACTAGGGCTCGCTGGGCGGCGAAGCCCGCCCGAAGTCGTCCTCTAGCCGGACGACGTCGTCTTCATCGAAGGACTCGCCGCGCTGGACCTCGATGAAGATGAGGTCCTCGACGCCGGTGTTCTCGATGCGATGGGCCGCACCGATCGCCACGTCGATCGCCGATCCCGGGCCGACGGGGTGCTCGACCCCGTCGAGGGTCACCTTGCCGGTGCCGCGCACTACGTACCAGTGTTCGCCGCGCCGCTCGTGGCGCTGGTAGCTAAGGCGCTTTCCGGGGAAGACCAGCAGGGTCTTCACCTTGTAGTCGGGCGCCTCGTCGAGGACTGTGTAGCTACCCCAGGGGCGTTCGTCGTGCTCGTGAGGTTCCATCGCCCCATCATGGCCGCTCGCCTCTTCTGCGGCGTGCCGACCGCTCAATCGACCTCCAGCAGATGGCGGGCTCTTTCCAGGGCGTGGCGTGCCCGCACGAGTCGCCGCTCGATCTCCGGCCGGGTGGTGGCACCCTGCGCCACCGCCTCGTGCAGGGCCGCCAGCGCCAGGTCGTCGAGACGCTCGATGAGCGAGCCGAGATCGGCGCAGATCTCGTCGATGGCTTCGTCGGACACCGTCCTCCCCTCGTCGGGCCGCCGGTCTCACCGTACCGGGCGGCGCGCCGGCGGGCGACGGGTCCTTCCGGGAGTTTCTTGGTGCCGCCGTAGGATGGGGCGATGGAGAAGGGGGAGGTAGCGCCGGCCACCGGGGGCGAAAATCCCCCGCCGGTCGCCCTCACCATCGTGGGGACCGATTCGAGCGGGGGCGCCGGGATCGCCATCGACCTCAAGACCTTCACCGCCCTCGGGGTGTTCGGGACCCTGGTCGTCACCGCGGTCACCGCCCAGAACACCCTGGCGGTGCGGGGGGTGGAGATCCTCTCCCCCTCCTTCGTCGACGCCCAGCTCGACGCGGTGCTCGAGGACTTCCCCCTCGACGCCGCCAAGACCGGCATGCTCGCCACCACCGCCATCGTGGAGACCGTCGCGGCCCGGGCCGCCTCCGGCGCCCTGCCGCGTCTCGTCGTCGACCCGGTGATGGTGGCCTCGTCGGGAGCGGCGCTCATCTCCGGCGACGCCCCCGCCGCCTACCGCCGGCTGCTCCCCTACGCCACGGTGGTAACCCCCAACCTGGCCGAGGCCGAGGTGCTGCTCGGCCGGCGGGTCCGGGACGAGGCGGCGATGGCCGACGCGGCCCGCCGGCTGTGCGACCTGGGAGCCGGCTCGGCGCTGGTGAAGGGGGGTCACCGCCAGGGCGAGGACGCCGCCGACGTGCTGTGCCACCAGGGCGAGCTCATCTGGTTGCGGACCCCCTGGGTGGCGACGCGCAACGTCCACGGGACCGGCTGTTCGCTCTCGGCGGCGCTGGCGGCGCATCTCGCCCGGGGACTGGGCGTGGTGGAGGCGACGGAAGCGGCCAAGGCCTTCGTCACGGTTTCGCTCCAACGTTCCTCGACCGCCGGCCTGGGGCACGGGGCCGGGCCGCTCCACCGCCTGGGGCCGGGTTAGCCCCGGGGCGGGGGCTCGATCCGGGGGGCGCGCCGAAAGGGACCAGGACCGCGGGTACCTCGACCGAGCCGTCGGCCATCTGGTAGGTCTCGAGCAGGGCGATGAGGGTGCGGGCGGTGACGGCGGTGCCGTTGAGGGTGTGGACGACCCGCAGCCCTCCGGCCTCGCGCACCCGGATGTTCAACCGCCGGGCCTGGTAGTCGGTGGTGTTCGAGCAGGAGGTGAGCTCGCGGTAGCGGGCCTGGCTCGGGATCCACCCCTCGATGTCGTACTTCTTCGCCGCCGAGGGACCGAGGTCCCCCGCCGCGATGTTGACCACCCGGTAGGCGAGGCCCAGCCCCCCGATGATCTCCTCTTCGATGGACAGGATGGCCTCGTGCTCGGCGGCCGAGGCGTCCGCCCTGGTGAAGACGAACAGCTCCACCTTGTCGAACTGGTGGACCCGGAAGATCCCCCGGGTGTCCTTGCCGGCGGCCCCCGCCTCCCGGCGAAAACAGGTCGAGTAGCCGGTGTAGCGCAACGGAAGGGCCCCGGCTTCCAGGATCTCCCCGGCGTGAAGCCCCGCCAGCGCCACCTCGGACGTCCCGGTGAGGTAGAGGCCGTCCGGCTCGACGCGGTAGAGGTTCGCCTCGTCGGTCGGCAGGAACCCGGTTCCGAACATGGCGGCCTCGCGCACCAACACCGGCGGCAGAACCGGGGTGAAGCCGTGGGCCAGGGCCCGGTCGAGCGCGTAGCGGTACAGCGCCAGCTCGACCAGGGCGACGTCACCCATCCGGTAGGTGAAGCGCGCCCCGGAGAGCTGTACGGCCTTGTCGACGGCGAACATCCCGAGCTCGAGGTGATCCCGCGGCGGGAAGGCGAAGCCCGGGGGCTGGCCGACCTGGCGCAGCTCGACGGCGTCCTCCTCGGTCTGCCCGTCGGGAGCCGTGGGGTCCGGCGGGTTGGGGATCTGGGCGAGGAGCTCCCCGCGTCGCAAAGCGGTTCGCGAGAGGGCCTTCTCGGCGGTTCTCAGCTCTCGCTTCGCCTCGCCCAGGGCCTGGCGGGTGGCGACGTCGGGTCGGTCTCGGGGCCGGGTCGCCGCCCGCAGCTGCTCAACCCGGGCGGCGTCGAGCCGCCAGGCGCGGTCGGCTTCCAGGAACTCGTCGAACAACCTATCGGCGCCCTTGCGGCGGAGCGCGTTCCGCAGACGGTCGGGCTCGGCGCGCGCGAGATGGACGTCGATCAGCGCCGGCCCCCTTTGCGACGGCGGCGGGCGGCCGGTCGGGACCTGGCCGGTCGGGACGGCCGCGGCGGACCGGACGGCCGGGTCGGGGGGGCACTCGGAGCGGCGCGGGGTTCCCCGGGGGAAGCGGGGGGCGGCGCGGCCCACCGGGGGGTGGGGCCGGTTTCTCGGGCGGTGGTCGGGCTGAGAGGTGCCCGGCGGGCCGGGACGGGGAGTTCCAGGCCGAGGGCTCCGGCCGCCACCGCCGCCGGGCTCAGCAGCACCGCGCCGACGCCCCGCTTGCGGAGACGCTCGGAGAGCTGCTGGTAGTGAGGTTCGCGCTCTTTCATCACCGCGACGAGCGGTGAGGCGATGAAGATCGAGGAGTAGGCCCCGGTGGTGAGGCCGATGAGGAGGGCCAGCCCGAAGTACTGCAGCGTGGTGGCGCCGAGGACGAAGGCGCCGATCACGAGCACACTGAGGATCGGCAGGATCGCGACGAGCGAGGTGTTGAGCGAGCGCGCCAAGGTCTGGTTCATCGACAGGTTGATGAGATCGGAGAAAACTATCCGGTCGCGCTGGGCGAGGTTCTTGGCATTGTCGCGGACGCGGTCGAACACGACGATGGTGTCGTAGAGCGAGTAGCCGAGAATCGTCAAGAAGGCGACGACGGTGTCCGGGGTCACGTCGAAGCCGGTCAGCGAGTACACGCCGACGGTCACCAAGATGTCGTGGAACATGGCGAGGATGGCCGCGAAAGCCATCCGCCACTCGAAGAAGATCGAGATGTACACGCTGACGAGCAAGATGAAGACGATCAGCGCCTCGAGGGCCTTGTTGGTAATCTGTCTGCCCCACTGCGGCCCGACGTGCTCCACGCTCACCGCGGCCGGGCTGGTGTGGGCCAGCTTCGCCAGGACGTCGCTCACCGCAGCCTGCAGATTCTTCGACTGTTGCGCCGTCTGGCCCTTGGGCAGTTTCGCCTCGACCTCCAGGGTCTTCGGCGGGGTGCCGAGCTGGGTGATGGTCGCCCCGGAGAGCCCGATGGGCGCCAGGGCGTTGCGGGCCTGGGTGACCGAGACGGTGGAGGTCTCCACGATCCAGGCGTTACCGCCGACGAACTCGATGTCGAGATTGAGCCCTCGGGTGGCGAGCGAGATCACCCCGGACAGGATGATGATGCTCGAGATGGTGAACCACCACCGCCGGTGGCGGACGAAGTCGGTGTGGGTCTCGCCGAAGTACAGGCGCCGCAGCGGACCGTGTCTCCTCTTGGCCCGGCGGGTCTCTGCGGCCGGGAACGCCTCCGGGGCGGGTGGCGGAGCCGCCGGGGCCGCCACCTCGCCTGGCGCTTCTCCGGGGGCCGGCTGGGGGGAGCTGGCCGGCTCGCCGGCTGGTGGCGTCGGAGGCGGGGGGAAAGGCGTGCCCCCCGGTTCGGGTTGCGGCCCCGCCGAGCCCGGCAGGATGCGCCCGGGGCTCACGCCGCCTCCTCGACCGTGGCGAGGCCGCGGGCGATGCCGAGGTGGCGAGCGCTGGCGATGATCCGGTTCCGGCCGAGCAGGATGACGAGGGGGCGGGTGAAC
Source organism: uncultured Acidimicrobiaceae bacterium (assembly GCA_963761425.1). Classification (GTDB taxonomy): domain Bacteria; phylum Actinomycetota; class Acidimicrobiia; order Acidimicrobiales; family Bog-793; genus Bog-793. Next base: position 671,783 of record CAVXGQ010000005.1, on the reverse strand, counting down.
AGGTACGCCGTCGCCACGTCGACGATCGTCGACAGGCCGAGCATGAAGGCGAAGCCGCGCACCGCCCCGACCGAGAGCCACCACAGGACCAGGGCGCCGAGGAACGACACCGCGTCGGCGGACAGGATCGTGCGGTAGGCACTGCGGAAGCCCCTGTCGACCGACGCCCTCACCGATCGCCCCGCCCGCACCTCGTCTTTTAATCGCTCGAAGTACACGACGTAGGAGTCGACGGTGATTCCGACCGAGACGATGAGGCCGGTCACCCCCGACAAGTCGAGCGTCAGGCCGAACGACGAGGCGCTGAGCATGGAGATGAATCCGTAGAGGAAGGCCGCCGTGGTGATCAGCCCGCTGACGACGACGATGCCGAGGGCGCGGTAGTAGAAGATCGTGTACATCATCACCAGCAGCAGGCCGAGAAGACCGGCTAGCAGACCGGCGTGGAGCGAGGACTTGCCGAGGCTCGGTGAGACCGCCTGGGAGGTCTGGGCGGTGAGCTGGACAGGCAACGAGCCGTAGTTGAGGTCGAGGGCCAGGGCGCTGGCGCTCGACGAGGTGAAGCTCCCCGTGATCTCGCCGCTGCCGGGGAAGTGGTTCGTCAGGATGAGCGGGGCCGAGACGATGTCGCCGTCGAGGTCGTTCGCCACCAGGGTGTGGACGTAGGTCGCCGCGATCCGGTTGAAGGACGTGGTGCCGGGCCCGGTGAGGGTGAAGTTGACCTGCCAGCTGCCTTCCTGGCTAAGCGCCGCCGAGGCGCCGGCGATGATGGTCCCGTTGGCGAGCGCCGGCCCGAGCACGTAGCGGGGGGCGATGGCCATGTTGCCGGCCGAGAAGATGACGTTCTGATGCTGGTACTTCTCGTCCTCGGTGATCGGCGTGTTCGGGTAGCTGGCGTAGGCCGGGTCGATGGCGTCGACGCCGGGCTGGAAGGATCCGCCGCCCGCCGAGCTGTAGTCCGCCGAGCTGTACCGGTAGGGCGAGCCACAGGTGGGCGGGACCTTGTAGGCGGCGGCGGACGACTTGGTCGAGCCCGATTTCTTCGGTGGGGAATAGGCCGGCGCGCCGCAGAGCACCGGACGGAAGTACAGCTGGGCGGTGGTGCCGATGATGGCGAGGATCCGCTTGGGGTTTTTCACCCCCGGCATCTGGACGATGATCTCGTTGCCTTGGGTCGTGATGTTCGGCTGGGTGACGCCGAGGGCATCGGCGCGATCCACCATGATGTTGGCCGCGTTCTGCAGGGTCCCCGTCGAGACGCGGTGGTTCGGCGTGTAGACGACCGAGAGACCGCCTTCGAGGTCGAGACCGAGGTGCGGCGACCAGTTCAAGGAGACCGCCAGCGCCAGCATCCCGAAACACAGCAGGGTCGTCAGCCCGACGCTCGCGACCAGACGCCGACGACCCACTTACCCGATGCCTCCCCCACTCTCGGTCGGAGGCTCGTCGTGCGGGTCGGGATTGCCCGAGGACGACGGGAAGTTCCACTGTCCTCCCGTCGGGCCTCCCCAGGGCGGCGCCTGCGGCGGGATGACCCGCTGGCCGATCGCGCGGCGGACGATCTCGATGGTCGTGCCCGGCGCGACCTCGATTCTCACCCGGTCGTCGGTCATCGACTGGACGCGGCCGACGATTCCCGCCGCGGTGACGACCTCGTCACCGACCGAGATGGCCCGCTGCTGTGCCATCAGGTCCCGTTGGCGCCGGCGCTGCGGGCGGATGAACAAGAAGGCGCCGACCGCCACGATGAGGAGGAGGAATAGGAAGATCCCCGAGCTGCTGGTCGACTTCGTCGCGGCCTTGGCGAAGACCAGCGCGTACAGCACGGGAGTAGCGCTGAGCATCTGCATGGACATGGGACACCAGTTGTCTAGGAGAGAGGGCGTCTCGCACTGTAGTCGCGCCCCTGGGATCGAACGGTGCAGTGCCAGCCTTACCGGCAGGGGCTCAGGTGTCGAACAGCGAGGGCGCCTCTTCCTCGCGCTCCGCGACGACGCCGAGTTCGGCCTCCTCCGGGGGAACCGGGAGCCCGAGGTGCGCCCAGGCGGCGGGGGCCGCCACCCGTCCGCGCGGCGTGCGCATGACGAAGCCGGTCTGCAGAAGGTAGGGCTCGTACACGTCCTCGATGGTCTCGGGTTCCTCGCCGACGCTCACCGCCAGGTTCGCCAGGCCGACCGGGCGGCCTGCGAAGCGGATACAGAGCACTTCGAGGATCTGGCGGTCGAGAGGATCGAGGCCCTGTTCGTCGATCCCGAACACGTCGCAACCAGCCCGGGCCGCCTCCAGGGTGATCATCCCCTGTCCGCGCACCTCGACGAAGTCCCGTACCCGGTGCAGCAGCCGGATCGCCAGCCGGGGGGTGCCCCGGGCGCGGCGCGCGATCTCGGCCGCGCCTTCCGGGGTGCACTGGACGGACAGCAGCTCACCGGTGCGGCGCACGATCTCTTCCAGCTCGCTCGGCGCGTAGTGCTCGAGCCGGGTGACGAAGCCGAACCGGTCCCGCAAGGGCCCGGTGACCAAGCCGGTGCGCGTCGTCGCCCCGACCAGGGTGAAGCGGGGCACGTCGAGGCGGACCGAGCGGGCGGTCGGTCCCTTGCCGATCACGATGTCAATCTGGAAGTCCTCCATGGCCGGGTAGAGGATTTCCTCGACCGGTGGGGCGAGCCGGTGGATCTCGTCGATGAAGAGCACGTCGCCGGGTTGCAGACCGGTGAGGATCGCCGCCAGGTCACCGCCGCGCTCGTAGAGCCGCCCCGGAGGTGACCCGCAATCCCGCCCCCATCTCGGCCGCCACGATGCCGGCGAGCGTGGTCTTGCCCAGTCCGGGCGGTCCGGCGAAGAGCAGGTGATCGACCGGCTGGCGTCGGCGACGGGCGGCCTCCAGGACGATCGCGAGGTGCTCTTTCACCCGAGCCTGCCCCACGAACTCGGTGAGCTGGCGGGGCCGCAAGCCGGCTTCGAGCGCGGCTTCGGGCCGGTCGGCGAAGCGGGCCACCGGCCGAGGGGACGGGTCCCGGTCGACGGCGATGTCGCGACGGGGGCTCATCGGCGCGGCGCCAGCTGCTGGAGGGCCCCGCGCAACAACTCCTCGACGGTGCCCTCCCCGGGCAGCTGCTCGAGGGCGCGGCGAACTTCGTCGGGGGCGTAACCGAGGGCGGCGAGCGCCTCGCGCACCTCGGACTTCACCGGGCGGTTGCCGTCCGGCGCCAAGGCGTCGACGGACAGAGTCTCGAGCGCGCCGAGCCGCCCGGCGAGCTCGACAATGAGGCGCTGGGCCGTCTTGCGGCCCACGCCGGGCACCAAGACGAGGGCGTCGACGTCACCGGTGAGCACGGCTTGGGTGAGCGAATCCGGCGGGTGGACGCCGAGTATGGCGAGGGCGAGCGCGGGGCCGATGCCGTGGGCGCCGATGAGCAGTTCAAAGGTGCGCCGCTCGGACCGGTCGGCGAAGCCGAACAGGGTGATCGCGCCCTCGCGCACGTGGGTATACACCGCCAGATCGACCGGCGAGCCGAGCGGGCCGAGACGCGCCGCGTGGTGGGCCGACACCACGACCTCGTAGCCGACCCCCCCGACGTCGACGACGATCGAGGCGAGCGATTCGGAGGAGACCTCGATTTCGGTCACCACCCCGGAGAGCGACCCGATCATCGCTGCCACCCCCCCGACACCGGGGTTCCCGGTGAGGCGGGGGATCGGAGCAGATCCTCGTAGCGGCGCGCCGCCAGGTGGCACAGCGCCAGGGCGAGCGCGTCGGCGACGTCGGGGGGCTCCGGCACGGTCGCCAGATGCAACAGTCGGGCCACCATCTGTTGAGTCTGGGACTTGTCCGCCGAGCCGTAGCCGGCGATCGCCAGCTTGACCTCGTTCGAGGTGTACTCGACGACGCGGCAGCCGTGTTCGGCCGCCACGAGCAGCGCCACGCCACTCGCCTGTCCGACGGCCATCGCGGTGCGGGCGTTGGTCTGAAAAAAGACCCGTTCAACGGCGACGACGTCCGGGGCGAGCTCGTCGACGAGGGCCTCGAGCTCGCGGTGCAGTGCGGCGAGCCGTTCGGGGACCGGCAGGGCGGCGTCGCTCGTGATGACGCCGGCCGCGACGGCGCGTTGTTTACCGTGCTCCTCGACGACCCCGCCGAAACCGCAGCGCGACAGTCCGGGGTCGACGCCGAGGACAAACACGCGTTCGATTGTATCGGGCGGTCCCCCCGGGGCGGGGGATGCGCGGCGGGTCAGTTCAGGCCTCGACGGAGTCGAGGATCTCGTCGGGGATGTCGAAGTTGGCGGCGACGGCCTGTACGTCGTCGTGGTCCTCCAGGAGGTCGAGAAGATGGAGCACCTTCCTCGCTCCTGGGGGGTCGGAGACCTCGACCGTCGTCGTCGGCAGCCACTGCGACTCCGCCGAGTCGATCCGGATGCCGGCGGTACCGAGGGCGGCCTGGAGCGCGTGCAGGTCGGTCGGCTCGCAGACGAGCGTCCAGGCCACGCCGTCGTCGCGCAGGTCCTGGGCGCCGGCGTCCAGTGCGACCGTCATGATGGTGTCTTCGTCGGTCTCGCGGGGAATGGCGATGAGGCCCTTGCGCTCGAATTGCCAGGCGACCGCGCCCGGCTCGGCCATCGAGCCCCCGTTACGGGTAAAGACCGCCCGGATCTCGGCTCCCGTACGGTTGCGGTTGTCCGTCAGGCACTCGACGATCACAGCGACCCCGGACGGCGCGTAGCCCTCGTAGGAGACCGACTCGTAGCGAACACCCTCCAGCTCGCCGGTCCCCCGCTTGATGGCGCGGTCGATGGTGTCCGCCGGCACCGAAGCATCGCGGGCCTTTTGGTACATGGTGCGGAGGTTGGCGTTGGCGGCAAGGTCGCTGCCGCCCTCCCGGGCTGCGACTTCGACTTGTCGGATGAGCTTGGCGAAGAGCTTGCCGCGGGCCTTGTCCTTCGCTCCTTTCTGATGCTTCGTGGTTGCCCATTTCGAATGGCCTGACACCGGTCACTCCCTTCCCGGGGCGAAGGTCGCGCCGAGCCCCCTGGGTCGGGGCGTCGTCGTCACAGTTCGCGTAGCGCTGCGATCCGCAGCGACAGGTCGAGTTCGCCGGTCCGCAAGCCTTCCGGTGTCCGGCGGAAGAAGGGGGCGCACCACTGCCACCCCGTGAGGCGGGCGGCGATCGGCGTCAACCGCCGGGGCTGCACCGTCGGGGCGTCGGCGAGCGCTTCGAGGGCGTCGGCGAGGGCGGGCGGAAAGCGCGTGACGCTGATCGCGGCGAGATCGGCCCGGGCTTCGCGGTCGGGTGCCACGCCGCGCTGCGCGAGGCGAGCCGCCCCGGGAACGAGGAAGGCGGCGAGCCCGAAGGCCCGCATGGCCGAGGCCGCCGCCGCCGTGTCGCCCCTTTTCAGGTGGGCGAGCTCGTGGGCGAGCACCGCCTCGAGCTGCATCCGGTCGAACAGCTCCAGGGCGCCGGTGGTGACGACGAGGGAGGACGAACGGGCCGAACGGCCCAGCGACAGGGCGTTCGGCGCCGGGTCGTCGACGACGACGAGCTGCGGCGTGGCCAAGCCGAAGCCGAGACAGAGGCCTTCGGTGAGGTTGACGAGTCGTGCCTCGCGGGCCGGGTCGGCGCGCCGACCCCCCAGAGAGCGCAGCAGACGCACGCTGGAGCCGTAGCGCAGGTTGCCGAGGGCAACTGCCAGACCGACCGCCGCCGCGGCCGCGCCGATGGCGGTCCCTGCGGCGGCGAGGACCCCGCTCGCTGCCAGGGCGGCCCCCCCGACGACGAAGACCGCCGGCGTGATCGCGACCAGCGGTACGAGGGCACGGGCCCGGGCTCGGCCGAAGGCCGGCCGGGGGGGCGGCGGGGTCGGCGCCGGCCCGCGGACCGCTCGGCGCACAGACACCGGTGCGCTTCGGGGGCGCGCCGGCGAGGTGGACTGAGGCGGATTTGCCTTGGCGGGGGCCATGACGTCCCGAGTGTACGGGCTTTGAGCCCAGCCGATGGAGGGTTGTTGGCCCGATGGGGCCCCACCGCAGACCTACCCGAGGATGCTCAGGTAGCGCTCTCGGTAGGCCGCGGCGAGGTCGGTGAAGGAGTGACGAGCCGCCACGAGGTGTCCCGCCGTGACGAGCCTGGTTCGCGCGGCGCCGTCGTCGAGCAAGGTGGCGAGCTCGCGGCGCAGGGCGGTCGCGTCACCCGGGGGGAACCAGGCCGCGGCGTTCTCGGCGGCGGTCCGGTAGCCGGGAAGGTCGGAGGCGAGCACCGCTACCCCCGCCGCCATCGCCTCGAGGAGCACGACACCGAAGGACTCGCCGCCGAGCGACGGTGCCACGAGGACCTCGGCAGCCGCCAGGTAGCGGGTCAGCTGGTCGTCGGGTAGCCGCCCAAGCCACTCCAGGCGATGGTCGTCGGCGAAGCGCCGCCGTAGCACCGCGGTGTCGGGACCTTCGCCGACAATTCGCAAGCGGAAATCGCCCGGGAGCTCCCGGAAGGCACGGAGGAGAGTCTCGAGTCCCTTGCGGTGCTCGATCCGGCCAACGAAGAGCACGGTGGGTTGGGCGGTGGGGATCGGCTCGGCGCGGGCGAAGCGTTCGGGGTCGATGGCGTTGGGGAGGATGGTGACGTCGCAGGGCCCGGCCGCCGCCCACAGGGTGGTCCGCGCCACCTCGGAGACGGCGACCCGGGCGTCGAGGCCCCGTACCACCCGCCGCAGACCGTGCCCGTAGACGCGGTAGGTGATCCCGGTCCGGGCGCGGTGGAAGGTACCGATCACCGGGACGGCGTGGTCCGCCGCGGCCGCCAGCGCCGGCCCGGGGACGAGCGGCTCATGGACGTGAACGACGTCGACCGACGCCGCACGAAGAGCCTGACGGGTGCGATGCATGGCCGCTGGCGTCGGGGCGACCGGGGCGAGGGAGCCGTTCGCCCGCACCGACCGCGCACGCCCGACCCGAACGACCGCGAGATCGACGGGGCCGGCCGAGCCGACCTTTCCCGGCGCGACCACCACGACCTGGTCGCCGGCGGCCCGCAGTGCACGGGCCAGTCCGATCACCTGGGCCTGCACCCCGCCAGGGACGGCGAGGTCGTAGGCGGACACCAGGGCGACCTTCATCGGTCGGGCTCGCGATTCCCATCCGGCCAGTTCGACTGGAAGACGTGCCATTGTTCGGGACGGGCGGAGATCAGCACCTCCAACGCCCGGATCATGTCGTTGGTCAGTCGAACGACGTCGGCACGCAAACCACCGGAGCGCGTGGTGTCGAGCTCCGGGAGAATCTCGACGTGGAAATGGCCCCGCGGCTCGAGATAGATGGCCACCGGCAGCACCGCGGCGCCGCTCCGGAGGGCCAGAACGGCGGGGCCGGCGGGAATGGGCGTCGGCCGGCCGAAAAACGGGGTGGGCAGGCCGTCGCCGACGACGTCGCGGTCAGCGAGGAGGGCGATGGCGTTGCCGTTCCGCAGCTGGTTGAGCAGCTGCGTCGTGGTGGCGCCCCCCACGGGCAGCACGGTCAGCGCGGCCCTCTTGCGGGTGGTGACGAACCACTCGAAGAGCTCGGGCGGCTCGAGGACCTCGGCGACGGTCATGAGCGGGTAGCCCAGTGAGGCGGTCCAGATGGCTCCGGCCTCCCAGCAACCGACGTGGGGAAGCACGATGATGAGCCCGCGACCGCGCGCCGCGGCCTCTTGGAGCCTTTCGGGGTGCCCCACGGTGAGTCGCCAGTCGAGCACGGAGGGATCGGAGGCGTCGAGATGTGCCGCCTCGAACCAGTACCTGGCGTAGCTGAGATAGGCGCGGCGCACCGTCCGGCGCACCGTGGAGGGTGACGCCTCGGGACCGAGCACCCGGCGCAGGTTGGTGGCGACGATGGCCCGACGCTTCGGCCCGGTAGCCCAGGCGGCCAGTCCGGCGCCACCGGTGAGGGCGCGCCCGAGCGGTCGCGGCAGGAAGCGCAGGACCGCGGCGCCGTCCCGGTAGCTCAGGAAGACGAAGCGGGCCCGCCGGTGGCCCATCGTTGCTGACGTCGCGCGCCCCGGAGGGTGGTCAGCGGTCGCTGTCGAACCGGCGGCCGAAGGCGCGGGCTCTGCGACGTAGGCCGGCGCGCTCGCGGCGGTCGGTCACACGGTCTCCGGTGGCTCCGAACACGACGCGCAACCGGGTCGACAACGGTACGAGGTCACGTCGCCCCCGCCGGGACTGGTCGGCGCGCGGTCGCGCCCGCCAGACGCGGGTACCCGAGCGCTCGAGGATCCCGGGGCGCCGCGGCGCCGTCGCCCGGCTGGCTTGAGCCCAGACCCGGGCGAAGCGCCCGAGGCCGGTCATGACGGTGAGGGTCAGCAGGGTGAGCAGCAGGGGCACTAGCGCGGCAGGCACGAAGAAGGCGATGAACAGCGTGACGCCGAGGAAGATGAGCCGCTCGGCGCGTTCCATGATCCCGCCCTGGGCGGAGAACCCCAGCGATTCGGCCTTGGCGCGCTCGTAGGAGACGAGGTTGGCCGCCACCAGGATCCCGAGTGGCACCAGGGCGGTGTTGGCGTCGTGGCTTCGGATGAAGTACCAGGCGAGGCCGCCGAAGATCAGTGAATCACCGACCCGGTCCGAGACCGAGTCGAAAAAGGCGCCGCGGGCCGACGCGGTCCCGGCCGCCTTGGCCACATGCCCGTCGAGGGTGTCCATCAGCCCGCCGGTGATGATCAGCGCCACGCTGACGATGAACCAGTGGTAGGCGATGAGCACCGCGGTCGCGGCGGCGAGCAGGACACCGATCGTCGTGATGGCGTCGGCGCCGACGCCGACGGCAACGAGTCGCTGCCCGATCGAGCGATGCGACCGCGGGGCGGGTGCAGCGGCGCCGTCGTCGGTCTTCCTGCCCCGGTGGCCGTCGATCATCGCCCCTCCTGCTCCGGCCGTATCAACGCTACCAGCAACAACGACCGCGCCCGCTAGGTGGGAGCTGGTCCAGCGAAGGCGCGGTCAGTGCGGCCAGACCGCGACAATCCGGTGCCAGCTGTCGGAAAGCGCCTCGGGCAGCACCCGGACCGAGGCGACCGTCGTCATGAAGTTGGTGTCGCCGACCCACCGGGGTACCACGTGGAGGTGGAGGTGGACGGGCAACCCGGCGCCGGCGGCCCGTCCCAGGTTGGCGCCCAGGTTGAGGCCGTCGGGGTCGTAGGCCCTCTCCAGAGCGACCGTCGCGTCCCGCGTCGTCGCCCACAGCTCGTTGCTCTCGTCGTCGGTGAGCTCGCCGAGCTGGCGGAGGTGGCGGTTCGGCAGCACGAGGAGATGACCGCTCGCGTAGGGGTAGGCGTTGAGGATGGCGGCCGTGAGCGGTCCCCGGAAGACGACGTAGTCCTCGTCGTGGGCCTCCGGGGCGAGCAGCCGACAGAACACGCAGTTTTCGGGGGTGTCGGCTTCTTCACGTCTACTCCCCAGCTCCTCGGGCGGGCCGAAGGTGTCGGACACCGAGGTCACGTAGCCGGAGCGCCAGCCGGCCCAGAGATGGTCGAAGGTCATGCCCCGCCGTCTTCCGGGCGCCCCCGGCTGGCGACCTCGTCACGCAGTCGGGTGATGAACGCTTCCAGCGTCACGCCGCGCTCGACGGCCTTGGCACCGCGGGCGTTAACCCCGACCGAGCCCGCCCTCTCGTCTTCGTCGCCGACGACGACGACGTAGGGGAGTTTTTCCAGCTTGGCCCGGCGGACGCGCGCGCCGAGGGGCTCGACGGCCTCGTCGGTCTCGACGCGCAAGCCCGTCCCGCGCAGCCGCTCGGTCACCGCTGCCGCGTACGGCTCGTTGGCGTCGCGTACCGGGAGCACGCGGACCTGGACCGGCATCAGCCAGGTCGGCAGGGCCCCGGCGTAGTGCTCGAGGAGGATGGCGAAGAAGCGCTCCACGGCACCGAAGAGCGCCCGATGGATCATCTGGGGACGATGCCGTTCGTTGTCGGCCCCCACGAATCCGAGATCGAAGAGGTTCGGTAGTTGGAAGTCGACCTGCAGGGTCGACAGCTGCCAGCGCCGGCCGACGGCGTCCCGGATGTGCACGTCGATCTTCGGCGCGTAGAAGGCCCCTTCACCCTCGGCGACCGTGTAGGGGATGCCCTCCGTTTCGAGGGCCTGGCGCAGGGCTTCGGTGGCCACGTCCCACTCCGCTACCTCCCCGACGAACTTGTCGGGGCGCGTCGACAGCTCGGCTTCGAACTCGCGGAGCCCGAAGGCGCGCAGCACCTCGAGCACGAAGCCGAGGAGCGAACGGAGCTCTTCGGCCAATTGTTCGGGTGCGCAGAAGATGTGCGCGTCATCCTGGGTGATGCAGCGCACCCGGGTCAGCCCGTGGAGGACACCCGAGCGCTCGAAGCGGTAGACGGTCCCGAACTCGAAGAACCGCAGCGGGAGATCCCGGTAGGACCGCGCCCGATCCTTGTAGATGAGGATGTGCATCGGGCAGTTCATCGGCTTCGGGTAGTAGGTGGTGCCCTCCATCTCCATCGGGGGGTACATGCCCGCGGCGTACCACCCGAGATGTCCGGAGGTCTCGAAGAGCGAGGACTTGGCGATGTGGGGGGTCCAGACCTGTTGGTAGCCGTGCGCCCGGTGCATCTCGAGCGAGAAGTCCTCCATTAGCTGGCGGATGAGGGCGCCCTTGGGGTGGAAGACCGGCAGGCCGCTGCCGATCTCCGGCGGGAAGTGGAAGAGGTCGAGCTCCACCCCGAGCTTGCGGTGGTCGCGGCGCTCCGCCTCCGCTAGACGGTGCAGATGCGCGGCGAGCGCGGCTTCCGATTCCCAGGCGGTGCCGTAGATGCGTTGCAGCTGGGGGCGGTGCTCATCGCCACGCCAGTAGGAACCGGCCACCCGGGTCAGCTTGAAATGGCCGAGTCGGCTGGTGCGGCGCACGTGCGGGCCGCGGCAGAGATCGACGAAGCTCGGGCTGTTCCGGTAGGTGGTCACCACCGCGGCGTCGGTGGCCGCCTCGGAGACGAACTCGGGGTCGGCCCCCCCGTGGGTCGCGGCGACCCCTTCGATGATCTCGCGTTTATAGGGCTGGTCGTCGAAGAGGGCGAGGCCTTCGTCGATCGAGCGCACCTCCCGGACAAACGGCTGGTCGGCGGCGACGATGGCGCGCATCGCCTCCTCGATCGCCGGCAGGTCCTCGTCGGAGAAGCGCTTCCCCCCCGGCAGCTCGAAGTCGTAGTAGAAGCCGTCTTCGATCGCCGGACCGATGGCGAAACGTGCCCCCGGGTAGAGGCTGAGGACCGCCTGCGCCATGACGTGCGCCGTGGAGTGGCGCAGGACGGTGCGACCCTCCTCCTCTCCCCCGGTGACGACCCGCACCGCGTCGCCGTCGTTGAGCGCCGTGTCGAGGTCGACCAGGACCCCGTTCACCTCGGCGACGACGGCGTCGGCGGCCAGCCGTTTGCCAACCGCCCCCGCGAGATCGGCAGGTGTCGATCCCGGCGGGAGGGCGCGGGTCGTTCCGTCGGGCAAGACGACAGTGATCGGCGGACGTTGCTTATCCACGCGTTGACCCTCGGTTCCGCGTACGGCCGCGCCACTCGGGCGCCGCGCCGGTGCTTCGTTCGGTGACGGCCGACAGCCTAATGGGTCGACCGGCGGTGACTTTGGAGGATCACAGCGCCACGCCGAGTAGCGCGGCCGCCCGCGAGACGCCGTGCCCGGCCCCGGCGGCCGCGTCGATCGCGCCGATGGCGCCGGGCGTGTCGAGGTCGTCGTCGAGGTGGGCCCGCACCTCGTCTAGCGCGGCGGATCCCGCGCCGGCATGCCGCCAGACGGCTAGCCGATCGGTGGCGCGGTCGAGGAGCCGCTCGTCCCAGTCGAGCTCGTCGCGGTAGTGGTGGTCGGCAAGGGCGAGCCGGAGCGCGGCCGGCTCGCTGGTGCTGAGCAGATCGGCCACGAAGATGAGATTGCCAAGCGATTTCGCCATCTTTTCGCCGCCGAGGCGCACCATGCCGACGTGCATCCAGTGGCGGACGAAGGTCTCCCCCGTCGCCGCCTCGGATTGGGCGGCCTCGCACTCGTGGTGCGGGAACACGAGATCGGTGCCACCGCCGTGGAGGTCGATGGTGAGACCGAGCTCGCGCAGGGCCAGGGCCGAGCACTCGATGTGCCACCCGGGGCGTCCGGGTCCCCACAGCGAGTCCCAGGCGGGTTCGTCGGGCAGCGACGGCTGCCACAGCACGAAATCGAGCGGGTCTTTCTTGTAGGGGTCGTCGATGTTTCCGCCGCGCTCCGCGGCGAGCCGAAGCATCGTGGCGCGGTCGAGTTGGCTGAGCCGGCCGAAGCGTGGGAAGGACGATACGTCGAAGTAGACGGCGCCGCCCGCCTGGTAGGCGTGACCCGACTCCAGCACCATCCCGATGAAGCCGAGCATGTCCGGGATCGCCGAGGTGGCGTGGGGCTCGGAGAAGCTGGGCAATAGGCTGAGCGCCTGCATTTGGTCGTCGAAGCGCGCCGTCTCTTCGGCGGCGAGATCGAGGTAGTGCACGCCCAGGCTGCGGGCTTTTTTCAAGATGTCGTCGTCGACGTCGGTCACGTTGCGCACGCAGCGGGTCTCGTGACCGAGGTCGCGCAGCCGTCGTTGCAAGATGTCGTAGGTGAGGAACGTCGCGGCGTGCCCCAGGTGTGCCGAGTCGTACGGCGTTATCCCACAGGTGTACAACGTGACGATCCGGCCCGGGACGAACGGCACGATGTCACGCTGGGCCGTTTCGTACAGCCGCATGGTCACCGTCCGGCTCCCTCCTTGCGGGTCGGCATGCCGGCGAGGTGCAGCGTCGCCTGGACCCGGTAGCGGGTGTTCACGTTGACGAGGAGGGCGGTGAGCGATTCCAGGGCGCCGGCCGCGGCGAGGGAGCCGGCCCGCAGCCCGCGCAGTCCCGGGATCGACTCCACCAGTCGAACGGTCTGGTCACCCGCCTCATCGTCGTCGGCACAGACGAGCACGTCGGCCTCGATGGGCCGGTCCAGTTGGCCCAGTCGTCCCGCCGGGAGGTGGTGGAAGGCCGCGGTCACCCGTGCTTCGGGTACCGCGGCTTGGATGGTGGCGGCGATGGAGCCCCGCACCGGGAGGAGCGCCTGGAACTCCGCCCCGACCCGGGTCATGGCGTTGGCCATCGACACGACGACCCGACCGGAGAGCAACGGTGCGAGTTGGACGGCGGTCGGCACCGCGGCGTCCCACACCGTCGCCAGGACGACGAGGTCGTTGGCGGCGGCCTCCCCGTTGGCGGCACCGGAGATGTCGAGATCGACTTCCGGCCACCGGGCGCGTGTCTCTTGGGCGGTCGCTCGAGCCCGCGCGGGGTCCCGCGAACCGATTACGACGGTGGCGCCCGATGCCGCCAGGCGCGCGCCGAGCGCCCTTCCTGCGGGTCCCGTCCCTCCCACGATGCCGACGTTCATGTGCCCACCTTTCACGTTGTCACGACCGAGCACGTTATGCGGCGGCGCCACCACGGTGCGACGAAGGACAGAAAGCCCGGCAGGCATGGCGCGGCGACGGCGACGGGGAACGGCCGCGGTTCAGGCGGCGGGCGTGAGAGCCGGACCTCAGCCCTTGGGGTGGCCGGTCCGTCGTGGCGGTCCGGTGTTGGCCCGGAGCTGTCGCCTGTCGAGAGGGCGCGACAAGGTCGGGGCGCGGCCCCCCGCCGGCTGGGACTTCGGCGCCGGGCCGCGCTAGTGGGAGTCCATCTCCCGGAGGACCTCGAGGGCACGGTCGGCGTGCCTCGACATGCGCGTCTCGCTCTTGATCACCTCGGCGACGCGACGGTCCCGGCCGATCACGAAGGTCCACCGTCTGGTGTGCAGAAGGGGGATCCCCCGGCGCACCCCATAGTGGCGGGCGACCTGGCCGTCGACGTCGGAGAGCAACGGGAAGTCGAAGCCGTGACGATCCGAGAAGCGCCTTTGGGTCGCCGGGTCGTCGTCGCTGATCCCCACGCGCACGGCACTGAGCGCGATGAACTCGGCCTTGAGATCCCGGAAGTGGCAGCTCTCGGCGGTGCAACCAGGACTCATGGCGGCTGGATAGAAGAACAGCACGACCGGGCCCTTGGCGAGGAATCCGCTGAGGGTTTGGGCTTGCCCCCTCTCGTCCGGGAGGTTGAAGTCGGAAGCGAGGTCACCGCGACGCACGAGCCGAGACTACCGACGATCCCCTGCCGGCCGTCTCGCCGAGCTGCGACCCTCCGCCTACGATGCGGTCACCTCGCGAAGCGCGGTAAGAGGAGGTGCGATCGTTGAGCAACCTGTCGCCCGGGCAGATCCGGAACGTCGTCCTCATCGGGCACGGCGGAGCCGGAAAGACGACGCTCGCCGAGTCCCTGTTGCACCTCACGGGCGTGATTCAGCGCAAGGGAAGGGTGGAGGACGGGACGACCGTCTCAGATTTCGAGCCGGAAGAGGTCAAGCGGCACATCTCGGTTTCGATGGCCCTCGCGCCGCTGACCTGGAACGGGCACAAGGTCAATCTGATCGACACGCCGGGCTTCGTCGATTTCCTCGGTGAGGTCGAGTTCGCCCTGGACGTCGCGGACCTTGCCGTGCTGGTGGTGAGCGCCGTCGAAGGCGTCGAGGTGCAGACCGAGGCGGTGTGGCGCCTGGCGGCCACCCGCGGCGTACCCCGAGTCATCTTTGTGAACAAGCTCGACCGGGAACGCGCCGACTTCTCCCGGGCCCTCGACGGGCTCCGGACGACATTCGGTGGCGGTGTGGTGCCGCTCGAGCTGCCGATCGGCTCGGAGGCGGATTTCCGCGGCCTGGTCGACCTGCTGGCCGACCAGGCCGTCAGCTACGACGACGGCAAGGCCTCTACCGGTCCGGTGCCCGCGGACATGGTCGAGCTGGAGCGCCGGGTGCGGGACAATCTCGTCGAGGGAATCGTCGTGGCCGACGACGCCCTGATGGAGCGTTATCTCGAGGGTGACATCCCGGCGCCGAAGGAACTGGCCCGGGCCCTGGCGGTCGGTGTGGCCGCCGGCTCGGTGTTCCCGGTGCTCTGCGGCTCGGCGGTTAACGGCGTCGGTCTCGACCGGCTGCTCGACCTGAGCTGCGAGATCCTTCCGCAACGACGGGTCAAGGCGGTCGCCGGCGACCAGTCGATCGAGGTGACCGACGACGCCGGCGCCCAGCCGCTCGCCCGGGTGTTCAAGACGATCGTCGACCCGTTCGTCGGCCGGATCTCGATGCTTCAGGTGGTCTCGGGAACCCTGCGACCCGACATCGTCCTCGTCAACTCGCGGACCCGTTCGGACGAACGCCTTCACGTCCTCCAGACGATGCGCGGCAAGGAGGCGTCGCCAGTTTCGGAGGCCGTTGCTGGCGACATCGTCGCCATCCCCAAGCTCGCCGAGACCCGCACCGGCGACACCTTGGCGCCGAAGTCGTCGCCGGTCACCGTGGAGCTCGAGCCGGTGACCCCGCCGACCTTCTCCATCGCCGTGAAACCGCGGACGACCGGTGACGAGGATCGCATGATGACCGGTCTCCACCGGCTCCAGGAGGAGGATCCCGCGTTCAAGGTCCGCCGCGACGACGAGACCCACCAGACGGTGCTCTCCGGGATGGGTGAGACGCACCTCCAGGTGATCTGCGAGCGACTCCACCGCAAGTTCTCCGTCGACCTGGAAACCGAGGATCTGCGGATCCCCTACCGGGAGGCCATCACCAAGTCGAGCGAGGCCGAGGGACGCCACAAGAAGCAGAGCGGTGGCCACGGCCAGTTCGGGGTGGTGCACCTACGGATCGAGCCACTCGAGCGCGGAGCAGGCTTCGAGTTCGTCGACAAGATCGTCGGTGGCGCCATCCCCCGCCAGTTCATCCCGGCGGTTGAAAAAGGCGTTCGCCGCGCCATGAACCAAGGCGGCGTCTACGGGTATCCCGTGGTCGATGCCCGGGTCATCTGTGACGACGGCAAGTTCCACTCGGTCGACTCCTCCGAGGCCAGCTTCGAGATGGCGGGGGCGCTGGCCTTTTCCCTGGCCTTCGAGCAGGCGGGACCCACCGTGCTCGAGCCGATCGACCGCGTGGAGGTCTTCTGTCCGGCACGATTCCAGGGCGACGTGCTCGGTGATCTCAACAGCCGCCGGGGCCGGGTCCTGTCGAGCTCGAGCGACGCCGACGGCGCCCAAACCATCGTCGCGCTCTGCCCGGCAAGTGAACTCGGCCACTACGCGGCGGAGCTCCGCTCGCTCACCGGCGGACGGGGCCGGTTCCGAGTGAGTTTCGACCACTACGCCGAGCTGCCGGCCCACCTCGTCGACAAGCTGGGAAAGCGCAAGGTCACCACCGCTTAAGCGTGGGCGGAAGAAATTCTGACGGTTCGAGCACTCCCCGGTCCGGGAATCCGGTCAGCGGGTGGGGAAGTCCCAGGTGGTGGGGATCGCCGGTCTGACGGCCGCCGCGAAGGATCGCCCTAGCCCGAGAGCGTGGCTTGAACCGCATTGACCGTGAAGTCGTGACCGGCCGAAGCCGCTTACGAGTTGAACTTCTTCGGCCAAATGAGCTGCGTTCCGCGGTAGATCTCCGCCGCGAACGTGGGGTTGAACGCGGTGCGGATGTTGACGCCCGCGGGGATGAGATGCAGCTGCACGTCCTGTGCGTACTCGGCCCGGATCAGGGGGAGATCGATGGCGCCGACCGGCTGGGTGCGCGGGGTGTACCGGACGACGATGCTGGATTCCACCCGCCAGCGAAAGCGTCCGACCGGGCGCGTGATGCCCAGCTGCGGCGGCACGAGCTTCTCGCAGTAGGCGACGGCTTGGTTCGGGTGCTTGTAGGCCCACCAGAACCCGGCGATGTCGGCGCGCAGGAAGTCGGCGACCGCGGTTGGATGTGCGCGCGCGAAGTCCCGGTTGGCCACCAGCGCCGCGAACGAGGCGGCGACGTCGTAGTTTGTCGGGTCCCAGACCTTGTACTTGTAGCCGAGCACGTTCAGCTGGCGGATCTCGTTCGACTTGTACACCGGCAGGGCCATGATGCGGCCCTGGTCGATGATCACGGGGTTGTAACCGACCTGGACCTGTTTAAGCGAGGCGATGTCCACGCCGGCCTTGGCGAGCATCGCCGAGACCTCGTAGGGCAGCGCGCCCTTGATGCCGACCGTCTTGCCGTCGAGCTGTTTCAGACTGGTGACTTTCACATTGCCCGGCGTGATGAGCTCGGAGATAGCGGTGTGACCGTAGGTGAGCACCCCCTCCAGGTTGGCGCCTTCGGCACGAGCCGCCAGAACCTCGCTGTCGGAGCCGAGCGAGCTCATCTGCACCCGATCGGCGCTGACGAGAGCGACATTGTCCGTGCTGAACCCGGGCTGCAACACGACGTCGAGGCACATGTCCTTGAAATAGCCGCGCCGGGCCGCGACGACGACGTCGGCGATGGACGCCGCTGGCGCGTAGCTGTAGCTGGTGACGAAGATGATGGTCCCCGCTCGGCGGTTCGCGGCGCATTCCGCCCGGGAGATCCCCTTGAAGGTCACGCCGGTGGCGGCCGAGAGGCCCGGCGAGTGTCTCGGACCCGACGCTGGGGCCGCGGCTCCGGCCGACGCCGCCGTCACCACCAGGAGCGCGCAGCAACCGAGCATGACCAGGGAGAACGCGCCGCGGATGTAGCCCGACAACCTGGCCACGAACCAGCCCCTCTCTCTCGGTGTGGTCCCAGGGTCGCAGGCGGTGTCGCCTTGCACAAGCCGGCTAGAGATTGGCCGAGTCGACCTCCGCCCAACGCAGCAGCCGATGGTGGATCAGCGTGACGCTGCCGACCAGCACGACGCCGATGAAGATGAGGACGAAGATCGCCGCCCACACCACGCTGGCCTCGTTGTAGGCCTGGGCATTGGCCATGATCCAGCCGAGCCCGGCCGAGGAGTCGAAGAACTCGGCGACGACCGCGCCGATAAGGGCGAGACCGACGCATACCCGGGTCGCGGCGAGCAGGTACGGGAGGCTGTGCGGGACCCGCAGGCGGGCGAAGATCTCCGGCTTGCTGGCGTTGACCGAGCGCATGACCTCGAAGGTGGCCGAGTCGATCGCCCGAAACCCCACCGTGGCGTTGGTGAACAGCGGGACGAACGTGATGAGCGCCGCCATGACGATCTTGGGCTGGGGCCCGAAACCGAGCCAGACGACGAGGGGTGGGGCGAGGGCGAGGATCGGGGTCACCTGAAGCATGACGACGATCGGGGTGAGGGCACGGTCCATCACCCGGGAGTGCACCACCGCGACCGCGGCGGTGATGGCGACGGCGAAGGCGACGAGGAAGCCCCAGAACGCTTCCTGAATGGTGACCCAGGCGTTGCTGGCGAAAAAGCCGGGGTCCCGCCAGAGCTCCCGGAAGATGGATGACGGGGCGACGAGCTCGGTGGCGGGGATGTGGGTGACGCGCACCCCGAGCTCCCAGCCACCGAAAAGGATGATGAAGGCGACGATCCCCGGGACGACGCTGCGCACGACCCGTCGCGGCCACCCGATCGTTGGTGGCCGCATATCGGAGAGATCGACGGCCATCCCTTCTCCTTCGGGGTTCATTTCCGGTCGCTCACCGGTGCCGTTCACGACTGCTGCCCTTCCCAGCTGGCCCGCAGGGAGGTGCGGACGCGATGGGCGTGAAAGGCGAACTCGTCGGAGTCCTCCATGTCCTCGGTGCGCGGGCGCGCGAGCGTGATCTGTTCGATGGAGGCCACCCGGCCGGGCCGGGCGGCCATCGTGAACACCCGATCCGACAACACGACGGCTTCCGCGATGGAGTGGGTAACGAAGACGACGGTGGTCCTCGTCCGACCCCAGACCTCGAGGAGCTGGTACCGCATCGCGTCCCGGGTGATCTCATCGAGGGCGGCGAAGGGCTCGTCCATGAGAAGGATGAGCGCTCCGAGGGCGAAGGCTCGCACCAGACTCACGCGTTGCTGCATGCCGCCGGAGAGCTCCTTGGGGAGAGACCTGGCGAACGGGGCCAGCCCCACTTGCTCCAGCAGGGCCTTCGGGTCCCGGCCCGGATCGCCTGTCGCGGCGGTGTCGAGCTCGGAGCGCCGCCGCCACGGCAGACGTCCGACGTCGCGCAGCAAGGTGACGTTGCCGGCGACCGATCGCCACGGGAGGAGGGCCGGGGTCTGGGGCACCAGACCGAAGCGTTTCGCGGCCCGGGCTTCGTCGGGGGTGGCGTCGTCGATCCGGACGCTCCCGGCATCCGGCGCGATCAATCCGCCGATGATCCGCAGGAGGGTCGATTTGCCACAGCCGCTCGGTCCGATGACGCTCACGAACTCGCCGGCCGCGACCGAGAGGCTCACGTCACGTAGGGCGACAATCGGCCTCCCGTCGTGAAAGAAGTGCTTATGCACGTGGTCGAGGACGATCGTTCCGCCCGCGGGTTCTCCACTGGGGATCGCGGGGGTTCCGCCCACGGTGGAACCTCGATCGCGGCGGGGTGTCATGACCGGCGAGCGAGGTAGGGCGTCAGCAGCTTCTCGATCTGTTTGGCGATGACGTCGACTTCGATGTTGACGGGATCTCCCGGAGATCGGATTCCGAGGGTCGTGTGCTCCTCGGTGTACGGGATGATCGCGGCCGAGAAGCTGTCCTCGTGCAGGTCAAAGATGGTGAGGCTGACGCCGTCGACGGCGATGGATCCCTTCTCGACGCAGTAGCGCATGAGGTCGCGCGGGATCCTCACCCGGAGATCGGGTGCCTTGGCGAGGACTTCGCCGATGGCGTCGATGTGACCCAGTACGAGGTGGCCCGAGAGGCGGTCGTCGAGACGCAAGGGCCGCTCGAGGTTCACGGGTTCGCCGACGCGGAGACTCCCCAAGGAGGTCCTCGCCAGGGTCTCGGCCGATAAGTCGGCCTCCAGCCAGTCCGCTCCCCGATCGACGACCGTGAGGCACGTCCCGTTCACTGCGACGGAGTCTCCGATCCCGAGGTCAGCAGCGACCAACGAGGACCGGAAGCGGTAGCGTCCGGCGGCGGCTCGGTCCAGGCTGCCCAGCTCTTCGACGATCCCCGAGAACATGGCCCTCCTTGCGACCGCCTCGCCCACCGGAGATGGCGCCGCCCTCTCGCCGGTGGCCGCGCCAGGACAGCCGCGTCAGACCCTCGGCGGTGCAAGGCAGGCAGCCGAAGATTACCCGTCAGCCTGAGCGGTCCCGGGGCTGGAGCCCGAGGTCAAGGGGGCTGTCGCTCCTGCCGGCCGGGATGCAGCGCCGTGAGCGCCCCGGGGCGGGCTCCGCCGGCTCGGTGCGTCGGGGTCCCCAGGGACCGGACGCGGACGAGCCCGCCCGTCCTGTCGCCGGGACGACCATCTAACGACGCGCCAGATACGCCTTCGCGGCTTAGCCCTCGCCTTGTCGGCGCGCGTGAACTTCGATTCCGGCGGATGCCGGACCGTGACCCCCTAGGACCGAAAGCCGCCCCGAGGTGCCGGGTTCAGGTGGCCGGAAGAGGTGCGGCCTTAGGGGTGTGAACGAGGAGCACGATGTTCGTGATAAGGAGCCACACCCCGACGGCGAGGAGCCCGATCCAGGATTGCACCAGTGCGGCGACCCCAAAGACGATTCCGATCCAGGCCAGCCAGACCGGCAGCGGGCCCCGGCTGCCAATCACCGCAAGACCGGTCGCGACCAGCAGGACGCCTAGCCCCGCACCGAGCAGGAAGTTCGAGACGTCATTGCTCAGCACGTTCAGGCTCTGCATGACCGAGGGGGCGACATGTCCGACCGCGTCAGCGGAAGACCAGTCGAGTCCCGCGCTCGCCGTCCCCGCCGCGCCGAACAGCGCCGCCCCGGCGAAGCCGATCGTCGCGAGCGCCTTGTTGGCGACCGCGGCGATGTAGTCCCGCAGGAGCCAGAAGTAGAACAGACCGACGAAGACCGCGACCTCGGTGAGGTACGCACTCACCTCGACCTGGGTCGTGTTCTTGTGGAAGTAGCTGATCACGCTGGCGGCACTGGCGTGACTGCCCGGCGAGTTCCCCGTCAGGAGGACCGAGGCGACCACCAACGCGACGAAGACGAGACCGAGTACCCCCAACCACCTCTGTATGCGAGGCGCCATTTCCCTCCCCCCTAGAGAGCGCGATGCGCTCCGTGACGACCTCGGGGCGACGGCCCAAACCGGAAGGGTCCGGCTGGCGTCGCACCTCGAGGCCGATCCTTTCAACACGCATTTCGGCGCCGCATTCCCTGACCTGGGTTGCGAGGTCGGTCACGGTGACGTCGCCCCGTTCATTCCTCCCACAGCGGAGGCCGGCCGGGCCGTAGGTCGGCGAGCCACCGTGCTTGATCGGAGAGGTCGGCTGCCTCCTCCGCAAGCTCGGGAGACACGCCCTGTGGGCGGAACTGCGTCCGGTATAGCTCCGCGTAGAGCCCCCCGGCCTCGACGAGTTGATCGTGGGTGCCGCGCTCGACGATGCGACCGCCGTCGATGACGAGGACCAGGTCGGCGTCGCGTACCGTCGAGAGACGGTGGGCGATGACGAGTGACGTCCGGCCGGTGAGCGCCGTCCGCAGGGCCTGTTGCACCGCGGCTTCAGACTCCGAGTCGAGATGCGCCGTCGCCTCGTCCAGCACGACGACGTCGGGAGCCTTGAGGAGCAGACGGGCGATGGCCATGCGCTGCTTCTCGCCACCGGAGAGGCGATACCCGCGGTCGCCGACCAGCGTGTCCAGACCCTCTGGCAGGCTCTCCACGAGGGAAAGGATCTGGGCACCGGCGAGCGCGGCGCGCAGCTCCGCTTCGGTCGCATCGGGCTTCGCATAGAGGAGATTCGCGCGGATGGTGTCGTGGAACATGTGGGCGTCCTGGGTCACCATCCCGACTCTCGCCCGCAGGGAATCAAGCGTCACGTCGCGTAGGTCAAGGCCGTTGATCCGCACGGACCCGCCGCACACGTCGTAGAGACGGGCCACTAGGTGGGTGATCGTGGTCTTGCCGGCGCCGGACGGACCGATCAACGCGACCAGCTGGCCTGGCTCGGCGCGGAACGTGATGTCGAAGAGCACCCGTTGAGGCGCAACCGTCTCGAGCACGGCGACCGACTCGAGCGAAGCGAGGGAAACCTCGTTGGCACTCGGATAGCTGAAGTCGACGTGGTCGAACTCGATGGTCGCCGGTCCGGGTGACAGCGAGGCCGCGCCTTCGCGTTCGCTGATCATCGGCGCGAGGTCGAGCACCTCAAAGACGCGGTCGAAGGAGACGAGCGCGGTCATCACGTCGACGTTGACGTTCGACAGCTGGGTGAGGGGCCCGTAGAGGCGGTTCAGGTATGCGGTCATGGCGACCAGGGTGCCGAGTTCGAGGATCCCGTGGACCACCATCGAGCCACCCCAGCCGTAGACGAGGGCGGTGGCGAGGGCCGCCGTCACGGTTAGGGAGATGAAGAACACCCGGGCGTAGATCGCCTGCAATACGGCGATATCGCGTACACGCCCCGCCCGTCCGGAGAAGAGTTCCTCTTCCTCCTCTGGACGCCCGAAAAGCTTGACGAGGAGCGCCCCGGCCACGTTGAAGCGTTCCGCCATGGTCGAGTTCATGTCGGCCGCGAGCACGTAGCCCTCTCGGGTGATCATCCCGAGCCGGCGTCCCATGTAGCGCGCCGGAATCGCGAACGCCGGCAAAAGGGCCAGGGCGACCAGGGTGATCTGCCAGGAGAGGATGAGCATCGTCGTTAGCACCATGACGACGCTGAGCAGGTTGCCGACGACCGAGGACAAAATGTCCGTCGTCGCCTGCTGCGCACCCAGCACGTCGTTATTCAGACGACTTACCAGAGCGCCGGTCTGGGTGCGGGTGAAGAAGGCGAGCGACATTCGTTGTACGTGCGCGTAGACCCGCGTTCGCAGGTCGTAGATGAGGCCTTGGCCCACCTGCGACGAGCAGAGCTGTTCGCCGAGGGAAAGCCCGGCGTCGACGACGGCGAGGCCGCCGATCACCAACGCCAGGATGACGATCAGTCGGATGTCTCGGTGCCCGATCCCGGTGTCGATGATCGCTCGGTAGATGAGCGGCACCGTCACCCCGATCGACGAGTCGACGATGGTCAGCAAGAAGAAGATGGAGAGCTTGACCTTGTACGGCGCGAGGCAGCGGAGGATGCGCCGTGCCGTCCCTTTCGGGACCTGGCTGGTGATGACGGAGCGGTCCTGGGTAAGCGAGCGCATCGAACCGCCGAAGCCCCGTCCTCCCCCGAGGCCGATAGCCCCGCCGCCGCGCATCATCGATGTGGCTCCTCGTTGGGGGCAGGACCGGCGGGGTCGGGTGACAGAGGTGCGCTCCCGGGATGGCCCGTGGTGTCGACGGAGTCGAGCAGCGCGAGGAGCGCCAGCTGATCAGCGTGCTCCAGGTGGCTGAACAACTCCACGGCGGCCTTGTCCCGGGCTCGACCGATCTCCTGGTAGAGCTGGGCTCCCGCGACGGTCAGGCGCACGAGGATCGAGCGGCGATCGAGGACGTCGATCTCTCGCACGACGAGTCCTTTGGCTTCGAGCCCTTCGATGAGGGTGGTCGCCGAACGGGGGACGATCTCAATACGCCGGGCGATCTCCGACATGCAAAGCGGTGACCGGGCCCGTCCGACCATCCGCAGGGCACGTGCCTGACCGTCCGTCAGGCCGAAAGGCGCCAGATGTTGCGCTGAGATCCTCCGTAGACGTCGCGAGATGCGCGCCAAGGTTTCGCCGATCTGCGTCGCGACCTCATCGCCACCGATCCCCGGCTGGTGGTCGGGCGCCGCCGAATCTGTCATCGAAATCGGGTACCTCGTTGAAATAACCCTGAGTGTTACTCATAATAGATGTGTCTCGCGGTCTCGCGCCCTCGGGTGACATCCTCCCTGGTAATGACTGGTCCGTCACTGGCCGGCACCCCGGTGAGGTGCCGCTTCTCCGGGCGAGGCCAGCGCGCGCGGTGCTGGTGGGCTGCCAAGCAGGGCTTCCGCCCCGAGCATGGCGGGCCAGCCCACGTTGGCGTGGTCGACCAGAGTTGCGCGCCTCGAATGTGTCGCAGTCTGGGGCCACCGTTAGGCTTCCGAGCGACGCAGGGCGCCCGCCACCGACGGGCGAAGAGACATCCGTCGAACCCGATCTCGTTCGTACGGGCGGAGGGACGTCATCGATGCCTACCGAGCTGACCTGGAGCGATCGTCGCGTGCCGGCTGCCTTGCGCGAAGTGCGCGAGCAGCAACCGCTGATCCACTGTCTGACGAACATCGTCGTGGCCCAGTTCACGGCCAACGTGCTTCTCGCGGTTGGAGCATCGCCGGCGATGGTCGAGAACGCCCAGGAGTCGGGGGCCTTCACGACCGCGGCCGCGGCCGTCCTCGTGAATCTGGGGACGTTGTCGGCGGAACGCGAGGTGGCGATGCGCGCCGCGGCTGCCTCGGCGGACAAGCAGCGCCGGCCTTGGGTGCTCGACCCGGTTGGGGTGGGCGCGCTCGCCCATCGCACCGCCTTCGCCGCGGAGTTGCTCGAGCTGCACCCAGCGGTGGTGCGCGGCAACGCGTCGGAGGTGATGAGCCTGGCGGGCGCGGAGGTCGCCGGCCGAGGTGTCGACTCGCTTGCTCGGTCCGAAGAGGCACTTGATGCCGCGAAAATCCTTGCTCGGGCACGGGACTGCGTGGTCGCCACCAGCGGTGAGGTCGACTACGTGACTGACGGCACCGAGGTCGTTGAGATCCCGGGAGGAAGCGTCCTGCTGACGCGGGTCACGGGGACCGGATGCGCGTTGGGGGCGCTGGTCGCGGCATTTGTGGCGATCGAGAATGATGTGCTGTTCGCCACGTCTGCGGCTTCTGCGGTGTTCAAGTTCGCCGGTGAGCGCGCGGCGTGCGGCAAACCGGGACTGGGCACTTTCGCCGTTGCCTTGATTGACGAGCTTGGGAAGTTGGCGGGACCGTGGACGAAGTGAACCGCCGCGAGCTGGACACGACCCTTTATCTCGTAGCGGACGTTGACAGTTGCGGCGAGCGGGGTGTGACCGAGACCGTGAGGTTTGCTGTCGAAGGTGGCGTCACCGCGGTCCAGCTGCGCGATCATCGGGCGACCACGCGGGAGCTGTACCACGCGGCGAGGGAGCTTCGCGAACTGCTCGAGGGCACCGCCGTCTGCTTCATCGTGAACGACCGGCTTGACGTGGCGCTGGCGGCAGGCGCCGACGGAGTGCACCTCGGTCAGTCCGACCTTCCCGCCGAGGCGGCCCGTGAGATCGCCGGACCAGAGTTCGTCATCGGCTGGTCGGTGACGAACCTCGCGGAAGCGGAAGCCGCTGCGGCTCTCCCTTCGGGGACGATCGACTACCTCGGAGTCGGTCCGGTCTACGCTACCGGGACGAAGCTCGACGCCGCGTCGGTTATGGGTCTCGACGCGTTGCGCGCGGTGTGTACGCTCTCACCTCTCCCCTGCGTCGCGATTGGCGGAATTGACGCCGAACACGTCGTGGAATTGCGCACCGCCGGAGCCGCCGGGATCGCCGTCGTCGCAGCGATTTGCGGGGCTCGTGACCCCAGCACCGCTGCTGCAGAGCTGCGAGGGTGCTGGAGTCGGTGATGCGGCTCAGTGTCCCGAGCAAACTTATCGGCTCGCGCCGAGCAGACCGAAAGGATGGAGGTACCAGGAGCGCGTCTGGCAGGGGAAAGCCCAGGCGGGTACGAGCCTCAGTTTCGACGCGGTCCAGTCGAATGCAGCCATCAGTCGGGGATGTCGACGCCTGAGCGACGAATCAAGGCCGAGCATGCGGGATGTCGGGGTGTCGAGACGGAGAACGAAACGGTTGACGCGTCCACCGATGGCGACGAGCACCGTTGAGACCATGCGGCAGTCAGGGAACCGGCGCGGCATGGTCGGATTGGGTTCGTTGCAGCAGGAGTCGAGCTATTGGGCGTCAGTCGCCTCGTGGAAGCGATCGATGGCTCCGATGACGAGCTGGATTCCCGGAGAGTAGCGGGCGTAGGTCTCGTCGTAGGCCGTCACGACGTCGAACAGTCCTGTTCCTGCACGCACCATGAGCTGCATGGCGACCACAATCTCCTCGAATGTGCCTGGCCATGCGTCCAATGACGGGGCGCCACCGGTGGTCCGGGTCGTCCGGTGACGCTGCTTGCCTGGCCCCCGATGGCGCCGGGTCGGCGTGCGTTCAGCCGCTTGGACGCGCATATAGTTACCTCATGGCTCTTAAGGGACGAGTTGTCAACACGGACATAAACGCGCCCAGCGTATCGAGTCTGACGGAAATGAATGATGGGGAGAAAGTCGCGGTTCGCTTTAAATTGACAATTGTCGTTCCCGTGTTCAATGAAGAACTTACGATTCGTGCTGTACTCAA
The DNA here is from genome assembly GCA_963761425.1 of uncultured Acidimicrobiaceae bacterium. Lineage (GTDB taxonomy): Bacteria > Actinomycetota > Acidimicrobiia > Acidimicrobiales > Bog-793 > Bog-793. The sequence continues at coordinate 645,473 of CAVXGQ010000005.1, read as the reverse complement.
TTCCCTAAGGTTTCAACCCGTTCCGGGCGACGTAGAGATCATCGTCGTTGATGACGGCTCGACGGACCAAACACCGGAGGTTATTTGCGATCTTCCGCATGTGCGGATTCGTCATGAAAAGAACCTTGGCAAGGGCGCCGCTATCCTAACCGGGATTGAGCGGGCCACAGGGACTCACCTGCTCGTATTCGATGCAGACTCCGAATACGACCCTACGGACATACCCGCTCTAGTTGTGCCGATTGCGACCGGACGTGCCGAGGTGGTCTATGGCGTTCGCGTGCGCGGCGCGGCGAACGAATTTCCCTTCTCTCGTCTACGCCGTTGGCAATCGAGTGATGACGGAATTCGCAAACGTATTGTACGGCTCGGCGATTTCTGATCTTCATACGTGTTTGAAACTCCTTCCAGTTCCATTACTGCGCAGGATGGAGCTGCGGGAGCACGGATTTGGACTCGATACCGAGATCAGTGCGGAGATGCTCCGGCTGGGTTACCGGCCTTATGAGATTGCGGCTTCCTACGTTGGCCGCAGCCGTGAGGAGGGCAAGAAGATCCGGTTGTCCGACGCGATTCGCTGCGTCGTCGTACTGGTGAAAGTTCGGTTGCGCGGGCGCACGCGTTACGGGGCGAGGGACCGTTCACTGGCGCCTCCGGTCGTACCAGCTTCTTGGTCCCCAGAGCGGAGGCGCGCTTCGCCCTGATGGGCGGTGCTCCCATCCAGTGATAGCCAACTCAAAGACACCCTTGTCGGTCGCGATCGTGAGCGACTCGTTCTACCCTTTCCACCGCGGAGGCAAGGAGACCCGTTACCACGAGTTGGTGACGCGACTACACGAGGTCGCTGACTTCACGCTGTACACGATGCACTGGTGGCCGGAGCGATCGCATACGCGTCGGGAGGAAGGCGTGGAGTACCGCGCCATCTGTCCGCTGTTCCCGCTGTACCGGGCTGGCCGTCGTTCGCTCGTGGAAGCCATTGTCTTCTCCCTCGCCTGTCTGCGGCTGGTCACCAGGCGTTTCGATGTCGTGGAGACCGACCACGTGCCGCATCTGCAGCTGTTCACCCTGCGGCTGGTGACCAAGCTGAAGCGACGACCCCTCGTGGCCACGTGGTACGAGGTCTGGGGTCGGGAGTACTGGGTGGATTACCTCGGGCGCCTTGCCGGGGCCGTCGCCTGGTGGGTCGAGCGCAGAGCGATGCGCTTACCCGATGAGATTCTCGCGATCTCCGAAGGCACCGCCGATCGATTGCGCTCTCTGCTGGGCGACCGTGTGCCTATCCGGGTGATTCAACCCGCGATCAATCTTGGGGTCATCGCTGACACCGCCCCGACGGATCCGGACGAAGCGGCGGAGCTGCTCTTCGTCGGCAGGCTCCTCGAACACAAGGGCGTGCACCTCCTCATTGCTTCCCTCGCGAGGCTCCAAGGTGGTCGACCGCTCCGTCTGCTCGTCGTGGGAGCAGGTCCCGAACGTGACAACCTCGAAAGACAAGCTCAGGCGGCCGGGATCGGCGCGCTCGTACGGTTCCGCTCGGACGTTACAGACCCACGCGAGATCTACGCATTGATGAAAGCCGCAGAAGTGTTCGTTTACCCTTCGGTCAGAGAAGGATTCGGGATCGCCCTGCTCGAGGCACTTGCCTGTGGAACAGCGGTCGTCACCACTTCTTATCCTGACAACTGCGGTCGCCAACTCGTGGCTCGCTCTGATCGAGGATATCTGGCTGAGCCGACGGTGGAATCCATCACCGCTGCAATTCGCCAGGCGCTGTCAGACGGATCCCGATCGCGAGGACCAGCAGAGACGTGGTTGAGAGAGTTCGACTGGGCGACGGTGTCCGAGGAGTACTTCGAGGCGCTTGCGGCTTCCCTCAGCTCCCGTCCCGATCCCCCGCCACAGCCTGAAACCAGGGGGGCATAACGTGTTCGTCGAACTGAGCCGGGGTGGTCAGTCCTGATGAAGCAGCCGGTGCGGGGAAAGAGGAACCTCGTGACGAATTCCGACCCGGCGGAGGCTTCACCGGGGGAGGTGACGTTCGTCGTCATCGCTTACAACGAAGCGGCCGGGATTGAGCAGTGCCTGAGATCGATCGCGGCTCAGGAGGGGCTCTTCAACTATGAGATCGTTGTGGTCGACGACTGCTCCAACGACGCGACCCCGACTGTGCTGGCGCAGCTCGGGGAGGAGATTCCCAAGCTACGGGTTGTTCGCCAGCCCGCCAACCTCGGCCGAGGGGCGGCTCGAGCGGCCGGCGTGCGAGCGGCGCGCGGGGAGTTCATCGCGATGGTTGACGCGGACATCGTGCTGCCTCCGGACTGGCTCCGGCGGTGTCTCGCCGGTATTGCGGAAAGCGAGGTGGTCAGTGGAACAGCGGTTCCCGGCGGGGACGTCAGCTATCTCGCGCGGCGATTTGGCCTCGAGCCGAAAGTCGTTCCCAGTACCACGCCGACCACGGGGAACAACGCGTTGTTTCGCCGGGTCGTTTTCAGCCGGGTCGCGTATGAGGAAGATCTGCACGAGGGGGAGGATGTCGCCCTCGACCACCAGATGGACGCAGCCGGGGTAGTTCGCGGGGTTATTCCGGGCCTGCGTGTCGAACATCGCGAGAACAAGACGTTCTCGCGAGAGCTCCGCTGGCTATTTGAAAGTGGCCTTGGCGCCTCGCGAGAGCTTGAACGCTACAGGAAGGTGCGCGGACCGGACGTCGCTTTTGGGGTGATGCTCCTGAGTTGTGCCATATCATGTTTCACGAGTCGGCGACAAGCCGGGCGCTTGCTAGCTCCAATCGCGTGTCTCGAGCTGATTGCCATCGCGCACGTCGCGATGAGATTTCAATCCCGCGGAGCCCTCCTTCGTCACCTGGGTGCGGTGGCAGCTGACTCTGCCCTATTGTCTTCTTACTTCGCAGGTCGGCTTGTCGGACATATCCGTTTGTCTCGACGATGGCACGAACTGAAGAGCAGCAGCGCTGAGAAGGCTTCCCGTGCCTCACGTTGGTTGTTTCGTTGGCCCAATCATGGGGCCTTGGTCTCTCGCAACGCGTGGAACAGTTTCAGGGGGATCACGCCATGATCGTGATTGTCGTCATGATTCTTGGACTGATTCTTCTCGCTACTCCACGGTGATGACGGCGTTGCTTTTCTTGTGGCCACCGTCAACGTAACGATGAGCCTCGACGATCTACTCCAGTAGATACACCCGATTGACGACACGTCGGAGGTTTCCTGCCTTCGCCAACGACTCCGGAACCCTCACGGGGAGCGGAGGCCGCGCTCCTTTATCGCATCACCCTCGGGCGGGGTCGATCTGCCCAGTAAGCACCATTACGAGAATGACTCATCGTGGAGGGGTCAGTCCGAGGGAAAATCGCGCCAGGATCTTGTAGCCAAACGAAGATTGGGCCTCCTCACATAGCAGTCGGTAGATGTGACCCTCGCGGTGAAGGTGCGTACGCCAAACTCACCCTGCTGCGGAGCATGTAGCTCCACCTCTGGATCTTGATGATCCCAGGAAACCCGCACTTGGTGCGGAGGGCCGCTTTGACTCGTTGTAGCCCGATTTCTTGCATGCCCCACGGTATTACGACTTGCGGCGACGGATCCCCAACAACGGCATTGCCGAATTTCGCCAAAACACTCGCAGTCCGCCTGACGTGTCAAGGCAGGTCATTTGCCCAGTTCCCCCTCGGCCTGGGCCTCGATGTGCAAGAGGGACTCATAGAGGCGTCGGACACGCGCGGCGACCTCCCCGTCGGTCGTTACGAGGGTCTCGGCGATGTCTCTCGCTCCAGTCTCTAGACCGCGCGGGATCACGACGATCATCGGCCCGTCCGCGTTGCCGGCCGCGGCCAGCTCATCACGCCGCTCTGCTGAGGCAACCACCAGAGCATCGATGAAGCGCGGCACCATCCGGATTTCGTCCCGGTCCCACGCGACCACCCGCATTCCGGCCCGACGGGCGAGGCGCAAGCTCCTGACGAGACGCCGGTCCGTTGGAGCGCCACCGAGGGCAACCATATTGCGGAGATCGACGATGCGAGCACCACTAAGCCGCCGCCACACAAGTCGCAGCGACAGAAGTGGTCCTGTCGCGTCAAAGCCCTCTGTTGGGACTCCGATCTCCGCGAGCTGTTCGGGCGAGGGGGCGTCGTCTGCGTCCCGATGTGAGGTAAGGAGGAGGATTCGGACCCTGTAGTCCATTGCTGCGCTGATCAATCCAAGAAAGAAGCTGAGCGAGCGGACCCATTTCACACGCAGGAAGGTTCCGGGCGTGCCGCTCTGGATCGCACGAAAGGCCGGCAGGATGAGCAGACCGCTCCAGGCGATGGGAATCCACCAGGAGACTGGGCCGAGCGCCAGGGAGATCGGCAAGCCGATAAGCCACGCGGGGTACGCGATGAGATCCGGCCACATGGCGAACTGCTCGGGGATACGATTCGGGTGAGTGATAAAGAGCATCGCGGTTCCCTGACCGTAGTGTCGGCCGCGCAGCACGTCTCGGGCGGTGTCACCCCAATGCATCGACATCTTGGCCTTCGCCGCGCAAATGACGCGAAGCTTCGCGTCGCGCAATCGCCAGCCGAACTCTGTATCCTCGCCGTAGCGAAAACGCTCGTCAAAGTTTCCGGCAGTATCAAAAGCCGAACGGAGCAAGGCCATATTGGCCGTGACGGTGACGCGAATTGGCGCTCCATCTGGTAACTCGTTGATGGTGCGCATGAAGGGCGAGTCGAGGCTGTAGATAGGCCCGCAAGTCACGTCCGCCCTTCCCGCTCGCAAGGGTCGGACTAACTCGGAAAGCCAACCTTCCGCGGGAACACCTCCCGAGTCGCAAAAGGCGATGATCTCAGCCCGCGCGATCTTCACGCCCACATTGCGCTGATGGGCGATTGTCACGCCGACCCCGAGCGGTCCCATGTAGTCAACCCAACGAACCCACGGATACGAGAGGCGAATGGCTTCGAGGCGTCTGCGCGACGCGTCGATGACGATACATTCGCCGTCGTTCTGTTCGATGTGCGCTCGTAGCGCCGTCAACGTTTCCGCCAGCTGTGGCTCATCTTTAGAGACGATGACGACGCTGACTTGAGGCACATCAGACATTGACTGCCGCCAATCCGGTCCGCGCCTGAACAATCGCCACTTCAGGATCCGTCATCGTTCCAGTCCAAGGACCCTCAACCGCAGCGATCCGAATTCAAGGTCGCCAACGACCACCTTGTCGGTGTGGACAGGCGTCATCGCTCTGGCGTGAGAAAGGGTCATTGCGCCAACCACTGGATGTGTAACACAACCTCTACCGTATTTGGTCTACGGCGTGACTTGGAGCACTCGCTCGTAGATCGCCTTCGTCGCGCTGGCGACATCCTGCCATGTCCACGCGGTTGTCCACGCGTACGCCGCGGCCACCCGAGCGGCCACCTCTTCCGGCGGGGCGCACAGTGCTGCAGCAACAGCGTCACGCAGTCCAGTCTTGGTCGTGTGGTCGTAACGGAACACCGCTTCGGCCGGGATGTCTCCGAGCTCAGTGAGCCCGGGCACGAGTACGGGAACCCGTCGTGACATCGCAACGCGCAGCGAAGTGGAGTTCGTGATCCAACGAAATGGAATCGCGACGAGGTCGGCGGCAGCTAGCAACGCCTCGAGATCGTCGTCGGAGAACGCCCCGCGCTCCCAGCGGACGTCGCGGCCCTGCTCTTGTAAGCGCTCAACGAGGCCGCTGATCCTGTTCGCGTATTGCGGGTCCGCGGTATCGCCGAGCAGGCGAATGGCGAGTTCCATAGCCGAGGGCAGGTCGATGGCAGCCTCGAGCAGCAGGTCCACGCCCTTGTAGGGATCGAGATGCCCGAACATCACGATGAGTGGCGTCGCTATGGAAACGTCCAGTCTTTGTCGGGCGTCCTCGCATTTCGGGGCGGGTCCGGCCACCGGCGCTCCCTCGGGGATGACCTCGACGAGGTCGGAATCGAGGCTGAACATCTCACAGAGTCGGCGTTTCGCGTCGTTGGTTATCGTGATCACCGCCCGTGAGCGGTTGAGCAGAGGACGCCGGCCGGCCACATCGTCATCGAAAATTGGGGCGAGCGGCAGCGGCTCATGTGAGGTGTACACAACACGGAAGCCAATCGCGCTGGCAAACCACAGGGCGGAGCCGAACCACCAGCGGGGCAGTCTTCTCACGAGGGGCAAGTGTCGTGCCCAGTTCCAGGCGAACCTGTACACCCAGTGAAGGTGAAGGACGTTGAAGCCCCGGAACCTGCCGAGGAGCAGCTCAGCAGGGAAGACGAGCGTGTTCAGCGTCTGGCTTGGCGTCCATTCCATCGCGAGCCAATCGGAGACGACCCCGACTTCTCTTAGAGCCTGGCGGAGCAGCGGTAGGTAGGGGTTCTCTTCATTCTTCGGCGTCATGAGGACCTTGGGGACCGAGGCGCGCGTCATTCGGCATCGCTTTCCGCGCCTCGTCGCTCCCCGAGACACCGACATGATTCCATGACACATCGCTCCCTGATGGTTCGCGATCCCGACCCGGTCTGCGAGGGACAAGGCTGATCCGCGGGAAGACGTCGTCAACTCGCCCCGGCTCATTCAGGCATGTCCGTCTCCGGCGACGAGATCGTAGCCAATCCAAACAGTCGACCCGCGATCTCGTCGACCGCGGGAGGGATGACGTGGCCCAGCTCGTGAAGTTCACGGTCGTCAGAGTCGCGTGGACAGGCATCAGTCATCGACCGAGCAGTCAGACCTGTCCCTCCGGAGACGGAGCCAAAGACGGCACTTTCTTGTTGCACCGCGGACGAGCGATGATCGTGTCTCCGATGCCAAATACCGTGCCAACAACGAATGCGGACGCAGGCGATCTTCCCGGTACGGGAGGAATCGTTCGGCCTCGCCGTCGCATCTTCGTCAGTACTTCGTCCCTGTTCATAGCGAACATCCTTATTGCAGCCCTCGGGGCGCTCGCGCTCCGGCTGATGACCCACCGATTGGGGCCCGACAGCTATGGCATGTTCGTCACCGCAGGCACTTTCGTGTCGACCTGGGAGCTTCTCACTGATCTCGGGATCAATGCCCTGGCTGGGCGAGAGATATCACGAAACCCGAATGATGCGGGGAGCATCCTTAGCTACAACCTGGGGTTGCGGTTGTCCCTCAGTGCGATGCTCATCCCTATCGTCTGGGTGGTCGGTGATCTCGTCTACAAGAGTTCGCCGAGCGAAGTGCGGTTTGGCATCGTCATTGTCGCCTTAACGGTGCCGTTCGACGCCATCCGTGCGGTCTCGCTTGGCTACTACGTAGCGAGCATCTCTAACCACTGGGTGGCCGCGGTCAATCTCCTGCAGCAGGTGCTGTGGGTCAGCGGGCTCGGGACTGCGCTCGCGTTGGGCGCAGGCGTGAGGGGATGTTTCTGCGCGTTTCTTGGTTCCACGGTGATCGTTGCCGCGGTTGCGTACTTGATCGTCAGACGCCAGGTGCCCTTCAGACCGCGATTCAGCGCTGCCAACTGGGTCAGGATCATTCGTCAGTCGATCAGCATCGGCGTGATCGGCATTGTCAATTACGCCTACCTCAAGGCAGACATAATCCTGCTCAGTCTGATGACCAGTGTGTTTCAGGTGGCCATCTACGGCGTCGCCTATGCGATCATTAACTTCTTCCTCGTCATTTCCAGTGCTTTCATGACGAGTGTCTTGCCCCTCATGACGCGCAGTCGGGCCGATGAGCTGAAGTCGGTTGTCCAGTGGGCCGTTTCCTACATGGCGGCGATCAGTTGCCTCGTGGTCGCGGGCATCATCTGTGTTGGAACACCGGTCATCCACCTTCTTGCCGGCAGCAGGTTCGCTTCGGCGGCGGCACCGTTGTCGATTCTCGCGATTTCGATCGTGTTCTCGGCTTTGAACAACGTCTTCGGCTACGCGAGTTTCTCGCGCAACCGTCATCAGAAGTTGCTCTACGTCAGCCTCTCTTCACTCGTGCTCAACGTCGTGCTCAACCTCTTTGCGATCCCCCATTGGGGCGTGAAAGGTTCCGCAGGCGCCACGGTGGTTTCGGAGGCGTTCATGCTGACGGGCACCTACCTCGTCTTCCGTCACGGCGTGGGCGTGCGGGTCGCGTTCTTGCGATCGCTCATCCGTCCGGCGCTCGCCGGCGGGCTCGTAATCGCCGTGTTTCACGTTTGGCTCTGGTTTCCTCGCGGGGAGCGCCGCTGACGCTGCTCCTGGGCATTGGTGTAACCGGCCTGTACGTTGGCGTGCTCGCACTTTTGAGGGGCCTCCCGCCGGACCTCAACGCCATGGGCCGCCAGGCGTTGAACGTCGTACTGCGTCGTGAGTTGTGACTCGGACGTCGTCGTCTGTTTGAATCATTCTGCCGGGCCCGATTTCAGCCCATGGAAGGCCGTTTCAGTCCTTTTGGGCGGTCGCGCACCCCGTTGACCTGCGCCTTCATGGGGCACCCGCTGAAGTCCGGCCGGAGCGGGAAGCCCGCGGGCCCGGCAGTCGGGCTGCAATCTTGAAGCTCCGGAGCACAAAGGATCCCTCCGGAGAACGACCCCGGGAGAAGATACGGCCTGTGCTAAGAGCTGCGGGGCCAGAAGGGGCAGGGCCCTGTTCCTAGTGTCCTGAGTCACTGGACAGTTGATAAATAGGAAGCGAGGCTCTCGAAGATCTCGTCGGCCGTCTTGTGCCAGACGAAGGGCCTCGGGTTCTCGTTCCAGGTGTCGATCCACGAACTGATCGCCGCTTCGAGCTCTTTTGTCGAGCGATGCGTTGCTCTTCTCAGCCATTTGTTGGTCAGCTCGGCGAACCAGCGCTCGACCAAGTTCATCCACGATGAGTAGGTCGGCGTGAAGTGGAGGGTGAAGCGCGGATGGCGCACCAGCCAACGGTGGATCTCGGGCGTCTTGTGCGTCGAGGAGTTGTCGACGATCACGTGGATGTCCAAGTCCTCGGGAACCGAGCGATTGATGAGGTTCAAGAACCGGTGGAACTCGTCGGCACGGTGACGATCGGTCATGTCCGCGATCACCTGTCCCGATGCGACGTCGAGCGCCGCGTAGAGGTTTGTCGTGCCATGGCGCAGATAGTCATGGGTCTGGCGTTCGGGAACTCCTGGTCGCAGTGGCAACACAGGTGCGGTGCGATCGAGCGCTTGGACTTGGGTCTTCTCGTCGACACAGAGCACCAGTGCGGCTTCCGGTGGGTTCATGTAGAGACCGACGACATCACGCACCTTTTCGATGAATTGCGGGTCGTTCGACAACTTGAAGGAGTCGACGAGGTGGGGCTTTAGGCCGAACGCTCGCCAAATTCTCGAGATTGCCGATTGGCTCATCCCCATGTCCTTGGCCATCGAGCGGGTCGACCAGTGCGTTGCGTCGGTGGGCATCTCCTCGAGCGTCTTCACGATCACTGCTTCGACCACATCGTCGGTGATCGTGCGAACCGCGCCGGGACGTGGATCATCTGCGAGTCCGTCGAGGCGTCGCGCGAGGAAGCGACTGCGCCACTTCCACACGGTCTGCTGGGACGTGTGGAGCTTGGCGGCGACGACCTTGTTGTCGAGGCCCTGCGCACAGGCGAGAACGATCCGGCAGCGGAATGCCAGAGATTGCGCCGACTTCGGGCGCCTCGCCCACCGTTCGAGCGTCTCGCGCTCCTCTTCGGTGAGCACCAAGGGAGCTTTCGGACGTCCGCGTCCTGCCATGGAACAACGCTACGCGACTCGCGCCATCAACGCGAGTATTCAGTGACTCAGGACACTAGACGGCTGGCTTGTCTCGTAGTCCAGCGAGAAAGCCGGCCTCTCCGGCGACCTCCTCGAGAAGGCGTACGTAGGGATACAGGACGGGTTCGATCGACCCGGTAGCCTTGCATCGGTCCAGCCAGCCTCGGTACAGGAGAGGTGGCAGGAGGGCCGTTGCCAGCGTGCCAAGCTTCGGCCGCCAGGCAAGGAGCGGAAGGGCGATGCCCGCGACGAGGAACGGAATCGGCTGGATTGTAGGAATGCCGCCCTCGCTCCTCCACTTCTGGCCGTGTGCCCGTCCGTAGGCGCGAGAACGTCGTAGGGAGTCGCCGAGATTCGGGCGGAAGTCGTGGATCATCTCGATCTCCGGAACGAACAGCACGGTGTCGGGGCCGAAGATTTCACGGAGACGCTTGCAGAGAGCGTCTTCTTCGCCGCCGAAACGGATCGCCGGGTCGAACCCTCCGACCTCTCGCACGGCAGACAGTCGCAGTGACATATTCGCGCCGGCCGTGCAGAGCACAGGGCGTCGATCGGCTCTGTCAGGTGGCGGGAAGAGAGCCCGCCGGAGTCGAGCGACCATGCCTGCATCTTCGTTGCCATCGAGTTCCTGGGCACACAGCGGTTTGCGGAAGTCGATATAGCGCCGGTTGAATGTGTCGGTGGCGAGCGGCCTGACGGATCCGCCGATGGCGGTGACACCTTCAGGGACTCGGGTCCACTCCTCGGCGAGTTGCTCTATCCAGTTCGGCAAGGGCACACAATCGTCGTCTGTCATGGCGAGGATCGGACCCCGAGCCACCTTGGTAGCTTCCTGGAGCGCGTACCCGCGTCCGCGATTCTCATCGAGCCGGATCACCGTTGCCCCTGCTCGCTCGGCGATGTCCGCTGTGGCATCCGTGGAGCCGTCGTCGACGACGATGACCTCGAACGGAACCCAGCCAGTCTGTCTGGCCAGGGCTTCAAGTGCGGTGCCGATCTTGTTCGCTCCGTTGAAGGAGCAGATCACGACCGTGATCTTTGGTATGGCTGGTGTCCCGTCGGCCGATTGCTCCAAGGTGTCGCCGACGATTGAGTCAGTCATGGTCAGATCGATTCGTTCCAACGTAGGGAATCCGGGTGAAGCTGTTGGCCACCATGGATCTCACGAGGGATCCGCTCCAAAGACGATGTCGGTCCGCGAGACATAGAGAATCGCTCGAGTCCGAATGAAGTATCCACGCGGGAAGACGAACGATCCGGAGGATGACCCGATGATGGCCCGCGCCGTATGGTCGGTCACGTTCGCGCTTGTGGCCAGGATCCAGGCACCGTTGTCCACGACGACCGGGTCCACCGTCGCGATGGTTTTTTTGCGGTCCGCCCCGCCGAAGTCGTCAAGCGCCAAGGAGCTGTACGGATCGGCCTGGAGCACACGTTTGCCGGCGAATTCGATCGCCCATCGCGCCGCATCCCTATCCGCCGGTGTCACCGCGAGCTGCTGGATCGCGGGTCCGGTCGAGGCTAGCGCGACGGGAAGGTTCGAGTTCGCGACCGCGTAGGCGCCGATGCCGAAGGCGAACGCTACCTGGAGTGCCGCGAGCACCCCGAGGAGGATCGGCGTGATCCGCCAGATCCGCGCCCGCAGGTTGTGCACGAGATAAGCGGCGATCACGACGAATATCAGGTACATCTGTGCTTCCACTCGGTCGGTGTTGAATTGCAGCGTCAGCGTCCCCGACGTACGCGACACGGCGGAAACGAATCCCCCGAACAGCGCGAGGCCGACGATCTCGACGTGCTCTCGCCTTCTGATCAACCGCCAGATTCCCCAGAGGACCGCGAGGACGACGAAAAGGAGGATGGCCTCCCTTGCCGCAATCGTCACGTTCTGGACGATCGGCCCGAGGATGGGCACTCCATGGGAACCAGGCGTCGAGCTCTTCGTGAGCCGGATGCTGTCGGCCCGTGGATCGACAGTCATCCAGCTGTAGAGGTGAGCTCGAGCGGTGACGTCCAAGGTACGTATCTGCGAAGGCGAAATCGACTTTCCGGAAGACGCGCCTTGGAGCCAACGCGAGAGCAGGCTTCCCGACCCGGGGAGTAGTTCAAGTCCCGACTGTCGGATCGCCTGGGCGACATGGCTCAGGTATGAGGCGGTGTCGGCGACAAAGAGCCCCCAGACCAGCGCAACGCCGACGATCCCTGTGGCGGCGCTGGCGGTGATGACTCGACGGGACCGGTCCGTCCGCAGCACGACGCCGAGCAGCCACGCCGTGAGAACGGCGCCAGCTGTCAGGTAGGCCGACGAGTAGTGGGAAACCGCCAATCCCGCCCCAATCACGACAGCGAGGACCCGGACCCGGCGGATGCGCGCGGGCGGGTCCGCGATGAGCTGGAGTAGCAGGGTGAACAGGAACAGCGCGACTGACTGACGCATAAGAGCGGGCAGCTCCGTAAGGAACGAGGCTGTCCCGACGATCAGCAGTGCGACGAGGAACGCCGAGTACACCGGCCCGGCGATCCTCCGTGTCGTGACCAGGGTCGTCACCGCGCAGCCGGCGAGCATGACGCCAGGAAGCAGCACCAGGATGGTCCGCAACTGCATTCCGTTCAGGAAGTGCAGCTGCGCTGGAAGGACGGTAAGCGAGAGCATTCCCGCATAGGGGTCGTGAAGCTGAGGTAGCGGGAATCTGCCCGATGTGATCGTTGCCGATGCCACCGAGAATTCATGCTGGATATCCCAGCCCCAGAGCCAACCTCCCCGAGTCGGGAGCTGCCATATGAGTGTGACGACGCCGCTCGCGAAGAGCCCAGACTGTGCGGCCGCGCTGACGCGGTCGCTAAGCGCGACGGCGGTCAGGATGAGGCCGAGTCCGAGCACTGTTGCGGCAACCGCGACGCCGTTGGAACCGGTGGCGTTCAGCCTCGTGGCTCCGCACAGGGCCACGCAGGGCGGAACTGCGAGAGCCGCAATCCACCAATAGTCGTGCCGATGAAGACCTGCGAGTGCCTCACTGACCGGGTCGAGCCGACGCAAGATTGCGATGGTCCCGACCGCCGCGAGAATCACGAGCCACAGCAGAACGAGTGGCGTCCGACCAAGAGGGTGCCCTACCCCGAGCGATGGGCCGAAAGCTCCTGCCGCAGCGCCGACCAGACAGAACATGGTCAACCCGACTCCGGTCGAGACGAGGAGCTTCCTCAGCCCAGTTAGCCCGGAAGGGATGATCACCGACGTGAGAACCAGGCCGGGCAGGAGAATCAGCCCCACGGAGGAGATCACCTGCGCGGCAGGATTGGCGGGGATGACGATTGAGACCGCGACAATGAATGCCGCCGTTGCGGTCGCAAGTCCCGGCCTTCGCCGAAACAGCATCGGCGCTGCCGACGGCGCCGTCATCGGGGCTCAACCTCGACGCGCAGCGGCGCGGCGAGGTGGTCGACCGATATCGTGACCCAGGTCCGTTTCCGGACCACTGGCAACCGCACCCGGACCGTGACGGGTCGCCCCGGACCGACACGGACGGTCCCCGACGAAACGATGGCCCCCGTGGCGAGCTCGGACCAGTGCACTTCGACCCGGCGACTCGCACGGAACGCGATCCCGACGCTTGACCCCCCGCGGATGCCCGCGCTCGCTGCAGCCGGCTTCACGAACCACGCAGACTCGAGGTACGGCTGTCCGCTGATACCTGCCGCGTCCCCGATCAAGCGCACCACCGGTCCACTGATGAGGAAGGCACCAGCCATCACGATGACGACGAGCGCGATTCGGGCGATGTTCGAATTCACGGCGCGCCTGAGTTGGCCGGTCCGTCTTACCAGGCCACGGAAACTTTCAACGGTCGCCGAGCTCTTCAAGGCCGCAAGTTTCCTATGCCACCCAACATTGGACCGAAACTTCCGATCGATCCGGGGCCTTTCCGAGAGACGCATTCGAGGTCTGTGGGTTACCCTAGTGGATACGTCGCCTTGCGAGCGCGATGATCCCCTTTTGGAATTCATCGATCAGGGCTTGCCGTGCATGTTCTGGCCTGTAAAGGCTCAGGCGGGCGGTTCCATTTTCCCGTAACCGTGCGGCGACATCGGCCTTTTGTGCTTCGATGAGGCCCTCGGCGATCGACTCGGGATCGTGCGGGTCAACATAAACCGCCGCGTCGCCTGCGACCTCCGCGAGGGCGCTGTTGTTGCACGATACCACCGGAAGCCCGACGGCAAATGCCTCGAGGATTGGCAAGCCAAAGCCCTCGTACAGAGACGGGTAGACGAGGACTGACGCTGACGCCAAAATCGCGGTCTTCATGTCCTCATCAACGTAACCAGTGATGATCACCCGGTCCTCTATGTTGAGCTCCTTCATGGCTAAGGCGTATCCCGTGAAGCCGTCTCCCATCAACAGAAGATCCGTGGCGGGGTCTTGGCGTGCGACTATTGCAAACGCTTTCAGTAAATTCCGCACGTTCTTACGCGGGTCGATTCCTCCGTTATAGACAATGTAGGAACGGTTCAACAAGCTGTCAGGCAGAGGAATCCCTTTGGCGTTCAAGCTGGCATCAGAAAGAAGCGGCGGGATAACGACAGGCTGACGTCGGAAGCGGCGATGAATGTCCTCCGCCGAGCACTTCGACACGGTAATCAACGTGTCGCTCCTCAGTATCGCGGAGAACGTCCAGAGCAGGTACGGTAGGGCGAACCACGGGTGTGACAGAAGGTACATACGCGGAAGTCGGAGGGGAATGATGTCATGGGTCGTGGAAACCTTCCAGGTTCTTGGTATCGAGAAGATCGGTATGCCGTCATTGGCAGGCGCCCAGTAGAGAGCGAAATCCCTGCGACGCAGAAAGAAGGGTAATTGCAACTGCTCCCATATGATGTTATGTGAGCTGCCAAAGCTCGCCCATTGGACCTTTGGATATGAGGATACGTACGGGCCAGAAGGGAAGTTCGTCAATAGCGTGACCGATGCACCTTCTTTGACCAGGAGCTTGATCGCGTCAGAGACGTATCGATGGAAGCCCATTCCGCGCCGCCGTACGTAGCGAGCGTCCAGGGCGATCTTCACAGCTCTCAATCGACGATCGGATCTCTGTTCTTCCATGCTCCCCTTCGAATCGAGTCGTCATCCCGCTAGCCACGAAGGCGCATCCTTCTTAGCTGAACCTCGCTTCTACATGGCAGCCACTGGAACAGCCAACAGCTTCCAGTACTTGGACATCGTGTCGCCGACGAAGGCCACCGCCTACCCGGAGTTCATCCCGTGTTCGCAGTCGTAAACATCGGCGGGATCCAGGGCAAGCAGGAGGGTGGCGTCAGGTGGCTCGCCGTCCGTTTTGGTACCGGAACTCATTTTCCGGTGAAGCAAACCTTGATGGCCTGCTGGGCGAGGGGCTGAATCTCCGAGATGGTGCCGGCGCTCATGCTCGGCGTCCCGAGAAGGACTCCGTTCTGCTCGTAGATCGCAGAACCCCAGAAGTAGACGCCGCCCATCTTGTGGGATTTGAAGAAGCGACACACCGCAGTGAACCAGTTGGCCTGGATCAACTGGTTGAAGGGATACTGCGCGAGTGGCAGCGACCAGGAATAGGGCTGGGAGTAGGCGCCATCTTGCGGCAAGATGCCGACCTCGGAGATCGTCGCCGACGAGATCAGAGGGAACGGGTTCGTCGTCGCGAGCTCGCGGTTCCAGCCTGCGACGATCTGGGCTGGCGTGGCGGTGCTGCTCAGTCCCGGCACGCCGGAGTAGAAGTCCAGACCGACACTCGTGCCGCCCCAGTGAATTTCATCGTTATCGTTACCCCCAGGTGAGGAGTTGGTGGAAAAGACGAGGTCACCGGTGTAGATGTGACGCGCTTTCGCGATCAGTGCTCTCCAGTTGGGCTTGGCCGCCATGCTCTGGAGTTCAGTCGAGAGGGCGAAATGCTCGACATGGTTAGCTTGAGCCATTTGGAGATAAGGCAGCATCGTGGTCCAGTAGTTCCTGAACCAGAGGTCAGTGTTCGTCGGTTCGATGATGCCGCGCCAGGCACCAGGCTTCTCGGCTTGGAGATTCGTCTCGTAGAGGATCGGCCGGACGAACACCTGGAGCCCCATGGCGTGCGCGATGCGGACAAGCATCGCGAGTTCCGCTGGAGACGGTGACGCGTACTGGGTATTGCACACGTCCTTGGCATAGAAGGCATTCGAGGTGAGTGAGTCCGTGTACAGCGGGAAGGCAAGAGCGACGGCGTTCGCTCCGAGTCCCTTGAATGCTTGGAACTGTGTGGTTGCCAGCTGAGACCACGAGGAGTTCGACTCGCAGTTGTAAGGGACAAAGGTGTTCATACCGAACTGGGTTGTAGTCGCTGACGGGAGCATCGCCGAGGCGCGAAACGACGCGCTCGAGGCGGTAGCTAGCAATGTCGTCGAAAAAATGATGACCACCGCGGCCATGCCGCGTCTCACGTGGATCGCCACTCGACCCTCCTAGTCACGACCGAGCGGGCACCACTCGCATCGTCCGCGGAAAGTTCCCATTTGTAAGGCCAATAGTCGTAGCTTACCGGGGAGCCGCTCGCACAACCGACCATTTCAGATCCTGCGGCGGACCGGAGTCGGCTTCTCGCCGGTGCCGGGAGGTTGTCAACTCGATCGCGCAGCGGCGACTCGACCGCATCGCATGACCCCAGAGTTCGTGGGTTCGACGTCCCGCATGCGTGGCTTCTCGTCCATGCTGTGGCGAAAGACGGCACCCTATCCGGCGCGTATTATGCAAAATCGATAGTCACTTCGGATCGCTACGTCTCAGCGCTCCGTGACGCCTGCCACTTAGACGCCTTCGATCTCCGGAGGTTGAATGACCGCAGCCTACCTCATCATGGCGCACCGGGATCCCGCAATGTTCCGGCGACTTGTCACCGCGTTACCAGAAGATGCCTCGATAATTGCCCACATCACCGCGCGGGTCGACGCGGAACAATTCAAGATGGGTTGCCCATCGGTGAAGTTTCTGGATCGACGCCTGTCACCAAACTGGGCTGGGTGGGGCTTGGTTGAGGTCACGATAAGGCTGCTGGAGGTCGCGCTCGCCGATTCAAACGTCACGAGATGCACATTGATCAGCGGCCAGTGCTACCCAATTCTCACTGCGGCCGCGCTCGCCGTGTGGCAGGACGAACCGGTGGATCACCTGGAGATCGTGCCGGCGCCGAACGCGGACTGGGGCAAGCCGGCTTGGCGCTTCAATCGTCGCTGGCGTCGACGAGGATTCCGCTATCCTGATTCGCTCGTCGCGAAGGCCGTTAACGTAGCGACTCGCTGGTTCGGGCTCCGGCGTGACCTGGGAGGCGCGCTTGGCGGAAGGGCTCTCTATGCCGGGAGTATGTGGTGGTCGTTCACTCGATCGACAGCGGAATACGCCTTGGATGTCGCCCATAAGAATGTTGCGATGAGGCGGTACTTCTCCCACGTCTTCGCTCCAGAGGAGGCTTTCTGGCAGACCGCCGTTGCTCCTCGGCTCGACTTCGCAAACATCGGCTGTGACCCGACGTACTGCAAGTGGGAGGGAGGGCCGCACCCAGCCCCGCTCACGTCGGAAGACCTGATCCGAGAGGCCTCACGTGGGCGTTTCGCGTTCGCGAGGAAGTTCTCCAGCAACGAGCCCGAGCTTCTCGATCTCGTCGACCGCTTAAGACAGACACAGCCGACTTAGCTTGCAGGCGGACCGCGGTTCCCCGTTTGGGGAGGAGGTTTGCCACGTACTCGGTTACGACACGAAGCGCGGCAGCACGGACGCATCAACCGGCAGTCGTCTTGTCAACACGACTTTCCACGGCGGGCTCGCTAACCGAAGGCCTGTCGATATGCAGCGGTCGATGCTGGTACTTCCGGTCCAAGGGGGGTGATGTTGTCGCAATTGCAGTCGAAGTAACTCTGATAGGCGACATCGTTGGCCTTCACAATGCCGATGATGCCGTTCATGTAGGCGGTGTCATCTTTCCCCTCGAGGCCCCACTCCGGGATACTTAACGGTTTGCCGTGCGCCTTGGCAAAGGCAACCATTCCGGACATGCTGTTCTCAATCGAGGAATCGATGGTGTAGAGCTTGTTCCAGCCTTCACTTTCGGCGCTCCCATCGGTCGTGCAGTCGGCGTCGTAGAAGTCCGCGCCAATGATATTGACATAGGCGTCACCGGGGTAGCTCTCGGAGAGTGGGATGCTCGTCATGCACGTGTTGGGATTCCAGTCGAAAAGGAAGTGCGCGCCCGGCACGGACCGCATCGCGGTCACCTCATTTCGGTAACAGCCGATCCAGTTCGCCAATTCACTTGCATAGTTCGTGTCAGTGGGGCTCCCGACGTAGTCGTTCTCCCAGGAGCCGTTGAACTCCTTGCCGAGCCGGATGACCGAATTGCCCGCGCCCTTCGCGACAAGATTGCGGGCGAGAGTGACCGCGTATTCGTTGTAGGCGCCAGAGGCGCAGGTCGCTTCCCATCCGGTGTTCGTCGGGTAACCGGAGGGTGAAACGCTGTTCGGGACGAGGTTGAGTCCGAGCACGAGCTGGTGATCCGGCGAGGCGGCAAGCCAAGCATCCCAACCATCGCTCACGGTGCCCGTCGGCCAAGGATTAACCCAGTCGGACCACGTTGGATCCGCGTCCGCGAACTGTTCGATGCAGTCGTAGGTCACCCCAGTCGTCTCTTCTACTGCGGATAACTCCGTGGTCGTCAACACCCCGTTGACAGCTTCAAGGTAGATGCAATTGGCTTTGGAGTCGCCGGCCGTTATGACGCCAGAAGAGGCCAGTACGACAGGTGCCGTGGTTGGCGTGGTTGTCGACGTGGTGGTTGTGGTTGTCGACGTGGTGGTTGTGGTGGCCGCCCGCAACGTCGTGGTGGTCGGCGGCACGGTCGTCGTCGTCGAGGTCGGCACGGTCGTCGTCGTCGAGGTCGGCACCGTCGTCGTCGTCGAGGTCGGCACCGTCGTCGTCGTCGAGGTCGGCACCGTCGTCGTGATCATCGTTGGGGTCAGGCTGCTCAACGGGCTGTCTACTGTTTGCTGCTCCGACATCGCGCTTTGCCGTGTGATAGACGCGGACACAGTCGCGTACGACGGGGCTCCGATGATCGCGGTGAAGATCACGATGCTCACGATCGCCATGCTGTATTTCGGCTTGCAAGACACGGGACCCTCCTTCGTGCAGCACGGCACGCCACGTGACGAAGGTGTTCTCTGCTAGCGCTCGAGGCGGCGACGCCATCTCAAACTTACTTTGGCGTCGCGTGTATGCGCGATGTTCTTATGTTCCAATCCAATTGCGCCGAACGCCTCCGGCCAGTGTCTAGAGGCTTTCGTCACCTCGATCCTGAGTAACGACCCCGGGATTGCCAGGTCAGGCGGTCATCCGTCGATCTGCTCGGAGGTGTGTCATCCGTTGATCCCGGCGATTCGCGAGCAAGATCCGATCATGTCGTCTCGAAGTTGTAACGAGATCGGTTCTTTCTGCAGCGGTTGCGAAGGGTTCTCATGCCGTCGCGTCGCCGACCGGGTTGACACTGATCTGACCCAGTGGATCGGTCGCGTACCCGTGACATGAACCGCGGCGGCTTCCGAGCTTCGTTCAGCGTGAGCGGTCCGGCCAGTTATCGAGCGATCGGGCGAGTTCCTCAGATCGTTGGAACCGCCCACGGCTCACCGCGTCAGGCCCGCGTGATCGCGAGATGAGCTAGTAGGTGTCGCTTTGCTCGATGGACCCGCTAGCCGAAGGCCTGCTCGTATGCAGCGGTCGACGCCGGGATCGTCGATCCGAGTGGGGTAATCCCGTCGCAGTTGCAATCGAAGTAGCTCTGATAAGCGACATCGTCGTTTTCCACGACACCGATGACGCCGTTCATATACACGGTGTCATCAGTCGTCGTGGTCTCTCCCCATTCGGGGATGCTGAGCGGCTTGCCTTGCGCCTTTGCGAAGGCGGCAATGTCCGAAAGGCTCGTCTGAACGGACGGAATGAGGAAGAGGTTGTTCCAACCCTCCTGGGCAGCCGTTTCGCCTGTCGTGCAGTCAGCGTCATAGAAGTCAGCGCCGATGATGTCGACGTAGGCGTTACCCGGGTAGGCATCCGCGAGCGGGAAGTTCTGTGTACAGGTGTTCGGGTTCCAGTCGAAGAGGAAGTGCGCTCCCGGCACGGCGCGCATCGCAGTGACCTCTTGGGCGAAGCACTCGGCCCATGCTTGGTACTCGGCCGTGGTGTTGCCGAAGTAGTCGTTCTCCCACGGGCCGTTGAACTCCTTACCCAATCGGATGACCGTGTTGCCGGCACCTTCGTCCACCAAGTTCTTGGCGAGCTGGGTCGCATAGCTGTTGAACGCGCCACTGTCACACGCTGACTCCCAGACCAGTGGGTCCACGCACACTGATGTGCACTCCGAGTCCGGTATCAGTTGCTGACCGAGAATGAGCTGGTGAGATGGATCCGCGGCAAGCCACGCATCCCAGCCGTCCGACACCGTCGCTGTCGGCCACGGATTGACCCAATCGCTCCAGGTCGGGTCGGCATCGCTGAAGATCTCCACGCAGTCGTAGTTCACGCCGGTCTCGTTCTCGACTGCGATCAACTCTGCCGTGGTGAACACGCCGTTTACCGCGTCAATGTAGATACAAGGCGTCTTCGAGTCGTTCGTCGTGATCACTCCGCTCGTATCGACCGCTGGCAGGGTAGTCGTGGTGGTGGTAGTGGTCGTGGTGGTGGTGGTCGTGGTGGTGGTCGTGGGGGTGGTGGTAGTCGTGGTGGTGGTCGTGGGGGTGGTGGTGGTCGCGGGAGCGTTCACCGTGAGGGTCGCGGCGGCGCTCGTCGCAGAACCCGCCGAGTTTGTGAAGACCGCCCGGAACTTGTACCCATTCTTGGAGATCGACGCGACCAGCGAATAGCTTGACGCGGTCCCACCCCTGACGTTGCTCCAGGTTCCGCCGCTGTTGGTCGAAACCTGCCATTGGACCTTCGGGGTCGGTGTGCCCGACGCGACGGCCCGGAACGTCGCCGTGCTGCCCACAACCATGCTGGCGCTCGCGGGCTGCACCGTGACCATCGGGGCTGTTGCCCTCCGGTACGTGGTGGACTTGATCGCCAGAGCCTTGGCGGCGGTCGTGGCGCGACGGTCCACGATTCCTCTGATGGTCAATCTCGCCGGGTGCGTTGTCGCGGATCCAATCGCATTGGAGAAAACCGCCCGGAACTCGTCGCCGCGCCGCGACGGCGAGCTCACGGTGGAGTAGACGATCTTTGTCGCGCCTACGATGCGCTTCCACGACCTGCCTCTACTCGTCGAGACCTGCCACTCGACCTTCGGCCGGGGCGCACCTTTCGCCGAAGCAGCGAACCTCGCCAGAGCACCCGCCGCGAGGATCACACTTCTCGGTTGCGAGGTGATCACTGGAGCCGTTAGCCCCGGGGCAACAGGCGCAGCGTCGCCGACGCTGCCGACCTGGCTCGCGAAGATTGCAACGGCGACGAGGACACCGCCGCCCACGCCGAATCGCCGGATCCCTTTGCCCGAGCGGATCCGCGGTAGTGGCGAGATTCTGACGTAGTCGAGGGTCCTGGCCACTCTACGTGGCGCCACTCTACGTGGTGTCTGCGTGGCGCACGATCTGCCATGGAGGCATCGTCCACCTCCGCGCTGGCACTGGTACAGACATGTTTATAGCCATGTCATGGGCCATATTTGGCTAACATAACTAGGCAAGAGAACACAGCAACCGGAAGAGGAGGGCGCTTGCTGACACAGTTTGACTAGTCCATACGCACCTGCGACCACACATAGTGGTGCTCCATTGCTCGCTTGTTGAGCCGCTGTGAACGCGGGGGGTGGTCAATCGGAAAAGACGACGGTGGGTATTCCGACAGTAGGTATTCGGGGGCAGCTCATCGGGCGGTGAGGGGCACAGAATCGACGCCGTGTTGCGCGCGGCCTTAGGGGCGCGCCGGGAGTCGCAGCTGACTATTGGGCCAAATCGCGAGAGTCTTTCATCGAGAGCCTTCTTCCGGGGGACCTGGCTTGATGTTCGGGGGTGAAGTTCGAATCAGTGCCGGTATCGTTTGCACGCTTCATGAAGGGCAATGAGACGCCTCGCTGACCTGCGACCAGTAATCAACGTGAGGGGCGTTGGCGATGACCGGAACTCTAGGATGTACCTGGCGAGCCTGAGCTTGCGCTTTACGACCTTGACGGTATCGACGTCGCGCCAGGGCCATCGCCGAATCGACCCGATCGTCGGTGAGACGTAATACAGAGCTTTCGCCGTTCCCAACCAGTCGGAATCGAAGACGTCGATACCCGAAGCAACTGCCGTGTCCCGGCCGACCTGGGCGATCGTGGCAGCAGCAATCTCCCTGTCGAGCGACTCGATGCGGGCGGGACCGCCCAGGATGGGCGCCTCTTCGGGAGCGTGCCTGGCGAGCAATCGAAAACTTGCTTCCGCCACGGTGCCGAAGCGTCTGCACCTCTGATTGGGAGCGCTCGACGGGGGTTCTCCAACTCCGGTGATCGGCACGGACCTCCTCTCGCGGCACTTCCTGGTGCACACGCTATCGAGCAGGCGATCACCGCGGACCTGATGCTTTCCGCAATCGTCATCGCGAGCTTGCCCGCTCGAGACAGGTGAGACAGGCCCCTAGTCGTGGCACCGAACCATGACGGTAGGCGACCCCCTCCGTAGCGACCGGCGAGGAACTCCTCCTCGCCATGGAGAGCCGCCGCGTCGTAGCTCCAGTAGAAGACCTCCTCAGAGATCGTCGTCTGGAAGCACCGTGCGGCACCGGAGCCCGCGAGGATTCGCTCGGCCGCCGCGCCTATCTTCACGAGTTCCTTGAGGCGTCCCTCGCGGACGTGCCGCGAGAGCGCGACCAGTCCCCCCTCGGTCTGGGCCAGCAGCTCTTCGTGCCAGTGGTCGGCGCGGGCCTTTCGCTTGGTGGATGTGACGACTACGTAGCGCTGGCCCGCGTGGGTGATCTCGGTCACCGAGCACCGCGGTCGGGTCATCTCGCTTCAGGTGACGTCATCTACTTCGTCGGCCCCGAGGACCGCCACGACGTCGCAATCGCGGTGCGGCCGCGTCGCCATCAGGTGGTCGAAGCCGTGTGTCGCGACGGAGGCGCGGTTTTCTTCGTTGATGAGTCCCCGGTCGTAAACGAGGGCGATCCTCCTGCCTTTAAGCGTGACTGGAGATCGGCCATCACCTCAGGAAACGTCCTCACTTTAGAGGTGTTGCCCGAGAACACACAGAGCGCGATCGGGATCTCGTTGACGGTGACGAGCACGGTCCCGGGAGGAGAGTTGCCGGCGAGCGTTCGAATGACCGTGGACTTCAACTCCTTCGAGTGGAATTTGGCGCAATGCTCGCCTCGGCCTCTTTGCCAAGGCAGGCGCCAGTGCCACGGGTGCTTCGCCAACTGAATCCTGCTCGTCAACAGTACCGACGACCCAGCAGATCATTGGTGCTACCGTCAGGGAGAAGAGGAAGGAGGGGGACGTCATCGAGGTCCACCTCGTGACCGAGCGCCTCTTCGCCGACCCGAAAGCGTGGGACTCTCTCGATCAGAACCGGGGGGCCCTTATCGTTTCGCTCGCACCATTTGTTTGTAGCGCCCTTCATGGTCGCTTCCACATTCGGACGTGTCTCGTATGCGGCAATCGCTGTGAAGTGTTGGATCAGCGCCGCGTTGCCGCGTGCGCACTTGTCCGATCTATTACACGCCGCGGACTGCTCGTTGCCCCTTCAGCAGAGGCGACATTGCTGAGGCGTGACCACCCTGAGGGGCGTGATGGACCGATCCAGTGTGGTGGTCAGCCGATACGCGTATGCGTGCCAAGCGTTCTACGGGGAAAACCGTGCGCTTGACGATCGTCCTGCCAGGGTACGCTCGTTCGCCGATAGGAGGCTTCCGTGTTCATTATGAATACGCGAACCACCTTGCAGCGCGCGGACATATCGTCACGGTCGTATTTCTCGTCTCATCGTGCGGTCCGCGCCTCGCGCTTCGAACGCTCGCCCTTCTCCGGGTGCTCCCGCAGCTCGTTTCCTGGTTCAAATTCGACCCCCGGCTACGGCTCGCGATTTCTAGTGGTCGCTCGATCCCACAGTGCGATGTGGCCATCGTAACCGCGTGGCAAACGGCGGAGGTGGTGCCGATTGTCCGCCGCCGAGCCCGTGGTGTGGTGCAGATCGCTTATGACTACGAATTTTGGATGACCGCTGACGCTGCAACACGAGAGCGCATGGTGCGAGCGTTCGGCCATCCCGATATCGTCGTGGCATCGTCTAATGCCGTCGCTACCATGTTGCGGGACGCTGGCCGCGAGCCAGACAAAACGATTACCTGCGGTCTGAACCTCAACGTGTTCCACGTGGTACGAGATCCCGCATTAAGGGAAGCGGTCGTAGGGTTCATCGCGCGTGAAGGACCCGTCAAACGCTGCGACGATGCCATTGCAGCACTGGCGCATATCCGCGCGACGCACGACATCCGCGTGCTGGCAGTTGGACCGGGACGCATCGATCTTCCATCTTGGGTGGAGACTCTCGACGCACCCACTGACGATGCAATGCGCTCCTTCTACAACGAGCTGGCGATCTTCCTTCTACCCTCGGCATACGAGGGATGGGGTCTCCCCGCTGCTGAAGCGATGGCATGTGGCGCTGCGGTGATCTCGACTCGGAATGGGGGGGTAGAAGATTTTGCGCGAGACGGTATCAATGCGTTGCTTGTGCCGCCTCGCGAGCCAAATTCCCTCGCAGAAGCATGCTCGCGGCTGCTTGACGATGAAGCGACGCGCAGGCGCATCGCCTATAGCGGCGTGAGTACAGCGCGCGCGATGGACTGGGAGACTTCCGTCGACTCGGTGGAGGAAATATTGGCTCGGTTCCAGTGACGAGATGGGGCGCTCCGCCGAATCTCGGTCCTGCGGCAGATACGGTGATCAGCTCAAGTAAGTCAACGCCACACCCTGACCGGACTTCGGCGGATGCCCCATGAAGGAGCAGGGCAACGGGGCGCTCTCCTTTTTTCGATCAGCACTCACAAGTGACACATGGCTCGCTTGTCGGAGTAGAAGCACCAGTTCGCTTCCGCTTGACTTTGCACCTCGGCACCGAGCTGAGCGCCGCCTACGCGAGGGTTGCGGCTGTGCTCCTCCGAATTTGCTTGAGTGCCGCCATCTGTCCCGTCTTCCGGTCTTCTGCTCGCTCGAATATCCATCCGTCGTTGGCACTGACGTTCTTTGGGGTGTCCAGCCCTCGTGTCGTCTTCTTGACCGCTTCTCCGGCAGCCGAGGGCGTCTGGTAGGCGACGCCTCGATAGTTGACGCGTCCATCGTCAAGAGGCTCGGCAGTGTGAAGCTCTCCCCAGCAATCCACTTCTAGTACGTCGCCCGGGGCGAGATGACCCGCAACAATCAGATCCCTCAATTTCATCGAGCGCTCGACCAGCAAGACTCGGTACCCCTGCTCTTCGCTCGTTGCTGCCTGGTCGACGCGGCCGTGGCTCCGCCTGCTCTGGTGGCCCATAAATGGTCGCGACCGTTCCTGCTCCTCCACAACGGGGAACCGGAAGGAGGCGCGCGCGGCCCAGGCTTTGCCGTATCTCGCGGAGGGTCAAGTTCGGCACGCGATGACGGGCCGCTGCGACGAGTTCCTTCGCCGGCGCGTCGCTGTTGAATGACTCAACGAGGACCCGGTGGACTCGCCTATCGACGAAATGCACCTTCCAGAGCGCCTCAATGCGGTTCTCGCCAGTGTTCTCCTTGCTCAGTAACAGCAGGATTCGCGGCGTCTCGTCAAGGTCCTCGATCCGGACGGTGCGGAACAACTTCTGCTCAATAGGAACGGGAGCGTGCGGGTTATAGATGCGCCACTCCGCTCCGTTCGTCAGGGCGATCCATTCGACGCCTGCGGCCGTGACGTACTCGATGATCTGGTTCGCCCACTTGGGATCGCGGAGGTTTTCGCCTACCCCCTTCGTCGTCGACGAACAGGCGAGCGGTGCGGAGGAGCGCGTAGTCGACGGGCTTGCCGCTCGACAGGCATCGGCATTCTTTGCAAATCTCGTCCGGGCCGTTGATGTCCCAATCGAGCGCTTCGAGAGGCCATCAGCCGATCCCTCAGGCAGCCATCCTGTGGACCAAGCTCAAATCACCAAGTAATTGCAAGCTCAAAGTACTCCGATTTTCGACCAGCAAGCGCTCCTGTTTTCGATCAGCGTTCCTAGGCCGCTTGAATTCACCCAATACGCCTGCTGGGCCTTCGGGAGACCCTTGCGCGCCACCGGCATCCTCACGCCCAGGATCTCGCTCGGTGACGCCTTCGACAACGCTGTGGTCGAAAGCTTCTGGGGCCGGATGCACGTAAAGCTGCCCAACTGACGATGGTGCGGCACTCGAGTCGAATTATCGACCGTGGTCTTCGACTGGATCGAGGTATTTTGCAACCGCACCCGACGTCACGGCTTACTCGGGATGAAGTCACGATCAGCTTTGCGTAGCTTCATGCACAAAAGACGACCGCCGGCTGAAATCTCACGTCATCGGTCCAGTGGATAGGGGCCATATCGACTGGACCGCTACAGGGGTCACCCGTGTTGCACCAAGCACACCGACGCTCGATATCATCTCGCGATTGTCGACGTTGATCGCAAGCGTTCCACAGCCGAAGTGGACAACGGAATCAAGCGTTCCGACGAGGAGGAAGGGTGAGCGCCGACGTGCCGGGCGACACGCCAGCGCCGAACTCGGATGGTCAACGCGACGCAGGACGTGGTCGGCTCGCGCAGATCCTCTCAGGACTGAGTTGGAACACTGCAGGCCAGATCGCGGGCCTCGTACTTAATGTTGTCCTGACGCCATTTCTGCTGCTCCACCTGGGTGTCAGCCGGTATGGGCTGTACGCACTGCTCAGTTCTTTCCGAGGGTTGCTGTCGAACCTCGATGGCGGTCTCGGTCCTACGGCGTCACGCTACTTTTCGGTCTTCGCCGGCTCGCGCGACCGCAGGGCGACCTCATCGTTGCTCATGACGATCTTGGTCATGCTTGCCTTGGTCATCGGTACCGTCGCGGCATTCGTCGCTATCTTTGCGCCGGATATCACGGTGGTTCTCCATGCCTCGGCAGCTCTCCATCGAGAGGCCACTGTGCTCCTGCGAGCATTCATGGCGCTACTGGTCGTAACGGCGTTGCGCGGTGTCTCTCAACGGATCATCAGTGCGCAGCATCGATGGGCCTACCTGAGCATCTCCGGCACCCTCTCTACGGCGGTCTATGTGGTCCTTGCGGTGCTGTTCGTCTGGCAGGGTCATGGTCTCATCGGTCTCTTCTGGGCGAGTGTGGGCCAGGAGGTCGTCTTGGTGCTGGCCTCGGTGGCTGGCTGTCGTCCCTTCGTGAAGCTGCGCGAATGCCGTTTCTTGCCATGGGGCGAAGTCCGTGACATCGTGCATTACGCCAGTCGCGTACAGGTGGCCGAACTCGCGAGTTCGTTCAATTTCGAGATCGACGCAGTCTTGGTGGGCTTGCTCTTCCCAGTGAGCTATGTGGCCTTCTACAGCATCGGCGCCAACTTTTCGAGCCAATTACTCAGCCTGCCGCTGAACGCGGTGAGTCCGATAGCGGTGACGTTGTCACGAACCTATGGACGGTCTGGCCTTAAGACCACGCTCCGCGAGTTCGTCGACATCCAGCGAGTTTGGGTCCGAGCGATCGCGGCGTACCCGCTCATTGCCGCCGCAACCGTGTACTTCGCCATTCTGCGTTGGCTCGGACCGCAGGAACGCCTAGCCGGCATCGTTGCTGTCATTTTGTTGGTCGGTCAGACGATGACCTTGCTAAACCAGGTAATGGGTGAATTCGGGAAGTCAATCAAGCGACCTGGCCTCGAATCGCGCTATCTCGGGGCCGGAATGGTCATCAACGTCGCATTCACTGTCCCGCTGGCGCTCACCATCGGAATGCTCGGTGTGCCGGTCGGTACCGCTCTCGGTCAGATAGCGAGCAGCCTGTACTTTTTGCACATTGCACGGCGCGAGATTGATAGGAAACTCCGTAGTTTCTTCGCCGACATACCCAGGCTGGCGGTAATTCTAGGCGTGGTCACCACCGCCTGTCTTGAGCTGTCGGCATACCTGGTGGCACCACGTGGCGCGGTGGGGCTCATAATCTGTGCGATTCCAGCTGTTATAGGGTTCGGGGTTTATACGATCGTGGTCATGGGTCTAAAGCAAAGCTTCACCCGCCCTTTCGGCTGGACTAGTCGCAGCGAGAGCGCCGTCGCACGCGAGGATCTCAAGTAGACGGCGTTGCGCGGCCATGGTGATCACGACCATGATCACGCCTGCGCCAGGTCGGGCCGAATCAAGCGACCACACCCAGCCAGCGAGGTCATCTTCCCGCACTGATGATTCAGGCGACTGACCCGAAGAGTCAACCGCGGGACTGATTCCGGCTGGCGCTCGGGCGTCAATGCCGGTGGCGAACAGAAGTCGTGCGGTTTCGGATCGATCAGTCACGAGGTAGTAGCGCCCGACTCGAGCTCCGACTGCTTGTCACGGCGGTCGAACAGCGTGTTGACGAGCCGGCGATAGAACGCGCGTCCGGCCGCCTCGGCATGGGTTGTCCAAACGGCTCCGCCGACGACGGTGTATGACGGTGTTGCCAAATGGAACTTATAACGATCCTGGCCGTAACCGAGATCGATCCGTGTAATGCCTCTCACGGCTGCTTCTTCTGCGAGGGCAAACAACATCATTATCCCCGGCGAGTAGCGAGCCAGCTCGTGGTCGTACGCGTGGAACCACGAACAAATGCCTCTTGGCGACGTCAGGCCGAAATGGATTGACACGGGCCGTTCGCCTGCGAGCAAAACACTGAGAAGTCCTCCGCAGTCGTCGTTGCTCGTGGCTGCGATTTCTTCCAAGATCTGCCGCGCACTCGGGTCAGAAAACAGCTCCTGAGTGCCAGAGTACTTTCGAGACTTCCAAGCTATGAGTTGGCGGAGGTGCTCGGTAGAAGAGCTATGCCACTCAAGAGAGACAGTACCAAATTGGCGCTCGAGCGCCCGGCGCCGTTGTGAGCCGGGTCTCGTAACAGACTTCGCCCGGCTTTTCAGATATGCCTCATATCCATTGCTGAGGTCAATTTCCAAGGATCGTACACTCGTTCCTCGATAGCGGAACCGATCGAGAGCCTGCTGCTCGGCTAGTGCGTGGTCGAAACGCCAACCCCGCAGACCGGCCATTCTCACAATGCACCGCGCGTCAAGGGGCGCGCCTGAACTGATGAAACCCTGCAGGTCATTCATCGGCCAGCCAATCGGCCTTGCGATCGTCCTCGTGGCCAGCTCGTACGCGAGGAACGCCTCGATGCGGCCATCATCTTCGATGACGGCAACACGGGCGTTTGGTCGCGCGCGACCAATAGCCTGAGCGAAGGTGAGAGAGAGGAAGGGGTTGAGCGTTACAGACAAGCGCTGTTGAAACCGCACCCACAGCGCTGCCTCGCTCGGTCCCAGCTCGCCGGGCCGCACGACGTTTACTTGTACCGCCACACATATTCTCCTGATGTCCTGATCTGCGACAAAAAGCCGCCGCCCGCCGGCTGAAGACCTCTCGGTCATTCGGCGATCAGAAACCTCGTCTATAGCTGCGAGGCTCGCGGTTAACTGTAATTTCGAGAAAAATCCTATCAAGCCGAATGAGGCGCTTTATTGAAGCAACAAACCCATGAGAGCTTTCCCCGGTTCTTCGTCCAGGTTGGCTGACTTGATCATGCCGCAGCTGCGGTGTTGGTGCGTCGTGCTTCGAACTCGAGGGGGCTGCGGAGGGGTCTGCCGCGAGTTTGGTTGATACCGTGACCTGCTCCAGGTCTTGTTGCTGTTTTCGCTGTTGAGATCAGGCAGCTGCGTCGTCGAGTCTTACAGCGAAGGGAGCGGTCGCTCCTCCACCTCTCGAAGATCGGCGAAGTCGTTGGGAGTGAGAACCTTGCGCTGGACCGCCGAGCAGCAGGCCTCCACTTCGTCGAGACCGCTCACGTAGACCGGCACGTGCATGAGGTGCGATTGGCGCTCGCGCTGGCGATCGGCGGCTTTGGTATCCCAGTGGCTGGTGTCGTGGTCCAATATCCAGATCTCACCGTTCATTTCGCCGCACGAATGGCCACTGCTGGGCGAGTGAACACCCGGGTCACTCGGTCAGGAGGCCTTGGTGGAGGTCAAGAAACTGGTTACCTTCTTGGAGCTCCGGTCGGGCTCGAGTTAGGCAGGATTTTCACGTTCTTCCTGTAGTTAGAGCGCAAACAGGCGTCGTTGTGACTTCATCTCTCCTTGGGTGTCAGGTGAGGAGATCGGCGCTCGGTTCCGGCTCGAGATGTCGAGGACAAGCATCTCGATCGTGGCGGTAAGCAAGCAAATGCCGATGAATTCGTCCGACAGACCGAATCGACATACGGTTGGGTGATGAGTCGTGTGTACCGAGTAGTTTCGCCGCATCTCGACGACGCGACGCTCAGCTGTGCACTGTTCATCGCGGCGAATCCGGGATCCCTCGTCACCACCGTCTTCGCGGGCGGACCGCCCTCGGTAAGCCCATTGACGGGTTGGGACAAAGCAACGAGGTACTTCCGGGACGGCGATGACGTCATATCTGAACGCCGGCGCGAAGACGAACGGTCCACGGCACTGCTCCGCGCAAAGCCTGAGCATCTGTCGTTCTGGGACGAGCAGTACCGGTGCGGGCAGTATGGCTACGAGGGGCCAGAGGACGTCGAGCTGCTCGCCGCTATCAGCGAGGAGCTTGCGCGCCTCGCGTCACAACGACCCGTCGATGCATGGCTAATGCCCCTCGGATTAGGCCATGACGACCACCGTCTCGCCGCGGCAGCTTGCCTCGAGGTCATCGACACGCACAATGTCGACTGCTACGTATACGAGGAACTTCCCTACTACAAGGAGGCTGTGGCCGAGCGCACCGACCAGATCCGTGATCTCCAGCGCCGCGGATTTCAACTAGTGGAGGATGACTCGCTGCAATTCAGTAGCGACCGATCGCTTAAGCGGGCCGCGGTCAGGTGTCACCGCTCCCAGCTCCGGGCGCTAGGTCGTCGTGTGGGACGCGCAGTGCGCGGTCCGGAGCGCACCTGGCGGCTCGAGCCGGGCTGACGACCGGTGCCGTATGGCGAGTATGTCGACAAGAAGGCAAAGTACGAGCGACGTCAAGTGCCGCCAGGGTCGCATCTGGCGCGTTTCCCGCGGTACTGACAGAGTCGTCTTCGGGTGGCTCGTTTCCGGTAGGCAACCCATAGAATGTGGAGCGATGACGCCTGCGGACAGAGGGCGGGTTCCACGGGTCCTGCACGTCGTGGTCGGCCACGGGCTCCCGACGTACTTCTTGAATGCCGTCCGGTCGGTGCGATCAGCTGCGCCACTCGACAATGTGCTCGTGATCGACAATGCGAGCCCCGAGGAAGCGCTCCGCCGGCAGCTCATTCGCATGGGTGACGCTGACGACCAAATGGACGTCGTGCTCAGGACAGTCAACGACGTCCAGGTGAACGGCAAGGTCGGCAGCCTCTACGCGGCATACGAGGTCGCTTTCGCCTACGCGCTCGAGCGGAGCTTTGATCTGCTTCACTTGATCCAGGGCGACTTCCAGGTCCTGTGGTGGGACGGCGATGTCGTGGCGAGGTCCATGAAACTGTTCCAAGCTCACCCGAAATGCGTCAACATCCAAATGGTCCTGTTTTCCAAGGACAAGATGCTGACCGACGAAATCGACGAGTCAAAGTCGGCAGGCGTCCTCAAGCTACGCAAGTACGGCCTCGCTGACACCGGCATGTACCACCTTGCGCGTTGGAAGGCCCTGGGCATGAGGTTCGAGGAAACTGAGCACATACATGCCCAGCGCTACCTCGACGAAGGGATGGAGGTCCTGTGCCATCCATGGCCGACGGATGCCCCGGTCCCGTGGCCCGCCGTGGTCAGGCGCGGACTCCCAATAGGGCACGAGGTTCGGACTGTCAAGCCCTACCTGCTCCGGCCCCCGTCTGCCGAGACCATCGCCGAGTTGAAACAGCCCGGCCACCGAACATGGCTCGAGGACATATGCATCCCATGGGGCTGGGTATGCCTGACGCCAATGTTCGTGACAAGTTTGGACTCGGTCGACTACTGGGTGTTTCGCTACCGCGATGCGAAGCAGAACGGCCTCTCACACGTGCTTCCGAGGCTGGAGACACGAGGGACCACGTTGGGTGATCTCGTGCGCTCGCGCCCGCCGTTCCAGCACCGCCCATCGTTCGTACAGCTCTTTGTTGTGGTCCCCCTTCGAGAAGTGCGACGCCGTCTCCGGTCCCATTGGATCCTCCGGCAACGCAGCCCACATGACTTAGGGACGTAGCCGACCCGACCGGTACAACACAATCAGAGTTTCGCCACTGACCTCACCGGTCCACACCATGCGCCCTGACTTTCCAACAGCAGGGGACTCCCTCGGTGCTGGCGTGACTGCATGCTTTTCAAAGGAAGGAGCCCGCGAGAAACTTAGGGGGGTGCACATCTGGCCGACGACCGGTGCAGCGGCGCGGAGCACATTGAGCGGGTAAGCCCTACAGGAGTCCCACTCCGACGACTGTCGACGATGCCTGAACAATGACCTCTGATCGACGGCCGAATCCTGATCCCCTTCCGCGGATCCACCGCTGGTGGTGTGAATCCGTCGACCCTGGATCGAGAGCGAGCCGGGGAGGAAGAGGTGTTGGGAGTGGAGAACTGGGCTGAGATTCGCCGACTGTCGCGGTCGGAAGGTCTGTCGATCAGGGAGATCGCCCCACAGATGGGCGTCGCGCGCAACACAGTGCGCACCGCGTTGCGGTCGGACACCCCACCCGCCTATCGGCGCCAGGGGAAGGGCTCGATCGTCGATCCGTTCGAGCCGGAGATCCGTCGGCTCCTGATGGCGACGCCCCGCATGCCGGCGAGGGTGATCGCCGAACGGATCGGCGGGACGCGCTCGCTCACGGTCCTGAAGGAGCGGGTCCGGGAGCTGCGGCTGTTCTTCTCCACCCGACCCCTCGGGGCCCGCGGAGTATCGGCCCGGCGAGCTCGCCCAGTGGGATCTGTGGTTCCCGCCGGTCGACGTGCCGCTCGAGATCGGACAGGTGGCGCGGCCGCCAGTCGTCGTCGGGCTCTGTGGCTACTCCCGGAGGATGGTCGGCCAGACGGTCCCCTGCGTGAGGCGCGCGACATTCTGTCGGGGAACTTCGCCGGTCTCCTCGCCCTCGGCGCCGTGGCGAGGGCCGGGGTCTATGACAAGGAAGGAGCCCTCGTCTCCCGCCACGGTGGGAGGGCGAACCTCACGGACCCGTTCCAGCGCTTCCGGGGCACGCCCGGGATAAGTGATCGTGCTCAGACCGCGAGACCCCGAGGCCAAGGGCGTGGTCAAACGGCACAACGGGTATCTCGAGACGAGCATCATGCCCGGCCGGCGCTTCTCCTCACCCGCGCACTTCAACGCCCAGTTCACCGAGTGGCTGGAGCGGGCGAGGAGAAGGATCCATGCGACGCTCCGGTGCCAGCCGATCGAGCGGTCGAGGAGGACCGGGCGGCGATGATACCGCTGCCCCCGTGCTACCCGACATCGCCTGGCGCCACTCGCTCCGGCTCGGCCGTGACCGCTACGTGCCCGTCGGGACGTGCGACTACTCCGTGCACCCGAAGGTCGTCGGTCGCCGCATCGAGATCGCCGTCACCGCGCAAGAAGTGGTCATCACCTGCGTCGGCGGGGTCGTCGCCCGGATCCGCACTCCTGGGCGAAGCACCGCACGGTGACCGACCGGATCCACGACCTGGCGTACCGCGAGCTCATCGGCCAGCACCGCCTCGTCGTCGCCGACGATCCCGAAGAGCACGACGGTGCAGTCCTGGATCGAGAGGCTCGCGCCCACCTCGGCCAATCTGGATCAGCTGGTCGCACCCATCCCGGCTGGCTTCACCCAGGTCTCCTCGAGCTAGGCACGATCAGGCAACTGCGGCAGTCGGCCGTCGATCAGCCTTCGTCAACAGCGTGGGTAAGCGCCTCCCGCCCCGCCCGGCGATCGGGTTTCCCCCGGTCGTCGGGCGGGGAACCACCACCGATGCCGTCTAGAGCCCACGGTTGTGTGTCATTGAGCGCCTGGAACGGACCAGGTCAGAGTGGAACCAGATCGCAGCGTGGCAACGCTGACCAGCGTCAGCAATCTCTCGACCGCGCCAGAGTCGTGCGGAAGGCCAGCGTCCGTTGCGGGAGAATCGGCCGGGACGCGGTTCGTGAACCCGGTGGGCGCTGGCGGACTCGAACCGCCGACCTCAGCCGTGTGAAGGCTGCGCTCTAACCAACTGAGCCAAGCGCCCGCATTTTGTACCGCTGACCTGCTCTAATATGCCGATCGCTCTCCAAGCATCCCGAGGACAACGCTGACAGAGCGCTAAACTATACGATGTGACCACCACCGAAGTCTCCCACTCCCCTGCTCGATCGCAAACGCAGACACCACCGCGGTTGGCGCCGCGCGACGGCCAGCTCGGACAGCTTATGCGCGACTTTGACCGATCGCTCCGGGCTCTCAATCGCTCCAAGCTCACCCGCGACCAGTACCTCATGAGCGTGGGCCAAATGGTGGACTATTTCGCCGAGCACGGGATGCCCGACGACCCGAGCAAGCTCACTCGCGAACACGTCGAGACCTTCTTGGCGGACTTTGCCGAGGGTCACATGCCCGCGACTACCCTGACCCGTTACAAGTGCTTGCGCTTGTTCTTCTCCTTCCTCTTGGAAGAGGGAGAGATCACCAAGCACCCGATGGCGAACATGAAGCCGCCGTCGATTCCTGAGACGCCCGTGCCGATCTTCGACAAGGAACAGCTCGCGGCGCTACTTAAGATCGCCAACGGGCGCGATTTCGTCTCTCGTCGCGATACCGCAATCCTGAGACTGTTCATGGACACGGGGATGAGGCGCGGAGAGCTGGCCGGGCTCCAGATGGAGCACATCGACTTTGGTCAGGACATCGCCCTCGTCATCGGGAAGGGCTCACGACCCCGCTCGTGCCCGTTCGGCGCAAGAACCGGCCAGGCGCTCTCCCGCTACGTTCGCGAACGCAACAAGCGACCAGACAAGGCACTCCCCTGGTTGTGGCTCGGCAAGAAGGGGCGCCTCTCTGACTCCGGTGTGCTGCAGATGGTGCGCAGACGCGGCAAGGAGGCCGGGCTCGGTCAGATTCACCCACACCAACTTCGCCATTCCTTCGCTCATGCTTGGCTCGCCGACGGCGGCAACGAGGGCGACCTCATGCGGCTCGCAGGATGGCGCTCGCGTCAGATGTTGCAACGGTATGCAGCGAGCGCGGCCGACGAGCGGGCCAGGGACGCGCACCGGCGCTTGTCGCTAGGGGACCAGCTGTGAGCGCGATAAACGGTGGAGGAGAAGACCCCGAACCTCAGGGCGAAAACGACCCGCATTTGTGGGACTCAATGCTCGGACCCACAGCTCGCAGCAATATTCCACCGTTGACCGGACGGCGAATCGTTGAGATCGTGTGTTCCAGACATTGCAGGGAGCCGATCGGAATATTGGAGGACGGCCCCGACGGTCCATCGCTTAGCGCCTTCCTTTTCACGGCGCTCTATGCGGCCCCTAGCATCTACTCTCGCATGATGCACGGTGAAAAAGTGGGCCACATCCCACCTGTTGGCTTTGGTGTCGCTAGGGACTTTGTGCCGCCCCTCCCTGATCGCTTTCCATTGGTCTGCGAGCGCCACGGACACCATGAAATTGAAACCGCGTCTATCCAACTTGCCATTGAGCGCTATCGCAAGAAGGGGAAGAAGCAGCGGATCGCGGCACACGAGATTGCCCCGGAGCACAGCGCTGAGGAGTAGCATCACTTCTAACTGAATACGCCGCGGGTGTCCCGCCCCAGGTTTTGGCTCCTGGCCTGATCTCCTTGGAGGTCTTGTGCGGGACGCTTTGACACCTGCTGAACGTTCCCTCCGATCTCGTGTCGCTGCTCATGCTTCGTGGGCGCGAACGACCGATGCAACTGCCCGAACCGCTCGAGCCCGTGAGGCTTTCGGCCGCCGGTTCGAGGCCGAAGTTGATCCCGACGGGACACTCGACCCCGAGCAACGCGCGCGTCGCGTGGAAAGCGCCCGAAAGGCGTACTACACGCGATTGGCGCTCGCCTCGTCGGTAGCCCGCCGCAAGGCTGTCGAGGCGAAGTCCGCCGTTGTGCGACTTGAGCTCGCGGCTGATGACGCAGACGGCGAGATTGTTTCGACCAGGACCGACGACACGAAGTCGTCCGCGTGAATGCGGAAAGCGCCCCGAAGGGCGCCTCCCAGATCGTCGCTCCTCAGCGTGATCACTTAGAGATTACCAGCGATCTGCTCCGCACCCAGGTCGACGACGCAGCCCGCGATGGCGATGGTCGCTTCGCTGTCGGCCAGGCGGTCGTTACCCGCGCCAACGTTCGTCCCGCTCGCTATGGCGGCAAGGCCGGCGTCATCGTCTCCGTCAATCGTCGCGACCGCGAGTGCGGCGTCGCATGGGGACGGGCAACGGTGGACATCGCGCGTGCCGCCGTCGACGCGTGGTTTCGAGCCGACGACCTTGCCCCTGCGAATGGGGTGGAGACCCGCCCAGCGCCCCGCTGTGGCTCCGCGAAGCCGTCCGTAGTGGTAGGTGCGCCGTGAGCGCCGGTCGCCCTGAACTCGGCGAAAACGAGGCGCTCCAAGCGGTCCTTAGCCGCCTGGCCGGAGTGCGCCGGTCTGGTGGGGCTTACTCGGCTCGTTGCCCCGCTCACAGTGACCACCACGCCTCCCTTCGTGTCACTCTCGGCAACAACGGTCGCGTTCTGTTCCACTGTTTCGTGGGCTGTACCGATGAGGCGATCCGAGCGGCACTCGGCCTCCGGTCCGACGATGAGCAGCCCGACGCCCGACCCCGGGCGAAACGGACACCTGTCCGGCGACACCTGTACCAAGGACCCGACGGCCTGCCGGTTGCGGTCAAGCTTCGGTGGAGGGGTCGGGGTGCCCGGTTCTCGTGGGAGCTGCCCGATGGCACCGCCGGGCTCAACGGACTCGATCCCGGCCTGTACCGAAGGCCGGAGGTCGATGCCGCGATGCGAGCCGGCGGCGTCGTCTGGCTTGTCGAAGGCGAGCACGATGCCGACACCCTGGCCGCGGTTGGATTGACGGCTACGACCGGACCTCATGGCGCTGGCACGTGGCGCGCAAGTTGGACTGCCACCCTGGCGGGAGCCGCGGTCGTGATGGTCGCTGATCGCGACCGAAAGGGGGTCGAACATGCGAGGGCGGTCACCGCTGAACTGGTCGGGGCAGGCTGCACTGTCAGGACCCTGGTGCCACCGTTGACCGCCAAGGACGTAACCGAGCTGGTCGAGGCCGGCGGCACTGTCGATGACCTGGAGGTGCTGACTGACGACATTGACGTTGACACGCCGAAGGTCCGGCTCACCAGAGATGGCCGTCCTGCCTTCGCCGTTATCCCCACGTGCTGGGCCGAACTTCTCGATCCGTACTGCCTGACGCTCATGGTGCGTCTCGACGGCGAGCAGGGCGACGCGGGAGAACCCATGGCGGGACGAAACAACCTGGCGAGAACGTTGCGCTGGTCACGTGAGCAAACTGACGACCACCTCCGCCACCTCGCCGGAGCGGGAATCATCACCATCGAATCGCGTGGTCAGAAGCAGGCTCGCTACCGAGTCAAGAACCCGTCGAGGCGATCGGCGACGAAGACCAGTGGACCGTCAGGGGAACCACCTGCGGACCGTCTGACGGTCCATCCGGCCGCGACCTGTGGACCGTCACAGGAACCACTGCCCAGTTCTAGTGGTCTGAAGACGTTCTCTGGTGACGTCGAACGCGTAGGGATTCCTGAGAAACTGGCAGAGGACAGGTCGCTGAATCTCGTGCTCGAAGCGTTCCCGAACGCCGAAGCGATCGCGGACGACGGTCACGCGTCCGTCGCAGCGCCCGACGCTGCTGAGATCGAAACTGTGGCCGCGCCCGAGATCACCCGGAAGGACGTGGCCGAGAAGGCCAGGGCGCGGGAACTCATCTTGAGCGCCACGACGAGGATGGCCGCGACTACGGACAACGCAGGCCACTCCCCGGAGTCTGGAAGCTTTGGCACTCCGCCTGCCGACGAGGAGCCCGCGAACTCTGACGGCGAGACCGAGGACGAAGCAGTCGCCGCACTCGTGCGCGTCTTCCCAGGTGCGGAGCTGGTCGACGAGGACCACGTCGACGCGGCGGAGCCCATCGCCAACCCCTACCACTGCGTGTCGTGTGGTACTCGCGTCGTGCCTGCGCCCGCGTCTGTCGAGCGAGGCTGGTCGACCGTCTGCCGTGCCTGCGAGAAGGCGACCTCGTGAGCGACTTCTTCTGTCCGGCGTGTCAGGCCGCGATCCGCGCCGCCGGGGCCGCGCTCGACGTGTTCAACGACGTGGACGCCTCCGATGAAGATCGCAGGATCGCGGCAGAGGAGCTGGTGCGCGCAGTCGATCAGCTTCGTCCGCCGCCCGCACTGCGCGCCGACGAGGAGGCCGACCGATGATGACGGCGCTCTTTTGGGGTGGCGCGCGCCCGGACTGTCCAACTTTGGCTAATGATTTGGATTCCACCGGGGTGAGTGATGCCTAGGGAGCAGGAGCACTCCACGACCGACCACGCGCTCGCCATCGAGGCTGTGGGGTTTGGTCGCCGAACAGTCGCAAACCAGCCACATTCCGGCGTTCTCAAAGAAAGATCGTCAGCACGCGTAAGGGCGTTCGCAGGGCAAGATTCCCTGCTCAGAGGCTGTAAGGAGGTCCGTTGCATCCGATCTCACGATCGGCGGAAAGAGGCGTCGCCTTAGAGATGACAAACGCCCACGTAGAACGGCATTTTTCGACCCCGCCGGATGGAGTTATTAGGTCCAGCGTGGGCCCCGTCTGGAAGGAGTCTCGATGTACACCGCTGCGGCGATTGAACGGCGTCGTTGCAAGGCACTCCGCGCTGATGGGAAACCTTGCAAAGGGTGGGCGCTGTGGGACGACCCTGGGCAGCGCTGCAATATCCACGCGGGACGTCACCACAGAGGGCCGCAGAAGGGCTCGTGGTCGGAGCGGCTAGGCCACAGATACCCGCCCTGTACCTGCGTTGCCTACGCGTGGCCACACCGTCCAGGTGGCGGTCTTTGCCGTTGGCCCAACGATCCGATTTACCGCTCAACGATTCCGGCAGGCACGCACAACGAGTGGTACCGGCGCTCGCGAGATCGGCGGCGGCTCTAGTTAGCGATCGGTGACGGTCGATGACGTCTAGCAAACCCGGCGGTAGGCGGCGGCGGATGCTCACGCGACTTGAGATCGTGAGCCTTTCGGACGACCTGCGCGCCCTGCTCGCGTCGATCGAAGACGGCGACCTCGAAGCTGGTGCTGCGATGCGACACGCATCGAGGGGGCGCTGACGGCGCTCGAAGCGGTGCTTGGAAATCGAATGAGCTTGGAACTCGAGCGGAACGACGCGGCCCCGTTCAGCAGTCGAGCTACTTGACCATCGCGCACCCGTCGCGAAACGGCGTTGGGGCGATCGCAGTGTTCACCGGTCGGTGGCTCGGTTGACCAGCCTCGCTCGTTGATTAGGCGAGGTGGTCGATCCCCATTAGGCCATCTGCCCAAGACAGGCTCGGGCAGGAAGGGGCACGATGCCGAGACGTCGATTGCTCACGAGCACCCTGTACCGCGCTGCACGCTTCTCGAACAACCTCCGCGCCGCCTCACGAGGCCCAGGCGCCTACGCCAAGCGGGTCGTCCGCCGGAAGGCCTACGGCCGGTCGATGGGACTCACCGGCTCGATCCTCAAGGCGTTCGGGCTGCGGAAGTAGCCGCACCCCCCTACCCCTCGTCGGTCGTTTGCGGCCGTCCTGGGGCATCCTGGGGGGAGGTCGCGGTCGAGTACCGCGGGCCAAGGGGCGGTGCCGCGGCGGACGTCGCTCGTCGTTCGATGAGGAGTAGTTGACCGACAGGTCGCAGCTAACGCGCTTGGTCCTCGCGCCAGATGCTCGCCCAGATAGGAGGACTCTCCGCACCTCGGAGCGAAATCTCCACGGGGCCGCCGCTGTGCCTGTATCGGTTGCCAAAGATGTCCGAGTAAATGACTACCCACGGCAATGTCGTGATTGTTGCGGGGGCAGGGCCAAAGAGTGACCAGTTGATCGTCTCGGCGGCCATCGGGACCGCCTCAGGAACGAGGCTGTCACCTTCGGCGAGGTGGAACCCGCGTCGATAGCACCAGCGGATGTACCCCGGCGTTTTGCTCTCCTTATCGTACGTTGCAAAGATGCAGTGCAGAGCTGGTCCTCGGCCAATGTTTCTGATTTCGAGTCTTGGCACGAAGAAGGCTTCGTCACGGGTAGCCGTTCTGTAGTTCGGAACGACGACGACCGGGCGCCACGCGAGCTCGCGGTCAATTCGTGCAGACTCCGTGAGCTTGACAGTTGCTTCCGCCTCAGCGGTGGCCGCGTCGGCGGCGCGCGCGGTGGCATCTGCAGCTCGTTTCGTTTCGCCCGCAAGGTCCTTCGTCTCGCCAGCGAGCTTGCTCGTTTTGAACGCGAGGAAGATGGTGCCGCCAGCGGCAGCGACTTCAGCACACGCCGCGACGATCAGCGCAACATCTGAGCCCGCCAAGGCGAATCCTCCCCAGCGACCGTCCTTGTGTCAGCGGAATGTCAGCCGAACTCCGCAACACGGTGCCTTTCAGTACCCTACGGCGCCACACGAGCGCATGCAGAAAGCCCAGCTAGACCAGCGAAAACCGCGCGGCACCTCACGGCGCCACACGGCCCGTACGCGACTGGCCGTCAAGAAGTTCGCGAGTTCGAGTTCCATCGCCTCCACCGAGGCGG
This sequence comes from uncultured Acidimicrobiaceae bacterium, assembly GCA_963761425.1. GTDB lineage: Bacteria > Actinomycetota > Acidimicrobiia > Acidimicrobiales > Bog-793 > Bog-793. Next base: position 604,787 of record CAVXGQ010000005.1, on the reverse strand, counting down.
GCTTTTGCGGCGCGAGACTTAGACATGGACGATGCAGACATTCGCGAAGTCATCCGGCTGCTTCAAGGACTCCTCAAGGCTGTAGACAACGGCGAGCTGGACGCCTCCACTCCGAACGCGCGGGCACTCCTTCGGAAGTTGGAGGGCGCGGTCATCGCCTTGGAGATGACTGTCGATGCCGAAGGTGAGGTTTGAGGCCGTGAGCATGAAGCCGCCTCAGCACCGACTTCCCCCCTTGCTGCTCGGGTACAGCCGCGCTGATGTCGCCAACCAAAGGGTGACCTGGAGACCGTCGCCTTTTTGGGCTGGTGTGTTCGCGGGCCGCCCAGCTCTCCTGGACGGGCTGACCAATGAGGTCATCGAGCATGGTGGCATTCGCCGCACCTTCGTGCACGGACTCGCGCTCGGCGATCCGGTAGACCTGTTTCTTGCCACGATGGCCTGGGGTTTCGGTGCCGACGAACCCTGGCACAAGTCACAGCAAGCGCTGCCGTTGACCCCGGCGGCGCAGGCCGCCGCCGCCGCCAACCTTGGGGGCATCGTCAAGCAGACCCAGTTGAATGGCGCTGGAGCTGGCTGGACTGTCGGGTTCAAGACAAACAAGGTGCCTGGTCTCGGAATCTCGTTCCTGACAAAGTTCCTCTACTTCGCCGGGTATTCAGTCAACAGCCCAGGGGAAAGGCCCCTAATCCTCGACCAGAAGGTTCATGCAGGCTTGGTTCACGCACAGCCGGGCCGCTTCCCCGCGACGCTCGGCGGGATCAACAGGAAGCGGTATCTCGACTACCTGGAGCTTGCGGCGTCGTGGGCGAGTGACCCGAGTTGGAACGAGAGTCCCGAGGTTGTCGAGTTCGCGCTGTTCAAGGCTTGAGCACGCAGACGTAGCTCATCCTTGGTAAACGAAACGGTCTTACACAATACGGACGTTTAGGGTCACGACGGACTCGTACTCGCGACGGTCACCTGTGCCCGACGGGCACTTCGAAGGCGGCACGCCGGATGTCATCTACCGGCACATCGAGGCGACCCTCAACCACACCAGCAGTCGAGCGCTCTGGGGCACTCGTCAAACCGCGAAACGCCGATTCCGGCGCGGTTAGAGAGGGCCACGGGGCCTGCCCCGGATCGAGTGTCAGCGATCGGTGCCCGCCCGAACAGCGACAAGGCCGCTGGAGTCAGCGAGAATTAACCGTGGCCGCCACATCCTGCCCGCCGGGCGCCCATGACTTAGCTCGGGCACGTCCATGCCCTCACTCGCCCTGCCCTTGCCTCCGTCGGCCTGGACAATGCCGAGACGCTCGCTTTGTGTAAGCGTGTGACCGGGCGCGCGGTCCGCTCGCGAAAGACACGCAACAGCGACGAGACGCGCGCAGACGGGATGATGCACAAGACTGACGAAATGAGCCGAGCGGTCGGGAGCCGTACCCCGCTCTCCAAAGACGAAGCGCACACCTGCGTCCGTTGCGGTAAGCCTGCCGACCTGCTCGCTTTCGAGCCGGATGGCTGGCTGTGCCGACCCTGCGCGGACGAACTTGGCCGGGAAGCGGTAAAAGATTCTCTAGAAATCTTTACATAGCAGGTCAAAGGCGATATGATGTCCATATGGAACTTGTCGGATACCTCAGAGTTTCGAGTGAAGGTCAGCTCGACGGCTATGGCCTCGATGGGCAGGAACGCTCTGCTCGTCGGTGGGCGAAGGACAACGGTCACAAGATCGTTCGGTGGTGTCGTGACGAAGGCCGCTCCGGTGCCCTCGGCGTCGCCGACCGACCTGGGCTCGCTTGCGCCGTGGACGCCATCTCGACCGGCGCCGCACAAGGACTCGTCATCGCCCGTATCGACCGCCTCGCTCGTGCGCTCACCGTGCAAGAGGCAGCGCTCGCAATCGTGTGGCGGCTGGGCGCAAGCGTCTTCACTGCGGACGCTGGCGAAGTGCTACCCGACGATCCCGACGACCCGATGCGTACCGCGATCCGGCAGGTCTTCGGAGTCTTCGCCGAACTTGATCGAAAGATGGTCACGAAACGACTCCGCGACGGCCGTGCTGCCAAAGCTGACGCCGGTCGCAAGGCTGTCGGTGCTTATGCTTATGGCTACCGCGGCGCTGGCAAAGGACGGGAACGTGACGCCGCTCCCGATCAGGCTGAACAGGTCGCAGTTCACCGCATTGTCGAATTGCGCCGCGGCAGTGCGAGCTACCGGCAAATCGTGGTCGCGCTGGAGGCTGAGGGTCTTCGCCCCCGTCGCGCCGAGCACTGGTCGCCCGCGGCTGTCCGCAACATCGCACTTCGCGCTGAGGCTGTCGCCAAGCGGCCTTGAACGCGACGCCGGGAAGGTCGCGCACGGCGGCTGATTCGGGTGGTCATGGGCTTTCGACGGTGAGGACGGTGCGCGTCACCCGCCAAGCCTGCGGCTCCCGTCCTGTGTCACGCCGAGCCGTGTCTACGCTCTCATTGCGCGGCACACACCATGCCGAGACGCCGCCGCGCACCACGAGGACACCGAGAGCTTCGAGGCGATCCTCGCCCATGAAGAGCTTCGGGCGATTAGACACTTACGGACGGTCAGCGAGCGCCTTCCCGATCGCCTCTCGCTGCCTCTCGCCCAGGCCGTAGAGGTCCGCAACCAGCCGATCGAGCACGACCTCCTGGCTAGCCGCGCCTCGCAGAAGGCGCTGTCGCTCGTCTCCAGACGACTCCCCGATCGCCTCGGTAAGCCTCACAAGCTCGGTCGCTGTGCGGACGACCCCGTCGAGTTCATCTGTCGTCGGTGGAGCAGGGAGCGGCAGCTTCTTTAGGTAGGTGCCTTTGATCTTTGGGAAGGTGTTGCGCTGGTCGTAGAAGTGGTCAAGCCAGTAGGCCTGGAGCGGCGCCGCGTTCAGTACACCCAGAAGGAACATCGCGCTATACCGTGAGTCGGTCGGCAACACCATGAAGACCGTGTTGAGACACTGGTAGCCGAGGGCGTCCATGCCCCAAACGGGAAACCGGCCAACCTGGCGTGTAATGAGCTTGTCCCTTGCGTTTTGGATGTCGGGATCCCAACAGCCGCCTCTTCGCGCCTCTTCGCTGTCGAGAAGCGCAAGACCCGACCAGTTGGTCGACCAGCGGCCAACATCGCCTCCGGTGAGGCAGCGGACGTAGCCGACTGGGAGTACGTCCTCAGGCCCGACGCTAGTGAGAACGTCCCTCGGGTAGAGCCTCCGATCTCGAAGCTGTTTCCCAAAATGGACTCGTGCGATGTCACCGAGAACCAGGCCTGACATCTCTAGCGCGTCGAGTGCTAAAGCAAGCTTGGGCTCGGCTGTGCCGGTGAAGAGCAGGTGTGCGTCGGAGCGGACCCTTGCCGGATCGACGCTTTTCTCGGCGACGATGGCCAAGGACTGGTGGGGCGCGGGCACGGCGTGCAGCATGGCAAGCGGCTTCTCGGTCCGACCTTGGGCGCGCGTCGCAAGGACAGCGCAGTCGACCGAGCGCTTCGGGAACACGCCTCTGTCGAGGACGGTGACTGACTCGAGGCATGACGAGTCGAGCAAGAGGCTCCGGAGACCGACAAGATAGTTATTCGTGAGCCAGTTCGAGGGCGTGATCATGGACAGCCACCCTTCCTCATGGACGACCTGCAGGGACCGCTCGAGGAACAGGTGGTAGGTGTCAAGCTTGTACGCCGCGACGCTGTAATGCTTCCGGAAATAGTCGAGCTGCAGGTCATCACGGAACTCGTCTTGAAGAAGAACGTAGGGCGGGTTGCCGAGCACAACATCGAAGCCGGGCTCCGGTCCCGCAAACACTGACGGGAACTCGCTCCCCCAGTCGAACATATTGACCTTCGCCAGGCGCGTCGGATCTGCCGTCACTGTCGGCTCGACCTCGGCGTAGTCGATCCCGATGAGCGAGTTTCCGCACTTGATGTTGTTGTCGAGGTCCGGGAGAGCCCGTTCCTGGAGGAAGGTCATCTGCTGGTGGATGGTTGTGTCCGTCTCGCCTTCGAGACACTTTAGGAGGAGCGACAGTTTCGTCACTTCGACAGCCTGGGGATCGATGTCGACGCCGAAGACGTGGTCGAGCAGGATCCGCTTGCGTTCTGTCGTCGTGAGCTGCCAGGCGTCCTGGCCGACCGGGCGCAGCGCCGGGTTCCTCCCCTTTACGTGTTCTGACGGGTTCTTCGTGTACTCGGCGTAGTACCAGTCGAGAAGCGTCTGGTAGACGGCAATGAGGAACGAACCTGAACCGCAAGCCGGGTCGAGAACACGTAGAGGGTGCGCCTTCCTGCCACCGAGCCGACCGCTCAAGATCCCAAGGGTCGTGCCGGCGAGGGCTTTCTCAAGGCTTTGACCGATGATGTAGCGGACGACCGACTCCGGCGTGTAGACGACACCGTGAGCCTTCTTTACTTCCGGCTTCTCTTCGACAATAACTCGTCGTGACGCGTCGAGCCGGATCACCTTTCCAAGGAACTCTTCGTAAACCTGGCCAAGGACCTCGACCCCGATGAAGCGGAAGTCGAAGGGTGAAAGCGGCGGGTACAGGTCAAATAACAGGTCGGCGAGCACCCGGTTGCCAATGGTGAGTTGCGGCGTGAGCATGTCTGGCGCACTCACGCGTCCGTGTTCGGCTCTGAAGTGGAACAGGCCCGAGTTGTATCGGTCGTCAGCACGGCGGAACATGCGGAGCAGCTCGCCGTAAACGTCCTTAGTACTCGCGGCGCTGCGAAGTTCGCCATAGGGTTGGACGTTTCGGTCCTCGCAAATGCGCAGGAACATGACGCGATCGATCGTCGACTGGACCGCAGCGTTCAACTCGTCCTTCGACAGCCCGCTATTTCGCCTGGCTAGTTCCCGGGCGAGGGCCTCGCGCCATTTCTCGATCTCGGCGAGGATCGCGGCATCGACCGGTTGGCTACCTCTCCTTGTCGGTTGTGCCTTTGCAAACTCCTCAAGGCTCCCCTTCCAGACTGCCGTACGGCCAAATATCGACTCAATCCACTCCCAACGCTCGTCGTATTCGTCGAAAGAGATATGGGCGACCCGAGCAGTCGTCACGCGGTCTGAAGACGAGGGCTTCACGCTCGTGTCATAGACGACGAACTCGCCAAAGTTCGTGAGGATGCAGACCGGCATTCCAGCGTTCCAACCGTAACCCCGGATCTGGCGGGCCGGGACTGGATCTGTACGGAGCACGATGCTTGGGCGCTTCGCTTCGGCGAAGAACTTCGGCTGTGGCCCGACCCGGAAGGCGTAGTCCGGTGCCTTGTTGTGCCCGTCGATATTGACATACGGCTCGACTACAACCTCTTTGTTCTGATCCGCCCAGCCGAGACGATTACCAACGTCCCATCCGAGGCTACGGAAGAACGGGTCGACGAACTCCTGGCGAGCTGACGCCTCGAGGTAAGCATCTGACTCGAAGGTGGCGCGGTTTCGCCGGTAGTGCGCCACAAGGTCCAGAACCTCCGCAGGCGCACCCATTGTCACCTCCCTTCACATCCTTGAGCCTCGGACGGCCGCTGAGGAGAGACTTTCCAACAGCGCATAACTTTACCTGAATCGCTCAGAATTGAGCAGGAGAACCGCAGGTGAGCACAACGTCCCTGGTCAACGACGTGTGAAGGCTGCGCTCTAACCAACTGAGCCAAGCGCCCGATTGTGGAATGGTAACCGCGACCCCGATGGCGGTGTCCCAGGGGTTGGTCGGCCGTCGAGCTGCACGCGGGGCCTACCAACGGCGAATCGCGCGTCAGCGGTAACGTGCATTCCCTGCGACGGCGCCTTCGCAACTACCCTTTGTACAGTGACTATTGATCAGTCCGGCGATCAGCTCGAACCCGTCGACGAGCACGTTGTTGACGCGCCGGGGACGAGCGCGGGCACCGGGAAGAGTCTTGCCTCCCGTGCTCGGACCTTCCTCAGCCGGCCGGGGTCCTGGCTGTCGAAGCCTCCGGTGCGACCTGCTGGTCCACGCTCAACGGCAGACAAGACGGCCGTGGGCAATCTTGATGATCGCGAGCACCGATTCAGCGTTGCCGCGATGGTCCTTGCGCTCGGTCTCGTGACCGCTGGGTACATCGTCGACCGGCACTCTTCGGTACTGAAGGTCCGTTCCGACGCGCTGACGCTGCTCATCGCCGGTCTGATCCTCGTCGCCATCATGATGGCCGGGATCATCTATCGGCGAAGTTCCATAGTCGGTATCGCGAACTTCATGATGGGATTCGAGCTCATCACCGCCGAGGACATCTTCGGCGCCTTGTTCCTCGTTTTCGGAGGCTGGCTCCTTGTCCGAAGCATGCGCCGCCAACGTGCCGATCAGGCCACGCGCTCCCGATTACTCCCTGCGACGAAGAAGGCCTCCGGGACGCCCTCCGGGCCGCCCAAGCCCTCCAAGCGCTACACGCCACCCCGGCGCTCACGATCCTCGGCGCGCCGGCGATGACCGAAGCTTCGGAGCCGTCATCATGATCGCCGATACTCTCAGGCACAAGCGCATCGCGATCACTGGCGCGACCGGCTTTCTCGGCACCGCGCTGGTCGAGCGTCTCTTGCGCTGCGTGCCGGAGTGCGAAATCGTCGTGGTAGTCCGCCACGGGCGAAGACAGAGCGCGGCGGTCCGCACCGCCAACGAGATCATCCGCAACGAGTGCTTCGACCGGCTCCGCGACGAGCTCGGTCACGATTTCGACGCCATGGTGTCCCGTCGATTGACGACGGTTGCCGGCGACGTGGCGACCGACGGCCTAGGTCTCGACGACGAGGGCAGATCCGTTCTCGCGTCATGCGACATCGTCGTCCACGCGGCCGCTTCGGTGAGCTTCGACGCCCCGCTCGACAGCTCAGTGGAGGTCAATCTGCTTGGACCTTCCCGTGTCGCGTCGACCATCGTCGATCTCGCCGCTACACGCCGGCCGGCCGGGGCCGCGCTCCCCCACCTCATATCGGTCTCGACCGCCTACGTCAGCGGTGGGCACCGGGGGGACGCTCTCGAGGATCCCATCTCGGAGAGCCCCTACGTGGTTCTCCCCGACTGGCGGGCCGAGGTCGAGGCCGCGCGCCGGGCCCGTTCGGACGCCCACACGGAAAGCCGGACACCGCGCCAGCTGGCGAAGTTCCGCAAAGCGGCTCGAGCCGAGCTCGGCGCGGCGGGAACCTCCCTGCTCGCGGAGAAGACCGAGCGACTGCGCGAGGACTGGGTGACGGACCGCCTGGTGGATCTCGGCCGAGCACGGGCCCAGGCCCTCGGCTGGCCCGATGCCTACGCCTACACGAAATCTCTTGGCGAAGTGGCCTTGGCCGACACCAAAGGTGAGCTGCCGGTGACGGTTGTGCGCCCGTCGATCGTCGAGTCGTCGCTCGCCGATCCGATGCCGGGTTGGATCCGCGGCTTCCGCATGGCCGAACCGGTGATCATTTCGTACGCACGTGGCCTTCTCCGGCAGTTCCCCGGTGTGCCCGAAGGCATCATCGACGTGATCCCGGTTGACCTCGTCGCGGCGGCGATCATCGCGATCGCGGCCCGCGGGCCCGGATCTCCCGAAGGAAGCGTGTTTCAGGTCGCGTCAGGGGTGAGGAACCCGTTGCGCTACGGAACCCTCGTCTCGCTCTGCGAAGGTTGGTTCACCGAGCACCCGCTCTACGACTCCCACGGCCAGCCAATCGTGGTGCCGAAGTGGTCCTTCCCCGGCAGGGGCAAGGTCCAAAGCGACCTGCGGCGCGCTTCGGCGACGCTCCGTTTTGCCGAACACTTCGTCAATCGCCTACCAATCCGGGGCGATCTCGCCGAGCGCGCCCTCGGGGTGGAGGAGCGCCGTCTCCTCGCCGAGCGCGCCCTCGGTTACGTCGAACTTTACGGGTCCTACGTGGACAGCGAAGCACGATTTCGCATCGATCGCACCTTGTCCCTGTACAACTCGCTCGACCCCGTCGACCAAAAGACGTTCTGCTTCGACCCGGCGGTCCTCGACTGGTCGTCATACGTGCGGGATGTGCACCTGCCCTCGGTCGTCAGCCACGCCCGCGTCCGCACGTCACCGAGCCGTCGTCGGGTCTCCGAGAAACGCGAGGACCGCTCACGGCGGCGGATACTCACACCCGAGCCGCGTTGCGCAGCTTTCGACCTCGAGCAAACCCTCATCAACTCCAACGTCGTCGAGTCCTACGGCTGGCTGGCGACCCGTCACCTTCCGCCGCTACGCCGGTTGCAACTGGCGGCGGAGCTTCTACTCGAGGGGCCGCACCTGCTGGTGATTGACCGACGCGATCGTGGCGATTTTCTGCGTTCGTTCTACCGACGATACGAGGGCGCACCGGTCGACCGGGTGCGCGACGACGCCTGGGAGCTCTTCAGCGACCTGCTGCTCATAAGGGCTTTCCCTGGCGCGATTGAGCGGGTGCGTGCCCATCGCGCTCTCGGGCATCCGACCCTTCTCATCACCGGGGCGCTCGACTTCGCGATCGCGCCACTGCGGCCGCTGTTCGACGAGATCGTGTGCGCGCGGTTGGGCGAGAAGAACGGTCGTTTCACCGGTGAGCTCGTCTCGACGCCCCCCACGGGTGAGGCCCGCGGATCATGCTCGGCGAGTGGGCGGCATCTTATGGGCTGGACCTGGAACGGACGGTCGGCTATGGGGACTCAACAAGTGACCTGCCGATGCTCAACGCGGTCGGGCTGCCGGTGGTGGTGAACCCGGAGCCGAAGCTGGCGGCCCTCGCCCGACGACGCGGTTGGCCCATCGAAGAGTGGAAGCGGGCCCGGGGTGGGCCGTGGGTCCCGCTGGCCATCGCCATGCGCCGGACCGGACCGCGCTCCCCCGCTCCGCGGGAACTCGCCCCAGATGCCTCCCGCGACGAAAAGGGTCCGTCGCGATGAAGGCCCTGCTCGTGGAGCGGCTGGTCCATCGGTTTGCCGCGGCGCGGGTGGCCGCTCTGGTCGCGGGATCCGGAAGCGGAATCGGGATCGGTCCCCTCCGTCTGTGTGAGATGGACCCACCGCGCCTGCCGGGACCGCGTTGGCACCACGTCACGCCGCTTCTGTCAGGAATCTGCGGTTCGGACCTCTCGACGCTCGACGGTGAGAGCTCAAGATTTTTCGAGCACATCGTCACCTTCCCGTTCGTGCCCGGCCACGAGATCGTCGGGGTCGTCACCGACGGGCCTGATACCGGCAGGAGGGTGGTTATCGAGCCCGTCCTTTCCTGCGTGGTACGAGGCATCGACCCGCCCTGCCCGTCGTGCGCGGCAGGTCGGACCGGAGCTTGCGAGCGGATCGCCTTCGGCTACCTCCGTCCGGGACTGCAGACCGGCTACTGCGCCGATACCGGTGGTGGGTGGTCGGACCAGCTGGTGGCGCACGAGGCCCAGCTCCATCTCGTGCCCGACCCGCTGAGCAACGAGGCCGCGGTGATGGTCGAACCGGCTGCCTGTGCGATCCACGCCGCGCTGGCAGGCCAGATCGTGCCGGGTGAACGGGTCGTCGTCCTCGGCTCCGGCACCCTTGGCCTCCTTACCCTCGCGGCTCTGCGGCGCCACACCCTCCCCTCGGCGTTGCTATCCGTGGCCAAGTATCGGGTACAGAGCCGTTTCGCCGAGGATCTCGGTGCCGACGTTGTCGTGGCGCCGAGCGAGCTCGGCCGAGCAGTGCGCCGCATGACCGGAACGCTGGCCCTGGCGTCCGGGGCGGGCGCCATCGAACGCTTGGCGGGCGGCGCCGACGTGGTTTTTGACTGCGTGGGGTCGGCGGGCTCGATCACCGAGGCCCTGGAGGTGGTCCGGCCCGGGGGCCGCATCGTGCTCGTCGGCATGCCTGGGACGGTCCGGGTTGACCTCGCGCCGCTGTGGCAGCGGGAGATCGCGCTCATGGGCGCTTACGCCTATGGCACCGAGCAGCTACCCGCGGGACCGCGGTCCACCTTCGCCCTCGCCTTCGAGCTCGTCCAAGAGGTCCACCTCGAGCGGCTGGTCTCGGCCCACTACCCTTTGGAACGTTACGAAGAAGCGGTCCACCACGCCGCCAACGCCGGACGGCGGGGGTCGGTCAAGGTGGTGTTCGACCTCCGGCGTGAAGACCCGGTGTGGCGAGGTGTGACGGCACCCGCGGCATCAAAGCGACGTCTACCCCGCGACGACAAGAAATTGGAGACCAACGCGTGAGCCCGAGACCCGGATTCGTACTCGAGGTCGACCGATCGACCCCTCCCACGCTGTTCTGGCACGGGGAAGGCTTCCGTTTCGAACGGCTCCCCGAGGGCTCCCGGGTCATCTATCCGCCGGAGCCGCTCGAGGGGCTAACGGACCCCGACGCCGCGGTACGCCACGCCCTGGAACACCCGATCGGCGACTCGCCGCCCCTCTCGGCCCTGCTGCGGCCGGGGATGCGGCTCACCATCGCTTTCGACGACGCCTCGCTTCCCCTCCCGCCGATGCGCCGCCCGGACATTCGCCAGCGGGTCATCGAGGCCGTGCTCAACAAGGCCGCCGCGGCCGGGGTAGACGACGTCGTGCTGGTCGCGGCGCTCGGCCTCCACCGCCGGATGACCGACGAGGAGCTGCGTCAAGCCCTCGGAGACCGGATCTTCGACGCCTTCGCTCCCAACGGGCTGCTGCTCCAGCACGACGCAGAGGACCCTGACGGCCTCGTCGACCTGGGCAAGACCGACGAGGGCGAAGAGGTCGAGATCAATCAGCGCGCCGCCGAGAGCGACCTGCTGATCTACGTGAACATCAACCTGTCGGCGATGGACGGCGGCCACAAGTCCCTCGTCACCGGGCTCTGCAGCTACAAGAGCATCCGTTACCACCACAACGTGAAGACCCTGCTCCACAGCCGCTCCCTGATGGACCGGCACCACTCCGAGCTGCACACGACGACCTGGCGCATCGGACGACAGATCAAGAACGCCGGGGTGAAGCTGTTCCAGATCGAGTCGACACTCAACATCGACACCTTCCCCTCGCAGTTCGGGTACCTGCAGAAGCGGGAGTGGGAGTGGTCCCTCGCCGACCGGGCGGGTTTCCATTCGGCGCGACTCGCCCTGGAGCGCACCCCGCCAGCGCTCGCCCGGCGGATCTTCCGCTCGGTGCTGTCGCCCTACGCGCCCACCTCATTCCAAGCCGGCGAGGTGGAGGCGGTCCACGACGTGACCTTGGAGAACCTCTACCGTCAGCAGCTGGTCCCCGTGGAGGGGCAGACCGACATCTTGACCATGGGGCTGCCGTACCTCGGTCCGTACAACGTGAACTCCATCATGAACCCGATCCTGGTCGCCTGCCTCGGGCTCGGCTACTTCTTCAACTTCTATCGGGGAAGGCCGCTCGTGCGCGAAGGCGGGGTCTGCATCATCTCCCACCCCACCCCCTGGGCCTTCCACCCGGTTCACCATCCGAGCTACATCGACTTTTTCGAGCAGGTCCTCTCCGAGACCACCGACCTCATCGAGATCGAGAAGACCTACGAGCAGGCGTTCGCCACCGATCCCTGGTACATCCACCTCTACCGGACCTCGTACGCCTACCACGGCGTGCACCCCTTCTACATGTGGTACTGGTGCGCGCACGCCCTCGATCACCTTGGCGCGGTGATCATCGTGGGCGGCGACCGGGACGCGGTGCGGCGCATGGGTTTCAAGCCCGCCTCGACCCTCGCCGACGCCCTTGAAATGGCGGAGGACGTCGTGGGGCGAAATCCGACCATCACGCACCTCCACGCCCCGCCGCTGCTGGTGGCCGACGTCTCGTGAGCGTCCGCCTCCCCCGTGTCGTCGACGACGTCGTCTCCCGCCCGACCTGGCCGGGGACCCTCCCGCGTCCGATCGAACGGCGCAACCTGGGGGTCGACTACGACACCACCTGGACGCGGGCGCCTTGGGCGCGACTGGTCCGACGGATCCTCGTCGACAACGTCACCCGCCCGTTCGTGGCCCTCGTCACCGCCCCCAAGGTCTTCGGTCGGGAGCACCTCGAGGCGCTCGACGGGCCCGTGATCTTCGCCGCCAACCACTCGAGCCACCTCGACACCTCGGTCGTCTTGTCGTGCCTGCCCGAACGATTTCGTCGCCGAACGGTGGTCGCGGCTGCCGCGGACTACTTCTTCGACCGCCCCTGGAAGGCGGCGTTGTGGTCACTCACCCTGGGCACGATCCCGATGGAACGGAACAAGGTCAACCGGCGCAGTGCCGACCTCGCCGCGTCCTTGCTCACCGATCGGTGGAACCTCGTGATCTTCCCGGAGGGCGGTCGTAGCCGAGACGGCTGGGGCCAAGAATTCCGGGGCGGAGCCGCCTATCTCGCCAAACGGTGCGATATTCCCGTCGTCCCGGTGCATCTCCGCGGGGTTCGGCCGGTCTTTCCCCGGGGACGGCACACTCTGCGCCCCGGCAAGGTCGAGGTCCGCTTCGGGGACCCCCTGTGGCCGAGCGACACGACCGCGAAGGCCGGCGGGGAAGAGGACGCGCGCCACTTCGCCGCCCGGATCGAGGAGTCCGTGGCGCTCCTGGCCGACGAAGCGGAAACCGACTGGTGGTCGGCCCGCCGACGCGCCGCGGCTGGCCAGACCCCGGCTTTCCGCGGGCCTGATGCCTCCCCCTGGCGTCGAGCCTGGGCCTTGCCGCCGAGCGCCCGCCGCACCCGGTCCCGGCGGTTGAAGTCCTCTGCCAAGCCTTGGTGAGACCGGCCAAGTGCTACGGCCGCGGGGGTATAGATACGAAGAAGGGGCCGGGGGGGGACCGGCCCCTTCGTTCAGTTCACACCCACAGGCTTCCGGTGGGGGACCGGCATGCCCGTGGTTGACCTTCACTCTTGCCAACGGCTGCTCATCAGTCAAACAGTTGCAATAGATAGCGACTATCATCAAATGCGATGGACCTGCGGCAACTGAACGCCCTGGTGGCGATCGCCGAGCACGGCTCGTTCTCGGCCGCGGCGGACGCGCTGGCGACCGTCCAGTCGAACGTCTCGACGCACGTGAAGAAGCTCGAGCTCGAGCTGGGTTCGACCCTGGTGGACCGTTCCACGGGCCGACTCACCGAAGCCGGCCTGCTGGCGGTGGAACGGGCCCGCCGGGTGATCGACGAGCTCGACGCCCTCAGCTCCGACGTCACGGCGCTCAGTCGGGAGATCGTCGGCACCGTCCAGTTGGGGCTCATCGGAACCGCCGCGCTCTGGCTCGTGCCGCAGATCCTCGACCTCGTACCCGCGGTCCACCCCCACCTCCGACTCATCTTCCGGGAGGCGACGACCCGCGGACTCGACACCGAGCTCGCCACGGGACAGATCGATCTCGGCGTGCTCGCCCTGCCGGCTACGGGCTCCGAGGTGCACACGGTGCCGCTGTTCGAGGAGGATCTCGGTTTGTTCTTGCCCCGAGACCATCCCCTCGCGACCCGCCCCAGGCTGACGGTCGCCGACCTCGCCGACCTGCCGCTGTTGTTGCCTCTTGCCGGAAGCAACTACCGGGACGACCTCGACGCATCGGCAGTCGCGGAGGGCGTCACACTGCACCCGCGAGCCGAGCTGGACAGCCTGCGGTTGATGCGATCGCTCATGTTTGAAGACTGCGGCCTGGCCATCCTGCCAGCCAGCGCCTTGCCACCTCGGCGCAAGAACAGCTGGGTGATCGTGCCGGTCGAGGGTCTCGCTCCTCGGGTCATCGGCGTTGCCCAACGGCGACGGGCACTCCCCGGCGCTCCCGTGCGGGCGGTGTTGGAAATACTCACCAAGATCCTCGCCGACCGACGTCGCATCCCGGCGGGCGTGCGCCCGATCCTCGCTTAGCCCGGCCGGGTGTCGGGTACCAGTCGTCACTCCGCGACCGCGGCTGGGCCCATCCGAACCCGGAGTGAGAAACGCCGGATCATCGGGGACCGACTCCGAAATGCCCCTGCACCCGCCTCAATCTGATGACGGCCGGCGCCTGCGCCGTTTTCAGTCGATGATCCCCCGTGTCGACGATTGCGGTTCGCGCCACATCAGCCAGAGCCTTGGGCCGCTCCCCGGCGCCCGCGTCTCCCCGGTCACCTGGAAGCCGAGCCGGCGGTAGAAGCGAGCGCTGGACTCGCTCGAGCACTCCAGGTAGGCGCCCGAGCGCATCACGTCGCAACGATGGAGGAAAGGCTGCATCAGCGCGGTTCCGAGGCCTCGACCCTGGTATGCCGGCTCGACGCCGATCGTTCCTAGGTAGTAGTGCTCCGTGGACGGCCGGAGCCGTCGCAGCAGTAAGGCGAGGCGACGGGCGGGCCGGTAGCGTCCCGACGCCAACGACACCCGCAGATAGGCCAGCTGGTCGCGGATGGTCGGCATCGGCGCGTCGGGGAGAAGCCACATCGACGCCCCGACGCGGTCCACCGTCGTGTAGACCTCGCCCCGGGGCAAGTACGTCCGCGTGAGCTGGACGACGAAGAATTCACGCAGGATGGATTGCCGGCGGACGGCGTCCGGGAAGATGAAGGCCGAAACCGGATCATCGACGAAGGCCGACGCCAGCGAATGGGCAAGACAGGCCGTGTCCTCGGGGGTCGCTCGCCGCACCTCGGGCACGAAGAGATGGTATCTCCCGATCTCGCAGGAATTGGGCTGACACCTGCACCGTAGGATCTAACGTGGGAACGGTCCCGGCGATGGGAGTGCGACGATGGCCGTCAATCGGAGAGAGTTCTCCATCAACTTCGACTATCGGTGCCCGTTCGCGCGCAACGCGCACGAGCACCTCCTTTTGGCCTTGGATGCCGGCGCCGACTACCGGGTTCGGTTCGTGCCCTTCTCGCTCAGCCAGGCCCACATCGCCGAGGGTGAAACCCCCGTGTGGGAGGAACCCAGCGCTCGCGACCAACTTCTCGCCGTTGCCGCCGGCCTCGTCGTGCGTGAGCGCTACCCCGATCTCTTTCCGGCCGCGCATCTCTCCCTGTTCGCGGCGCGCCACGACGACGCCGACGACCTGCGGGACGAGAAAGTGGTGCGCTCGGCCCTGACCCGCACCGGTGTCGACGCTGACGCGGTCTTCGCCGAACTGGCTAACGGTTGGCCCTATGACCTATTTCGAGACGAGCACGAAGCCTCGGTCCGGGACCATGCCGTCTTTGGCGTCCCCACGTTCATCGTGGGTGAACAAGCCGTCTTCGTCCGTCTCATGACCCGTCCCCACGGCGATAGTGAACTCGCCCGTACAACGATCGACCGGGTGCTTGATCTTCTCGTCGATCACCCCGACCTGAACGAGTTCAAGCACACCTCGATTCCCCGCTGAGCGCCGAGGAACTCAGCCTTCGAGCGAGATGGGATCGTCGTCGCCGATGCCCGCGCCGAGCGGCACGTCAACGGCGACCTTCGCCACCGTCTTGCGGATCCGCTCATCCAGCTCGACGACGAGTTCCGGGCTTTCCCGGAGGAACTGCTTGGCGTTCTCGCGACCCTGGCCGAGCTGCTCGCCTTCGTAGGTGTACCAGGCACCGGACTTCTTCACGATCCCGAGGTCCACTGCGACATCGAGAATCGAACCCTCTCGGCTAATCCCCTGCCCATACATGATGTCGAACTCCGCGGAACGGAAGGGGGGCGCGCACTTGTTCTTCACGACCTTCACCCGTGTCCGGCTCCCAACGATCTCCGCACCGTCCTTGATCGACTCCACACGTCGAATGTCGAGGCGTACCGACGCGTAGAACTTCAACGCCCGACCTCCCGGGGTCACCTCCGGCGAGCCGTAGATCACGCCGATCTTCTCGCGAAGCTGGTTGATGAACAAGGCGATCGTGTCCGACTTGCTCAAAGTTCCAGTGAGCTTGCGTAGGGCCTGGGACATCAGCCGAGCCTGCAGGCCGACGTGGGAATCCCCCATCTCGCCTTCGATCTCCACGCGTGGGGTCAACGCGGCAACCGAATCGATGACGAGGACGTCGATCGCACCGGAACGAATCAGCATCTCAGCGATCTCAAGTGCCTGCTCACCGTTGTCCGGTTGGGAGATGAGGAGCTCGTCGATGTCGACGCCGATCGCCTTGGCGTAGACGGGGTCGAGGGCATGTTCGGCGTCGATGTAGGCGCAAACGCCACCGTTGCGTTGCGCCTCGGCGACGACATGAAGCGCGAGTGTGGACTTACCGGACGATTCCGGGCCGAACACCTCTACGATACGACCTCGCGGTAGACCACCCACTCCGAGCGCAAGGTCGAGCGACATCGCGCCGGTTGAGATCGACTGGATACCCAGCGTCAGGCTTTCGCCCATCCGCATCACCGAGCCTTTCCCGAACTGCTTTTCGATCTGGCCGAGCGCTACATCGAGTGCCTTGTCCCGCTCCATCGCCCCTCTCTTTCCCTCAGCCACGGCCTCAGGACCGTTCGCCGGGTAAACCCGCAGGCTACGACCTCGCTGTATCAGCGAAACCCCACCCTGTGGGTAGGCCATGCATCCCCACTGGAACTCACATCAGTGTAGTTGCGAACAAATGTTCGCAGGTGGATTGTCCGGTGCAAAACGGCAGGCCACCGGATTGGCGTGCGATACGACTACGCCTCGGTTTCGAGGCGTCTACGCAACCAGTCCAGGGTGTTCATCGTGCCGAGTTCTCGCACCCGCTGCCGGTCGCCGAAAATCTCGAATGACACCGCGTCGGACCGGTGACCAGGGAGCGCGATCCCGGCGAACGCCGTCCCCGCCGGCTGTCCCTCCTGGGAATCCGGCCCGGCGACGCCGGTGGTGGCAAGGCCGACGTCGGAGCCCAGCAGCTTCCGGACACCGACGGCCATAGCCGACGCCGCCTCCCAGCTCACGACCGGACCTTCGTCGAGACCAAGCAACCGCCGTTTCACCTCGCCCGCGTAGGTGACGGCACCCCCGCGTAGCCACCGGCTCGCGCCCGGCGCCGTGACCAGACACGAGGTCACGAGCCCCCCCGTGTAGGACTCGGCCACGCCGAGGGTCCAGTTGCGGGCCGTGAGCAGCGAGCCGATGCGCATCGCCATCGTCTCGTCGTCGACTCCGAAGACGTTCCCGCCGATCAGTTCCCGCAGCACCGCCTCCTCCCGGTCGAGCACCACTCGGGCGTCACGCGCGGTGGCGGCCTTGACGGTCACCCGCAGCTGCACCCCCTCGAGTCCCCGCGCCACGAAGGCAAGCGTCGGCGCGCCCTTCCCGGCTCGGTCGAGTGCCGCGATCCGGGGTGCGACCATCTCAGCCAGTCCGGATTCGCCGACTCCCCACGTCCGCAGGACCCGGTTCGCGATCACCGCTGGCGAGTCGGCGCGTCGGCCAAGCTCCGGCAAGATGGCCCGCTCGACCATCTCCTTCATCTCATCGGGAACACCTGGCAACGCGAAGATGAGCTGCTCACCGACTGGACAGGTCAGCCCAGGGGCGGTTCCGAGTCGTGGCGGGATGATCTGAGCCCCGACCGGCACCTCAGCTTGGCGCCGAGCGTTCGACGACATCTCCCGGCCCCGTAGGCGCAGGGCCTCTAGGACGAGCTGGAGTGCGGCGCGGTCTTCCTCGAGCGGTACCCCCATGACCTGGCTGATCGCTTCCCGGGTGACGTCGTCATGGGTGGGGCCGAGTCCCCCGCAGACGACCACCGCGTCGGCACGTGACAGTGCCACCTGGAGGGCTTCGGCGATGCGCGCGACATTGTCGCCGACCCGAGTCTGGTAGTTGCAGTCGACACCGCTGGCGGCCAGCCTGTCTGCGATCCAGGTCGAGTTGGTGTCGACCACCTGCCCGAGCAGCAGCTCGGTGCCGACCGCGACGATCTCGGCACGCACGGAGCTCAGGCCCCCTGAGGACTCGTTGCTTCGCCGTTGCTTCCCAGCCGGAGGTGCAGGTGGCGCCGGGCAGTAACGAAGTACTCGACACCGGTGACGAGGGTCAGCCCCACCGCGACCCACAGGACGACGTCGACCGCGTCCATATGACCATGACCGGTCGGAGGGAAGAATACGCCGGCGATGGCCACGTCCTGCACCAAGGTCTTCACCTTGGCAAGCGGTCGAGCTGGGACCGAGATCCCTTGGCGCCCCGCCGCCACGCGGAAGGCGCTCATACCGATCTCCCGAGCGCCGATGAGGACGACCGGTACCACACTGATCGCAGCGATGGCGCCCAGCGCGCTCAGTGCGCCCAGCACGAGGAACTTGTCGGCGAGCGGATCGAGGAAGGCACCAGAACGCGTCGTCCCGTGCCGACGCGCGATGTGGCCATCCAGCCCATCTGACAGGCAAAAGGCCGTCCACAACGCCCAGAGCAGCCACGACGTCGGACCGATCTCGACGGTCAGCACGGCGAGCACCGGCGCGCCGACTAGGCGCGCGAAGGTGAGAGCGTTGGCCGGGGTCAGCAGGGCCGAGGGCCCGAAGAAGGGCCGGGGCCCGTTCACCGGCCAGTCTCCGCGTGCGAGTGCCATCCCGCCGCCGGTGTTAACGCCGGGCCAAAGAAGGACCCTTCGAGGTCGGGTCCCACCGCCGCCTCGATCCGGACCCGGCGCACCTCGCCCACCTCGCCGCGGTCGGTCAACTGGATCACACCGTCAATCTCCGGCGCCTCCCGGTGCGATCGGCCGACATGAGCGGAGTCGACCAGGACCTCCATCGTTTTGCCAACCAGCGCGCGCCGCCGTCGCACCGTGATCCCGTCCTGAACCTCGGCACACTCACGCAGGCGCTCCAACGCGACCGACTCCGGAACCTTGTCGTCGAGGGTCGCGGCGTACGTCCCCTCCTCCTCGGAGAAGGTGAAGAAGCCTGCCCAGTCGAGTTCCGCCGCCTCCAGAAAGTCCAACAGAGCGTCCTGGTCCGCCTCCGTCTCCCCCGGGTAACCCAGGATGAACGAGCTCCTCAGGGCCGCTTCGGGGGCCCGAGAGCGGATCTTCGCAATCCGGTCGAGGAAGGTCTGGCAGCTCCCGAATCGCCTCATCCGTCGCAGAAGCGGGCGCGAAACGTGTTGAAGCGACAGGTCAAAATACGGAACCCCGGTGGCGAGGATGGCGTCGATGAGCCGGTCGTCAAGCGACGACGGGTACAGATAGAGCAGCCGCACCCGGTAGACACGCCCGGTCACCGCACCGACCAGCTCGACGAGGCCATCTTCTCTCCCCAGGTCCCGCCCGTAAGAGGCGAGGTCCTGGGCGACGAGTACGACCTCACGCGCCCCGAGCCCGTCGATCTCGGCGAGGATCGACTGCTTGCTCCGGGAACGCTGCGGGCCCCGGAACTGAGGAATCGCGCAGAACCCACACCGACGATCGCAGCCCTCGGCGACCTTCACGCAGGCCCAGGGGTTCCGGGCGGGCGGCCGGGGCCAATCGAGGAATTCCCTCCCCCTGGACCCCTCCCTCCGCGGCTGCCAGCAGGCGGTGGCGAGGTGCACCGGCACCCCGACGTCCACCACTGAGTCCACCTCAGGAAGGGCCTCGGCCAGCGCGGCCCCGGCCCGGGCGGCCAAGCAGCCGGTCACGACCAGCCGAGCACCCGGCCGGCGCGCCCGCGACAGGTCGAGGATCGCCTCGATTGACTCCGCGCGCGCGGCTTCGATGAAGGCACAGGTGTTGACCACCACGAGATCTGCCTCGCCGAGCGCATCCGCCGGCTCCCAGCCCGCCGCCAGGAGCAACCCGGCGAGCTTTTCCGAGTCGACCTGGTTCTTCGGGCAGCCGAGCGTCTCGACCAAGAAGCGCTCCGCCACGGCCGGAGCCTACCGTGGGGTGGCCGCAACAACCCTGGGCTCCCGTCCGGGTTAGTCGGCGTCTTCCCACCGGTCATCGCCGTCTCCCTCGCCGGTGTCGATCAGCAGTGCTTTCAACTTTTCGAACTCACCGTCGGTGATCACCCCTCGGCGATGGAGCGCCGCCAGATGCTCGAGCTCCGCGGAGACCGAGTCGTGCTCCGCCGCAGAGACGCGGATCGAATCTCGCCGGCGGGACTCCTCGATCGTCCGGTCGATCAAGCCCTGAACGAAATCAGGTCGGCGAATGTCGCAGAAAGGCTGATCTCCACGCACGCCGGCAGACCGCACAGCCAGCCGACCCTTGCCGATCAACCTCTCCGGAAGCGACTGTACGAAGCTCACGTCCTGGACGCTCGAAATCGGGATCTCCCGCCCGGCGCGGCTCACCACCCCGCTCCGGTAGATCACGCGCATCGACGTCACGACCAACTCAGTCGACCGCCATTGCACGAAGCGGACGAGAAAGTAACCGACGCCGAGAGCGCCCATTCCCAGCAGCACCCAGCCGAACCAGATCGGCGATCCGGACCAGACGGCGAAGACGGTCGCACACCCTCCGACGGTGACAAAGGCCGCCAGCCCAGGACCGACCAGCCGCCACCAGTGGGGGCGGCTGTCGAGCAGTACCTCTTCATCGTCTTGTAGGAGCCGCTTCGGGAACGGCACCGCCTCTCCTTCGGCCGCCCACGCACCTCGGCTAGGCGGCCCTCCGGTCCTTCATCCGAGCTTGGCCGCGATGGTCCCCGCTCCGCGCAGCACCGAACCATCGGCACCCGCGGTGGAGAACACCATTGCGGGACGTTCTACCGCTTCGAGCGCGAGCCCGATGA
Source organism: uncultured Acidimicrobiaceae bacterium (assembly GCA_963761425.1). Lineage (GTDB taxonomy): Bacteria > Actinomycetota > Acidimicrobiia > Acidimicrobiales > Bog-793 > Bog-793. The sequence goes on along the minus strand of CAVXGQ010000005.1, from coordinate 584,263 downwards.
GCAGCTCCCCGAAGGGCACCGGAGGGTCGACGAAGAGGTGACGAGCCAGAGAGCCGGGAATGGTGTTGATCTCATTCAGATAGAGCACGCGACCGTCGGATAGGAAGTCGATTCGGTTGACGCCTCGCGCGCCGAGCACCTTTGCGGCTAACAACGCGGCACCCCGCAGCTCCTCTTCCAGACCCGCGCCTATCCGCGCCGGCAGCTCTCGTGGCGCACTCAGCATCCCCTCTCCGCCGACGTATTTGTCGGCATACTCGAGGATCTCCGTCGACGTGTCGCGACCGAGGGGGCGCTCGATAGCCGACAGCGAGGTCTCGGGCCACGTCCGCACCGCGACCTGGAGGTCGTAGAGATCTTCGCGGTACGGCTCGATCACCGCTCCTGGTCGCAAGTGGACGTTCGTGCCGAGGCGCGCCAGGGCGGTCGGCCAATCCCGCACCACGTCGATCCCGATCGACGAACCCCCGTAACGCGGTTTGACGATGTACGGTCCCGGGATGCTCGGCTCGGCCGTAGCCGCATCGAGCGCCATCCGAGGCAACGTCGGCACTCCGGCCGCGGAGAGCACGCCGGTCGTCGCCAGTTTGTCCATGCCCAGCGCCGCCGACGCCGCGCTCGGTCCGCTGTAAGCGACGTGCGCGCAGTCGAGCATCCCCTGGAGGGTGCCGTCCTCCCCCGGGCCGCCGTGGCAACAGATGATCGCCGCATCGAACCCGAGAACCTGCACCTTGGAGCCATGTCGGCCCGAGCGCGTGACGAATCCGCCGTCGGGACCGGTACGAAGCTCGACCCGCCTGGCATCCTCTGGCGGCCCGTCGACGAACGCCCTGGCCTCCGACGCGCTCGCCACCTCCAACCAGCTGCCGGCCTTCGTCCAGTACAGGGCGTGCACCGTCCCAATTCCCGATTCCGTTTCAAGAGCACGTGCTGCCTGGAGGCCGGTCAGGATCGAAACGTCGTGTTCAGGCGACGGCCCACCGAAGAGCACTGCGACGCGTAAGGGGGATCCAGCCATCGCCGCATTGTAGGCAGCCCCCCATACCGACCTCTACGCCTGGTCGACCCCGACTCGGGTCGAGCCACGTCACCCTACGGGTACTGATCGGGAAGGTCGTTCTCGTAGAGGACGACATCGCCCGCGTGCAGCTCGCGCCGAACCCAGGCCACCGCGACGCCTCGCGAGCCGACCGTGGTGACCTGAAGGAGTCGGTCATGGCTCCCTTCCGACGTCCGGGCCCCGCTCGCCCCGGAGAGCAGGGCGCGGCGATTCGTCTCGCCCACGACGACGAGGTCCGTCGCGACCTCCGCCACTTCGCGGGCGAAAACCTCGTTCTCGATCCGCTGCCGACCACCAAGCTCGACCATCCCCGGGGTGACCACCACCTTGCGCACCCCGGGCGGCGCGTTGGCCTCCAGCGCTGCCAGCGCGAGCCGCACACCGACCGGATTCGCGTTGAAGGTGTCGTCGAGCACCACGACTCCGGCCGGCGAGACGCCCACTTCCAGCCGGTGTTCGACGATCGGAAGCCAACCCAGCCGTGCGCTGATGTCCGTCACCGGTACCCCCAGGGCTCGGGCAATGCCGACCGCGCAGCCCACATTCGACAGCGCAAGCGGCCTACGGGGGTCGAGGAGGAGTTCTCCGGCGCGCGAACCGTTCACGTAGAGCTCGGCACTGGCCCCGTTGGGGATCACCGCGACGTCACAGCCGAGATCGCTGGTTGAGCAACGGATGACCCGCCGGCCGTCGGCCACCAGGGCATCCGCCAACGGGGCAAGACGCTCGTCGTCGACATTGAGAACCACGGTGTCGGCACCATGGGTTATCTCCTGCTTGGCACGGAGCGTGCGATCGAGTGACCTGAAGCGCTCGAGGTGTACCGGGCCGATCGCCGTGATAACCGCGACCCGCGGAGCCAGCCACGACACCATGGCCGCGATCTCACCGGGTCCATACGCGCCCATCTCGGCTACAAAGACCTCCGTTCCGGTGACAAGGCTCTCGTTGACGGCCCGTGCCAATCCCGCACGGTTGTTGAAACTCCGCGGGCTGGCGACCACCCGGTAGGCGCTCGAGAGCAGATGGGTCGCGTAGTTCTTCGTCGAGGTCTTACCGTACGAGCCGGTGATGCCCACGACGACCGGGTCGATCCGGGCCAGTTTGTCCTGCGCCTGCCCTCAGGTACCGACCGCGCCACGGCCCATTCGACGGGACGGTCAATCACCAACGCGATCTCGAGGAGGATCGGTGCACCGACCGCCCCCACCGCCAGGACGGTCGCCGTGGGCCGAAGACCGCCTACCGCGGCTGCGGCGCCGGTCGCCGACCCATATTCGGCGACGGTGATCGACGCGATCGTCGAGAGTCGCCGGGTCCATCGCAGAGGTCCGCTCCGGCCACGCAATCCGAGACCCAGCGGTCCCCCGGCGACCACGATCCCCCCGAGCATGCCTATTCCGGCCACGAAGCCCCCGGCGATCACCGAACCAATCGCGCACGCCGCAGCCAGGCAGTGGGCGGGGTCATGAATCCACCAACGTCGAGCGAACCGGAGCACCGAGCCCGATAGGTAGTGCTCTCGTTGCACGACACGCAGCCAACGGAGGCTCGCGAGGGTGGCGCCCACCGCCGAGACAGCAATCGTCGCGACGAGCAGTGCCGTCATGGCCGGTGTTCGAGCACCGCGGCCCGCAAGGCTGCCGGTGCTGCGGACGGTACAAAGTGGTCGACATTCCGGAGGATCGTCAGCCGTCCGGCGGCGATCGCCGGAAGTGCCCGACGAGCCGCCTCGATTGGAACGACGGTATCCCGGTCGCCCCACACGAGTTCTACGGGACAGTGCAGACTTTTCAGAGCCGCTCGGTAGTCCTCGCCGAGAACACGCACGAGCACCGCCTGCATGACGCCTCGAGCCTCCCGGTAGTCACGGGACCCGTACCGCTCCCGCGCTCTGGCCAGGCGGCCTTGGTCGACGAGCCCCATCCCGGCCAGCGTCCGCACCATCCGGTACCGAAGCCTGGGGCGGGGCCGTCGGGCAACCGGCACGAGCGGCACCCCGGTCAACACCAGTGCCGCCGTGCGGTCTCCCCTGAGCGCCGCGAGTTCCACCGCAACTCGACCACCGAAGGAATGCCCAAGGATCACCACCCGATCATCCATCTCGTCGAGCACCGGCTGAATGAAGGCCGCGTACTCCCTCGCTCCCCACGGTTCGGGTGGAGGGGGCGACGCACCAAAGCCCGGCAGGTCGAGGGCGATGCCGTCGATGGTCTCCCCGGTGTCCAAAGATCGGAGAACTCCAGCGAAGTCCGTGTGCGAGCGACCCCAGCCATGGAGGGCGAGCACCCAGGGCGGGGCTTGTCCGAATGCCTCGCCGAAAAGCTTCCCGTCGAGGTACCCGCTCAGCATCGCTGCCGACGCTAATAGCTCCCGAGCTGGCGCTCCGTGTTTGTCGCCTTCGTCCACGCCCGACCACGACAGCCGCCGAGTACCGTCCCGAGCAGTGACCCTCAGTCCTGGGCTCCGCCACGTCCTCGCGGGATGCGACGAGCGTCGAGCGCGCCGCGATCACCTCCCCATCGGCGCCCCTCCTGGTCGTGGCCGGAGCTGGCACCGGCAAGACCCGTGTCCTCACACGGCGCATCGCCTGGAGGGTGCTCAACGGGGACGCCGCACCCGCCCACGTGCTCGCGCTGACATTCACCCGAAAGGCTGCCGGTGAGCTCCGGTCACGCCTGAAAGAACTCGGTCTTCCCGCACCAGTGACCGCGGGGACATTCCACGCCGTCGCACTTGCCCAGCTTCGGATGCGGGCCCTCGACGATGACCGCGATCCGCCCACCGTTCTCGAATCGAAAGCCCAGCTGCTTGGCCGGTTGCTGCCCTCTTCGGCCTTCATCCAGCTCCGTGGGACCCGTCCCGCTGGTCGAAGGGAACTCCTCGCCTCAGTGGCCAGTGAGATCGAATGGGCCAAGGCGAGACTGATCTCGCCGGATCGTTACGTCGAGCAGGCCGAGCGGTTCGGCCGCGCTCCTCGCGTTGATCTGGTACAGGTCGCCGAGTGGTACTCGCGCTACGAACAGGAGAAACGTCATCTACGCCTCTTCGATTTCGAAGATCTGCTCGATCGCCTCGCCGACGCGATGGCTTCCGAACCTTCCTTCGCCGCGGTACAACGTTGGCGATTCCAACACCTCTTCGTCGACGAGCTCCAGGACGCCAACCCCGCCCAGCTGAGACTGCTCGACACCTGGCTCGGTCCGCGGGACGATCTATTCGCCGTGGGCGACCCGCGCCAGGCGATCTACGGATGGAACGGCGCGGATCCCGCCGCGGTCATGACGTTCACCACGCGCTATCCCGGCTCGACCGTGATCGAGCTTCAGACCAATTACCGCTCGACGCCCCAGGTGGTCGCGGTCGCCTCTGCAGCTCTCACCGCGGGAGGTGCACCCCAGGCGGCTGGCCGCCCCGACGGGACGGCCCCGAACGTCGTCGAGTACTCGTCCGATCTCGCCGAAGCCGCCGGCGTCGCCGCCACCCTTCGGCACCGACACCGCCCGGGGTCGCCATGGTCGACCTGTGCGATCCTGGCCCGGACCAACGCCCAGCTCATCTTGTTCGAATCAGCGCTGTCCACCGCCGGTGTGCCCTTCCACGGCGGGGCCGGTGGCGCCTTTCTTTCGCGTCCGACGGTGCGCGAGGAGCTCGACCGACTCAACGGCCGGGTCGGTCGCGACGCCTACGCTTCCTGGCTCGAAGATCTCGCGATCGAGAAAGGCCACCACCGCGAGATCGCGCCTGACGGGTCCGACACGGATGGCGACCACGACGATCTCGACGGGGAAAGCGATCTTGACCTTGCGGTGCTGGCGCGGATCGCTTCGGATTACAGCGCGGTTGACGCGGCTCCCACGGCAAGCGGATTCCTGACGTTCCTGCGCCAGGCCCTCCACGACGACCCGCCCACGGCCGCCTCCGATGGAGTCGACCTCCTCACCTTCCATCGCGCCAAGGGTCTGGAGTGGGAGGTCGTGTTCGTAACCGGAATCGAGGACGGCCTCGTTCCCATCGGACACGCGAAGACCGCCGCGGCGCGCGAGGAGGAGCAGCGCCTTCTCTACGTCGCTCTCAGCCGGGCCACCGAGGAGCTGCACTGCTCCTGGTGCCGGGAACGCACCTTCGGCGGTCGCACGTCGCATCGCGAGCCGTCCGCTTTCCTTGCCGCCGTCACGGAGGCCTGCCGGTCCGTCAAGCACGCCCGCGCCTTCGATGTCGACCGCGCACGGGAGGCGATCGCCTCGTCTCGCTTGCAGCTCGAGAACAACCCACCGAATCCGACTACGGCCTCGCGGCCCGCAAACGAAGAAGTCACCGACGACTAGAGCCCTAGTTGCAACTTCCCCAGGCGCCGTTGTTGGCAACCTTCTCGATCAGCCGGCGGCCAACTCTCGGTCGCGCCTCCTTGGGGTGGCGTCCTCGTTCAGATGTCCTCGCCTTCGGTGCCGATCGAAGAAGACGTCGGAGCGACGCGCTAAACCTCACGGAACGTCCGGTGATAGGGCGCCGGCGAGCATCGCCTGAGGCGCCCCCGAGGCACTGAGGATCGGGGAGGCGAGGGCTCAAACCCGATACGAGCGACGCCTCACCGGGGCGCGCCTCCAGAATTCGGCCCGGATGTGGCCAGGTATGCTGCGCTGGTGAGCTCCCATCTCGCCGCGTGCTCGGCGCGCCGGCAGCTCAGGTTGCTGCCGGCAGTGGCGGGCGCCGGAGCGTGTCTTCTCCTATTCCTTTCCAGCTCGTTGGTCGACGCCGTGAACGCGTCCCCTGCCGCCAAGCCGAGACCGACCTCGAAGTCCATCCTCGCCGCGATGAAAAGGGCTATGGCCGCAGAAGACAGCGTCCGATGCGTGGTCACCGCCTATGACGCCTCCACCAAGGTCACCACTACGATCACCGAAGACGCAGGACGCAAGCGGGGCCTCGAATCCTTGATGGTCGGAGAGGCCAAGATTCTGTTCCGCCTCACTCCGACTGCCGCCTTTGTCTCGGGAAATACTGCGGGACTGAAACTCCTCGGCCTCACCTCGGCACAGTTGAAGATTGTTGGGAAGAAATGGATCTTCACCAAGCCGAGCACGTCGCAGTACTCAGGTGTCGACGAGGCGGTGACTATCAAGCCACTGCTCCAAACGGTCCAAAGCCTGCTGCCGAAGAATTCCAAGGTCGTCATGACCACCGGGCGGGTGAACGGCCAAGCCGCTCGCATCTTGAAATGGTCGACGATCTCTTCGAAGAAGGTCGCTCACTTGGTCCTCGACGTCACGGCCAATGGCCCTTCGCTGCCCATTCGGCTCATCAAGGATCAGGGAAAGAGCACCGCGAGCTTGACCTTTAGCAACTGGGGTGAGCCGATCCACGTCCTGGTGCCAACCTCTACGGTCACGCTCACCTGACAACCAGGAACGCTGGTGATCCGGCCTGGCGAGTTCCCGCGACCCCTACTCGGATGACGCTGGCCGGTTCTATCCCCCAAACACCTCCGTCGTCTCGCCCGAGGGGAAAGGCATCCCGAGTGAACCCTCGCGGCGCGTCTTACTCAGTCGGCGTCCCGACGTGACCGAAAGTACTCGACCAGCCCGGCCGTCGAGCCGTCCAGGTCCCTCAAGTCCGGAGGCGACTCGCCTCGAAGCACCGGGGCCAGCTCCCATGCGGTCACCTTGCCGAGCTCGACACCCCATTGGTCGAACGAGTCGATGCCCCAAACGACCCCCTCGATGAAGGTCGCGTGCTCATAGAGGGCAACGAGCTGGCCAAGCACCGAGGGCGTGAGCCGGGGTGCGAGGATCGTTGAACTGGGCCTATTCCCCGGCATCGCCTTGTGGGGCACCAGTTCCGCCGGAACGCCCTCGGCGGCTAGCTCTTCAGCCGTCCTGCCGAACGCGAGCGCGGCGCTTTGCGCGAGACAGTTCGCCATCAGTAGATCGTGCTGGTCACCGGATTCACGAGTCGAGTTCGCGAACCCGATGAAGTCCACCGGCACGAGCTTCGTTCCCTGGTGGAGCAGCTGGTAGAAAGCGTGCTGGCCGTTGGTTCCCGGCGCGCCCCAGTAGATCTCCCCCGATTGCACATCTACCGCGATCCCGTCGCGCTTCACGCGCTTGCCGTTCGACTCCATCGTCAGCTGCTGCAAGTAAGCCGGTAAGAGGGCAAGGCGCTGCGAATACGGAAGGACCGCGTGGGTCTCGGTTCCGAAGAAGTTGTTGTACCAGAGATTGAGCATGCCCAGAACGACCGGCATGTTCATGGCGAGCGGAGCTGAGCAGAAGTGCTCATCCATCGCGCGGAATCCCTCGAGCATCTCGCCGAACTGTTTTCGGCCGATCGCGACCATCAGCGAAAAGCCGATCGCCGAGTCGAACGAGTACCGTCCTCCGACCCAGTCCCAAAACTCAAGCATGTTCGCGGGATCGATCCCGAAGGCGGCGACCGCTTCGCTATTCGTCGACACCGCGATGAAATGACTCGCAACGGCCTTCTCACCCAACCCGAGCCCCGAAAGCAGCCATGCCTTCGCGGTGCGAGCGTTCGTCAGAGTCTCCAGGGTTGTGAAGGTCTTGGAGCACACGACGAAGAGCGTCTCGGCAGGATCGAGATCGTGAGTCTTGTCCCACAGGTCGACAGGATCGACGTTAGATACGAATCGGCACGAGATCTCCTCGTTCGCCTCATCGTGCAGGGCCTCGTAGGCCATCGCCGGACCGAGATCCGACCCACCGATTCCGATGTTCACCACCGATCGGATCCGCCGACCCGTTGCGCCCGTCCACCTGCCGTCCCGGATCCGGTCCGAGAGCTCCCCCATCTTGTCGAGAACCCGATGCACATCACCGACGACGTCCTGGCCATCAACCTCCAACTGCGCACCAGGCGGCATCCGCAGCGCGACGTGGAGGACCGCGTGGTCCTCGGTCACGTTGATGTGCTCCCCGGCGAACATCGCATCCCGCCACCGCTCGACACCGACCCGTCTGGCGAGGGCGATGAGCGTGTCCATCGTCTCTCCGGTGAGCCGGTGCTTCGAGTAATCGAGGTGGAGGTCACCCACCTCCAGCCTCATGCGACGCCCACGTCCTGGATCCGCCGCGAAGAACTGCCTCAGGTGGGTGTCGCGGTCCTTGACGTGCTGGTCGGCCAGTTTGTGCCATTCGGCGGTGCCCGCCGCTCCGACCGTCTCCATCACGGTTTCTTCTCCACATGACCGCCGAAGGCGTAGCGCTGCGCCGACTGGACCTTGTTCGCGAATAGCGCTGCCCCCTGCGAACCCAAGCGGGCGTAGACAGCTGCGGTGATGAGCGTCGCCGGCACGCCCTCGTCGATTGCCGCAAGACTTGTCCATCGGCCCTCGCCGGAATCCGAAACCTGTCCCTCGAACTGGTTGAGGTCGGGGTTGGCCGAGAGCGCCTCCGCCGTCAGGTCCAACAGCCAGGAAGCGATGACGCTGCCGCGACGCCAAACCTCCACCACCTCAGGAAGATCGAGAACGTACCGGTAGTACTGCGGATCCCGAAGGGGAGCCGTCTCGGCGTCGCTCGGGCGTGAGACGTCACCCGCATTCGCGTGCCGCAAGATGTTGAGACCCTCGGCGTACGCAGCCATCAACGCGTACTCAATGCCGTTGTGCACCATCTTCACGAAGTGCCCGGCACCGTTCGGTCCGCAGCGAAGCCAACCCTGCTCCGCCGGGCTTGGTTCTCCCGAACGACCCGGGGTTCGGGGAGCCACGGCGAACCCGGGGGCGAGAGCGGAAAAGATGGGTGCGAGGCGGGCGACGATGTCGCTCTCTCCGCCGATCATGAGGCAAAAGCCGCGCTCGAGCCCCCACACCCCGCCGCTGGTACCCACGTCGACGTAGTGCACACCCCTCTTCGCCAGCTGCTCCGCCCGATCGATGTCGTCGCGGTAGTACGAGTTGCCGCCGTCGATCAACGTATCTTCGGCCGCCACGAGGCCGGACAGCGCTTCCAGCGTGGAACCCGTTACCGCCGCGGGAACCATCATCCAAATCGCCCGCGGTGCCCGAAGCCTGGCCACGAGGTCCTCGAGCGACGCTGCTCCGGTCACGCCTTTGGACCTAAGTCCCCTCACGGCGTCCTGGTTGACGTCGTACACGACGCACTCGTGGCCAGCCTTGATGAGGCGTCGCACCATGTTCGATCCCATTCGTCCCAGACCGACCATGCCCAGTTGCATGACGAACCTCCCTCTCCGTTCCGAACCACGGCGGAGCGGCATGGATCTCGCACGCGCAAACCTAGCGAGGAAAGACCAGCCTCGACCCGACTGACGGCCGGGCCACACGCGGGCTATGTCCCCGACATCCCGCGTCAGCGCGTAAACGACATCCTGACATGCCAGCACGGACCCTGATCGAGAGCAACACCCCGAGGTAGAGTCCGTCTTGGTAGACAAGGCCCCCGAGGCGGGCATTCACTGAGGGACCGTGATCCCAACAGAAGCCGTGCGCGACAGTCCAAGCGCTGAATCCGGCGAAACCGCCGAAAACGGCTCCTACCCCCTTACCCGTCGTGGTCTTGGCCTGCCTTCCGCGCTTCGGCGTATGGACCAGATGGGACGCGCTCGGTTCGCGACCGGGGCGATAGTGCTCTTCCTCGGACTGAGTGTCCTCGCCTACCTCCCTTCCTGGCCGGGCGACCCAAGCCGACTGGTCGGATGCGCCTGCGATGACGTCGTCCAGCAGTCCTGGTTCTTGGGATGGCTACCGTGGGCCCTGTCGCATGGCCACAGCCTCTTCTTCACGAACTGGTTCGACTACCCAACAGGCGTGAACCTGGCAGCCAACACAGAAATGCCCCTCCTTGGGCTGATCACCGCGCCCCTGAGCCTGACGGTAGGACCCGTCGCAAGTTTTGGGCTTCTGCTTTTCCTCGCCTACCCGCTCTCGGCGACATCCGCCTACTTCGTGCTACGTCGCTGGACCGGTTCGAACCTCGGTGCGCTCTGCGGCGGTCTCCTGTACGGGTTCTCGCCCTATATGGTCAGCCAAGGGCTCTCGCACCTGAACCTGGTCTTCGTGCCGTTGCCGCCGCTCATCTTCATGGCCCTTCACGAGATCATGGTGGTCCAGCGATCCCGCCGCCTTCGGTGGGGCGTGCTTCTCGGCGTTCTTGTCACCGCGCAGTACTTCATCTCGCCAGAGGTGCTCGCCACCGTGGCAATGCTCTCGGTCTTCGCCCTCGTCGTGCTCATCGCGGCGCGATTCCGATCGATCGACCATGACCGCATCGCCTACGCCGCGCGCGCGCTGCTGCCCGGTCTTGGGATTCCGGTTGTCGTCCTCGCTTATCCCGTCTATTTGCTACTGACCGGTTCGGGTCATCTCAACGGCCCCTCCTTCCCCCTCAACAACGCCTGGCGCGCGGACTTGGTCGGAATGGTCGTACCGACCTCGCGACAGTTCGTCGCACCCGCTTCGGTCGTGCGATTCGGCGACTCCCTCGTCGGCAAGAGCCTCGAGAACGGCAGCTACATCGGGATCCCCCTGTTGCTGTTGACCCTGGGATGTATCGCACGGGGCTGGCGCAATCCCTGGATGCGATTCGTCACCGTGCTGGGGGCAATCGCCTTCGTGTTGTCCCTCGGTCCGCGTCTCGTGGTCGCCGGTCGCACGACCTCGGTCCTCCTACCGTTCGACCTCCTCGGCAGGCTTCCTCTGATCGAAAATGTCCTGCCCGCGCGCATCTCGCTCTACGCGACGTTCTTCGTGGCTGTGATCATCTCGATGGGGGTCGCCTCCGGCGTCAACCGGCCTCCGTCTCGGCCGGCACGGCCTCGGGTGGCGTTCCGCCTGGCGGTTCTGATCCTGGTCGTCGGGGCCCTGGTCTCCTTGCTCCCGAACTGGCCCGATCCGATGGTGAGCGTTGACTCCGCGGTGCCCGCATTCTTCCGGTCTTCGGCCTCGGCCGACATCCCCGACGGTGCCGTCGTCCTCACCTTCCCGTTCCCGTCCTATCCCTTCGACCGGGCGATGCTGTGGCAGGTAGATGCCGGGTGGCGCTGGAAGCTGATCGGCGGCTACGCGCTCATCCCCGGTCGGCGCAGACCCTCCGAGATGCCTCCTCAACTCCAGCCGGCTGCGGCGCAGTACTTCCTTGCCGCCTACGACGAACCGGGTGGAAATGCCCCCTGGGTCTCTCCCACCCCCATGCCGAAAAACTCAACCCTCCCCCGCGATCTGCGTGCCTACGTGATCCGAAATCGGATCACGGCGATCATCTTCGAACCCGTCGGGCGTGATCCTGGATTGGTGCTTTCCGCGCTCGAGGGTGCCTTCGGCCCACCGACGAGGATCGCAGGAGTGGGAATCTGGACTCCGTCTCAGCTCGCCGCACACCTCGGGGCGAGGTAACGACCGCGATGGTGCGCGCCGCAGCCCCTGAAAGAATCCAGATCAGATATCTCGACAGCGCCCCCGGCAGGATTCGAACCTGCGACCAACTGCTTAGAAGGCAGCTGCTCTGTCCGGCTGAGCTACGGGGGCATTCCCTTGACGGTCGGCGACGGCCGACAGATTGCTGGCCGATCCGGCACGCATATACCCTGCCACCATTAGGCGGTGGGAGGTGGAACCTTGCGGGCACGGCTTCAGATCGGCATCGATTCCCGGGACCCGGAACGACTGGCTCCTTTCTGGGCGACGGCCCTCGGCTACAGGGTGGGTGATTTCGACCAAGACCGCACCTACCTCGACCTCGTCCCGCCGGATGCCTCCTCGCCCGTCATCTATCTCCAGCGTGTCCCCGAGGACAAACGGGTGAAGAACCGAGTTCATCTCGACCTTTACGTCGCAGATCCCGAGACAGTGATCGGACAGCTTCTGGGGATTGGCGCGACCAAGATCAGCATCCCCCAATCCGGCTCCGAGGGTGGATGGTGGCAGGTCATGGCTGACCCAGAAGGAAACGAATTCTGCGTTTGTCGCGCGGACTGAACGAAACCCTCTCAGCCCTTCCTCGAAGCGCTCCGCCCAAGCGGTGTGCCATGCTATTTGGGAATCGTCCGACGTGGTGTCGGCACGACGACGGTGGCCGTAGCTCAGTTGGCTAGAGCGCCAGGTTGTGGCCCTGGAGGTCGGGGGTTCAAGTCCCCTCGGTCACCCCGATTCGTCTCGCTCGAGTTGGCAGGGCTCCCGTTTTGGTCCTTGGGAGCCGTTATCATGCTCGTCGCGCGCCTCTAGCTCAATATGGCAGAGCAACGGACTCTTAATCCGCAGGTTGAGGGTTCGAGTCCCTCGGGGCGCACCATGTCCTGTCGCGAGACATCGGAGACGATGTCGCGAGACATCGTAGACACCCCGGTCAGCTCATTGGCTGGTAGTCCCGCGAAGTGTCGAGTTCGAACTCGCGGATGAGTTCGCCCTCTTCACTGACGATCCGCACCGCGCGCCCGGCGACAAAGATGGCGACCACCTCGCCGGCGTGGGCCCGCCCGACCCCGAGGTGGTGGAGCCGCCCGCTGTGGCGCAGGGTGAGCTTGCCTCCCCGGTCGACCCGGTCGCGGCGGAGGCGGTGGCCCCCGGGTGCCGATGGCAGCCGCGGATGGGCTTTCGTCCGGGACGAGAAGACCTCTCCTGGCGTCGCTCGCCCGAGCGAGCGGTGCGGGCGGGTGGCGTTGTAGTACTCGACGAAGCGGTCGATCTGGGCCTGAAGCGCGCCCAGCGACTTTGGGGGGCGCTGGCGGTTCAGGTACTTCTTCATCGTCTGGTGGAACCGCTCGACTTTTCCGCAGGTCTGGGGGTGATAGGGGCGGGAGTGCTTGAAGTCGATGCCCAAGGCGGCGAGCTCCGCCTCCAGGGCCCCGACGCCAAAGCGGTAGGCGGCCATGAAGATCGCCCCGTTGTCCGAGAGGACGGCCGCCGGGGCGCCGAAGCGTTGAACGGCGTCCAAGAACACCCCGACGACGTCGGTCGCCTTGTAGACCCGTTGTGCCCGGGCCCCGACGCAAAGGCGGGAGTGGTCGTCGATCAGGTTCAAGATCTCGACGTCTGTCCCGTCGGCCAGGCTGACGTGGGTGGTGTCCATCTGCCAGCACTCGTTGGGGAGCTCGGCGACGAAGCGAACATAGGAGTTCCGGGGGCGCTTGTGGGGCTCTGGGGTGATGAAGCCCCGGGCCCGAAGCACCCGCCAGATGGTGGAGACCGACGGGACCTGGCGGTGGCGCTTGGCGAGGTGGTCGTAGATCGTCTCGGGGCCGGCGTCCCACCCGGCGTCCTCGAGGGACTTTCTTTTCCGCACGATCTCGTCTTCGAACAGGTCGGAGATCCGGGACGGCGAGCGGTGCGGGCGGCGCGAGCGGGGGTTGAGCCCGGGCTCGCCTTCGGCCTCGTAGCGGGCGAGGAGCTGGTAGAGCCAGCTCCGGTGCATGCCGTTGGCCGCAGCGAGCTCGGCGATCGGCGTTCCCTCCTTCAGGTGGCGCTCGATGAGGAAACGTCCCTTGTCCACCGGAGACCCCCTTCGTCAATGTCTCCGATGTCTTGACACATCAGCGGCGTCGTTGTCGCTTATGTCCTGAAATCGCGCACCTCGGGGCGCACCAAATTTTCGCAGGTAAGGGGCACTGTTCACCAGACAATCGATAGTCAGCCCGTCCGAATATCAGCGAATTGTCAGCGGATTCCGACAGTCACTGGCACGGTGACCCGGAGGCATCCTGTATGCCCGAGCCGATTACAGGGGCCGCAGTCGTAACCGCGAGCAAGCTGCCGTCGAAAACCGAGAGGGGGCCGTGGCTGTTGAGTCGGGTGCTCGGACCGTCCGCCGACGTCCTCGGCGAAGCTTTAGCAAGATGGACGGAGATACGCACCCGTAACATCGGACGAATTCTCGAGATCGCAAACACTCGTCTCGGTGATCGAGGTGACCAACCGGGTGGCGACAGTCGTGCAGGCGGATCCGCGGGAGTCCCGTCTCTGGCACCCTCGCCTCGAACCATCCCGAGATCGCGTCCAGGTGGATCGCGTGCCCGAACCCATCGGCAAGCAGGTAGCCGCTCTTCTCGTACGTTGGCCCGGCCGCGACCTGTTCGCTCCGCTGGATCCTGGTATCGATTCTCGACGACAGCAGTATCGTGCCAGTTGGGGGGAGTCGGTCGGTGTTGAGATCTTGTGTTGTTGTCGATGCCGCGGTCGGGGTTCTCGGATCTGAAGCCGAGATAGCGACCCAGCTCACGAAGGCGACGATCAGCGGCTACGGCACGAGCGATTCTTCGCAACAGCGCTCTCGCGGTTTGCACCGCACCGGCCCGATGTCCAGTCGCAAGAACGCTCGCCGGCGGGTCAGCAGGGACTCCTATCGATGATCAAGCGTGCCCGACGTGAAGTGGTTCGCAACGTGAGCCGACGCCGCGTGGCGCGCTCAGTGTTGCTTGGCATGTCACTCGTCGCGCTCGTCGCCGGTTCGGCAGCAATTCCGGGCTTGGTGTCCGTACCGTCTGCCCTGGCGCAAACCGAGTTCACCGTCACCTACGACGGCAACGGCGCCACCGCCGGCAGTGTCCCGGTGGACCCCTCGAGCCCCTACCTCTCCGGTGCGACCGTCACGGTGCTCGACAACACCGGCTCGCTCGTCGACCCCGGCTACAGCTTTGAGGGCTGGAACACCTCGTCGACCGGCGGCGGCACCGCCTACGCGGCGGGTGCGACGTTCACCATCCTCGCCGACACCACGCTCTATGCCGTCTGGGCGCCGAACAGCGACACCGTCACCTACGACGGCAACGGCGCCACCGCCGGCAGTGTCCCGGTGGACCCCTCGAGCCCCTACCTCTCCGGTGCGACCGTCACGGTGCTCGACAACACCGGCTCGCTCGTCGACCCCGGCTACAGCTTTGAGGGCTGGAACACCTCGTCGACCGGCGGCGGCACCGCCTACGCGGCGGGTGCGACGTTCACCATCCTCGCCGACACCACGCTCTATGCCGTCTGGGCGCCGAACAGCGAGGACGTCACTTTCAACGCCAACGGGGGCAGCGGATCGATGGGCCCCGAGTCCTACACGAGCGGGGTGGCACAGGCCCTCACCCCGAACACCTTGACCTGGACCGGCTACACCTTCACCGGCTGGAACACCGCGGCGGACGGCTCGGGCACGGCGTATTCCGACGGCCAGCTCATCACGATCGACGCGGCCCTCACCCTCTACGCGCGGTGGAGCGCGAACAACGAGAACGTGACCTTCGACGCCAACGGGGGCGGCGGGTCGATGAGCCCCGAGTCCTACACGAGCGGGGTGGCACAGGCCCTCACCCCGAACACCTTGACCTGGACCGGCTACACCTTCACCGGCTGGAACACCGCGGCGGACGGCTCGGGCACGGCGTATTCCGACGGCCAGCTCATCACGATCGACGCGGCCCTCACCCTCTACGCGCGGTGGAGCGCGAACAACGAGAACGTGACCTTCGACGCCAACGGGGGCGGCGGGTCGATGAGCCCCGAGTCCTACACGAGCGGGGTGGCACAGGCCCTCACCCCGAACACCTTGACCTGGACCGGCTACACCTTCACCGGCTGGAACACCGCGGCGGACGGCTCGGGCACGGCGTATTCCGACGGCCAGCTCATCACGATCGACGCGGCCCTCACCCTCTACGCGCGGTGGAAAGCCAAGCCGGTATCGCCGGAGGTCACTATCACCTCGACGGAGGCGAAAGCCAAGCCGGTATCGCCTGAGGTTACTATCACCTCGACGGAGGCGACGATTCAGGGATCGAATGTTGCTGTCGACCTCGCGTGTGCGCGGGCAGCCTGCTCCGGCGAAGCCGAGCTGTCCGGTTTGACCGGGGCCAGAACGACGAACCTTGACGGGACCAGCGCGAAGCGAGAGCGCGTCGTCCTGGCGGTGGGGAGATACGAGCTCACCGAGGGATCGACGGCGACGGTACTCGTCCCGCTCACTGTGCGCGGACTTGACGTGATTGCCAGTGCGTCCACGCGCCTTCTTCCGGCGACTCTCGTAGTAACCGTGAGGGGAGGGAAGAAGGCGACGAAGTCCGCGAGGGTGCTCCCGGCTGTCAGCGCGGCCCGCGTGCTGGTAGCAGGGACGCGCTTCTTCATCCCAGCACCGCTGGGTGGAGCGGTCCGGCAGGACACTCGTCTCAAGTCACAGGGAAACCTGAGAGACGCCGCCTTGATAAGCAAGATGTTGGCGACGTCACATGCGGTCTGGTTCGACGGCAAAACACCCCAAGGTGGGACACAGACCCCGAAGCAGGTGCAGGTGCAGGTCAGCCAGATCATGCGCGAAGCGGCGGGTCGCGGTTCCGTTCCCGTGCTCGTCACCTTCAACATTCCTGGCCGGGACTGCGAGCGTGCAGGCGCCGTCGATGAGGCCGCCTACGATAAATGGATCGACGCCTTCGCCCGGGGCATCGGCGGGGGTAAGGCGGTCGTGATTCTCGAACCAGACTCGCTCGCCAATCTGCCCAGTGACTGCTTGAAGAACGACGCCTCACTGAACTCGACGACGTATCCGTTCAGCGACGCGGAACGATTGGCTGAGATCAACTACTCGGTGCGCGCCATCGAGAGAGACCCGCAGGTGAGCGTCTACCTGGACGGGGGGGACAGTGCTTGGCAGCCTGCTGGCACAATTGCTGAGACGCTCGTCCGTGCTGGCGTGCAGAACGCCCAGGGCTTCGTCCTTAACGTCTTTAGCAATCAGTACACAGCGAATAGCATCGCCTACGGTACGTGGGTCTCCGACTGCATCGCCTATGGAGTCTTCGTCAGGCCTGGCTATTTCAGCAGCTGTCCGAACCAGTACTGGAATGGTGGGCCATCCGGGACGGAGATCGCCAAATTGCTCCGCGCCTGGCATGGTGTCGCGCTCAATTCGTACGGGATCTGGAGCGATTCGACGACCACCGCGGACCTCAATATCTCCGGAATCGACGCAAGCTACGCGAGCTTGCTCGGATCCACGAAGCCGGTCACGCACTTCGTGATCGACACGAGCCTCAATGGCCGGGGAATGAACAACATGACGGCCTACGCCTCGGCGCCCTATTACCAGCCGGCCAGCGTGATCAGCGCGCTTGTTAGCAGCAATCTCTGCAATCCGCCTGACACAGGTCTTGGTCTTGCCCCGACGACGGACACCGGCGAAACGCTCGTCGATGCCTATCTGTGGGTGAAGAACCCGGGTGAGTCCACTGGTCAGTGTGAGTCTGCGGGGGGCAGCCGGGCGTGGGACTTCAACGCCTACACCCAACCTGGTTGGCCGACTTCGGTAGAGGCGCGAAGCCTCTTCGACCCGCTGTGGGGCAGGATCGATCCTGTCTCGGGTTCTTGGTTCCCTGAGTTCGCGCTGCAGCTCGTGAACGACGCCGTCCAGTCCCGCGAGGCGCCACAGAACAGGTGAGCCGGACGCATCACTGCTGATGCGGCGCCGAGACGGCGATCAAAGCGGCAACATTCTCGACTGCCAGATGACGCGGAGGATGTCACCGACCATATTCCCGCCGGAGCGCTGACCGGTCCCCGGCAGTGAAGACTACGACCTCCGTCGTGGCCGTCATCGTCGCCAGCCAAGGGGATAGTTGCCCGGGTCGGTGATTCGACCGAATCAGTTCCAGAGACCAGGCGGACTTGAGAAAGACGGGGACGGAGACGTCGGCGCAAGTGAGGATCGGGCAAGTCGAGCGCGCCGCGGGGAGCCGCACCTCGCCCCGTCATCTTCCGCGACCACGCTTCAGATGTGTGCGTCAGCACGACGGAGATGGACAAGACAGATGAGCTGGCCGCGGCGGGCCGTAGTCCCATGACCCCTCGGGCTCATGCCAGGCCGCGAGTCCTCGTCAACTCACTCTTCTATGACAACGCGGCCCGGCTCGACCCTGTGCGAAGGCGCGAACATGGTCGGACGCTGCTTTCCGAACAGGCCTTTGAGTTCACCTTCCCCCCGATCGCCGCCACAGTCGAGCTAACGAAGAGGAACCACCCGACCAGTCGTCGCCAGCCACGATGCACGTCTAGGTATCTTCTCGAGGCGATGCCCGCTTCGAGAAGCCGCGCCACACCGTCGTCATCTCGATCCTGTCGTCAATGAGGCGTCGCAAGGGTCCAGACAACGACGAAGTAGCACCCGCTCGCGATGACCACCATCACGTGCCAGACCTCGTGGTAGCCGAACACCTTGGGGTTGGGGTCGGGCCACCTCACTGCGAGAACCCCGGCACCCGCCGTGTACACCAGCCCCATCGAAACGATCAACATGAGCTGAAGGAGACTCAGATCCCTGATCGCCTCGGGCAAGGTGACCACCGGGAACCACCCGAGCAACAGGTAGGCCCAGGACATGACGCGAAGCGTCGCTTCAAACCGGATCGCGATGATTGCCACGGAGATGGCTACCGCGAACCAGCCGAGCGCCAGCACCACAAGGGAAAACGTGCCGGGCACCCCAAGCAAGCAATACGGCGTCATGCATGCCGCGATGAACACGTAGATCATCGCGTGATCCACCTGTCGAGCGCGCCGGCGGGCGGCAGGTGACCACGGACACAGGTGGTAGCTCGCGCTCGAGGCATACAGGCCAACGAGTGCCAGCGCGAAGATCCCCACTCCTCCACCGATGCCGTCTCGGCAAACCAGGACCACGCTCGCGGGGAGCGCTATGACCAAGGCCCCGAGGTGAACGAACCCCCGGCCCCGGGGCGATTCGGCGCTTCCAGACGGGCGCAGCTGGCGATCTTTTGACCGCAGAGACCTGTCGCCACTGCCCTCCACGACTACATGCTCCCCCATCTGAAGACCCATCAGCGAAATCCAGATGACGACACGACCTGAGCGGGTTCGCCTCTCGATCCCACCCTGGAAAGGTGCCGGATCGCACTGGAGTCGAGCCGACTTCGCATGCCCTCTGTCTCGGTGGCCGGTATCGGCTTCGACCGCAGTCATGGCGTTCTTCGGCTTCTTCGCAGGCCCGGGTGACCTCCGTGGACGGCGGGACGACACGTTCCACGATCATCGCCCGACGCGTTGGTGACCGGAAAACTCCGATCGCTGCGGGTGCCCCGTGGAACGGGGAAAATAGAGGTATGGAGAGCGCCGAAATTCAAGTTCAGAGTGGTTCGCACCTGGTGACCGAGCTGACCGAACAGCTCGAGCAGTTCTGCCATGGACGAGGTGACGGCCTGGTGAGCGTGTTCCTGCCCCATGCCACCGCCGGCCTTGCCCTAATGGAGACGGGTTCAGGCAGCGAGATCGACCTCGGGCGGGCGATCGATCAGCTCCTGCCTACCACCGGGCCCTACCGGCACCGCCACGGCTCGGTCGGGCACGGCCGCGACCATCTCCTGCCCTGTTTCATCAGCCCCTCGCTGACCATCCCGGTGAAGGACGGCCAGCCCCAGCTCGGGATCTGGCAACGTCTCGTCCTCGTCGACACCAACCGAGACAACCCCCGGCGGACAGTGCGCCTCAGTTTCCTTGCTGGTTGAAGAGCGCCCTGGACTCCGCTTAACCGGCGGACCATCCCCGAGAATCGCCCGACTTCTTCCCCCCGAAGACGGGATTGACCACTTGCGCCTCGGCCTGAGCTGGTCTTCTCGGAAGCGGCGTGACTCCATGCTTTCCTATCGGAGGACTTTCCAAGAACCCCTGGATGGCTCAGTCGGAGGAAAGCTATCCGGGTTCCATTCCGTGGCGACGCATCAGTTCCAGCTTCTCTTGTTCGTCAGGAGGTTCACCGCGATTCCAGAGTTCGTGGAGCTCTGCGAAGTACGCGTCGAGCGGAGGGGCGTGGAGCACCAGCACGAGCGCGGGAGCAACTGAGGTGTTCCCGAACGTGTGCACGATGCCCCTGGGAACCAGTGCCCACCAACCACGCCGGCCGACCCGTTCGTCACCCTTGATCACGAAGGTGACCTCTCCGTCCAGCACGTAGATCGCCTCGTCGCCCGTGTTGTGCCGATGTGGCAGTGGCATCCTTCCACCGGGGGGAAGCGATCGCTCCATGAAGGAGAAATGCCCGTCCCCGACCGAGGCGAGCGCCTTGAACGTCATCCGGCTTCCGCGAGCTTCATAATGCGATCCCTCGCCCGGGCCAAGAAAGAGAAATGAAGGTGGTTCCTCCCCGCGCCAGGAGGGCACCACCCGCGACAGACTCATCGGCCCAACCCCGAAGGGCGGATCCGCCGGTCTCAAGGAAGGTACCCAGCCGGTCCAGCGAAGGCCTCCACGGCGTCTGTTTCACCCACGACGAGAAGTCCTTCGCCCGCGCTCGGCGCCGCGAAGTGCTCTGTTGGGATCGCTGTCACGGTGACAGCCCGCCCGCCCGTTCGGGGGTTGAGCCCGACGAGCGCTCCCCCGCTCACGCTCCACACGTAACCACCGGCCACGGTCGGCGAACCCGCCACACCTGCCGGCGCCTGCCACACAACCGAAATCGAGCTGCCCTGCACTCGCAACGCGGTCAGTCTCGTGTCCGGACAAGCGACATAGATGTAGGACCCGTCCACCGCATTGCCGCCGCGCGCATTACATACCTCGGTCGATGAGACCTGTCCGCCCTCTCCTCCGAGGTGGTCCGCGCTGAGCAGATAGGCGACGCCTGACTTGCCGACGATGAGGACGAGCCCGTCAGACAGCACCACCGGCGCCGTGGATCCGAGGTCGAGGTCAGTCGCGTTGTCGAGGCTCCAGGTGGACGGCGCGAAGTACCCCAGCAGCTTCAGGGTCGGTGAAAGCCCGAGAACGCTGTCGCCCTCGTCGTAAGTGGTGGTCGATGCCCCATTGCCGGTCGCGACGAGGATCTCGCCTGACGAGGTCACACTGACACCGGCCGGAGCCCAGATTGCCCCGCCCTTGGCTGTCGGGACGGCATAGACGAGGGTCGGTCCCGAGCCCCTCTCCGGCACGGCCATGAGATAGCCCCGATAGCTCCCACAGTCGCCGTAGTTACCGCCAAATCCGACGAGGACCCGTCCCGAATCGAGT
Organism: uncultured Acidimicrobiaceae bacterium; assembly: GCA_963761425.1. GTDB lineage: Bacteria > Actinomycetota > Acidimicrobiia > Acidimicrobiales > Bog-793 > Bog-793. The sequence continues at coordinate 563,243 of CAVXGQ010000005.1, read as the reverse complement.
GCCAGCGCGGCACGCTGCAGCTGCGCCGCACCGGTCCAACCCGGCTGATCCAGGTCCCGTTGAAAAAGCACCCGCCCGGTCGCCGCCACGAGTGCAACGAGCTCGTGGTGAACGGCACCGCCGATCGCAACTTCCTCGGAGGCGAACAGCACGCCCGTATGAGGATCGATCACCATGGTCGAGGTGATTCCGACCGTGGGTGCGATATCACCGCACGGCAGGAGACCTGCCGGCACCGGCGAGCCGAGCCGACGCATCCAAACCAACCGGCCGCTGCGCGCGGCGAAGGAGTAGACCACGTCCGACTCAGTCCCGACGTAGACGCGTCCTTCGTAGATGAGCGGCTCGCCATAGACCGCCCCATCCAGGGCTTGCGTGTGCCACAACTGTCGCAATGGTCGCAGGTTCGAGCTGCCGGACTGATCCGCGGTGCGTCGGAAATTACCCCCGTAGGTCGTCCACTGCCCACCCCGAGTCCCGGACGCCGCCACCCCTCCTGCAGTGCTGACGGCCATCGCAACCACGACGGACCCGAGCAAGACCACCGACGCAATCAGGGTTTGGACCGTTGGCGAATCCCTGCGCTGCCACTTCGTTCGACCTTCACCCCACATGGGACCAACCCTACCGGCCTTGAATCGCGGCCCCGATCGCGCCGCGCCGTCGTTCATCGACAAGATTGGAGCCGTGGCCGGCACCCATGAGCTCCTCCTCGGTGGCGCGCTCCTCGTCGGCGCGGTGTTCCGCATGACGCTCGTTCTCGTCCGGCGTCACCGCTCCGGATCCCTTCCGGGCGAACCGGGGCGGGAAACGCCCGTCGAGAGAGTCGGAGGCTGACACGACTCCGCAGTCGATGACACGTAAACCACAGCACCCCGCCATCCCCCATCGCCGGGACTGGTCACCCTGGCGCGAGTGCGGGCTGACGTGCCGCCGACCGACCGCGTCTCGGTCGACTCAACCAGCCAAAGGACGAACCCTGAGACTCCTCGGCGTCCCTCCCGGCACACGACCGTCGTGCTCTCCAAAGGGCAACCCGCCAAAGGTCCCTAGTCGAACCCTCCTCCTCACCGCAGTCACGTCTTTGATTCAGACCCTGACGTGGCTCCCGCATCGCGGAAGAGACTCATCGAAGGATTTCGTCCCACTCGACCCCCGAGGCGCGGACTCGAGCGACGTCATCGGCGATCTTTCGCCGAAGTTCTTCGACCGAACTGAAACGGAGCTGGCCGCGGATGAACCTGCCGATGTGCACGATCAGACGTTCGCCGTATAGGTCACCTTCAAAATCCAGTAGATGTGCTTCCACGACGAGACGTCCCGAGTCCTCGTAATAGGTGGGACGCCGCCCGACGGAGATCGCGGAGACGTGTCTTGTCCCATTGGCCCGAATGACGTAGCCCGCATATACGCCTTCCTCCGGGCCACCACTCTCGTCAGCCGGTTCGAGGTTCGCCGTCGGGAATCCCAGCTGGCGGCCCCGATGGTCCCCTTCAACCACGATCCCCTCGACGACGTTCGCCATAGGCTCGACGCTACCAACCGGTTTCTCCGACAGCCGAACACCAGGTCGCAGCGTCCACCCATGGTTCGAACGCGACGAACCCGCCTCTTTGTGACGGTCTGATTTCAGTTCTGTTGCGCGACTCGCTACAGTCTCGCCAACGCAGTTTGGGACAGCTCGGCTCGACTCCGTACTAAAAGGGGGACATCCATGCATCGAAGAATTATCAGGTTCGGCGTTCCGCTCGTCGCGGTTGCGCTGATCCTTGGCACATTCGGCGGAGCGGCAACTGCGAGCACCTCTCGCTCGTCAGAACCGACCTACACAATTGCGTACGAAGGCCCGCTCTCCGGCGGGAATGCCCAGCTCGGACTCAACATGAAGTACGCAGTCGAGCTGGCGATCCGCTGGGCAAACGAGGGAAAAACCTTCGGCAAGCTGCCCTTCAAGCTCCAGTACGCCGAGCAGGACGACCAGGGATCCGCCACGGTCTCACCGACATCGGCTGAAGCTTTGGTCACCAACTCCTCGGTCATCGCGGTCGTGGGCCCGGCGTTCTCCGGTGCCACTAAGGCTGCAGAGCCCATCTTCTCGGCGGCAGATCTCGCGACGGTGAGCCCGTCGGCGACCAATCCACAGCTCGCCGACGAGAGCTGGAACAACTTCTTCCGCGTCGTCGCCGACGACAACGCTCAGGGTCCCTACGACGCCGATTACATCGCCAAAGCGCTGAAGGTGAAGTCGGTCTTCAGCGTCGACGACGCGAGCTCTTACGGATCCGGCCTCGCTGGTGCCCTCGACACCCGTCTGAAGCACGACGGTGTGAAGGTGACCCACGAGACCGCCCCCGGCACGACCCAGTGCCAAGCCGGTACCGGCAACGTCCAGGAGTACGGCGCACTCGCGTCACAGGTGGTGTCCACCAAGGCCCCGCTGCTGTATTACGCCGGCTACTACTGCGACTTCGCTCTGTTTGCCAAGGCGCTACGGGCCGCGGGTTACAAGGGCCAGCTCATGTCGGATGACGGCAGCCTCGACCCGCACTTCATCAGCGAGGCGACCCCGACAATCGCGAACAGCACCCTGATCACCTGCGCCTGCTCCGCTCTGGAGAACAACGCAGAAGACAACGGCTTCGCGACGGCCTTTAAACAGCTCGCCGGTTTTCCGAGCGGGACCTACACGCCCGAGGCTTATGACGCGACGAACGTCATCATCTCCGTCATGAAGTCCATTGGGGCGCATGTCACTCGCGAAGGGCTGGTGAAGGGCCTGCACAAGGTCACCTACACCGGCTTGACCAAGACGATCACGTTCCGCTCGAACGGCAACATCGCGGGTAAGACCATCTTCGTCTACAAGGTCGAAAAGGGAAAGATCGTCCAACTCGGCTCGACGCTGTCGCTTATCGCGTCGTCCTAACCTTCGCCTCTTCCGTGGCCGGGTGACCCGCAGACCGCGGGGATCCCGGCCACGGGGATGGCCTGGGCCTGGCGGAGTACCTGTCGATGTGCTTCACGCAAAACTTCTGGAGCTTTTTCATTGGCGGCATTGCCAACGGGTTCCTCTATGCGCTGATCGCGCTCGGTTACACGCTCGTCTACGGCGTGCTGCAGCTCATCAACTTCGCGCACAGCGAGGTCTTCATGAGCGGGGGCTTCGCGGGGTACTTCGTCCTCAACGCGGTAATCGGCAACTCGCAACCGCGCGGCCTGGCTTCGGTCGGTTTCGTCGTCCTGGGGACCGCCGCGGGCGCGGTCGGCGGCGCAGTAGTCGCCTATCTCCTCGAGCGAGTGGCCTACCGCCCGCTACGCCGACGAAAGGCGCCTCGCCTCGCCTTCCTCATCAGCGCGATCGGGGCTTCGTATTTCCTGTACAACCTGGCCGGAAAGGAATTCGGTCGGAACGCCGTCTCGATGCCGGCGCCGTACACCAACGGGACCGTCTTCTACATCTTCGGCGCCCAAGTCCAGACCTACTACATCGTGATCGCGATCGCCGCCATGATCATGCTGATCGTGCTCGACCGCATCGTGGCGGGGACACGGCTCGGACGCGGCATCCGCGCCGTGGCACAGGACGCCGAGACCGCCAGCCTCATGGGCGTGAACATCGACCGCGTCATCGCCCAGACTTTCATCCTCGGGGGAATCCTCGGAGGTGCCGCCGGTTTCTTGTTTGGGCTCAACTCCGGGGTCGTCTACACCATGGGCTTCACCCCGGCTCTCAAAGCCTTCACCGCGGCGGTACTCGGCGGGATCGGCAACATTCGCGGCGCGATGCTCGGCGGTCTACTCCTCGGAATCTTCGAGAACCTCGGCGTCACCTGTGCCCCGACCGAATGGCGTGACGTCATCGCCTTCGGCATCCTCGTGCTCGTCTTGATCGTCCGGCCGACCGGCATCCTCGGCGAGCGCCTCGGACGGTCCGCGTCGAGCGCGCTCGGCGGGATGGCCGGGGCCCAAGTCCGCGCCGCTAGGCAGAATACCGACGTCCGTCGTCTTTGCGCCTGCGTGATCGGCTTCCTCGTCCTCGCGGTCATGACCGGACCGTCGGGGAGCAACTCCGCGCCCACCTCGGGCTTCACGGGGTCCCTCCTCCACCCTCGCGTCTTCGTTTTCCTCGGTCTCGGCGTCGCGCTCTGGGCCCTCATCACGGCCCAGCATCGCTGGGGCGAGTCCCTCAAGCACGCCAGTGACAGTGTCGCGGCGCTGCCGCGTCGAGTCCTGCCGAACCGGCCTGCCCGCCTCGCCTTCTACGCGGCGATGCTCGCAATCGCGATCATCGTCCCCTTGCACGTCAATGCTTTTTGGCAGGACGTTCTCGTCGATCAGATCGGCATCTACGTGCTGCTCGCGATCGGCCTCAACGTCGTCGTCGGCTACGCGGGGTTACTCGACCTCGGGTACATCGCCTTCTACGCGATCGGCGCCTACTCGACGGCGTTCTGGACCGGCGCGCTGCCGGTCCACCCGCCAATCGTCCTCAATGCCTTCTGGGCCATCCCCTTCGCGATCGCCACCGCGATGCTCTCCGGCGTTCTCATCGGCGCGCCGACCTTGCGGCTGCGAGGTGACTACCTCGCTATCGTCACCCTCGGTTTCGGCGAGATCATCCAGATCGTCGCGACCAATCTGCAGGGAGTGACGGGGGGTGCCCAGGGGGTCATCGGCATCCCCCATCCGTCGTTCAACCTCTTCCACATCCGCTACGCATGGCTGATCGATCCGCTGCCCTACTACTACCTGCTCCTTGGGTTCGTCGTATTGGCGCTGATCGCCTACTCCTTCCTCGAGCACTCCCGGGTCGGCCGCGCCTGGACGGCGATCCGCGAGGACGAGGTTGCCGCCGAGTCCTCCGGGATCAATGTGCTCAAGTACAAGATCATGGCCTTCGCCATCGGGGCGTCCACCTCGGGATTCGCCGGGATGCTCACTGCAAGCAAGATCTCCTTCATCGAGCCCGGTGACTTCACGGTCCAGCTGTCGATCCTCATCCTCGTCCTCGTCATCTTCGGCGGCATGGGCTCGTTGCTCGGCGCAGTGGTGGGCGCTGCCTTCCTTCAGTGGTTCCCCTGGTATTTGAAGGAACATCCGTTGTTCGGCTTCCAACCGGAGGACCTTTACATCTACCTCGGCGCGATCCTCGTCCTGACCATGATCTTCCGGCCCGAAGGGATGATCCCATCGCGCAGGCGGAAACGTGAGATCGGTCTTGCGGAGCACGGCGTCGGCACGGCTGATGCCATGAGTAGCTCCCAGGCGCCGGTGGCGTGACCATGGCCACGGAAACGGCATCCGCGACCTTCTCAGACGACATCATCGTCGACGTCAAAGAGGTGTCGCTGAACTTCGGCGGGGTCAAAAGCCTGGTCGACGTCACCCTCAGTCAGGCCCGGGGTGAGCTTCTCTCGGTAATCGGCCCCAACGGCGCCGGCAAGACATGCCTATTCAACTGCCTCACCGGCGTCTATCACCCGCAACAGGGGTCGATCACCTTCCGTGACCGAGACGGCGGCTCCATCGAGATCGTCGGCCGCAAACCCCACCGGGTGAACCGCCTCGGGATCGCGCGAACCTTCCAGACGAGCCGGCTGTTCAACGCGCTCACCGCCTTCGAGAACGTGAAGATCGGGATCGAGTCCCGCCAGCACACCGGACCGGTGGGAGCGATGCTGCGCCTACCGCGGACGAGAAGGGAAGAACACGAGGGAGATCAGCGCGCGGCCCAGCTCCTCGAGTTCGTCGGGCTACGACCCCGGGCGAATGAACTGGCGAGCGCCTTGCCGTACGGTGACCGACGGCGCCTCGAGATCGCCCGCGCCCTCGGGACCAACCCGCAGCTTCTACTCCTCGACGAACCCGCGGCAGGAACCAATCCGGCGGAGAAGGCCGACCTCGCGGCGCTCATCCGTCGGGTCAACTACGAACTCGGCGTCACCGTGCTGCTGATCGAGCACGACATGGGGCTGGTCATGTCGCTCGCCGAGCGAATCATCGTCCTCAACTTCGGTCGCGTCATCGGCTCCGGCACCCCCCTCGAGGTGCAGCGCAACCCCGCGGTCATCGAGGCGTACCTCGGAGGGCCCGTGGACGAATCCGATCCGGGCGCCTCGGCGGACCCGACGCCGAGCGACGGGAACTAGCCGTGTTACTCGAGCTCAACAAGGTGGAGGTTCGTTACGGCCCGATCCGGGCGTTGCGTCAAGCCAGCCTCACCGTCGACAAGGGTGAGATCGTCGCCCTGCTCGGCGCGAACGGTGCCGGCAAGTCCACCACCCTGCGAACCATCTCCGGCCTGATCCGTCCGTCGTCCGGGACGGTGGTGTTCGACGGCCGTCCGATTCAGCGCTTCCCCAGTTACGACATCGTCGGGCTCGGCATCGGACACGTGCCGGAGGGGCGCCGCATCTTCCCCCTGATGACGGTGCTGGAGAACCTCGAGATGGGCGCCTATCTCCACCGGGGCAATCTCTCCGAGAACCTCGAACGTGTCTTTTCCCTCTTCCCCGTGCTCGCCGAACGCCGGCGACAGGACGGGGGCACCCTCTCGGGGGGCGAGCAACAAATGCTCGCCATCGCCCGTTCCCTCATGAGCAGCCCGCGCCTGCTGCTCTTCGACGAGCCTTCCATGGGTCTCGCGCCCATGTTCGTGCAGACGATCTTCCGGATCATCAGTGAGATCCGCCACTCGGGCACGACCATCCTCCTCGTCGAACAGAACGCCTCCCAGGCCCTCCACCTCGCCGACCGGGCCTACGTCCTCGAGAACGGTTCGGTCGTCATGTCCGACCGTGCCAGCGTCCTGCTGAGCGATCCTCGAGTCGCGCGCCGCCTACCTCGGCGAAGGCGCCGTCTGACGGCGCGAGCCGGCTCGGCGGCGGGTCACAAGCCAGCCATCCACAAGATGCCGAGGCTGAACTGCACCAGGTGCCGCGCCTAGCGCCGGCAGCCGGGTCGCCGTCCCGTCAGGCGAGTGGTTCGAACCGGGCGGTGAAGTGCCTCAGCTGTTTAGGTTCGGCGACGATACGAAACCCGACCAAGCGGTCGGCCCGTTCTCGGACCACCTGACAGACCTCGATCACGTAGTCGATATGACTCTGGGTGTAGGTGCGGCGGGGGATGGCGAGCCGCACGAGCTCCATCGCCGCCGGCCGTTCGGAATCGTCGGGCTGGCGACCGAACATCACCGTGCCAATCTCCGAGGTCCGCACCCCGCCGGCCTCGTAGAGCGCGACCGCGAGCGCCTGACCCGGGTACTCGAGCGGCGGGATGTGGGGCAACAGGCCCCGGGCGTCGAGGTAGACGGCGTGCCCGCCGATCGGCAGCACAACAGGGATGCCGAGCGCGATCCAGCGCCTCGCCGAGATAAGCCGTCGAACGGATCCGGTACTGCAGGTAGTCGTGCGAGACCGCCTCTCTTAGCCCCTGGGCGATCGCCTCGAGATCCCGCCCGGCGAGGCCGCCGTAGGTCGGGAAGCCTTCCGTCAGGATCAGTAGGTTGCGCGCCGCCTCGGCGAGGGCGTCGTCGTTACAGGCGAGCCAACCGCCGATGTTGCACAACGGGTCCTTCTTCGCGCTCATCGTCATGCCGTCGGCGAGGGAGGCCATTTCGCGCACGATGTCGGCGACCGCCCGATCTCCCTGACCGGGTTCTCGCTGGCGGATGAACCAGGCGTTCTCGGCGAAGCGGCAAGCGTCGAGGAACAACGGAATCCCGTGTTGGTCACAGAGCGCACGGACCCCGCGAAGGTTTTCAAGGCTCACCGGCTGGCCGCCTCCCGAGTTGTTCGTCACCGTCACCATCACGACGGGAACGGCCGCTCTCCCCCGCGCCCGCAGCAAGGCCTCGAGCGCCTCCAGGTCGACGTTTCCCTTGAACGGGTGCAGCGCCCTCGGATCACGCCCTTCCGGGATGACCAAGTCCACCGCTTCCGCCCCGGTGAACTCGATGTTCGCCCGTGTCGTGTCGAAGTGCGTGTTGCTCGGAATCACCTTCCCTGGCCCGCTTACCACGGTAAAGAGGATCTTCTCGGCGGCACGGCCCTGGTGGGTGGGAATGACGTGCCGGAAGGGAAACAGCTCGGTCACCGCCTGTCGAAAGATCTCCCAAGACGGGGATCCCGCGTAGGACTCGTCGCCGTGCTGGATTGCGGACCACTGGTCCCGGCTCATCGCACCGGTACCGGAATCGGTCAGCAAGTCGATGAGCACGTCAGATGAGGCGAGGTTGAACAAGTTGTAGCCCGCGGCACGAATGGCTTCCGCCCGATGCTGTGACGTCGTCATGACGAGTGGTTCGACAGCGTGGATCCGAAACGGCTCGATCACGGTCCGGAAGGGCTGGGAGCGACTCGTCATCTCGGCTCTCCTGGGGTCCCCAGCTTCACCATCCGCGCCATCACCCACGGCGACAGGACCTTGCCGGAATCCCTTCTCACCCCGGGATCGCATCGACGCTGCTTACGAGCAGCCGCTCGTCGCCCCGCAACTCGGACAGGCGTAGCAGGAACCGGCCCGTTGCATGATGTTGCCGCAGGAATAGCAGAACGGCGCGTCATGGTCCTCGAGCGACGTCGGGTAGACAGCAGCAAGACTGTCGCCGCCCTCCCCAAAGCGCTCCTGCTCGCGCTTCGCGGCGTCGGCGAGCTCGATGTCCTCCAGCCCGGGCAGCGTCGGCTGCTTGCGTTCTCCCGTCGACAGGATCCCTAGCTCGACCCGCTCGTCATATGGCAGATAGTCGAGGGCCAGGCGTCGGAAGATGAAATCAACGAGACTCGACGCGATCCTCAGATCCGGGTCGTCGGTGATCCCCGCCGGCTCGAAGCGCATGTTCGTGTACTTGCGGACGAACGTGGCCAGCGGCACCCCGTGCTGCAGACCGAGACTCACCGCGATGGCAAAGGCGTCCATCACTCCCGAAAGCGTCGAGCCCTGTTTGGAAACCTTCAGAAAGACCTCCCCGGGCTGCCCGTCCTCGTACTCCCCGACCGTCACGTAACCGTCGCAATCGGCGACTCGGAAAGCGAAGGTGTAGGAACGCCGGCGTCGTGGCAGTCGTTTCCTGGTCGTCGCGCTGGGAGCCGTAACGTGGCCGGCGAGCGCGTCCTCCAGCTCGGCGATGCGGGCGTGCAACTCCCCGACACGCACCGATTCGTCGACCTCTCGCGTCTCGCCAGCCTTGGTCGTCGACAATGGCTGTGCCACTTTGCAATTGTCCCGGTAAATCGCGACCGACTTGAGACCCATCTTCCAAGCGTCAATGTGCAGCTGCTCGACATCGGACACCTTCACGTCTTCCGGCATGTTCACCGTCTTCGAGATGGCGCCCGATATGAAGGGCTGCACCGCCGCCATCATCTTCACGTGGCCGATATACGGGATGATGTTGTCGCCCATCGAACAGGCAAACACCGGAAGGTGCTCGGCCCGAAGGTACGGCGCGCCGAGGATCGACTTGTGCTCGTCGATGTAGGAAACGATCTCGGCGATCTCATCGTCCGCGTAACCAAGACGGTGCAGCGCGCGGGGCACCGTCTGGTTGACGATCGACATCGTGCCCCCACCGACGAGCTTCTTCGTCTTCACGAGTCCGAGGTCCGGCTCGATACCCGTCGTGTCGCAGTCCATGAGAAATGAGATCGTCCCCGTGGGGGCCAGCACGGTGGCCTGCGAGTTTCGGACCCCGTGGGATTCACCGAGCGAGACGGCTTCTCTCCAAGCCGCCTGCGCCGCGCTCATCAGGTCCTTCGTCACCAGGAACGCGTCGACCTGCTCCAGCGTGTCGCGATGCATCTGCAGGACGTCACGCATCGGCTCGGCGTTCTCGTGGAATCCCGCGAACGGCCCCATACGCGCCGCGATACGGGCCGAGGTCGCATAGGCGCACCCGGTCATGAGGGCGGTCACGGCGGCGGCAACGGCACGTGCCTCATCCGAGTCATACGGCAAACCGAGCGCCATAAGCAACGCACCGAGATTGGAGTAGCCGAGGCCGATTTCGCGGAAACGTCGCGTCGTCTCTGCGATCTTTTCGGTCGGATAGTCGGCGTTCCCGACCAGGATCTCCTGCGCCGTGAAGATGACCTCGATAGCGACCTTGAAGCCCTCCGTATCGAAGGTGCCGTCGTCGCCGAGGAACTTCAACAGGTTGATGCTGGCGAGGTTGCAGGCCGAGTTGTCGAGGTGGACGTACTCGCTGCAGGGGTTGGAGGCGTTGATCCGATCGGTGTTCGGCACCGTGTTCCACCGATTGATCGTCGTGTCAAACTGGAGACCCGGGTCGGCGCACTCCCAGGCCGCCTGGGCGATCTCGTGGAACAGCTCCCGGGCGCGGACCACCTCGATCTTCGTGTGCGAGGTACGGGCAACGAGATCCCACCCGCGGTCCTCGAGCACGGCCTCCATGAACTCGTCACTCACACGAACCGAGTTGTTCGCGTTCTGGTACTGGATCGAATGGCTGTCCTCGCCGTCGAGGTCCATGTCGAATCCGGCGGCCGCGAGCACGCGGGCCTTGCGCTCCTCGCGGGCCTTGCACCAGATGAACTCGTGAATGTCCGGGTGGTCGACGTCGAGGATGACCATCTTGGCGGCCCGACGCGTCTTCCCTCCGGACTTGATCGTTCCAGCCGAGGCGTCAGCGCCACGCATGAAGCTCACCGGGCCGGAAGCCGTACCTCCCCCGGCGAGCAGTTCACGTGAGCTCCGGATCTTCGAGAGGTTGACTCCCGATCCCGAGCCTCCTTTGAAGATCGTGCCCTCTTCCACATACCAGTTGAGGATGGAAGGCATCGAATCTTCCACTGCGAGGATGAAACACGCCGAGGCCTGCTGCGGCACCCCCCGAACGCCGATGTTGAACCAGACCGGCGAGTTGAACACCGCCTTCTGCGCGACCACCAGGTGTTTCAACTCGTCGCTGAACGCGGACGCCTCGGCGTCTCCTGCGAAGTACCCGTCACGTGCGCCCCACGCGGTGATGGTGTCGACGACACGATCGACGACCTGCCGTAGCGAGTTCTCCCGCTCCGGCGAACCCAGTGATCCCCGGAAGTACTTCTGGGCCAGGATGTTCGTCGCGTTCATCGACCAGGTTTTCGGGACCTCCACAGCCAGCTGCTCAAAAGCCACTTCTCCGGTGCGATAGTCCGAGATGATCGAATCCCGGCGCTCCCACTCCACGGCGTCGTAGGGATGACGACCCGGCTCCGTGAAGTGCCGCTGAACCCCGATCTCGACCCGCTCGTCCGCCACCGCCATCGTCCCGGTCTCCCTCTGCGCCGCCTCTGGCCCTTCGGTGGTCCTCCCTGGTCACAAACCAGCGAGGCCACCGCCCAGGAGCCTCCTACACACAATATGTAGTGGTTAGTGGAGCGAACAGCACTAAATAAGGACATAAGTACAGCACTGTAGTTACGGGGGTGTCAATGACTGATCGAGCCGATTCTTCCGCGGGACCAGGGCCCACTTGCCGAACTGAGAAATCTGCCCGTTCCATCACCTCTTTGGACACCTCCGACACGCCGCGACCTCGGCTCTCGGCGAACCGACCGGGTCCGGTCTCATCACCCCCGAGCCCTGCCGGACGCTATCGGATGGCTCCGACGCCCACGACCCCGGCTCACCAGCCGAGCGGGATACCGGCCTCCCGGGCAGCCGCGACAACCGGGACGATCGAACCCGGCCAGGCGATGACCGCCCAGCTCGCCCCGGCCTCGGCGAGCGACCGGAGCTGAGCCGCGGCCCCGGCGGTGCCCCGCACGAGCGTCCCGCCCCAGCACACCACCCCGCTGCGGCCGAGTTCGGCCACTCGCTCGGCTCTGGCCCCGAACAGGTTGATCGCCGCACCGATCTCCCGGGCCACCGCATTGGTTGTCGCCATCCCGGCTCCGATCCACACCGGGATGCCTTCTTGGACGAGAGTCGATCCCACGAACTGCAGCCCGCGACGGCGCACCCCCGCCCCGGTGGGGGCGAGCCCGTAGGCAAGGTTCTCGGCCACGCTGCGGCGATCTCCCGTTCCGATCCCCGCGATCAACCTCCCACCGCTCAACCGGTCCACCGTGCGGAACTGCCCGATGAGCACCTCGTCGGGCACCAGGCCGACCCGGGCGACGAGCGTGCCGACCATCACCGAGGACGTCGCCGCCGCGATCATCCCGAGCAGCGGGAACGGGGCGATCGCCGGTCGCCCCGGGGCGCCCGGGGGCCAAAGATGGTCGTAGGCGAAAAGACCGTGGATCCCGGCCTCTTCGGCCTGGGCCATACAGGATCGCACCGCGGTAACCGTGGGGTGGAAGCTAGGAACGATCACGCCGATCCGCATGGCCACTCACCGGCAACCGCTCAGGATCCGCTTTCCACACGAGCTTTCAGGTCGCGCACCGCGGCGTGAAGGATGTGACCTTCAGCCCGCCGTTTGACAAAACCAGGAATGGGCACGCGGAGTTCCACGGACAGCTCGTAGTGCACCTCGGTCGTCCCCTCCGGCCCGGGGTGGAACTCGTACCGTCCGTCAAGCCGGTTGGTGAGGTCGCCGTCTTGCTGCGTCCAGGAAACGGCGAACGGCGCATCTGAGTAGTCGTAGCTGAGCACGTAGCTCGTACTTCGACCGAACGCCCCGGCACGGAAACTCACCTTCGACGGCCGACCCTCGGCGTCACGCGCTAGGACGTGGACCTCTTTCACGTCAGCGACCCACTCCGGGTAACGCTCGAGATCGGTCACGACCGCGAAGCATCGCTCAGGTGTCCCCGCGATCGTCATCCTTTGGGCCGTGTGTTCCACGGTCCTCTCCTTTCGACCGCGTCAAACGCCCTTGCCAGCCTCTCACGACAGCTGACGCTTGTGTAGCAGGCTGCTCAGCGTCGCGCGCTGATCATTTTCTCTCCACGGCCCGTAGCGCAGCGTCGAGCCGGACCACCAGCCCGTCATAGTCGAACTCAGCACACGCCCGTTGACGGGCCGCGGCGCCGAAACGTCGACGCCGATCCTCATCGTCGAGCAATTCCGCCAGCGCTTTCCTCGCGACGGAGACGTCAGCCGGCCGATCGACGATTAGCCCAGTCACGCCGTCGACGACCGCTTCATGCGAGCCGCCACTTCGGCCCGCGACCTGCGGCACACCAGCCGCCGCCGCTTCGAGGAAGACAATTCCAAAGCCTTCCTGTTCCAGCCCGCCCCAGCGGGCGCGGCAGAGCACCGCGGCGATATCCGCGGCGCCCACCAGGCCGGGCAGATCGGTGTCGCTCACGGGTCCGAGAAAACGCACCGGCGCCCCGAGGCGCCCCGCGATAGAGGCGAGCCGTCTGGCGTCACGCCCTGATCCGGCGATCGCCACGGTGAGGTCCCGGCGCTCTTTTGCAAGTTCCGCCGAAGCTTCGATGAGCACGTCGATGCCTTTGCGAGGCACGAGACGAGTGACCGCCACCACGAGACGACCAGATTCCGGCAGTCCAAAGTGTCGCCGCGCGGCCGAGATCTCCTCGTCATCGAGAGGGTGGAAGCGATGGACGTCAACGCCCGGGGGGATGACCACGACCTCCGGCAGCTCTTCGCCCACCAGCCGACGCGCTTCTTGCGCCGGATAGCCACCCGCCGCGATCACCAGATCAGCGCCGACGAGAACCCGACGGAGAAGCCGCGACGTCACCGGCAGGCGGGCCGCCACGGTCACCTCGGCTCCGTGGAGGATGACCGCGTACCGGATGCCGAGTCGAGGGCCGATGAGGCCGACGGGCAGCGCGGGATCGAGCACGACCAGCGAGGCCTCCTTGTCACGCGCCATCCGACGGACTCTCGCCACCAGCCCGGGTGTCGGCCAGAGCATCCGGACCCCCAGCCGTTCGATCCCGTGTGGCGCTACGGCGTCGAATTCACGGGCACCGGCCTGATCGATGGTGAGCACCGACGCCCGTCCCGGCGGAAGCCGGCGCCAGAACTCCCAGAGGTAGGACTGGATTCCGCCGATTTTCGGTGGGTAGTCGTTGGTGACCAGCAGATGTGTCATGCGACGTGCGTCTCCTGTCCGGGGAGGCCCGTCGCCCGCAGGTCTTCAGCCAGCTCGCTTCTCATGCCGGAGCGCCGGAAGCAGTCCGGCTCGCTTGAAGACACGCACTGCACGGACTTCGGCTGCGTCAATGATGATGGCGTCACCTGGATCGTGCTCGAGGAGGTAATTGACAACGCAGTCATCACAGGCCGGGGTGCCCTGGTGTCGACAGGTATCACAGCTGATCGTAAGCCCGGCTTTGGCCATGATCGCTCCCCTGAGTCACTCCGGTGCGTCGCACCACTCCCGACGCGGTCCATGATGACCCACGGGTATATCAATGCGGGGCGGTTGTCTCTCGCGGCGGAGTACCGCCAGCGGGCGCCGCCCGTGGAGTCACTTCCTCGATCACTTCGATCGACGATGATTTTCCACACCACCGGCACGTCACGGATTCGATCGTCTCCTCGAGAACATCCTCCTCGTCGATCGAGCGCTCACCGCCCAGGGTGAAGTGCCAGTACGCGCGGGTTCGGCGAGTGCACACGACGTCAAAACGAGTTCGGTTCCCGCAGTCACGACAGCGGTAGCGCCCAGCCACGCTGCGAAGCTAGCGCGCCCAGCTTCGCAACCGGGAACCGCCCATTTCCCGTCTGGCGAACCTACCGGGTGCCCGGCGAAACACCTGGTCCCGAGAGATACGCCTCAATATCTCGGGCGAGCGCGCGTAAGGCCTGCCCCCGGTGCGACAACCGGTGCTTGTCGTTGGCGTCCAGCTCGGCGAGCGTGCGCCCGTCGCCAGCATCGGGCACGAACACCGAGTCGTATCCGAATCCGCTCCGGCCCCGCGGGCGCTCGGCGATCCTTCCCTCCAGAGTCCCCAACGCGACCAGCTCCGTGCCGTCGGCCAACGCCGCCAGGGCAACCGTACGAAAGCGGGCGCGACGATCCGTGCAATGCGCTAGTGCACCGAGAAGCCGCGCGATGTTGTCCGCCGAACGTCCTTCCGGCCCGGCATACCTCGCGGCACGCACACCCGGCTCGCCTCCGAGCGCGTCGACCTCGAGACCCGTGTCGTCTGCCAACGCGCCGAGCCCAGTCGCCTCTCGCACCGCGGTCGCCTTGAGGCGGGCGTTTTCCTCCAGCGTCTCGCCGACCTCCTCCACGGCAGGCAGTTCGTGGGGACGTGCCGAGAGCTCGATCTCGGGGCCGAGCACCGCGCGCAGGATTTCGAACATCTCCCTCGCCTTGTCGGGGTTGGCCGACGCTAATACCAGGTGCAACCGTGGACCTTCCGCGTTCACCGGTTACTCCGCAACGCCGGCGGCGTCGCCAGCAGAGCCGCACCCTGGGCCAGGAGGTCCTTGATTCCCGTGCCGGCAAGCTCGAGGAGTTCGTTGAGCACTAACCGGGGGAACGGATGGCTTTCGGCCGTGCCTTGCACCTCGACGAACAGGCCCGACCCCGTCATGACGACGTTCATGTCCACCCCGGCGCGGGAATCCTCCAGGTAGTCGAGATCCACCATCGCGACCCCATCGACCAGGCCGACGGACACCGCGCCGACCGAGTCGACCAGCGGAAGCCGGCTGAGCTCCCCCTGCGTCGCGAGACGCGTGCAAGCGTCGTGAAGGGCCAGGAAGGCGCCGGTGATCGCGGCACTCCGAGTGCCGCCGTCGGCTTGTAGAACGTCGCAATCCAGGATGATCATCCGTTCCCCGAGCGCCGACAGGTCGCACACCGCCCGGAGCGATCGCCCAATGAGGCGCTGTATCTCCTGGGTTCGCCCCGATTGGCGACCCTTGATCGCTTCACGAGGTACGCGCTCGGACGAGGACCCCGGGAGCAGCGAGTATTCCGCCGTCACCCAGCCACGGCCCGACCCGCGCAACCAGCCGGGAACCTCCGACTCGTACGAAGCCGTACACAGCACCCTCGTTCGGCCCATCGTGACCAGCACCGATCCTGCGGCAACCTCCGTGAAGTCGCGGACCATCTCAAAAGGCCGTAATTCGTCCGAACGGCGCCCGTCGCGTCGGACTTCAGTCGTCATCGTCGCTCCTTCTCCCCTGTCGCGTCGGCAGTTCGTCCCCACGACCAGGTCGAACTCCGTCCCCAACCACATCGGTCGGGCGGCCGGAGCACCCGTTGCGCGTTGGAATGATGCCGCTCACGCGCCGAACACGACCGATTCCACCGTGGCGAGCTCCGGGCCGAACAATCGGCGACCCATCGTGGCGAACCAGGCGGGGTCACCCGAGGACAGGAACCGGTGCATGCCTTTCGCGGGGACCCGGCGGCCGAATCCAGTCGATTCCAGGATGGTCTTCACGTCGAACGCAGTCTCTTCGGCGGATGACACAAGGACGACGCCCGGGCCCATGACGTCCGCGATCGTCCGAGCAAGGAACGGGTAGTGCGTGCAGCCGAGCAACAAGGTGTCGATTCCCACCTCCCGGAGCGGCGACAGTAACCGTTCGGCGAGCACGTGAACCTGATCGTCATCGAACTCCCCGCGCTCGACGAATTCGACAAACCCGGGGCAGGCCGCACAGTGCACGTTCGGCGAGACATGGAGCAACGCGGCCGCTCGTTGGTAAGCCCCCGAGGAGATCGTGCCTGTCGTGCCGATCACCCCGATCTGGCCGTTGCGCGTGGCAACCGTGGCGGCCCGCAGACCCGGTTCGATCACGCCGACCACCGGTACGTCGAACTTAAAGCGCAGTTCGTCGAGCGCGACCGACGCTGCCGTGTTACAGGCGATGACGATCATCTTCACGTCTTCAACAGCCACGAGGTAATCGGCAATCTCGTGGCTGAACTGCCGGACCTCATCAGCCGGGCGCGGACCGTATGGATAGCGCCCTGTGTCGCCCACGTACACGATCTCTTCGTCCTCTAACAGATCGATCAGCGCGCGCGCCACCGTCAAGCCACCAAAACCGCTGTCGAACACTCCGATGGGCCGATCGTTCATCTTTTCGGCCCAGGTTAGGCGTTGGCGAGGTACCGGTTTCTCTGTGTTGTTGGTCGCCTCTAGAAGTAGACGATGTCCTCCACACGGGTGGCCGCGGTCTCCAGATCCCCGGTCCACACCTCCGAGGAGAGATACTTCCAACCGCCGTCCGGCGACAGTACGACGATCACGCCAGTGGCGATCTGGGTCGCGCTCCGCACCGCGCCGGCGATGGCCGCCCCCGTTGAAAGCCCGGCAAAGATACCGACGTCAGCGAGGCGTCGCGTCCACCTGACCGAGTCCATCGGGGTGATGACGGTCTTGCGATCGAGCAGCTTCTCGCCGCCGAGGTCAGTGAAGATCGGCGGTACGAACCCGTCGTCGAGGGTGCGCAGCCCGTCGACCATCTCCCCAGCCGGAGGCTCAACCGCCCACACTTCGATTTGCGGGTTCTGCTCTTTGAGGAATCGCCCGACCCCGAGGAGGGTTCCGCTTGTGCCGAGCCCGGCGAGAAAGTGCGTCACCTCCGGCAGATCCCGCCAGATCTCGGGCCCGGTGGTCTCGTAGTGCGCCCGGGGGTTGGCCGGATTGCCGTACTGGTAGAGAAAGACCCATTCGGGATGTTCCGACGCAAGCCGCCGGGCGAGTCGAACCGCTCCATTGGAGCCTTCTGATCCCGCGGACGAAATGACCTCGGCGCCCCACACCCCGAGCATCCGCCTGCGTTCGGGTGAGACGTTCTCCGGCAGCACGACCTTCAGGCGATAGCCCTTCACCCGGCTTACCAGGGCAAGGCCGATACCGGTGTTGCCCGACGACGGTTCGATAATCGTCGCTCCGGGGATTAGCACTCCACGCTCTTCCGCGTCCTCCACCAGGAATCTGGCGACGCGATCCTTCACGGATCCGCCGGGATTCACCCCTTCCAGCTTGACCACGATGCGGACCGCTGGGTTCGGGCTCAACTGGGAGACGTCGACCATCGGCGTGTTGCCGATCAATTCGAACACGTCGTGGGCGAGCATCACCAACCGATCGAGCGGCTACCTCGCGCCGCCCGCCACCGCCGGCAGGATTGACACCACGTCGTCGCTCGACACCCGGGTGTCGAGCCTGTCGAGGTAGCGCACGTCGTCGTCGTTCACATAGACGTTGACGAACCGGTGCAGCTCACCGCCTTGGGTCATCACCTGCACGCCGAGGGCCGGGTGCTCCGAGATGAGGGATCGTAGGACCTCCCCCACGGTCGTGCCATCGGCGGACACCTTCGCCTTCCCGCCGGTAGCAGGCCGCAGCAGCGTCGGAAGCCGGACTTCAACGGACACGAGGACCTCCGTAAATTCGTGGGGTCAAATGCTGACAAGACAGGTCATATTCTAACGGCCGGTCCCAAAATTCCGTCCGTCCTGAGCTGGACAAATAGGCTCTCGAGCGCCCCCAAGACCTTCAGCTTGGGACGACCGGCTCCTCCATCACCGAATCGCGGATGATTCGGAAGGAGCGGACCGATGGGACTTCGGCGCGCAGCGAGACGAGGACGTAGTGCCAGGTGGGATCCAGGGCTCGCTCGACGTCGGTTGCTGACGGATAGGCGTCCGTATGGGTGTGGGAGTGAAACACGCCGATAATCTCCAGGCCCTCTTGCTCCGCCTTCCGGTCTGCTCGCAGGTGTTCCTCGGGATCGACCACGTAGCGACAGGCGGACGCCGCTTGATTGCGGACCGGAAAACAACGGACGACGTGACCGGTCGCGCCGTTTCCAGCCAGCAGGCCACATCCCTCCTCGGGGAACCGCCGCAAACAGTGCGCCGCCATCTCGACCAGGAGCCGCTCATCGATGACGAGCGTCGAAGCGATATCACCGCCAGGCGCATCCGGAGCAGCCAGCGAGCCCATCGAGCTGTGAGGCTACCGTCTCGGATCATGGCGACGAAGACCCCGAAATCTCGACCGACCAAGGTGAAGGTCGCCGGCGGCGCCCGCGGTACCGCTCAGGAAACGATCCGGCGAGTCGCGCAGAATCGGCGCGCGCGGCATGAGTACGAGATCCTCGACACCTTTGAAGCTGGGCTCGAGCTCAAAGGAGCCGAGGTGAAATCGGTCCGAGCCGGCCAGATCAGCCTCCGCGACGCCTATGCCCGGGTCGATAGCGGGGAAGCGTGGCTATTGGGGGCTCGAATCGCGCCCTATGAGTACTCAAGCGGTTTCGGCGCTGTTGAGGCCGATCGCGCCCGCAAGCTGCTCCTCCATCGAAAACAGATCGACGAGCTCCAAGGCCGCGTCACTCAACAATCACTCACCCTCGTGCCCTTGTCGGTGTATTTCAAAGGGGGCCACGCCAAGGTCGAACTCGCCCTCGCGCGTGGGCGTCGTCTCTATGACAAGCGCCGCGCCATCGCGGAACGCGAGGCGAGCCGCGAGGCCGCCCGTGCCATGAAAGGTCAACCCGATTAGCCCACCCGCCCACTGGCACCGGTCAACCAACCGCAGCTAGGCGGTAGAATGCATCACGCTGACTTGGTCGGTGTCCGACATCTGACCACGCCTGGTAGATATGTCAATCATTCATCAAGGGGGTGACAGGCTTCGACTTCGGTAGTCGAGATGGGAGAAGCGAGCCGTGGTTTCCGGAGCCACGTTAAAGAGCCGGAAAACAAAACAAACGCCGAGCCTCAGCTCGCGTTTGCTGCCTAAATAGCAGCAACGTCCGTCCGATCTAAGCCCCGCGGGTCGGGGTCGGGCGTCATCTAGCGGGACTAACCCGGGCGGCATCGTCAGCGTGGTGCCTGGGGACAATTCAGCTGACTGAGGTCTTGCGCCGTCGCCGGCGGAGAGGCGAGACCCGAGACATTGCCGCCGGCTGCGCTCGGAGAATGCCTGTCAAGAAGCCGAAGGACGCGGGTTCGATTCCCGCCACCTCCACTCGCCGGTGACCTGCGTCTACGCAGGTCACCGGTAGTCTTTATCTCGAGTTTCCCCAAACGAAACGTCCTCCGTCACACAAGAATGACTCAGATTCGTTCGGACTTTTTCCCAAGAAGCTCCAGTAGCCACGCGCGAAGACGCGATCGACCACTCTCTGTGGCTGGCGTCGGCCATGTTGGTTGGCGCCCTTGCCAAGCTGCGGTTCACGACCATCGGAGGCGTGCATTCGGTGCGGTTACTCGGCCAGCTGCCGAGGCGCGGAACCGTCGGTCCGGCGGCGCAATCCATTCGAACCGTGTCAACGTTCGGTGTCGCTGATCTGACACCGAACGTCCTCAAACCGCACCTTGGGTCGTGCGCGAAGACTCGACCGAGGTTCGCGTTCTGGGGCACTCCGCCCGACACCAATCGCCGCATACGGGCGGGTGTCTGACGCACGAAAGAACCTGGAGGGGTGCTCCGGATCATCTGATCTGTGCGAGTCGGTCGGCGAGCTACCGACCAAGGCCCAGACGGCGAGGCTCCCTGGAGCTAGCCATCGGCACCGGCTGGTGGGCCGCACCGGACGGCTACTTGGTGCTCGTGATCAGACGCTCGCGGTCGAAGATCGCCGACGCCATCCGCCAGCCAAGCCGGTCGAGGAGCAGCATTCCCGCCGCAAACCCGATAGCAACAGCGAGAGTTGCTGGGATTACGTCGAAGGCGACGAACGTGGTGACCGCCACGGTCGGCAGGCTGACGAGGAGCGCAAGCTGGGCCGCGGTGCGCGGGTCTCGCGAGCGGGCGGAGATGGCGATGCCGATCCAAATCGACCAGGTGGCCAAGAGCGGCGTGAAGACCACCTGGGCGATCAGCTCCGGACCCTGCACCAGCGCCGGGGAAATACTGGGCTGAGCGAACAGCTCGACGATGGCTATGAAGAGACCGAACACGAAGTAGGAAACGACCACGGCCGGCACGAAGGCCGCCAGCGCTTTTCCGAGCAAGAGCTCCTCGCGACGAACCGGCGTCGAGAGCACGGGTTCGAGCGTGCCCTGCAGCCGCTCGCCCACGAGCGAGTAGGCCGCCAGTGTCGCTGGCACGAGTGCCGGAATGGCCAGCATGTAGACGAGCGAGTGTTCGTGGTGCAGCGTGGTCGAGGCCGACCCGGGAAGGGTGAAGACCTGAACGACGGGCTGGATGAGAAAGATCAACGGCAGCACGAGCATCGCGTAGACGATGTTCCCGTTCCGCCGATACTCGTGAAGCTCCTTCCGGAATATGGCACCCACCCGCCGCCTGCTGATGGTCACGTTCGCTCCACCTCCTTTTCGGCGTCGACGAACTCGAGATACACGTCCTCAAGCGAATGCTGCGACTCGCTGATCGACAACACGTCGGCTCCGGCCCCCACCAGCGCGCGCGTCGCTTCCGGCGCGGCGACCCCGGGATCGGACACCGTCAGCAGGTAATTACCGGAAGCGTCCTCGCGCCAGGCGTTGACGCCCGCAAGCGAAGAGAACAGTGAGCCCGGGTCCGACAGCGGCTGGCGGATGCGGACGACAAGGGTGTGGGCGAAAAGTCGCTCGCGCAGCTCGTCCGGTCGGCCGATCGTGCGCAGCGTCGTATTCAGGATCGCCACCCGGTCACAGAGACGTTCAGCTTCGGCAAGGCGGTGCGTCGTGAGAAAGATCGACACGCCGCGACGGCGGAGTTCGCCGATCAGGTCATGGACGTCCCGGGCGGCGGCTGGGTCTAACCCGGACGTCGGCTCGTCGAGGAACAGCAGCTCCGGGTCGCTCAACAGCGCCCGGGCGAGGGCGGCGCGCTGGCGCAAGCCCTTTGAAAGCGCCCCGCAGGCGTCCTTCGCCCGGTCGGCGAGGCCGACGGCCCGCAGTGCGCGCCCGATGCGATCCCTCGGATCGGGCACCTCGTAGAGATCGGCAAAGCAGGCGAGATTCTCCTCGACGCTGAGGCGAAGGTAAAGACCGGGGGCCTCCGGCATCATGGCGACCCGGCGGCGGATCGCCTCGCCGTTCTCCGGGGTCAGCGGGAGCCCGGCGACCGTCGCCGACCCGGAAGTGGGGGCGATCAGCGTGCCCAGCGTACGCACCGTGGTCGTCTTGCCGGCGCCATTCGGCCCGAGAAAGCCGAAGATCTCCCCGCGGCCGACTTCGAAGTTCAGGTCCTCGTAGGCGACGCGCTCGCCAAAGCTTTTGCGTAGACCGCGGACGGAAATCGCGGCATCGGTCGATCGCCGGTCCTGCGTCACTGTTGCAGGGTTTGCGAGGACCGTGTCGGGTTTCGGCACCATCGTTGCCCCACTCCCACCCGTTTGGGTCCGGGCTCACAGTCGAAGAAATGTGATATCAGTACGATATGCATGTGGTGGCGGTCGGTCGAGGGAGTCAACATGAACACGACCGAGCAGGTAGTCGGCCCGATGGATGGTACCGGGCAGTTGGAGAAAGCCGGGCGGTTGCGCCAGGGGACAGCAGGCTGATACTCGAGTTGGCCGCGCACGCCGAAGGCGGCGTGCTGATCGGCTTCGGCGATGTCGAAGGAGGCTTCGTGGGCGTCGGGGCGACGGCACGCCTCGCAGTCGGGATTGCTCTGTTGGTCGCCGTCCGTCTGATCTTCCGAGGGCTCACCACCGTCATCCCGGGGAGGCACGGGTCGTCCAGCTATTCGGCCGGTACCACGGATCCATCCGGGCCTCTGGACTGCACTTGGTAAATCCTTTCGCCGAGAGGCGGCATGTCGACCCGTGTCCGCAACCACGAGACGCCGATCGCAAAGGTCGACGACTCCGGCGGCAACCCCGTCGAGATTGCCGCCGTTGTCGTCTGGCAGGTCGAGGACACGGCGAAGGCTATCTACGCCGTAGACGACTTCACGCACTTTGTCGCAACCCAGACCGAGACAGCAGCCCATCACACGGCGTCGAGCTATCCCTACGACAGCCGCGGCAGCGGAGCACTCTCCCTCCGTAACAACGCTGAGGAGATTACCCAACGATTGTCGGACGAAATCGCCGTCCGGGTGCGGCCGGCCGGAGTCACAATCATCGAATCGCGCCTAACCCGCCTCTCCTACGCACCCGAGATCGCCCAGGCGATGCTGCGCCAACAGAGCAGCAGGCGAGCGCCGTCGTAGCCGCTCGTCAGCGGATCGTCGAAGGCGCCGTCGGCATGGTCGAGCTCGCCTTGCAGCGGCTCGAGGAGCGCGGCGTCGTCGAACTCGATGAAGAGCGTAAGGCAGCGACGGTGTCCAACCTGCTGGTTGTGCTTTGCAGCGAGCAAGCCACCCAACAGGTCGTGAACACCGGTTCGCTCTACCAATAGTCCGCTTCGGTGCCGAGCGATGAGCAAGCGCAAGAGCATCCTGCTGCGCCTCGACCCTGCCGTCCACGACGGCCTCGCCCGATGGGCCACCGACGAGCTGCGTAGCACCAACGCTCAATTCGAGTATCTCTTGCGCCCGGCGCTTTCGGAGGTGCACCGGCTCCCCAGTCAGGCGGAAAAGATGCGAAAGTCTGGCAGGCCGAGATCGGAGAGCAGAGTCGCGACCTGACCATCCCGCCGGACGTCGGGGTCGATTTCAGATCGTCCGGTTATGTGCGCTTTCGCTGAAGTACGAGGCAGCTTCCGGACAGCGCAGAATGACGGATCCGGAACGAATTCCGCGTCCCAGAGTGTTCAGTCGACTCTCGCGTTGAACGCGTCACCGATCGCCGGATGGGTCCGGCGGTGCGGCACTTGCGAGCGAACCCGAGCCATCATGTCGGTGCAGATTCTGGGACAGTTCCACGTCGCCGATGGCTGAATCGGATCGACAATTCAGCTCAGCAGTGGAGCTGGCAGTCCGACGTTCTGTCACAGCACCAGATCGCGGCTCGTTCGTCGCGGCGTTCAAGAGGGCCGGGTAGGAAGCGAGACTTTGGTTATGGTCTCCAGCGGAGACGGAAGGTGTAGTGGCGGATCCTCACGTAGCGATTGCCGAACCAGGTCCTGGCACCCGGCCCCGCCGAGTTGAACCACAACTGGAACAGGAACCCCCTTCCGAGGTGTCTGGCGATTCGAGAACGGTGCCTCGCCTCGAGGTGCTCGGCGCCCAGACGGTCCATGGTCTCTCGGAGCGGAGCTTCGATGCGCCCTAGCCAGTAGGCCTCCAAGGCCCCGAGCTGTTGCTGCGAGAAACCCTCGCGACGGGCGAGTCGGTTCACCTGGTCGATCTCTATGTCGCGAAGCGCCCAATAGTCCGCCAAGCGGTGAACCCTGCCGAAAGGCAATCGGGCAAAGCGATCATCCAAGCTCCGGATCACGGTCTCGGTTCGGTCGCCGAGATCGGGGGCCGGCGGAGGAGGGGGTTCTCGGCTGGTTAGGCGTTCGAGGCGGACCGCGCTGATCGGCACCTTTCGGCTGTCAATGGTCAGGATTGCGCCCGGTACCCGGCCCGCGGCCGCCCAATAGCCGTCCCCGAGGTCGCACCTTTCAAACGAGGTGTCCTGGCCGTCCACCGGGATCGTGATCGGCGTCCATTCCACCTCGACCGGGTGAAGAACTGGGCTGTCCCTGCCCCGAGCGGCGAGAGCCACCCGACCCCGTGGTGACGCCAGATAGGGGTTCATCGGAGCCCACTTACGGACCCGCTGGAACTGGTCATCATCGCCCGGACGATGCGAGGTGATCCTGATCAACCCGCCGTCGGGGTCGACGAAGGTGAGGCTCTCCGACATCTGAACCACCCACTTCTGGCGTCCGGGGCGCAGGAATCCGAGGCGGTTCCCCCGGCCGGGTTCGCGCTGCAAGCCGACCACGCCGTACAGGGCGATCTCTGCGTCGGCCGAAGCTTCCTGCTCTTCCACCAGCGACCCCGCTTCTCCTCGAACACCATCCAGCGAACCCGTTGCGCCTCGGTCCACGCAGCGGACCTACCCCGAGAGGCTGCCACCGAGAGCCTGCGCGTCACGCGACAGAGTTTCCGCGACTCTCGCAGAGGCCAGGGCGAGCGCGCCGGTCGGGCGGAGCGTAATCTGACCCTTCGATTAAGCGTGTGACGCGGGCCGCGATCGCACTGGGACGTAGTCGAAGAAACGCTCGGTCAACCCACCAGCGGTCCATTCGGAACGAAGACGCGTCCGGCGCTCAACCCTCCGCAGAGCCGACAGCAGCAAACGGTTGAGTTCCCGCGCGCTCTGGCCCTCCACAACGGCCTCGACGTGGAAACCATCCACCGTTGCGATGATCTCTGCGTCGACAAGACGGCGCAGGATTGGCTCAATGGCTGCAGGATTCTCCGAACTGACGTTAGCAACGAGCACGAAACCTGCTTTCCCCACATCGATATCTTGGCCTACCACCAACCGATCCGGTTGCCGCCCGTTGTGCATCGAGTTCGTTGTCGTGACGCTGCCACCGGCGCGTGGTACAAGCGCCCGGTATTGCTATGGGCTCTGGGATAGATGGTGCATAATCGGCGTGTGCAGTTCAGTCCGGTTGTCTGTTCCCCGTGTTGACCGCCTCCAGTAGACCGAAGTCGTGATCTCGCCTTGGTCCGATCGAGTGGGAGGCGCGACCTGAAGACTGCTCTGGCGATTCCAACCAGACTTCGCGACACGTTCGCCCGCTCCTGGGGACGGGCCCCGCTGGTTTTCCGCGCTCCTGGTCGTGTGAACTTGATCGGCGAACACACCGACTACAACGACGGCTTCGTGCTTCCCATCGCGGTTCAGTACGCGACCTGGGTGGCGATCGCCCCTCGTAACGACCGTCAAGTACGTGTGCGCTCTCAGACCGTTGACAAGACCGCGGAGTTCAGCCTCAACGAGGAGAATCCGCAAGCGAAGCATGACTGGACCGATTACGTGCGCGGTCTCGCCGTCATGCTGAAATCGTCCGGCCATCACCTAATCGGTGCGGACTTGCTCATCGATAGCGACATTCCCATCGGATCTGGGCTCAGCTCGTCGGCCGCGCTAGAGATGGCAGTTGGGTTTGGAATGCTCACCGTTTCCGGCGCCACGGTCGACCTCGAAGATCTGGCCCGAGCCGGCCAACGCACGGAGAACCGCTTCATCGGTGTGAGAAGCGGAATCATGGACCAGTACACGTCGTGCAACGGAGTACGCGGCCACGCGCTCCTGCTCGATTGCCGGAGGCTTGTCGCTCGCCTTGTTCCCCTCGGCGTGGATGCGAGTCTCGTAATTGCGAATTCGATGGTCCGTCACGCCCACACAGCAAGTGAGTACAACACGCGCCGCGATCAGTGCGACACCGGCGTGGCGAATCTCGCGACCGTCATTCCTGGTATCAAGGCTCTACGAGACGTTTCACTGCCACTGCTGGAAGCGAACCAGGACCTCCTCGACCCGCTGATCTTTCGACGCTGCCGCCACGTGGTGACGGAAAATGCGCGCGTCCTGACGCGCCGCCGAGATCCTCGCGGCAGGTGACGACGAGAGCTTCGGCGAACTGATGGTGCAATCACACGAAAGCTTGCGCGACGACTACGAAGCCAGCTGCGCCGAGCTCGACCTGCTCGTCGAGACAGCTCTCGACATCGACGGCGTCTTCGGCGCGCGCCTGACGGGGGGAGGCTTCGGCGGTTGCACGATCAACCTGGTCCGCACGGGAGCTGTCGGGAGTTTCTCCGAGGTTCTCGCCGCCAAGTACGAGAAGTCGACCGGAATCCGCCCGACGATCATCATCGCCGAGGCCGGGCCCGGTGTCGGGCCGGAACCTTGAACGTTCTCGTCGTTGGCGGCGCGGGTTACATCGGCAGTGCGACCTGCTGCGCCTTGCTCGAAGCCGGCCACAACGTCACGGTCTATGACAACCTCGCCAAAGGGCATCGCGAGGCGGTGCCGGCCAACGCCAAGTTCGTCGTCGGCGACACCGGCGATTCCGAGGATCTCGACCGTGTGTTCAGTTCGCAGCCATTCGATGCCGTTATGGACTTCGCAGCCTTCATCGAAGCTGGCGAATCGATGAGTCGGCCCGAGTGCTACTTCCACAACAACACCGCGAACGTGCTCACCCTGGTCGAAGCGATGCTGGCCCACGATGTCGGGAGCTTCATCTTTTCCTCCAGCGCCGCGGTCTTCGGAAACCCGGACCACTTCCCGGTCACAGAAGACGCCCCTCTCGAGCCCATCAATCCCTACGGGGAATCAAAACTGCAAGTCGAGCGGATGCTCTCCTGGGTCAATTCGGCGCACGGACTCCGTTTCGCCGCGCTGCGCTACTTCAACGCCGCTGGGGCGGTAAGCCCCGATTGTGGTGAGGACCACACCCCCGAGTCTCACCTCATCCCGCTCGTGCTCGGCGTGGCTCTCGGCAAGACAGAGGCGACCCCGATCTTCGGAGCCGACTACCCGACCCCGGACGGGACCTGTGTTCGCGATTACGTCCACGTGGCCGACCTGGCGTCCGCCCACCTCCTGGCGCTGGACGCCCTGTCGAGCCGGGAGTCGGTGCGCTACAACCTCGGCAATGGGCTCGGTTTTTCCGTGCGTGAGGTCGTCGAAGTCGCCCGCCAGGTCACCGGCCATCGCCTGCCGGTGGTCGAATCCCCTCGACGAGCCGGCGATCCCGCGGTCCTCATCGCGAGTTCCGCGGCCATCCAGGCCGATCTCGGCTGGACGCCGCAGCATGCCGACCTGGTATCCATCGTCTCCAGCGCCTGGGAATGGCACGTGAGGCACCCCCATGGCTTCCGGGACTGACGCCATGCCTTCAGTCACGGCATCATCGCACCGCCGTCTCAACCCGCTCACCGGGGACTGGATCCTCGTGTCGCCGCACCGAGCGCTGCGACCGTGGCTCGGACAGGTCGAACATCTGCCCACGACCCCTGACGTCGCCTACGACCCGAACTGCTACCTGTGCCCGGGCAACGAAAGGGAGAACGGCCAGCGCAACCCGCCGTACCGGCACACCTTCGCGTTCGACAACGACTATCCGGCGCTACTGGCCGCGACGCCACAGTCCAGTATCAACCGAGACGGGCTGCTGGTGGCGGGCGGAGAATCCGGCATCTGCCGGGTGATTTGCTTCTCGCCGCGCCACGACCTCGCCCTAGCCCGCATGGACGTCGCCGACGTCACCCGGGTCGTCGTCATGTGGCGAGATCAGTTCGCCGACCTCTCCGCCAACCGGTCGATCCGCTCGGTCCAGATCTTCGAGAACCGGGGCGAGATCATGGGAGCGAGCAACCCACATCCCCACGGGCAGATCTGGGCCAGCTCCCATCTGCCAAACGAACTCGCGAAAGAGTCACGCTCCCTCGGACGCTTTGCCAGAGCCCACGGTTCCTGCCTTCTCTGCGAGTACGTCGCCCTTGAACTGAAATTGTCCGAGCGCGTGGTCTTCTCCAACGAGGCCTTCGTCGTCGTAGTGCCGTTCTGGGCCACCTGGCCCTTCGAGACCATGATCATGCCGCGTCGCCATGTCGGGGGCCTCGACGGTTTCTCGCCTCACGAACTCGAGGCTTTCGCCGATGCGCTACACGCCCTCACCGTTCGGTACGACAACCTTTTCGAGACCGCTTTCCCTTACTCGATGGGCATCCACCAGCGACCGACCGACCACCGAGCCCACGAGGAATGGCACCTCCACGCCCACTTCTACCCGCCGCTTCTCCGTTCGGCCACGGTTCGCAAGTTCATGGTCGGTTTCGAGCTCCTCGGCTCGCCCCAGCGCGACATCACCCCCGAGGACGCGGCAGCCCGCCTGCGTGTCCTCAGCGCGCGTCACTACCTGGATCCGACGAGCGCCTGACCACTCCCGCCCGGCCCGCCGGCGACGTCACCGCGCTGGCCGGGATGACCGCCATTCAGCGGGCACGGTCCTCCCCGACGCCCTGCTGGGAGATCGAAGCGCTGCGCCCCCGGTAGGTGCTCGCCAGCAAGAACAGCACGGTGAGGAGTACGACCACTGTTAGCCCCACGGCCCGGTCGTGTCGGAGAAGGCAGGCCGCCCCCACCACGAGAAGCGTTCCGACGAACAGTTCCGGCGTGTCGCCAATGAGAAAGTTCCACCAAAACCGGCCAAAGGCCCTGACTCCCCGCAGGACACGGTCCCTCATCGACCGACGCCCCCGCGATCCGACACGGCGGCCATGCCCTGTGGCGACACCCGTCGGAGTGCACGCATCCACGTCACCGCGACCCCGCTCACGCCGACGAACCCGGCCACGAGGACGGGCACCGCGAGGTCGCTTCCCGGCCAGTGCAGACCCATCCCCTCGGCGACCCAGAACACGCCGAAACTCGTCAGCATGATGCCGACCGCCATCTTCAAAATGTTCTCCGGGACGGCCGAGAGCTGCCGCGCGACGGCTACGCCGGCCGACCCGACGAGGATCACCGCGAGCGCGGCCGACGCCGCCGCGAGACCGAGACGGTGCGCACTCACGCCCAGGCTGAGCACGATGAGCACCACCTCCATCCCCTCGAGAAGGACCGCCTTGAACGAGACGACGAATCCGAGTGCGTCCCGCCGCGGGGCAGCCGGCCCGCCGGGTCCGGAGTGGTCCTGCAGCTTGGCCACCGTGGTGGCGTAGATCTGGTCCTCGTCGTGCTGGGCGCGATGCCCGCTCGCCCGCAGGATCGCCTGACGGAGCCAGGACAGGCCGAGCACAAGAAGCAGGGCGCCGATGACCACCCGGAGCGTCGCGATCGGCACGTAGCGCACCAGCGGCAGGCCCACCGCCGCAACGAGCACCGCGAGAAGCCCGATCCCCGCCACGCTGCCTTCGATCGCCGAGCGCCAACCTCGCGTGGCCCCCGTGGCGAGCACGATCGTCAGGGCCTCCACCGTCTCGACCGAGCTCGCCACAAAGACCGCGAGCGCCAGGGTGACCTCCGTCGATGACATCCTCTGCCCGCTTCGCTCCCCTACCCTGACCCGGCCGCCTGCCAGCGTGTTCAAACCGCCCTCATCTGCCCGGCACCCCGCGCCGAGCGACCGTCCCGATCGTACCGGGGCAATGCCGGGCTCTGTTTGCCCGGCGCAGCAAGGCCGACTCGTCACTTCGTCCGGGCGCCAGCGGTGCCCCGCCGACTAGTAAGGTTGTCAGCAGACGAACCTGCGGTGGTTGGCGGCTCATCGCGGTACGTCTGTGGATCCTTGTGTTGGAGGTTGCGGAGTAGTGCGTCTAGGAGTCCTTACCGGCGGTGGCGACTGCCCCGGTCTCAACGCGGCCATCCGGGCCATCGTTCGTCGCGCCTCGGTCACCTACTCGGACGACATCCTCGGGTTCCAAAACGGCTGGCAAGGAGTCGTCGAGGACGACGCCATGCCGCTCGACGTCATGGTGTGCCACGGGATCCTCCCGCGAGGCGGGACGATCCTTGCCACGTCACGGTTTAACCCGTTCAAGTCGGCAACTGACGCCGAGCGCATCGCAACGACCCTTGCCCACCGGCACATCGACGCGCTGGTCGCCATCGGCGGCGAGGGCTCGCTGCGCATCGCGGTGGAAGTGTCCAACCTCGGGATACCGGTCGTCGGTATTCCCAAGACGATCGACAACGACATCAACGCGACCGACTCGACGATCGGTTTCGACACGGCGGTCCAGATCGCGGTCGACGCCATCGATCGCCTCCGCACGACCGCGGAGTCCCACGACCGGGTGATCGTCTGCGAGGTGATGGGGCGCGAAGCCGGTTGGATCGCGGTCTATGCCGGTCTGGGAGGCGGGGCCGCGGTCGTGGTCGCTCCGGAGGAACCCTTCGACATCGCGGAGATTTGCGAACACCTGGTTCGCCGCCACGCCAAGGGTCGGTTCGCCTCGGTCGTCGCCATCGCCGAAGGCGCCAAACCCGTTCAGGGCACGATCGACGTCCCGCGGGCCGAAATTGACCGCTTCGACCACGAACGGCTCGGCGGCATCAGCGCGATCGTCGCCCGCGAGATCGCAGCCCGGACAGGCTTTGAATCCCGGGTCACCATCCTCGGCCACCTGCAACGCGGTGGATCGCCGACGGCGTTCGACCGCGTGTTGGCGACCCGCTTCGGCGTCGCCGCCGTCGACGCGGCCCATGATGCGGCGTTCGGCTCGATGGTTGCCTTGCACGCCCAGAAGATCGAGCGCGTGACGTTCGCTCAAGCGATCGACGAGATAAAGCACGTCCCGCGGGATCTCATCGACCAGGTCGCGAACATCTTCCTCGATTAGTCCGCGACCGCTCGCCCGGGTCAGCCGCCGGACGGCTCCGCGGGGATCTGGCCCAGGCGGCCGTGCCGGTAGTCCTCGAAGGCCTGCTTGATCTCGGCATCGTTGTTCATGACGAACGGTCCGTACCAGGCAACCGGCTCGCCGATCGGCGCACCACCGAGCACCAGGATCTCCAACTTGGGGCTGCGCCCGTCCTGGCCGTGGTCCGCGGCGATCTCGAGATAGTGGCCGGGTCCGAAGACCGCGAGCTCACCGGCTTGGATCGGTCGACGGGCCCGCGAGGCGGTGCCCCTCCCCGACAGCACGTAGACCAGGGCGTTAAAGCGCGGCTGCCAGGGGAGCCGAAGGGCCGCTCCCGGCTCCACCGTGGCGTGCACGAAGCTGATCGGCGTATGGGTTGACCCCGGTCCGCGGTGGCCACCGATCTCGCCCGCGATGATCCGGATCAGCGCGCCGCCGTCGGGAGATGCGACCAGAGCGACGTTGCCGCGGCCGATGTCCTGATACTTGGGTGGGATCCATTTGTCCGCCGACGGCAGATTGACCCACAGCTGAACACCGTGGAACAGCCCTCCGGCCGCCACCAGCTCCTCGGGCGGGGCCTCGATGTGGAGGATCCCGGCGCCCGCCGTCATCCATTGGGTGTCACCATTCGTGATCAGGCCTCCACCGCCCTGCGAGTCACGGTGGCGGAAGGTCCCGTCGATCATGTAGGTAACGGTCTCGAATCCCCGGTGGGGATGCCAGGGTGTCCCCTTCGCCTCGCCCGGCGCGTATTCGACCTCGCCCATCTGGTCCATGTGGATGAACGGATCGAGCTCCGCCTGCGGGACGCCCGCGAAGGCACGGCGGACCGGGAAGCCCTCCCCTTCCAAACCCCGCGGGGCCACCGTGACCGTCCGTACCGGGCGCTCCACGCTCGTCGCGACGTCGACCAGGTCGAGACGCGGCAAAACGAGCAGATCGTCAACCGTCACTGCCGGCACGCTGCCTCCCCGAGGTGATCGGACCTCGATCCGCTGGATCCCCACCACCGGACGACTGGCCTCTGGTAGCCGTCAACAACCACAGCCTCGAGGTTGTTCCCGCCGTCCGCTCCTCGCGTCCACCGACGGGAGGTGCAACGGGAACCCGATGGTCCAACGTGACGGCTGGTCCGCGCCCTGGTGAGGACCCTTAACCGCTCGAAGGTGGAGCATGCCGATCCCGCGGGAGACGGACCATCCCCGACGGGGCGAACCGACTGGTTGTCGCCCCGGTGAACCAGAGCCGTCGGGCCCGTCTTCGCCCTCGAAGACCGCGGCCTCGCGCCGGCGGCGCGACCTCGTCGGCTGGGTCGCGCTCGGCCTGACGGTCACGACCGCGCTGGCGCTCGTGGCTCGAGCCTCGGTCGAACCGCAACGTCGAAGTACCGGGACGACGACGACCCTCGAGCGCACGACCCTGACCACCACCGCGACAACACGACTGGCACGAACCGACACGGTGCACGATCAACTCCCCACAACTCCCAAACCGAGCAGCTCAGAGACCGTGCCGACGGTCGTGGTCCAACCGACCGTTCCGGTCACGGTCGCCTCGACCCCGGACGAGCCCGGTCCGAGCACCTCGGTTCCGCACCTACCAGCCCCGGCCCGTCCCGTCTCCACCCCGGCGGAGACGCCGGGTCTGTCCGGCACGCTGCAGTATCCCGATGACGTGGCCACCTCCTTTCCCTTCACGTCGTCGAGCGGGCTCGCCGCGGTACGCGCCACCTGGAGCGGTGGTGGAGCACTCGAGATGTCACTCAGATGCGGGTCCGTCACGGTCAGCGGAACCGGAACCCACGGGATATCCCTCGTCGTGGCCGGGCATCCCAGCTCCTGCACGGTCTCGATCGCGCTCCGACCCGACCAGCGCGGGTCGGTCGCCTACACCCTCGACGTGCAGGTTCCGTCGGGCGATGCCGCGGCCCGGACTACGACATGAGGGCCCGGCATACCGCGCTCGGCCCGGGCCTGGCCGCGCTCGCCAAGGCCGGGGTGCTCGTCGTCGGGGTGCCCCTCGCGCTGGCGCGCCTCTGGTTCCTCGCCCCTTCGCCCCCCCATCTCCTCAGCCTCGCCGCCCTCGGGTCGGTCCCCACTTGGGCGCACCTCGCCGTTGTCGGCGTCGCGATCCTCTGGGCTCTGGCGGCGGCGAACCTGGTGCGGGACGTGCGGGGGGCGCTGCGCCGTCACGAGACGATCGACACCAGCTCCTGGTCGGCACGGTGGGCCGTGGCGATCGCCGGGCTGATCCTGGTGGCGACCGCCGGAACCTCCCTGGCGCCGCCGGGTTCGTTCCACCTCGCCCGGCCGCCGGTCGCCACGGCGCCCGCCCCCCCACACGCCGCCCCCCGATCGGTGTCGAACCAAATCCCGGCCCGGCGGGGGCGAACGACCATCAACGTCGAGAAGTCCGAGTGCCTCGCTGATGTCGCGGACCGCGCGACGGGGTGCGCCGACGACTGGCCCCTCCTCGCCCGCCTCAACCTTGGTCACCTCCAGGTCGACGGCACGCGCATGCTCGATCCGGCGCGACTGCGTCCCGGATGGCGTCTCCAGGTGCCCAACCAGGCCCGTCCGTCCACAGCGGTCGCCGTCTCGACCGTCGTCGAAGCTCCGTCGCCGGCCGTGCCGTTCGACCGGCGCCTATCCGAGCTCGCCTTCGTCGGCCTCGGCATCGTCACGACTTGCGCCCTCGCGCGCCGCGTCCGCAATCTCCGTCGTGCCGGTGCGAGCGCGCGGCGCCTGGGAGAGCGCCGCGCCCTCGCGCCACGAACGGTGGGCCGGACGCGGGCCGCGCTCGAACCCTTCGCCGAAGCGCCGCTCATCGACTGGATCGATCTCGCCAATCGCCTCCTCGGGCGTCTGGTACGGGACCAGGAGGCGGACCCCCCCGACATCCGCCTCGTACGAGCCGGCCCCGACGGCATCGAACTCCTCCTCGCCGCCTCGCGGCCCGAGGCACCCTGGCCTTTCCTGGCCCGTCGCGCCGGGCGCTGGTGGGTGCTCGACCCGGCGCTCGAGCCCGGCGACTTCGAGCCCTCGTCCGGGGATTGCAGCCGTTTCATCCCACCGCTCGTGCCGCTCGGCGACGATGAGCAGGCCTCCTACCTGCTGGCGGTGGGCCCGGGTCGGCGACTCGGGATCGACGGGACCGCCGAGCTCGTCGACCGGACGCTGGCGGCCATCGTCACCTCACTGCGCACGGTGCCCTGGGCCGAGGAGCTCTCCATCGAGCTCATCGGCATCGATCCCCCGCCGCCCGACGAGCAGTGCTACCAGCTGAACTCCTCGACCCCGGCCGCGCTCGAGGACCTCACCACCGACGGCGCCGCTGGCGGGTCCCGCCCCCTCGGCGGGTGGCGTCGCGAGCCCCTCATCGTCGTCGGTCGCGAAGCCGCTGGTCCGGAGTGTGAAAGCGTCCTTACCACCGCCTCCGCCGTCGCCGGTATCGTCGCCGCCGGTTCTCGCGGCACCGAGCGGCTGGTCGTCGACCCCGATCACGCGGTGCTCTTGCCCTACGGGATCGAACTCACCGCGGTCGCGCCATCCGCCGGCCAGTTCGACCTCGTCGAGGGGATCCTCGCCGAGGCCCGGCGCCCGACCATGGCGGTGCCGATCCGGGGCGGGCTCACCACCGACCGAGCCCGCCTGCAGGCCGTTCCGGTCGCCGGGCCGGTCGAGGTGCAAATGCTCCGGCCCGAGCCGGTCATCGTCGGCCTGCGCCGCGAGCCGAGCCCACGGGACGCGGCCCGCGTCGTCGAACTCCTGGCCTATCTCGCGCTCCATGACGGGACGGCACCGGCCGAGGCGGTCGGCGAGGCGATCTTCGCCCGTTCCGCCGGCGCGGCCCGCTCGGCACGCTTCGAGAACATCCTCTCGGCGGCGCGCGCCGTCCTCGGGCCCGCACCCAGCGGGCGGCCCCTTGTCGTCCGTCGGCGTGACGGAGTGACCCTCGACCCCTCGGTCACCTGTGACCTCATCCGGGCACGACGCGCCCTGGCCTCCGCCGGCCACGCCGAGCCGCCCGTCGCCGAGACCCTCCTCGTCGGCGCCCTGGAGCTCGTCACGGGACCGGTGCTCGGCGCGGTTTCCGCCGGTTACTCGTGGTTCGGAGCCGAGATGTTCGACGAGCTCATCACCGCGGAGATCGTCGATGGCGCGCACCACCTCGTCACGCTGGCGCTCGCCGCCGACCGAATCGACCTCGCCCGCTGGGCGATCGAGCGCGGCCGCCACGCCGACGAAAATTCCGAGATCCTCACCCGCGACCTCATGGCGGTTGCCAGCGCCCAGGCCGACGCCGCCGGTGTGCGAAGGACGTTCGTCGAGCTCGAACGCGTCCTGGAACGCCTGGGCGGTGGCGAACCCTCGCTCGAGACCCGGGCCCTTCTCGAAGCGCTCGACCCCACGCCGTAGTCGGCCCGGAGCCGAGCGCGATCGAACATCCCGGAGGCTTGCCGGACCCCCAGGTCCCTGGCAGCATGCGAGGGTCCGCTTGGAGGAAGGATGCCCGATGCGTGTCGGTATCCCTCGGGAGCTGTTGGAGGGCGAGTACCGGGTGGCGATGACGCCGGCCGGGGTGCGGGAGCTCGTCGCGGGTGGCCACACCGTCCTCGTCGAACGCTCGGCTGGCGACGGGTCCAGCCTTCCCGACGCCGACTACCGGCGGGTCGGCGCCCGGATCGTCGACGAGCCGGACGAGCTCTGGGGCCAGTCCGAACTGGTCTGCAAGGTGAAAGAACCGGTCCCGGAAGAATTCCACCGGCTGCGCGAGGGGCTGGTCCTGTTCACCTACCTCCACCTCGCCGCGGCCCCCCAGTGCACCCGGGCGATCCTCGACAGCGGAACAGCGGCCATCGCCTACGAAACGGTCCGGCTTCCCGACGGCACGCTCCCGCTGCTCGCACCGATGAGCGAGATCGCCGGACGGATGGCGACGATCACCGGGGCGGCGCATCTCGAACGCCCCGCCGGAGGTCGGGGCGTGCTCCTCAGCGGTGTCCCGGGCGTCCGGCCGGGCCGCGTCGTGGTGATCGGCGCCGGAGTCGCCGGCTCGAACGCCGCCGCCATCGCCGTCGGCATGCACGCCGACGTGGTGGCGATCGATCGCGACCTCGCCCGGCTCGCCGCCCTCGACGCCATCTACCAGGGTCGTCTCACGACGCTCGCGACCAGCGAGCACGTGATCGAGGACGCCTGCCTCAGTGCCGACCTCGTCATCGGAGCCGTACTCGTGGTCGGGGCCCGGACCCCCCAGCTGGTGAGCGACCGGCTGGTCGCCGCCATGCTGCCGGGGTCGGTCCTCGTTGACATCTCGGTCGACCAGGGGGGCTGTTTCGAGTCCAGCCGGCCGACCACGCACTCGGACCCCACGTTTCGGGTCCACGGTTCCCTCTTCTACTGCGTCGCCAACATGCCGGGCGCGGTGCCCCACACCTCGACGCATGCCCTTACGAACGCGACGCTCCCCTACGCGATGGAGATCGCGAATCTCGGCTGGCGAGAGGCAATGCGCCAGGACCACGCCCTGGCGCTCGGCCTCAACGCGGTCGGAGGACGACTGGTCTCGGCACCGGTCGCCGAAGCCCACGGCCTCGGCCACGTCGATCTCGACGAGGTGCTCACCTAGTCGATCTCGCCAGGACCATCAGAGGCTGCTCCACCGTCCGCCGGCGGCGGCGATGAGTCGACAGACGCCACACGATTGCCACCACCGGTAGGTGTCGAGCCACTACCGTGCAATCCGTGCCTGCCCACCGCCACAAGTCACGGCGACGCCAGATGAGCTGGCGTGCCTATCTGCGCAGCCTCAAGAAGGGCCGCATCATCGCGGCCGTGATCATCGTTCTCGTCGTTGTCGGTGGGGTGACGGCGATCATCGTCACCGGGGAGCACGGCACCCCGGCCTCCGGCGGCCCGCGCACCACCCAACCGAAACTCCCCTTGACCAAGTGCCCGCTCACCGATCTGCCCGCACCCGGTGGCGTCGCGCCCCGAACGCGAGCCCCTCGCCGTGAAGATCGGTAACGAGGTTGCAGCCCGCCCCCAGAGCGGGCTCAACGAAGCTGACGTCGTCTACGACACCCCCGCCGAGGGTGGCGTCTACCGGTACATCGCCGTCTTCCAGTGCAACGAGGCCCAACAGGTCGGGCCGATCCGATCGGTCCGCTGGGTGGACTGGCACGTGCTGCAGGTCTTCTCGCATGTCGAGCTGGCCTACGCCGGCGGCATCCAGCCCAACCAGGACACGGTCGCTTCGCTGCCCTTCGTCGACAACGCCAACGAATTCGTCCACTACGGCGCGTACTATCAGAACCCCGATCGCACCATGCCCGACGCCACCTACTCGTCCACCTCGACGCTTTGGAAGCTCTTCCCAGCCCGATCGGCGCCCCAGCCGATCTTCGTCTACACCGCGGCCCTGCCGAGCGCGGCCAAGCCGGCTTCGGCGATCGCCATCAACTTCTCCCAGGGAACCAATGTCGTCTGGAAGTGGGATCCCACCACGGGCCAGTGGATCCACACCTACTCCGGGGTGACCGACGTCGACGCGCTCACCAACCAACCGGTATCGACGACGAACATCATCGTCCAGATCGTCCACTTCACCCTGGGCCCGTACAACGAAGATCCGCAGCCCCAGTCCGGCGACGTCGAGAGCCAGACGGTCGGCAGCGGCCCGGGATACGTGCTGCGCAACGGGGAGTACCTCCGCGTCACCTGGCACCGCGCCTCGGCCACCTCGCCGACCACTTACACCTCCCCGAGCGGGCAGCCGGTCGGGCTCCAGCCCGGTCGGACCTGGGTCGAGTTGGTGCTCAACACGACGGCAAGCATCCCGGGCGCCATCACGATCACGCCTTGACCGAGCCGCCGGCCCCAGCCGGCGCCGGCGGAATCAGCGAGCCGATCTAGACCAGCGGACGACCTTCCGCAGCAGCCGGGTCTTGCCCGGCCGATATGGCGGGTACACGACGGGCAGGTCGAAACGCCGTGGACAGGTGAGGATGCCGCGAGTCTGGCTCAGCCGCTCGAAACCAGCCCGCCCGTGATAGGTGCCGTTCCCGGAGCGGCCAACCCCGCCGAAGGGCAGCGCCGGCACGGCGATCTGGAGGACCGTCCCGTTCACGCACACCCCGCCTGAACGGGTGCGCGCGATCACCTCGCGTACCGTGCGCCGGCTGGACGAGAAGACGTACAGGGCCAGGGGATCGGGACGCGCGGCGATACGGCTGATCGCCTCCTCCAGATTGTCCACGCCGACGACTCCCAGGATGGGACCGAAGGTCTCGTCCGTCATGAGGGGTGAATCCCACGACGGGTCGCACACCACGGTCGGGGCCACAAAGCGCGTCGCCGCATCCAAGGTGCCTCCCACCACGACCTCCCCACCATGGGTTTCGAGCAAGCCGGCGAGCCGGTGGAAGTGGCGGTCATCGACAATCCGCGCATAGTCCGGGCTCGAACGGGGATCCGTCCCGAAGAATTCGTCGATCGCGGTCCTCAGAGCACCGAGAAACTCATCCGTCACCGCGCGCTCGACCAGCACGTAATCGGGCGACACACAGGTCTGGCCGGCGTTGAGAAAACGCCCCCAGGCGACCCGCCGGGCGGTCACGGCAAGATCGGCGTCAGCGGCGACGACCACCGGGTTCTTGCCGCCGAGCTCCAGCGTCACCGGAGTCAGCGTCCTCGCCGCGGCCTGCATGACGAGCCGCCCGACCGCGGCGCCGCCGCTGAAGAAGAGATGGTCCACCCCGG
Source organism: uncultured Acidimicrobiaceae bacterium (assembly GCA_963761425.1). GTDB lineage: Bacteria > Actinomycetota > Acidimicrobiia > Acidimicrobiales > Bog-793 > Bog-793. The sequence goes on along the minus strand of CAVXGQ010000005.1, from coordinate 524,416 downwards.
CTTCGAGCGCGGCGTGAACGACCTCCGGGCCGCCCTCCATCACCGCCACCGCCCCCTCGTCAAAGTGTTCGGCCACCAGGGTCGCGAGGGCGCGCGAGGTCGCGGGGGCGAACTCGGATGGTTTGATCGCCACGCAATTGCCGGCCGCGAGCGCGCCCACCGCCGGCGCCAGCGACAGCTGCACCGGGTAGTTCCAGGGGGCGACGACCAGCACCACGCCCAGGGGTTCCCGGATGATGCGGGCCCGATTGGGCTGCAGCACGAGCGGTACGCGCACCCGTTGGGGACGTGTCCAGCGGGCGAGGTGTCGTGTCGCGTAGTCGATCTCCCCGGTGATGAAGGCGAGCTCCGTCAACCAGCCCTCGTGCGCCGGCTTGCCGAGGTCGTCGGCGAGGGCCGCCGCGAGTAACGACTCTCCGGCGGTTACCAGCCGACGCAAACGGCCGAGCTGGAAGCGCCGCCACGACAGCGGACGGGTGTCGCCGCTCTGGTAGGTGGCCCGCAGTCGAGCGACGGCCTGCACCGGATCGCCCGGTGCGGACTGCGACCCGGCCAGAGAACTGCTCAGCTGCCCGCCTCCGCGTCAGTCTGGTCGGCAGTGGGAGCCGAGGTCAGGCGGCAAGCGACAGCATCCATCCGGTGCCGAGCGTACCAACCGTGCCGCGCCCGGGACCTATCCAGACGGACCCTGGCATGGCGAGCGGGTGGTCGCCGTTACCGTGGTCGCCAGCACCAAAGGAGGGTGCTTCGTGATCGATGTGGAAGTCGTCGAGACCCCGGAGCTGGGTGACCGCAGCTATATCGCCCACGACAACGAGACCGCCGTCGTCATCGATCCGCAGCGTGACATCGACCGCGTCGAGGCGCTCCTCGCCCGGCAACACCTGCGCTGTGCGTTCGTCGCCGAGACCCACGTCCACAACGACTACGTATCCGGCGGGCTCGAACTCGCCCGGCGCCGGGGTGCGACCTATCTACTGTCGGCCGCTGAGCAGCTCCAGTTCGAATGGCGTGGCGTCTCCGACGGAGAGGAGCTCACCGACGGGAGACTGCGCGTGCGGGTCATGGCGACCCCGGGACACACCTTCGATCATCTCGCCTACGTCATCGACGACGGGGGTGCCCCGGCCGCGTTCACCGGGGGGTCGCTCCTCTACGGCAGTGTTGGTCGCACCGACCTTCTCGGCGCCCAGCACACCGAGAACCTCACCCGCTTGCAGTTTCGTTCGGTCCGCCGGCTTGGCGCGCTTCTCGCCGACGACGTACCGGTGTACCCGACGCACGGCTTCGGCAGCTTCTGCTCCTCAGGGAAGATCGCCCCGATGGTCGCAAGCACGATCGGCGTGGAGCGGGCCACCAACGACGCCTTCGTGGCCGACGACGAGGACGCTTTCGTCGGGCGCCTGATCGCCGGGCTGACCGCCTACCCCGCGTACTACACGCACATGGGCCCGCTCAACCGCGCCGGGCCGGCACCGGCCAACCTCTCACCGGTCAAGCGGGTCGATCCCGGCGAGCTGCAGAAGCGGATCGCGAACGGCGAGTGGGTCGTCGACCTGCGAACGCGGTTGGCCTTCGCGCACGAGCACCTTGCCGGAACCATCAGCCTGGCCCTCGACACCTTGTTCTCCACCTACCTCGGCTGGCTGATCCCCTGGGAAACCCCGCTCACCCTGATCGGAGAGAGCGAACGCGAGGTCGCCGACGCCCAGCGTCAACTGATCCGCATCGGGATCGACCGCCCGGCGGGCGCGGCGGTCGGCAAAATCCGGGACCTCGGAGGGGACGGTCTCCTGCGCAGCTATCCCGTCATCGGTTTCGGCGACGTGGCGGCCATTCCCGACCTTGTCCTGGTCGATGTCCGTCGTAGTGACGAACGGCGGAGCGGCCATCTCGCGGGGTCGTTCCACCTTCCGCTCCACGATCTGGCGGCGCGCCTCGCCGACCTTCCCGTCGGCAGGCTGGCCGTCTACTGCGCAAGCGGTTATCGCGCCGCGATCGCCGCCAGCCTGCTCGAAGGGATCGGGCGGGAGATCCTGCTCATCGACGATGACTGGGTCAACGCGGAGGCGTCGGGACTCCCCATCGTCTCGACTGACGGGGAGACGCCCGTTGCCTAGGCCACCGGTATCCGCCGACAAGGAACGCTGAATGGACGGCGCCGCCACGCCGATCGAGCTCGCCTGCAACGGTGCCAAGATCGTCGGCGATCGCTGGACTAGCCGTCCCCCGACCATCGTCTTCCTCCACGCCGGCGTGGCGGACCGGCGCTCCTGGCGTGCCGTGGTTGCGGCCATCGCCGGGCGTGCCACCGTCGTCACCTACGATCGGCGCGGCTTCGGTGATACCGCTCCCCCTTCCGGTGCCTTCTCACACCTCGACGATCTGTTGGCCGTGCTCGACACGGTGACGGACGAACCGGCCTGGCTGGTCGGAAGCTCCATGGGCGGAGGGCTCGCGCTCGACGCCGCGCTCGACGCACCCGAGCGCGTCGCGGGCCTGGTGCTTCTCGGCACCGCGATCTCCGGGGCTCCGGAAGTCGCCACCCTCGATCCCGACACGCAACGTCTCGTCAACTCCTACACGGCGGCGGAGCAAGCCGGCGACCTCGACGAAATGAACCGGATCTCGGTCTGGCTTTGGTTAGACGGACCTTCGTCGGCGGAAGGGCGTGTCGGCGGTGCACCCCGTGCGCTCGCGCTGGACATGAACCGGCGCATCCTGGGAAACCACCTCGCGGAAGACGGTGGTTCGAACGAGATCGACGCGTGGAGCCGACTGGAGGAGATCGCGTCCCCGGTGACGATCGCCTGCGGTGACCTCGACGTCCCCTATGTGGTGGAGTACTGCCGGGCGGCCGCCGACCGCATCCCGACGGCCCGTCATCAAGTCCTTTCCGGCACGGCGCACCTGCCCTACCTCGAGGCGCCCGAAACGGTGGCGCAGCTCATTGATCAGGCGATCGGACGGTCCTCCTAGTCTTTCCGGCCGAAGCCCGGCCGAGGCGCACCGCGTCCCCACCGACGAGGGGCCGTCCGCCGGAGGTTCCACCTGGCGTTCCGACCGGTTACAGCAACCGGGCCGATAACTTCCCAACGAGGGATCGCTCCGGCACGACGGCCGGAGGACCCCGCGAGGAGACCCCAAGATGCGCACTGGAACCGGCTTTGGCCACCGTCGTCCCGAGCCTCGCCCTTCGTGGGGCCGCGTCTCGGGTGCGAGTAACTCCCGCCGGTCTCGCCGCACCGGGTGGCTGGCCGCCGGAGCCATGATGCTGGCGATGGGCTCACTGGCCGCGGCGGCTCCGGTTGCCACCGCGTTCGCCACCGGGCGAGTGCCACCGCGCGAGTTGGGGCACACCGCTGGTGAGCACGGCTCTGCGAAGTCGTCGAAAACAGTCTGGCTGTGCCGACCGGGCGCGCACGAGGACCCCTGCGCCCGGAGCCTTACGACGACCGTGGTGGGGCCGTCAGGGTCCAGCTCGATCCTCACCGCCAAGATCGCCACGACGTCGAAGTTCGACTGCTTCTACGTCTACCCGACCGTCAGCAGCGAGACGAAGCCGAACGCGGACTTCCGCGTCCAGGCGGCCGAGATCGCCGCGACCTTCGCCCAGGCGTCACGCTTCTCCACTGTGTGTCGAGTCTGGGCTCCCCTGTACCGTCAGATCACCCTGACCAGACTCTTCGCCTCGCCCTTACTCAACGCCTCGTCCCAGCCAACGGTGACCGCCTATGACAGCCTGCGCGCCGCCTTCGAGGATTACTTGCGGTACGACAACGACGGGCGACCGATCATCTTCATTGGACACTCCCAGGGTGCCACGATGCTGATCCGGCTGATCCAGCACTTCATCGACCACAACCCGGCGCTGCGGAAGCGACTTGTGCTCGCGATCTTGCTCGGTGGGAACGTCGTCGTACCTACCGGGGCGCTCGTCGGCGGCAGCTTCACCAGTATCCCGGCGTGCAGCTCGCCGGGTGAGGCCGGATGCGTGATCGCCTACTCAACCTTCGCCCAGAAGCCTCCGGCAGACTCGTTCTTCGGTCGCCCGGGACAGGGTGTCTCGATCCTCGCCGGGCAGACAGCGAAGCGCGGGCTACAGGTCGTTTGCGTCAATCCCGTGGCGATTGGCGGAGGCAGCGGGGCCTTTGCCCCCTTCTTCCCCTCGGAGGGCAAACTCCCGACCCCCTGGGTCGAATTCCCCCAGCTCTACAGCGCTCGATGTGAATCCGTCGGTGGCGCCACCTGGTTGCAGGTCACCAAGGTCTCGGGCGCCTCGGACCCGCGGCCGGTGGTGACGGAGTCGGACGGGCCGGCCTGGGGCTACCACGATTACGACGTCAACCTCGCCCTCGGAAATCTCGTCGCCGACACCGCGGCTGCCGAAGCCACCTGGTCGAGGAGCGCGCACCACTAGGACTGGCCGACCCGTCAGGCGCCCCGGAGCACGCCGGTGCCTGACGAACCATCGACGGCTCCCAGTCGCGGCCAAGCGTGGGTTCTTTTCTCAACGACCGTCGAAGCTCGCAAGGAAGGCATCATCGAACTTCGAGCAAGTCGTGCTGCTCACCCGCGCCCCCACCTCCTGGTAGACGACGGGAACGATGCTCGACGAGTTCCTGGCGTACGACAAGGTGATCACCTCGATTGCCCAGAGGAGTGTGGGTCGTCGATACCCTCGGCCGGTGATCGAGATTGACCATTCACTTGACTCAGTTGCACTCACTTCCGCCGCTCCGCGTGCTACCGCAGTTAGCTTTCGGTGGCCCTAGTGTCCTGAGTCACTGAATACTCGCGTTGATGGCGCGAGTCGCGTAGCGTTGTTCCATGGCAGGACGCGGACGTCCGAAAGCTCCCTTGGTGCTCACCGAAGAGGAGCGCGAGACGCTCGAACGGTGGGCGAGGCGCCCGAAGTCGGCGCAATCTCTGGCATTCCGCTGCCGGATCGTTCTCGCCTGTGCGCAGGGCCTCGACAACAAGGTCGTCGCCGCCAAGCTCCACACGTCCCAGCAGACCGTGTGGAAGTGGCGCAGTCGCTTCCTCGCGCGACGCCTCGACGGACTCGCAGATGATCCACGTCCCGGCGCGGTTCGCACGATCACCGACGATGTGGTCGAAGCAGTGATCGTGAAGACGCTCGAGGAGATGCCCACCGACGCAACGCACTGGTCGACCCGCTCGATGGCCAAGGACATGGGGATGAGCCAATCGGCAATCTCGAGAATTTGGCGAGCGTTCGGCCTAAAGCCCCACCTCGTCGACTCCTTCAAGTTGTCGAACGACCCGCAATTCATCGAAAAGGTGCGTGATGTCGTCGGTCTCTACATGAACCCACCGGAAGCCGCACTGGTGCTCTGTGTCGACGAGAAGACCCAAGTCCAAGCGCTCGATCGCACCGCACCTGTGTTGCCACTGCGACCAGGAGTTCCCGAACGCCAGACCCATGACTATCTGCGCCATGGCACGACAAACCTCTACGCGGCGCTCGACGTCGCATCGGGACAGGTGATCGCGGACATGACCGATCGTCACCGTGCCGACGAGTTCCACCGGTTCTTGAACCTCATCAATCGCTCGGTTCCCGAGGACTTGGACATCCACGTGATCGTCGACAACTCCTCGACGCACAAGACGCCCGAGATCCACCGTTGGCTGGTGCGCCATCCGCGCTTCACCCTCCACTTCACGCCGACCTACTCATCGTGGATGAACTTGGTCGAGCGCTGGTTCGCCGAGCTGACCAACAAATGGCTGAGAAGAGCAACGCATCGCTCGACAAAAGAGCTCGAAGCGGCGATCAGTTCGTGGATCGACACCTGGAACGAGAACCCGAGGCCCTTCGTCTGGCACAAGACGGCCGACGAGATCTTCGAGAGCCTCGCTTCCTATTTATCAACTGTCCAGTGACTCAGGACACTAGGGGTGAAATGAACAAGTAACAGAGCTACGGCAAGAAGAGTCCCGCTATGTCCCACCGCTTGATCACCAGCCTTCTAGCTGCGCTGGCCGTGTCGGTTCTTTCCACGGTTCCGTTCGCTCCGCCGGGTGGCGCGGCAAACGGACGGGGTGCCGAGTCGCTCTCGCCAGGGCGTTCTCCCGTCGGAACCGTCGACAACAAGGTCGGCCTTCCCGCTCTTGACCTGCAGAGCACCGGGCCATCCGGCGGACGACACCTCGACGGATCGCTCCGCGGAGCAACGAACGCTTCGCGGCTGCAGATCACGACGACTTCGCTTCCAAAGGTAACCGTGGGGGACGCCTATTCGGCGGCTCTCGCGGCATCGGGCGGTACACCTCCATACTTCTGGAAGGTGGTCGGACGGTACCCCCTGCCGCCGGGTATGCGGCTGTCCCGGGGCGGCAGGCTCCTCGGTTCTCCCACGGGAAGTGGGTACTACCCGTTCACAGTGAGGGTGGTCGACTCTTCGCGGCCCACCCGTCAGGTGGCCAGGGCATCGTTGTCGTTAGGGGTGTACGAACCGCCGCCGCGGGCGGCTGAGCCGGTCAACTGGTCCGGATGGGACTACGGGGGCGGGCCCTACACCGCGGTCATCGGGACCTTCAACGTGCCCAACCTCCTTCCGTCATCTGGCACGACAGTGACGTCCGAATGGGTCGGCATCGACGGTGCTTCCAACTCGTCGCTGATTCAAGCCGGGGTGACCGAGACGTACAACCCGGCCACGAAATCAGTGAGCACCTACGCCTGGTGGGAGATCCTCCCGGCGGCCAACACGCCCATCCAGATGTCGGTCAATCCCGGCGACCTTTGCACCGTGGTGATCGATAAGATCTCCGGCGCACTGTGGGAGATCTACCTTGACGACCTCACCAACGGGCAAACTTTCGACATTGACCAGAACTACTCCGGTCCCGGGACGAGCGAAGAGTGGGTCGTCGAAGCCCCTCGCAACAGCTCCGGCACAGAGGACGTGCTCGGCGAGTACACGCCAACGGTCGCGTTCACCAACCTGCGGGGTACGGGCACAACGACGAGTTCGACCAGACTAATCATGAAACAAAACGGGATTCCGGTATCCGTCCCCTCGGTGATGGGAGTATGGGGATTCGCCGTAAGGTACGGCGCGGTGGCACCTGCGCCACCACCGAATCGACCCCTCCCGTGAGGTGACCCTCAGCGCTCTCGGGGTCATTCCTAAAAACCAGGACCACCTGTCTTCGCAACACCTCCGCCGCGGTTGGAAGCGGAGACAGCTAGCTCTCCTGGCCGAAGCCGCTACGACCTCTGCAGTCCATCGAGAGCTCGCCACCTCACGACAAGCGCAGGAAATCCAGGAACCTGTCGGCCAAATCACGGCTCTTTGATCCTCAGGTCGCTTCGGTCCCTCGACGCCAGGCGATTACCCTGAACGCACATTCGCGATCGTGGGACGTTCCGCTCCTTCTGAGGAGGCACCGAAGACCAGACAACCCACGTTGATCATGTACGAAGCGGAGCCGTGGCAGGAAGAACCAATGATAAAGGCCCTCGCAGGGGTGCCGTTCCGCCAGGTCGCCGGTCCGCTGAACGAAGAGACCGTCAAGGAGGTCGGCGAGGCATCGGTGGTGTCGGTCTTCATCCGCTCACTGGTGTCCCCTGTCGTCGTCCAACGCATGCCGAACGTGAGGCTGATCACCACCCGATCGACCGGTTTCGACCACATCGACCTCGCCGCATGCGTCGAGTCTGGCATCACCGTGTGCAACGTCCCCTCCTACGCGGAGAACACCGTCGCCGAGCACACTTTCAGCCTCATCTTGGCGCTGTCGCGAAAGCTCGCCGTCGCCATGCGGCGCACCCCCTACGGGGACTTCTCGCTGGCGGGCCTGATCGGCTTCGACCTGCGGGAGAAGACGCTCGGGGTGGTCGGGGCGGGCAACATCGGGCTGCACGTGATCCGGATCGGGCGGGCCTTCGGCATGGAGGTGCTCGCCTGTGACGCCCGACCTCAGCACCTGCTCGCCGAGGTGCTCGGGTTCCAATACACCCCCCTCGACGAGCTCCTGTCCCGCTCGGACGTGATCAGCCTGCACGTGCCCTACCGGCCTGAGACCCATCACCTTTTGAACCGGGAGCGCTTCGCGATGCTGAAGCCCGGAGTCCTCGTCGTGAACACCGCCCGAGGTGCCTTGGTCGACACCGTGGCCCTGCTCGAGGCCCTGGACTCCGGCCGAGTCGGAGGTGCCGCGCTCGACGTCATTGAAGGTGAAGAACAGCTGATGGAGGAACCCCAGATGTTCCACCTTCCCGATATCGAGGAGAAGCTGCGCCAAATGCTCACCGGTCACGTGCTGGCCAAGCACGACAACGTCATCATCACCCCTCACATGGCCTGGTACAGCAAGGAAGCCCTGGAACGGATCCTCGACGTCACCGCCTCGAACATCCGAGGTTTCCTCGCGGGAACTCCTGCCAACGTGATAGGCCTCAAGAGCTGAGCGCGGCCCTTCACCGCCAGCGGGGCGCTCTCGCCGCTTTGTCGTCACAACTCGTCGGCGCGCGTCAACGCCGGTTGAAAACCGCGCGGTAGTCGTCGGTCGACAACTTCGCGTTCAGGGGCCTTCTAGGACGATCACCTTCTTGGCTCGCTCCTTCAGTCGGTAGCTGTCGCCCTGAAGACGACAATCTCCGCGTGGTGCGCGAGCCGGTCGACCATCGCACAGTCGCCTGGAGATCGATCGAATGTCGTTGACCACCTGCGCGTACTCCCGCCCTCAGCGATAGCCGGATATGCGGCAAAAGTCATTACAGGTCTGTGCGAACCAGGTGTTCACCGCCACCCACCTTCGAGAATCTGCCTCCAGACGAGTGGGGAACGACGGCATCCCACAGATGTCGCCTGGCTCGAACAGACGACTCGCCCGTCGTAGGCGAAATAGATCACGAAAAGAGCGCGTCCGCAGGTAGATCGAGGTAATTCGGACAACGGGTGGGCCGTAGAGGACTTGAACCTCTGACCTCTTGCGTGTCATGCAAGCGCGCTACCGGACTGCGCCAACGGCCCAGGAACCGCGCACGTTACCACCGAACAGCGCCGATCCGCCGACGTGACCTCATCGAGTGTCCGGCAGGTCGGTCGGTAGGATCTCGGCCGTGCAGAACCTCCCCGGAGTGGATCGCCAAAGGACCAATCGGGCAGCGCCTCATGGGGAAGAAAGCCGCCTTACGCCACCGGGTACACGCTTGCGAAGGCTCCTCGATCCAGCCTCGATCGCGACCTTCGTCGTCGTGGCGGGCGTTACCGCCTTCGTCATAGCCCAGCTGCGACCGGGACTGATCTTCGGGCCGAACATGGATGTCGGGGGCGACACCGCGGCACATGTGGTCGCCGTCGACTACTTCATCCACCACCTCCTGGCGCACGGCCAGCTCTCAGGCTGGGACCCCCAGTGGTTCGGTGGCTTTCCCCTCTACGTTTTCTACTTCCCGCTCCCGGCGGTGTTCGTCGCGGCCATCTCCCTGACGTCCTCCTACGCCGTCGCCTTCAAGGTCGTCACCGTTCTCGGAACGGTTTTCTTGCCCCTCGCGGCCTACGCCTTCGGCCGCCTGGCGGGCTTCGTCCGACCGGTGCCCGCCCTCATGTCCGCGGCCACCGTACCGTTCCTTTTCCTCTTCGCCCCCTCTAACACCGCCGTCTACTACCCCTGGAACATCGACGGCGGCACCATCGCCTCCACCCTCGCCGGGGAGTTCTCCTTCAGCCTCGCGCTGACCTTTGCGGTGCTGTTCCTCGGCGTCTTCGTCTACGCCTTGCGGACCGGACGTTGTCGCTGGCTGGCCGCCCTGCTCTTCGCCCTCACCCTGCTCTGTCACGTCATCCCCGGGCTGTTCGCGGGGGCCGCCGCGGTCATCATCACCGTCGCGCGCTGGCAACGACGCGGCATCCGGACCCTCGTCGTGATCGGCGTCCTCGGTGCCTTGGTCGCTGCCTTCTGGCTGGTGCCCTTCACGGCGTATCTGTCCTACTCGTCGTCGATGAACTTCAACCGAGTCGGCGACGTCTACGCGCAGCTCTTCCCGGTCAACGGCGAACAGGCGGTGCAGTGGATCGCGGTAGCCGGGCTCGGCGTGGCGATCTGGCGACGCCATCGCCTTGCTCTGGCTCTCGCCGGGATGGCTGCGGCGAGCGTCGCCGCCTTCTGCTGGCTCCCTTCCGGGCTCGTCTACAACGGTCGGTGGCTGCCATTTTGGTACCTGGCGACCGCGCTGCTCGCCGCCTATGCGGTCGGCGAGCTCGGCCGTACCGCGTTCGCGGTCCTCGGCCACGAATGGCTCAATCCGGTGTTTACCGGGGTGTTTGGCGCGACCGTCAGCATCGTTCTCATCGCCGCCTGGCTGGGAGTGCTCCCCTACTACACCCCCCCGAGCGGACAGGAGAACCCCGTCGACAGCTGGGCCCAGTGGAACTACTCCGGCTACCAGGCCAAGCCGGGTTGGCCGGAGTTCCAACGCGTGGTCGCGATGCTCGAGCGCGCCGCGGCGGTACACGGCTGCGGAAGGCTCGACTACGAGTATTCGCCCAACACCCAGGACACCTTCGGATCGACGATCGTGCCGATGTCGTTCCCGCTGTGGACGAACGGCTGCATCGACAGCGCCGAGGGTCTGTATTACGAATCGTCGACCTCGAACCATTTCCACTTCCTCGACCAAGCCGAGCTCTCCCTCCAGCCCTCCAACCCCGTCGTCGGCCTGCCCTATGGCACACTCGACGTTGCGGACGGAATCCGGCACCTCCAGCTCACCGGCGTCAAGTACTTCCTCGCCGACTCGCCCACGGTTGAAGCGGACGCGGCGGCGGACTCGGCCCTCGTCGAGGTCGGCTCCACGCCCGAATCGCCGGGCGTCGTCGACGGAGCGACAACTTCCCAGGAACCGCCTTCCAAGTCACTCTGGATTCTGTACCTCATCCGCGATTCTGAACTCGTCACCCCGCTCCACTACCTGCCCGTCGTGGAAAGCGGCCTCACGAAAACCCAGTGGCAGGTGACCACGGCCATCACCTGGTACCAGAATCCGCGCTACTGGCCGGTGGAGATCGTCGATCAAGGCCAGGCTTCCTGGCCGCACGCCACCCCGGGAACCCTGGTCCTCCCCTCGGGGTCACGGCGCGTCCCGGCCACCACCGTGTCCCACATCGACTACACCGACTCGACCGTCTCCTTTGACGTCGGCCGTCTCGGTGTGCCGATCCTCGTGAAAGTCCCGTACTTCCCCAACTGGGTGGCGAGCGGGGCCTCGGGGCCCTACGAGGCGACGCCCAACCTCATGATCGTCGTTCCACACGCCCACCACGTCGTGCTGAGCTACGGAACGACCGGCGTCGACTGGGCTGGTTGGGTCGCCTCCGCCCTCGGCCTCGTCGGTCTGGCAGCCAGCGCACGGCTCCCGGTCGCGGACGACCCATCCGCGACGCCGGCACCGAACCCGCCAGCGCCGACCAGGGGCGCCGACCCGGCGTTGTCGAATCCGGCGACGGACGAGACGGACCCCGATCCAGCCTTCCCCCACTCCCGCCTCGGCACCTGGAGACCTCGATGAGCACCGGGTCCGACGCCTCGACCCCACAGCGAGGGCCCGATCTCCAGCCGCCACCGGAGATCTCGGTGGTCCTGCCGGCCCACAACGAGGTCATGCTCCTCGGCTCCACGATCACCAACCTCGTCTCGGGTCTCGAACAACGCGGGCGCTCCTTCGAGATCATCGTGGTCGAGAACGGGTCAACCGACGGGACCCTGCGCCTCGCCCGTCTTCTCGCCGCCCAGCTTGCCCCGGTGCGCGTGCTGTCGCTGGCGACCGGTGACTACGGCGCGGCCCTCGCCACCGGGTACCGGGATGCGCTCGGCGCGCTCCTCGTCGGCTTCGACATCGACTATTACGACCTGTCGTTCCTCGACGCCGCGCTCCGCCTCCTCGACGCCGGGGAGGCCGACCTGGTGCTCGCCTCGAAACGGGCCGCGGGGGCCCGCGACCGGCGGCCGTTCACCCGGCGCCTGCTCACTGCGGGCTTCGCCGCCGCGCTGCGCCGGGCGGTCGACCTCGAGGTCAGCGATGCCCACGGCATGAAGGTGATGAGCGCCTCCGCCGTCGTTCCATTCATCGAGCAGACGGTGCTACGCGGCAGCCTTTTCGACGTTGAGCTCGTGGTGCGGGCGAGTCGCGCCGGCCTCGTCCTGCGGGAGCTGCCGGCGACCGTGCGTGAGCTGCGGCCGCCACGTACCCCCGTGGCCCAGCGCACGCTCGAGTCGGCGGTCGGCCTGGTCCGACTGCGGCTCATCGTCGGCACCACCCCTAAAACCGGACCGGCCCGGCCGAGGATTCGCGACCGGGTCACCGGGTCGCGAGGATGGTGGCGGGTGCCTCGGAAACGGCCCGCCGACGAACCACCTGACCTCTAGGCACCTCCGAGGATGCGGGTGATCCGGCTGATGTCGGCCCGGGCGGTGATGAGCTGCGAATTCGCCATCGCCAGCGCCCCGGCCGAGGCACGCAAGGTCACCCCGGCTTGCGCGAAGTTCTGCGGCGTGAGCGCGAGCAGCGCCGTCGCGGAGTTACCCATCGACGTCGCCACCGCGCTCAACAGCCCTACCAGCTCTTGGTAGATCCGTTGCGCGGCCGCAGTCCGAATCCCGGTGCGCTGCTCGGTCGTGATCGCGGTCTGGATCGAAGGCTCGAACGCCGCCAGCCTCGTCGTCTTGACGAGCTCACGATCATCGAGGATGACGCCACGCACCTGGGGAACGAGGAGCGAGAACACCCGATAGTCGGTGACCATCGCGTCCGCCGACTCCACCATCTGGGAGATGGTCGTCTCGGTGGCGAGCGCCCCGAAAAGGGTCGTGAGACCGGACTGGTCGCGCGTGATCAGTGCGTCGATCGCCGTACGGTCGGCCACCGTGAGATTGCGGGCCACGGTGAGGGAGACGGAGGCCGCCGACAGCGCCTTGAGACGCAGGGACAAGGCCTTTACCAGCCAGGCGTGCACCCGCGCCGCCGAAACCCCCGCAGGAAAGACAGGAACGTTGTCCGTCGCGGGATTCGGAAGACTGCCGGAACCGCCCGAGACAGCCGCCGAGGAGCCCGCCGACCCGAGGATGAGCGCGAGCACGACCAGCACCCCGCCAAGCCCTCGGCCTACCCGCCCCATGTCGATCCTCTCTGCTCCTCGTCACCTTTTCCGCACCGGCCCAGCCCGGCCGTGATGCCTGTCTGACTAGATCGTGCTCCTATTGTGTTCGACAACAGCGCGCGAATCATGAACAAAGTGTGATCTGCGCAACCGCAGCTTCGATCCCCATCAAAGGCCTCCCGCACCCCGGCCAGAAGCTGCCCGTGACCTATCCTCCCGGCGCGGTCCCGGTCTCCGCGTCACCGGAAGCCTCAAGCCGGAACAACGCCCACGTACACTCGGCCCGTGACGATCGCGGCTAGCTCGCCGCCTCCAACCGCCGGGAGTGACGAAGGACCCGCCGACCGAGGAGCACCTCCCCACTCCGACGCGATCCGCTACGCGGTCATCGACGTGGAAACGACCGGACTCAGCCCCGTCACGACCCGGGTGCTCGAGTGCGCGGTCGTCGAGCTGGCGTCCGACGGTCGCCAGCTCGGGGAGTGGACGAGCCTCGTTTCCGTTCCCGGCGAAGGCGAGCTCGGTGCCAGCTGGCTGCACGGGATCACCCGGTCGATGCTCGCCGGAGCTCCCTCGTTTCAAGAACTCACAGGGGAACTCTCGGCGCAGCTCGCCGGGCATGTCGTCGTCGGTCACGTCCTCGATTTCGACCTCGCCCATCTCGCCGGCGAGTACGCCAGGTGCGGGTTGGTCATGCCAGATCTTCGTCCCGCCGGCATCTGCACCCGCGAGCTCGCTCGGGCGCATCTACCCCCCGGGCCGCGATCCCTCGTCGCCTGTTGCAATGCGCTCGGCGTGGACTGTCCTGCCGCGCACACCGCACTTGGTGACGCCCGGGCCACCGCCGCCGTCTTCCAAGCGTTTCTCCAACTCGGCGTGGTGACCGGTGTGCGCGCGGCGGGTGCACGCGCCGCGGCCCTTACCTGGCCCCAACCGGAGGGGAAGCGGAGCCAGCCGACCCGGGCGGTGCCCCGCCCACCTCGCTAGCAACCGGTTGACCAGGGTGTGACGTCAGGCGCGCCGATACCGCGCCCGCAGTGGTTTCGGCGTCGCGGCGCAGAGTCTCCCGGAGACGCCCGGCCCCGGCCATCCCGAGGTTCCGGGCCCGCTCAGGTCGCGCCGCTCGCGGAACCCGTCGCTTCGTTCTGGCTCGGCCGGAGGAAGCGAGCTGTTCGGTTGGCCTAGAAGGCGACTGCCGTCGCCGTCGGGAACCAGTAGCCGGGATCCCCGTCGAACCGGCGCCGCTTCATCCCGGAGTAGAGCCGCAAGCACGCCGCGACCACGTCCGGATCGAACTGGGCGCCGCGCTGCTTTTCGATCTCGGCCAGCGCGTCAGCGACGCTCGCCGCCGGCCGGTACGGACGGGGCGAGGTCATCGCCTCGAGGACGTCAGCCACCATGAGGACCCGGGCGGCGATATCGATCTCCTCACCTTTAAGGCCCAACGGATACCCGCTGCCGTCGAGTCGCTCGTGGTGCTGCAAGATCGTCCGCGCCACCGGCCACGGGAAGTCGATTCCGGCGATGATGTCGACGCCCGCCTGGGGGTGGACCTTGATCAGCTCGAACTCGGCCGCGCTCAGCTTGGCCGGCTTGGAGAGGATCTGCGCCGGCACCACGATCTTGCCGATGTCATGGATCATCGCGGCGACCTCGATGCCCTTCGTCGTGTCGGCGTCGAGATTCAGCTCTTCGGCGATCGTGACGGCGATCTTGGCGACGCTCCGCTGGTGCCCGGCGATGTAGGGGTCGAACTCGGTGCTGGCGGCCACCGCCCCGACGGCAGCCTCCAGGGTGGCCGCCAGCTGTTCGAGGTTCTGCTGGCTCCTGGCGCGGTCCTGCAAAGTGGCGATCCCGAATTCGATCTCGGTCACGAGCTCCTGGAACAGCCTGATCGTGTCGGGATCGAAGGCGCCGGCGTCCTTGGAGAAGATGCCGATCGAACCCGACACCGCCTCCCCGAGGAAGAGAGGGAGCGCCACGACGGCGTGGGTGTGGTACCCGAGGGCGATCTGGCGCCAGGGATCCGACTCCGGGAGTGCCTCCACGTCGGCGAGGTACTGGATCCGACCCGACCGGATGGTCTCGATGACTGGCCCGATCCCCTCCACGAGTCCGCGAGAGGTGGCGTGGATAGCGTCGAAGTACTCGCGACCCACCTCCCCGTGATGGGCGAGCGAGGCCAGTTCGGAAGGGTCCTCGGAGGAGGGCACCGCCACCCAGGCGAACTGGTAGCCACCTTCCTCGACGAGAATCCGGCACACGTCGTCGAGCAGCTCGGTCTCGTCCTGGGCATGCACAACCGTCTCGCTGGCGGCGACGAAAGTCCGCAAGGACTGGGCGGCGTTGGAAAGCGCTCGCTCCGCCCGGGTCTGATCGGTGATCACCCGACTGTTGACGACCAGACCGTCGCGGAACCTGGCCACCGAGGTCTCGAAGGCCCCCACCAGACCGTGGTTCTCCGACCAAGTGGTCTCGTAGTGCTCGGGCTCGGCCGTGGCAAATACGCGCAGGTAGCGGTCCATCACCCCGAGATCGCGATGCGAAGCGAAAAGCTCCAGCTCGCCACGGTTGAACAGCTCCTCGGGGGTCCGGTGGTACAAACGGAGACCTGCTGCGTTCGCGTAGCGGTACTCGAAATCGACGATCGCACCCGAAGGGTCGCGACGGGCAGCCAGAATGAAGACCGGGTCGAGCAGCGTGTCGAAAACCGAGCGGAGCACGGCTTCGCCCTCGTCACGGTTCTGGTCGGCTTCCCCGCGCCGTGCCATGGTCAGCCCGAGGAGTGCTCGGCCGACGAGGAGCCCGGGGACCGGGCCACGAACCTCTCCCCCACCGCACCAAGGGCCGTCGCGGCGAACCGGCGGCACCGGGGAATGCCACCGGACGCCGCGACGGCCATCGTCGCCGCTGCGCCGTCATGGAATCGGACCGGCCGGAGGGCACGGCGCGAACCCGGTGGGTTCTCTCGTCCGATCAAAACGGCCCTAGTCACGGACATCTTCCCCTCACGAACCCCAATCTCCTCACGAATCTCACTCCTAACGGCACCGCCGGGGTGGTTGTTGAGCGACCGACGGGCACGACGGAAAGGGCCCGGCTGATCACGGCGGGCGGTCCCGTCTGGTCCGTCGGGGGTCGGTCGAGCAGGCCAGCCCAACCGGTGTCCCGGACGACGAGCCCTCCCGAGCCCGTCCCACCGGTTGGCCGGCGCGGTTTTCGGCAGGCCACGGCGGCGGTGTCGGCGTGCACGATCACCTGACCGGTAGAACCACCGTCACGGGCACTTGACGCAAACGGGGCAGTCGGCGAGGCGCCCCATTGCCACTCTCCGTAATCCTGTGGCCTGGCGCGCCTTACCATGAGGCCATCTTGTGCCCCGGTACGACCGGGTCAAAGACATGTCTGGCGCCATTTCAGGTGGCACAAGTGAGCTTTGGCTTAGTTCAAACGCGCCGTCCGTCCTCATCACGCACAGTGGTAACCGGCCGGGCCTTGCCGGTACGCGGCGTCGGTGCCGACGGCGCAAGCGGGGGTGCGTCCGACAGGACTGGTGGTCCGGTGACCCGGGCGGCGACCGTCGAAACGGCGCCTCGGCCGGCCGTTGGTACTGTCAGGCCGACTTCTGGCGTTGACGCAGCATGCGACGGCGTTCGCGGTCGGTAAGGCCTCCCCACACCCCTTCCCGCTCGCGGTGGACCAGGGCATGCTCGAGGCACATCTGGCGAACCTGGCACCGCTCACAGACGGCCTTCGCTTCCTCGGCCTCTTCGTCCGAGAGGGGGTAGAAGACTTCCGGGTCGAGTCCCCGGCATGCCGCTCGCTGCCGCCACGTCGCCTTCATAAAACAATCACTTTCTCGGTCTGCCGCGTTCCTGCACCCATTCCCTGCCGTGACCGACGCGGTTGCCGTGACACGTTCGAGCGAGAACGTCCCCGCGCAGGGCTCCAGGTCGAAGGTCTCGAGAGGCGCGCGCAACTGCCCGCAGCGCGAATGCAAAACCATTGTGCCGTAGCCGACCCGGGGATGTAAAGAGAGGGCCTTCACCCCGCCGACCGCGCAGCGAGACGGCTCCCGCGCTCTGTGCCACACTGTGTGGCCGTGGAGCGGTCCACCAGACGATGACTGTCCTCGTCATCGACGTCGGTTCGAGCTCGGTGCGAGCCGCCCTCGTCCGGCCGGATGGATCGCTCGCCCACCTGCACCAGCGCCACCTGTCCGATCTGCGCCCGGCGGCGGGTGTCGCCGAGTTTGACGCGGCTGAACTGGCGGCGCGCGTCCATCGAGGTCGCGACTTCCGCTCTCGAAGCTGGCGAACCGGTGCGGGCGGTGGGAATCACCGCCCAACGGGCCTCCACCATCGTCTGGAACCGATCCAGCGGGGACCCGATCGCCCCCGGCATCTCCTGGCAGGACCTGCGCACCGCCGGCCACTGCCTCGCCCTGGCGGCCCGAGGCTTCCGGCTCACCCCGAACCAGTCGGCGACCAAGCTGGCCTATCTTCTCGATCTTTTCGACGCCGATCGGTCCCGCGACCTGTGTTTCGGGACCGTGGAGTGCTACCTCACGTGGATGCTCTCCCGCGGCGCCGCGCACGTGACCGACGCGTCGAACGCGGCGGTCACGGGTCTCGTCCTCGATGATGATTCCGACTGGGACGACCATGTGCTAGCCGAGCTGCGCATCCCGCGCTCCATGCTCCCACGGATCGTCGACTCGACCGGCGTCGTCGCCACCGCTTCCGCTCTTCCCGGGGAGCCACCGATCGCCGGACTGGTCGGCGACCAGCAGTCCTCGCTCGTCGGGCAGGCGTGTCTCCGGCCCGGTGAGGCCAAGGCGACCTTCGGCACGGGCGGCATGCTCGACTGCGTCACCGCGGCGCGCCCGGCGTTCATCGCCCGGGGCGATCACGGGACGTTCCCCATCGTCGCCTGGCGCGAATCCGGCCAGGTCACTTGGGGCATCGAGGCGATCATGCTCTCGGCGGGATCCTGCATCGAATGGCTGCGCGCCGGCCTGGGGCTGATCGGCGACGCCGCGGAGTCGGATGAGATCGCCGGATCGGTCCCCGACGCCGGTGGCGTGGTCTTCGTCCCGGCTCTCGGTGGCCTCGGGACGCCGGTCTGGGACTTCGGGGCACGTGGCACCTTCATCGGTCTCGACGCCTCGACCTCACGCGCCGAACTGGTCCGGGCCGTTCTCGAGGGCATCGCCCACCGCAGCGCCGACCTTCTCGATGCCGCCCAGATGGACGGGGATGTCGAGGTCTCCGTCCTGCGAGTCGACGGGGGGATGACCGCGAACACGACCTTCCTTCAACTCCTCGCCGACGCACTCCAACGCCCAGTCGCTCCGGCGCTCGTCCGGGATGCCACCACGCTCGGCGCCGCCTTTCTTGCCGGCACCGCGACCGGCGTGTGGAGCTCGCTGGCGGAGGCCGCCTCGACTGCCCGCCACGGGCCGCTCGTCGAGCCGGCCCGCCGGCTCGACCGCGAGCGCTGGCTCGAGGCGCGGGCTCGCGCCCTCCGAACGGTGCCGGCGATGTCGGCGATCTCGTTCTGAGGGAGCGTTCAGGCCACCTCGAGCCCGAGCGCCTCGTCGATGGTCGCCTGCCGGTCGAGCAACGCCCGGAAGCCCATGAGCTGGCGGGGGCTGTTGAACCCGACCACGCCGGAGAGGCGACCGTTGCGCCCATAGCAGGCGACGAAACGCCGCTCGGCGATCGACCCGGCGACGACGTGCACGTCGTCGCCCGAGTCGGGAAGGCCGATCGCCTGGATCTTCACCTCGAACTGGTCGGACCAGAAGTACGGCACCGAGGTGAAGGCCGTCGCGGCCTTCCCGGCGAGCAGGCTGGACGCGGCGTGGGCACCTTGTTCCGCGGCGTTGGTTCGGTGTTCGAGCCGGATCCTTCCCCCGGCCAGCGGGTGGGGCCAGCGGGCGATATCACCGGCCGCGACCACGCCGGGGGCTGCGAAGAGTGACGACTCGCACACCACGCCGTCGGCCAGCTCCAGCCCGGAACGGTCCAGCCAGGCCGTCTCCGGAACGACGCCCACCGCGACCAGCACCACGTCGGCCGTGACGATCGAGCCGTCCTCCAAACGGACCCCTTCGACCCGACCGTGCCCGACGAAACTCTCGACGCCCATCCCGGTCCGCACCTGGACGCCGTGGTCGGCGTGGATCTCGGCGATTGCCCGCCCGACCAGCGGGCCGACGACGCGGACAAGGGGGGCGGCCAGTGGCTCGACGACGGTCACCTCGGCGCCGAGTCCCCGTGCCGTCGCGGCGACCTCCATGCCGAGGAATCCTCCGCCGACGACGACCAGCCGCACGCCTCCCACCCCGAGCAGGGCTCGCAGGCGGCGGGCGTCCTCAACCCCCCGCAGGGTGACGATCCCGGCCAGATCCCCCGCCCCGCGCAGGGTGCGGGGGGTTGCACCGGTCGCGACCACCAGACCGTCGAAGCTCAGCTCGGAACCGGATTCCAGCGCGACCACCCGGGCCGCGAGATCGAGGGCGCGGGCCCGCTCGCCCAGCAAGAACTGGAGCTCGAGGGCTTCGAACCTGGCCGGGGAGATCAGGGACAGACGGTCGATGCCGAAGGTGCCGGCCAGGAATTGCTTGGAAAGGGGCGGCCGGTCGTAGGGCAGGTGGGACTCGGCACCAACCAGCGTGATCGAACCGTCGAAGCCGCCGTGACGTAAGCCCTCGCACGCTTTCAAACCGGCGACCGAGGCTCCTACGACGACTACCGAACCAAGCACGAGCCGAGACTACGTGGCCCGGGGCGCAGCCCGACGCGCCGGATGCCTCAGGGCCGGCGGGCCGCCCCCTCCCCGGAGTCCGTCGAACCGTCTTCGCCGATCGCGGCCAACCTTGGCATCAGGGCGTCGACGTTCTTGCGCGTGCCGCGGATCCTCCGATCGAGCTCCTCGATGATCTCGATCGCCCGCCGGAAGCGCACTTCGAGCACGTCGACGTCGACGAGTCCTTCGTCGAGCTCCTGCACGATGGCTTCCAGCTCGGCAGCGGCGGCCGCGTAACTGAGATCGCCGACCGGGATCGCTTCCACCTGGTCCTTATCCTCTTCGGTCATGGTCGTTTTCCACCCGTTCTTCGTCTCGTCTTCGGCACGGCGGCGGAGGGTCGGGTCGATTCGACCAGGGAGAGCGCCTCGCCATCGACGAAACGCGTGGTGATCCGCTCCCCCACCCCGACCTCCGCCTCGGACCGCACCGGTCGCCCGTCAGCGTCGCTGGTCAAGGTCCAGCCCCGCTGGAGCTGACGGAGGGGGTCGAAAGCCCGGAGCACTTGCCGTTTCCTGGTCAGCTCGCTCTCGTGGGACGCCATCGACCGGCGCGTCAGCGCCCCCAGCAGCCCCACCCGATCCTTCAGCCCGACCGCTTCCCGGCGCAGCCGCGCCACCATGACCCGGGCAAGCTCCAGGCCGGCAGCTCCGAGCTCGACCGACTTCCGTTCCAGCTGGTGACGCGCGCCGCGGGCGAGACCGGCGACACCTACCGCCAGCTGGTAAGCGGCCGAGTCGAGCCTGGCGCGGGCGAGCCCGGTGAGCACGTCTGCCTTGCGCTCGATCTCACCCACGTACTCGGCCACCCGGGCGACCACCGCCTCGCCGCACTGGGTCGGCGTGATCATCGCCTGGTGCGCCACCTCGTCGGCGACCGAGCGGTCTCCGGTGTGGCCAATCCCCGTCCACACCGGGAATCCGGCCGTGGCGATGGCGCGGCGCGACCGGTTCGGAGTCGAACGCCGCCAGGTCACCCCGCGCTCCCCCGCCCCGCACGACCACCGCGAGATCGATGGGCGCCGACCCCAGGCGCCCGAGGGCGGCGGCAATCTGCTCCGGCGCCTCCGGCCCCTGGACCAGCGTGGGTTTGAAGAAGACCTCGAAGGCGAATCCGGAGCGGGCCAGCTGGCCGACGAAGTCCCGGTGGGCCTCGGAACCGGGGCTGGTGACAACCCCGATCCGGAGCGGCACCAACGACAGCTCGAGCCGCTGGTTGGCGCGGAGCAGGCCTTCGACCTCGAGGGTGTGGAGCAACCGGCGACGCGCCGCCGCGATCCCGCCGAGCAGCGCCTCGATGTCCAGCTCGGTCAGGGTGAAACGCAGCTTGCTGCCGCCCTCCCAGACTGAGACGCGCCCCCGCACCCGTACCACGCGGCCGGGCTCCAGCGCGACGCCTGCCTCGGCGAGCGCCTGGGCGACTGGCGGCCAGTCACGCGCCCAGCAGACGACTTCGAGCTGCGCGACGCCGCGTTCGGCCTGGTCGGCGGACTCGTCGGCCAGCTCGATGTAGTGGTGACCGCGGCTTTCCCGCAAGCCGCGAATCTCCCCGATGACCCAGACCTCCTCGGTGAACTCGCGGGCGAGCGCCGCCTTCACCCGTTCGTAGAACTTGGTGACGGAGAGCGCTTCACCGACCCCCGATTCGCCGGATCCCTCTGACATTTCGGTCGCCGCGACCGCTTCGCCGGACCCGACCGACGGCATTCGGGCGCCCGCCGGGCGCCGGCTGGTCCGGCGACCAGAAGGGAGCTGGGTCCCACGATGCTGCTTCGCGCGATGGGCCGCGGCAACGACGTCGTCGATCCGCCGCTTCAACTCGTCACCGGCGGTCTCGGCCGCCGCGTCGTCGGTCGCGAAGTTGAAGCGCTGCTCCTGCGGCACGCCGTCGAGCATCACGCGACGAAGGCTACCCGTGGTCGCGATCGGCGAGGCGGACCTGCGGAATCGTTCACGTGACCAACCTGAGCGCGAGAATGGTGTTTGCGGCGAGCCGGCCGGGTGGCCGCGAAGGGGTGTTCCACATCTCCTCCGAGGAAGGTCGGGACTCCGTAGGGCAGGGTGCTGGCTAACGGCCAGTCGGGGTGACCCGAAGGAAAGTGCAACAGAGAGCAGACCGCCGATGGCCCCAGGGCACAGGCAAGGGTGAAACGGTGCGGTAAGAGCGCACCAGCGGTCGGGGTGACCCGACCGGCTCGGTAAACCCCACCCGGAGCAAGGCCAAGCGTGGGACGGGCTGCCCGTCCGATGTCCCCAGGTAGGCCGCATAGATGGATGGCCACCCCCCGAAGCGATCCGCTTCGGGGACAGAATCCCGCCTATAGGCCGGCTCGCCGCACTTTTGGGGTCTGACGAGGCTGTCGCATGAATCCCGACAGTCCTGCCGACGACATCAAGATCGAGACAAACGCCTCAGCGTGAGCGAACCGCACCCACTACCAGCTCGACGACAAGGAGCCGCTGACTTCGTGAGGCAACACTGAGCGAGTGGCGCTTCATCTGTTCAGTCAACAACCTCCTGAAGGCGCGAAAACACCATCTCGCCATCGCGTAAGGGAAATTCCGGGCGCGTTCGCTCAAACTCGGACGAATCCTGTCGACTTCCTGACAATAAATGGTCAAATGGTCACGTCTTGCGTTGCGGATCGGTGGTCCTAGAGTTCGCCGAGGCACCTGCGCGACAGCCTCTGACTTGCACGAATGTCCTGTTCAAAGACTGCCCGCTCGTGTTGACACTTCCGTGTCACATTGACTCGCTGCAACGATGGCGTCGCACCGCCGCTGGTCCTTGAGCATGCCTGGAAGCTGGACATGCGCACGCAGGTGCAGGTTTGCTCGCAAGAGTGCTCGGTGACTGAGGCGGCGCGGTCGGTGAGGTTGCGTCGAGGTCGGCGAGACTCCTATTCCAGGGACCGTGCCATCCGTCGGCTACCGTCCCAGCGACGCGGACATCGATGTATGGCCGTTGCCGAGTGAACCTGGCGGTTTCGTCATGATCACCAGAACGGAACCTCCAGTTCGTTTCTTGCGGCACTTGCATACCCGTCGTGCTAAGAAGTCACCTGGACATATTCGCCGGAGGTAAAGCGCTTTGCCCACCGTTGCTGTCATCATGGCGACGTTCAATGGGCAGGCCTGGCTCGCAGCGCAACTCCAGAGCATCGCTGCGCAGACGCGGCATCCAGATCAGCTGATTATCTCCGATGACGGTTCTAGCGACGATACGGTTGCCATCGTTCGGGAGTTCGCCAGGGATGCTCCTTTCAATGTGACGCTCGTCGATGGCCCTCACGCGGGGCCGGACGCGAACTTCTGGTCCGCGGCGCAACATGCCAACACCGAGGTCATCGCGTGGTGCGACCAAGACGACGTCTGGCATCCGAAGAAGCTGCAGATCTGTGAGCACCAGATGGCGATGCACAATGTGCAGTTCATCAGCCATTCGGCTGTGGTCACAGACGAAGACCTCGCGTCGACGGGCCGGCTTTTCCCTTGCCACAAGCGGACGCGTGTCGTCGACCCGCTCGAGGGTGACTGGTTGTGGTGCGCTCCAGGCTTCACCCAGTACTTTCGGTCTGAGTTGCTGAGAATGACTTGCTGGGAGAAGCGGCCGAACCCGGACGACCCGAGAGGACCGGGTTTCGACGGAGTGATATCACTGCTGGCATTCACGAGTTGCCGCCGACTCGAACTAAGCGATGCCTTGGTCTCCTACCGCCAGCACGAGATGAATTTCGCCGGTCCGGCACGAACCTACAGTGCGGCCGAGAAGTTCAAGGCAGCATTCAGCATCGAGCCAACCGCTTATGCCGAGAAGGCCGCCCTCGCCAAGAGTTACGGGAGCTTTGTTGCCGCGAGCGATCCGCATAACACCCGCGCGATCGAGTATTTCTCCAAAGTCACAGCTCGGTGCTTGCGACGCGCCAGCGTCCATCAGTCCTCGGATCGCCTCATCGCTTCGCGCAAGCTGTTTTCGCAGCTGGTCTGTGGAGACTTCTGCCGCAGGTCACGGGGCGGTTTCGGGGCGCTCGGACTTTGCCGCGATGTCATTGCACTCGGCCTTGGGGAAGCCAGGACGCGACGGGCCACGACGAAGCCCTGACAGATGGCGCTCGGAGGTGTGGGTGCCGAGAACCCATCCGCCCAGCTCAAGCGACAAGTCGATACTCGTGGATGAGGTGGCCCAAGACGTCGGTTCGTCGGAGCTGTTCGGCGTCGACGTCGCCGTTGAGGACGGGAGTCGTGTCGGACTTGGATGGTGCGCGCTCGCTGAGAGACTAGTGGGGAGGGTGCGAGTTGTCGTGCTCGACGTACTTGGCGAACACGACCTCGAGGTGGCGCCGTTCGAGGACGAGCATCCCCTCCAAGCCCTCGGGCCGGATGGTGCCGACGAATCGCTCGACGGGGCGATCGGGATGCCCCTGGTGGCGAGCTCGCCGTGGATGCGCCAGTAACCCAGGCCGGGTTCTCCTTGGCCAGCCGGAGGACGAGCGCAGTGGTTCCCGCGGGGAGTGGTGGTCGGCCGGGCCGGCGGTGTGGGTAGGTCCAGTGCCTGGCGACGAGGTCTCGGGGCCAGCACAACCAGGTGGCCGGCTGGACGAACCAGCGGTCCTTCCGGCTGCGAGCAAGGAGTCGCCATCGGCGGAGAGGACCGCCCGGTCGGCCGATTGCAGCGCTGGGCGGTGCAACTGACGTCGGAGCACCGTCACCTCACGGCGCAGCATGACGACCTCGATCGCGAGGCCCGCGTCCTGGCGACAGGAGAGCCGGTTCAGCGGGAGGACGTCACAGAACGCCCGGTACCGGAAAGAGAGGGCCACCGCCGGAGGCTTGCCGCATCCGGCGCTGACGTCAAAGTCCAGCTCACGGCCATGGATGGCGTTCTCGACACCCACGAGCCCAGAAGAAGCGCCTCGTCGAACCGGTGTGCGCCCCCGCGTCAGGAACGGCCGGCCGTCGGCCGGATAACGGCGACAGAAGACACCGCCTACGCTGTCCGGCGACATGAAACGGAAGGTCGCTCTCGTCGCAAGCAAGACGCTCGCGATCTATGGCTTCGCTGCCTGGGTCTACATCGCGCTCTGCGCGCTCGTGCACCCCTACACGCTCAGCTGGCGTCTCACCCACTTCTTGCCGTACCCGCGCGAGGACACCTTCGGCGCGCTGAGCTTCGTCGTGTCGCTCGTCGCCTTCTTTATCTACCAGATGCTCCGCCCGGGAAACGACGCACTCCCCTAGCGACGGGACCGTCGTCCCGCATTGCCATCGCGTGCCGCGCTCCGCCGGCTGGCGCGGCCCGTCGCTTGATCACGGATGAACACGTTCGCCTCGCGACGAGAAGGCTCCGGTTCGCGCCGAAGCGCCGGCGACCGACCCGATCACGTAGTAGGTGGTCACCGAGGTCGTGATCCAGTCCCGTATCGCCTCGTTCATCGCGTCCTTAAGGGTCGGCGATCCCGACCTCACCTCCACGACGCGAGCACCGAGGAGCTCCTTCCCGCGTGACGTTAAGCGCCTGGCGCTTAACGTCAACGGCACCCATGAAGATGTCGCAGCTGATCACAAAGAGCGCGCACGCCGTCGCTGTCACCACGCCGTGCTGGCCGGCACTGGTGTTTCGGCGGTCAAGTCCTAAGCGTCCTGTAAATCGTCTCGTCACCGAGCTTCATGCCGCGGCGCGCTCTGTTGTTCTCCTTCGGCGGGTTGCTTGATCCTCGGTAAGTGGTGGGTCGAACCCAAGGCCGGAACGGAGCAGCTTGAGCTGGTGGCGTTCGATGTCTTTGATCGAGACCCGGCACCAGCGCGCTGCCGAGTGAAGCATGGTCGCAAAGGCGAGCTTCATAGTCGCTTTCTCGCTGATGAGCCTGGGGATGATCTTGATGCGCTGGCGCTCCTCCTCGAAACTGCGCTCGGCGAGGTTGGTGGCCCTCACCCTGATGCGATGGCGCACCGCAACCCGATGGATAACCAGCAGCGCCTCGCGATCATCGGCGAAGCACGCCACCGTGACCGGGAACTGACTGCTATAGGTGTTCTCGAAGCGGTCGGCGGCTGCTCGGGTGGCCTCCATGGTGGGGGCGTCCCTGACCGCGTAGAGATACGCCATGACCTCTGCGACCTCGTCGGCGGGGAGCTTGGACCTGATGTTGGACAACCGGTGGAGCCAGCAGCGGATGCGTACCGATTCGCGAACACGACCTCGACGGCCTTGATCATCCCCGGAGCCCCGTCAGTCGTGACCGTGGTGGGAAGACGCATGTGTCGCTCGATCAGGTTCCTGAAGAAGCCCGTCCAGGCGGCCTCGGACTCCTTGTTGCCGACGG
Organism: uncultured Acidimicrobiaceae bacterium; assembly: GCA_963761425.1. Classification (GTDB taxonomy): domain Bacteria; phylum Actinomycetota; class Acidimicrobiia; order Acidimicrobiales; family Bog-793; genus Bog-793. The sequence goes on along the minus strand of CAVXGQ010000005.1, from coordinate 498,148 downwards.
CCAGATGCAAGAAGTGCTTCCTGCCTTGGGAGTCGATGCACCACGCCACGAGCAGGGCCTCTTTGACCCCCTGGCGGCGGAGCGACTCGAAGATGGCGTCGCAGAACAGATGCTCGACCTCGATCTCGGACAGGTCCCGGGCGACGAAGGCCTGGCAGTCCTCCCACAGCTGGTCCGTGATCTCGGAGAGCGCGAACTTGAAGATGAGCAGCTCGCCTGTGGCATCCCTGAAGGCGTCCTCGACGTCTCGTGTCGAAAGGCCCCGGGCGTACATCTCGGTCACGAGGCGATCGAGCACGTCGGAGTTGCCGTCCAGAAAGCTCCTTCAGCTCGCCAAGCGTGCCGGGACCATCGGTCACCGTCGGATCGTCGATTCGACCGACATCAAAGACGGCGTCATCACGATGGACACGATTACCTTGATGCGATCGGCTTCGCGCCAGGTCATCTCTCGTCTTTCAAAGCTCGACAAGCGAAGAACGTCAAGACTTCGCGGCTCGCTCCGGCGTTCCGTCTATGACGAGGCGGGAAAGCCCGAGATCAACTGGTCCCAGGAAACCGAGCGCCGCTAGCCGCTCGCCGATCTTTTCTCGGACGCGACCGCGATCATCGTGCAGGCAGCGTCGATCGACGACGACTTGAACGCGGCTGTCGCCCTCTTGCACATCGTCGCCGCACAGGACCTCGCCCCCGACGAGAAGGACAACGTCACGATCAGGCGTGAGGTCGCCCCCGATCGGGAGATCTCGATCGTCGATCCTGACGCTCACCATGGGTACCGTGCACGCCACGACCGTTATGACAGGTTCAAAGCACATCTCTCGGTCGATCCCGATTTCGACCTCATTACCGCGGCGACGGCCTCGAAGGCAACGACGTCGGACGGTGAGATGCTCGCTGAGCTGCTCGAGTCCGATCCGCTTCCCGTCTCGGAGGTAATCGCCGACACCCACTACGGAGGGTCAAAGATCCGGCGCACCTTCGGAGCAAAAGGCGTGGAGCTCGTCGCACCGGCGCCTCCGCCGAGCGCGAGAGCAGGCTTTTTCAACAAAGCTGACTTCACGATCGAACTCGAGCACCACACCGTCACCCTTCTGCGGGAGTGAGCGTCCCGATCGCGAAAAGCCGAGCGAAGCGCACCCAAGTGTTCTTTAGTGAACACTGCGCGGACTGCGCGTTGAAACCCCAATACACGACCCGCGCCAAGGGCCGCATCGCCGAGATCAATCCGTCAGAGGAGCTACTCGCCGCGGCACGAACAGCGCAATGGACCGAGGGGTTCCGAGAGCGCTATCGAGAACGCGCAAGTGCCGAGCGCAAGAACGCACAGCTCAAGTTCCACACCGAGAAGATCCCGTAACCGGGCCTTGCGAAGGCCGACGCCTGGGCGAAAATCCGGGTTGCAGCGCTCAACTTGGACCGGATCGGGCGCCTACCTGGCGTCATTGGCTGAGAGAGGTCACCTCCTCAGCTCCAAACAGCGACCATCGTTCTTATTGGACGAGAAAAGCCTTTTGCCGACCAGCCAACTAGTACGTCACCGACCCTCTCTATGTTTCGCGGGTCGACGGCGATTCCCCGATTCCCCCGATCCAGAACTCGGGAGAACAAACTCCGCCGAGTATGACGAACGGAAGCACCTGATAGCGTCGACCCGGTGGACCCCGCGGGACCAGCACCAAGACGACGCACCTTTGAACGCTGCCAGTTTGAGAACTCGTTCTATCGCTACGCGTTTCCCTTCAACCTCATACACGGAGTCATTCACACTCTGCAGCTCCTCGTCGGCCATCGCGTCGAGGACCGGGACGGCGTCGATCTCGGGGAACCGTCCCGCTTCCATGTCGGCGACTGGGTCCGAGTCAAGAGTGTCGCTGAGATCCGGACGACCCTCGATAGCAACGACGAGCTCCGCGGTCGGAAGTTCCTCTCCAACCACCGGGCTTACTCGGGCCGGACCTACCGGGTAGAAAGGGTCATTCGCCGGCGGCCGACCCATGCTTATCGCATGGAGAAGCTCTCCAGGACGGTCGCACTAGAGGACGCTATCTGTGACGCGCCCGACGGTACTGTCGGCTGTGGTCATGCGTGTTCGTTGTTCTTCCTGGACGAATGGCTGGAGCCATCCCGGGCGGAGGAGTCCGAGCCCCGTGCGTTCACCCAAACTGCCAAGGTGAAACCCTACGGCGAGATCGCCGCGACCTTGGACGCCAAAGGACGCCTCGACGGGATCAGCTTTTCCCCGGAAATGGCCGCATATGCCGGCCGTGAATTCCCGGTCGTGCGCCAGGTCGAGGACATCGGCGTCACTCTTCCCAAGTGGAAGCAGCCCCGTGCCGCCTTCTTCATCCTCGACGGCGTTCGCTGCTCGGGCCAACCTCGAGGGGGCCACTGCGACCGCAACTGCGGCCTCTTCTGGCACCGCTCGTGGCTTGAAATGAATGAACCAGCCGCCGCCGCCCCACAACTCTGAACCGACCTCCCCAGCCTCTGCGCCTTCCCCGTGCCCGCACTGGCACCCACCGCTTCAATGGTGAGTTGTAATCGCAGGTCAGGAACCCATATCCCGGCCACCGTAGGTAACTCGACTGCGCTGGACAGCTTCCCGCCTACAGGCCGGCTCGCCGTCATGGAAGAGCTGAGCGGTCGCGCGCTTATGCGTCGGTGGGGCCCCGCTTCGGAGCCAAGCCGACGTGTCCGACGAGTAGTGACTAGTGACGTAATGCCCTGGTGCGCAGGGTCTTCGAGAGGAAAGCTTGAGCTGACGATCCCGAAAGGACTTGAATGGCGCTAAACATTGCAAGCCTTGACGCGGTCGAGATTCTCGACTCGCGGGCCCGGCCGACCCTGGCGGTGACCGTGACCCTCGCCGACGGGACAAGCGCGCGCGCCGGGGTGCCTTCCGGTGCCTCGACCGGTTCACGCGAAGCCGCCGAGCTACGCGACGGTGATCTGCGCCGCTTCGCCGGGCAGGGAGTGCAAAACGCCGTCAACAACGTGAAAGGTGAGATCGCCACGGCCCTCGCCGGCCGCACCTTCGCCGACCTCGCCCAGCTCGACCGAACCCTCATCGATCTTGACGGAACCGCTACGAAGTCCCGGCTGGGGGCTAACGCCATCGTCGGAGTGTCGATGGCCGCGGCCAGGGCTGGAGCCCTGGCTGCGGGGCAACCCCTGTGGTGTGCCCTCGGGACCGAAGGCGTGGCGCCACGGCTCCCCGTCCCCCACTTCAACGTGGTGAACGGCGGCGTGCACGCGCCGAACAACCTCGACTTCCAGGAGTTCATGATCGCCCCGCTGGGGGCGCCTTCGCTGGCCGAGGCGGTTCGGGCCGGCGCCGAGGTCTACGGCACCCTGCGACGCCACCTATCCGACAAGGGCTTCGCGACCGGGCTCGGCGACGAGGGTGGATTCGCCCCCGAGATCGACCGGCCCGAAGACGTCCTGACTCTGCTCGCCGAGGCCATCGAAACCGCCGGCTACCGCCCCGGGCGAGAGGGGGTCGCGATCGCCCTAGATCCAGCGGCCAGCGAGTTCTACCGCGACGGCCGTTATCAGGTGGCCGGGGAACGCCTCTCCAGCGACGAGATGATCGCCCGCTACGAGGAGATCACCGCCCACTACCCGGTCTGGAGCCTAGAGGACGGGCTGGCCGAAGGAGACTGGGACGGCTGGCAGCGCCTGACGACCCGACTCGGGGACCGCCTCCAGCTCATCGGCGACGACCTCCTCGTCACCAACCCGGCGATCATCGCCGAGGCCATCGCACGCGGCTCCGCCAACGCGGCCCTCATCAAGCTCAACCAGATCGGCACGGTCACTGAGACGCTGGAAGCGATCCGACTCTGCCGCGAATCCCACTGGTCTCAGATGGTCTCGCACCGCTCCGGCGAGACCGAGGACAGCTTCATCGCCGATCTCGCTGTCGGCGTAGGTTGCGGCCAGATCAAGAGCGGCGCGCCGGCGCGCGGTGAGCGGGTGGCCAAGTACAACCGACTGATCGAGATCGAGGCCGGCGCCGCTCTCCCCTACGGACTGGCTTAGGATCGTGCCCGCCCACTCGACCGTCTGTCTCGACCGCGAGGCAGCCGGCCGCTACGTCCTCAGCCGGCGCACTCCCCTCGGGGGGTATTCCTTCTACCGGACCCCGGAATGGGGCGTCGAGGAGCCGAACGCGCCCGACACCCTCGCGGCGCTGGAGTGCCTCCGCCTGCTCGACCTCCCGATTCCCGAACCGGAGCTGACCGGATCCTGGTTGCGGACGCTGCAAGACGAGAACGGTGGGTATCCCACCCTCACGATCGGTTGGGCCACGCTGCGGTCGCTCGCCCTTCTCGGTCTCGCCCCGGACCGCTCGCCCACCGCCTGGCTGGCGGATCACGAAAAAGAGCTCTCTCGTGCCGACCGGTCGCGTGACTGGTACGCCGCGTTGCGCGAAGCGCTCCACGTGGTGGAATTGCGCCGGCTCGAGGAGTCGAGATCGGCGGGAGATGGTCGCACACACTTCTCGCGTCTTCTCGACGAGGCCCGCGACCCCCTCGGTTGCTGGGCCCGACCTGGCGCCGATCTCGAGACCACCGCCGTGGCGGTATCGATCACCGGGCCGACCCACCTCTCGGCCGAGGAGCGGTCCATGACCGAGGCATTCTTGGTCCACTGCGAAGACCAGGTCCTCGGGATGCGGCTCCAACCGGATGCCGCCGCGACTTGGGTCGGGGCCCTCTGGGGTGGGCTTAAGCTTGCACAAGGGCTGCGCCTCAAGCCGAGCTACCCGGGGGCCGTCGGGGAGAACCTGGCCGATCTGCAACGTGCCGACGGCGGTCTCGGGGCCCGGCATTTCGCGATCTCGACCCTGCGCGACACTTGGCAGGGTCTCGACGCCGCCCGACTTCTCGACCATTTACAGTTCGATCAGCTACAGGAGGAGTAACCATGACCGGCTTCAAATACGTCCGCTTTTTCGAGGAGATCGGAATCGAGGACGTGCCCATCGTCGGCGGCAAGAACGCCTCCCTCGGCGAGATGTACCAGAACCTGTCCCAGGAGGGCGTGCGCATCCCGAACGGGTTCGCCATCACCGCCGAGGGCTACCGCCACATGCTGCGAGAAGCCGGCGCCGTGGCGCAGTTGCACGAGGCGATCGACAAGCTCGATCCGAGCGACGTCGCCGACCTCGCCCGATGCGGTAAGCGCGCCCGGGAGATCGTCTACGGCGCCGGACTGCCCAAGGACCTCGCCGAGGAGATCATCACGGCCTACCGCCGGCTCCAGAAGGAGTACGGGGAAGACGTGAGCCTGGCGGTGCGGTCGTCGGCGACCGCCGAGGACCTGCCGACGGCGAGCTTCGCCGGCCAGCAGGACACCTTCCTCAACATCAAAGGCGACGAGAGCCTGCTCGACGCCTGTCGGCGTTGCTTCGCCAGCCTGTTCACCGACCGCGCCATCCACTACCGCGTCGATCAGGGCTTCGACCATTTCGACGTGGCGCTGTCCATCGGGATTATGAAGATGGTGCGCTCGGACCTCGCCTCTTCGGGCGTGATGTTCTCGCTCGACACCGAGTCGGGCTTCCGTGACGTGGTCTTCGTCACCGGTTCCTACGGCCTCGGCGAGAACGTCGTCCAGGGTGCCGTCGACCCGGACGAGTTCTACGTCTTCAAGCCCACCTTCGAGGCCGGTCACCGTGCCGTGCTGCGTCGCCTCATCGGCGACAAGGCCGTGAAGATGATCTTCGTCGAAGGGGAAACGCGCGTGACCACGCGCAACATCCCGACGCCGAAAGCCGATCGTGAGCGGTTCTGCCTTTCCGATGAGGACGTGCTCGAACTCACCCAGTACGCCATCGCCATCGAGAAGCACTACGGACGGCCGATGGACATGGAGTGGGCCAAGGACGGCGTCGACAACCTGCTCTACCTGGTCCAGGCTCGACCGGAAACGGTCGCTTCCCAGCGCAAGCCGACCAGCCTCGAGACCTACGTCCTCGACGGCACCGGCGAGATCCTCACCTCCGGGCGCTCGGTGGGGGAGAAGATCGCGGCGGGCAACGCGCGGGTCATCGTCGACGTCACCCACCTGGAGGACTTCAACGCCGGCGAGGTGCTGATCACCGACATGACCACCCCGGACTGGGAACCCGTGATGAAGACGGCCGCGGCGATCGTGACCAACCGCGGCGGCCGGACCTGCCACGCGGCCATCATCGCCCGCGAACTCGGCATCCCGGCCATCGTCGGCACCGGCGACTGCACGACCAGCGTTCCCCAAGGTGGTTTCGTCACCGTGTCGTGTGCCGAGGGCGACTCCGGGCGTGTCTACAAAGGTGAGGTCCCGTTCCATGTGGTCCGCACCGAGGTGGAGGGCATGGAGCGCCCCGTGACGGACATCATGATCAACCTCGGCAACCCGGATCTCGCCTTCAAGACGTCGTTCCTGCCCAACGACGGCGTCGGTCTCGCCCGCATGGAGTTCATCATCAGCGAGTCGATCCGGGCCCACCCGATGGCCCTTCTGCACCCGGAGAAGGTCTCCGACCACGAGGCGAAAGCCGTCATCTCCCGGCTCATCCGCGGATATCCCGACGGGGAGTCCTTCTTCGTCGAGCGGCTGTCCGAAGGAATCGGAACCATCGCCGCGGCGTTCTGGCCGAAGCCGGTCGTCGTCCGCATGAGCGACTTCAAGACCAACGAGTACGCCAGTCTCGTCGGTGGGACCGCCTTCGAGCCTGACGAAAGCAACCCGATGATCGGTTGGCGTGGCGCATCCCGTTACGCCCACCCCGCCTACGTCGAAGGCTTCGCCCTGGAGTGCAAGGCGATGAAGCGGGTCCGTGAGGAGATGGGACTCACGAACGTCATCCTCATGCTCCCCTTCGTGCGTCGTGTCCAGGAAGCCGAAGCGGTGTTGGCCCAGATGGCCAAGCTCGGGCTGACCCGCGGGGAAAACGGCCTCAAGATCTACGCCATGTGCGAGATCCCCAACAACGTCATCCTCGTCGACCAGTTCGCCCCGCTGTTCGACGGTTACTCGATCGGCTCGAACGACCTCACGCAGCTCACCCTCGGCGTCGACCGGGACAGCGAAATCGTGGCGTTCGACTACGAAGAGCGCGACGACGGCGTGAAAGACATGCTGCGCATGGCGGTCGAGGGTTGCCACCGCAACGGCATCCACTCCGGGATCTGCGGACAGGCTCCTTCGGACTACCCGGAAATGGCCCAGTACCTGGTCGAGATCGGGATCGATTCGATGAGCCTCAACCCGGACACGGTCTTGAAGACCACCGAAGTCGTGGTGGCACTGGAGCAGAAGCTGGGCAAGACCCCGCGCGACAAGAAGGGCGGACACCACTAGAGCCGGCTGAATCCCTGCCATCCCATCGGGCCGAGGACTGGTGGCGGGCCGCGACCCCGGATCTTCGGGTTGTGGTCCGAGGCTTTCACCAAGGCGCGGCGGACGGTCCGGGTCTGAACCCGGACCGTTTGCCGCCAAGGGGCCAGCCACCCGATGGCGCTATCGTGCCGCCTGCTCGGCGCGCGAGACTCAACTCGTGTTCTGGCTCGTATTTGAAATCCTGCTGACCGGCCTGGTCGTCGGTGCCCTGGGCCGACTCGTCGTCCCGGGCCCCAACCCGATGGGCATCGGCAAGACCATCCTCGTCGGCCTGGCCGGATCGCTGCTCGGCGGCTTGCTGGGCCGGCTCGTGTTCGGCCTTCGCTACGGCTACTCCTACGGGCTCGCCCTGCTGCTCGCGGTGGGCTGCACGGCAATGATCGTCTACGCCATGCAGCGCCACCAGAATGACCGGCACCGCGTGACCTGACCGGGGTGCCCAACCCGGCCGGACCGGGGCCTACCTCGAAGCACCAGCCCGAGCCACGAGGAGGCGCCCGCACTGCGGGCAGTGGCTGACCTCATGGGTGGGAGCCCGCCGGAGGCGGTCGAGCTCCGCCGCCGGGATGGCCAGGTGACAACCGTCGCAGGAGCCGTTGGCGAGCCGTGCCACCCCCACGCCGTCAAGCTTCGCCCGCAGGCGCTCGTACTCACCCAGGAGCGCCGGCGGGACCTCGGCGACAGCTTCGGCCCGGCGGATGGCGATGGTCGCCATCTCGGTGTCGATCGACGCCTCCTCGGCCCCGAGGGCCGCCCGCAGCACGTTGACCTCCGCGCCGAGGGCTCCCCGCTCGCCGGCCAGCCGGCCGAGCTCCCCTTCGAGCTCCTCGATGGCCTCCATCACCACCAGCTGCTCGTCGTCGAGCTCCCCGCGGCGCCGGCCGAGCGAACCCATCTCCGTCGCCATCGCCTCTTGATCACGGAAGGATGCCGCCTCGCCGGCGCGCAGCCGGTCCTCGATCCGGGTGGTGCGCCCCACCAGCCCGTCTACCTCGCTCGCCAGACCGGCGAGGCGGGCCTCATGAGCCCCACGGGTGACTTGGAGGGCGGCCGCCGCGGCGTCGTTCTCGGCCAGTTTGCCCTCCAGTTCGGCGAGCTTCGACCGCTCGGCGAGACGGGCCCGGCGACGACCGAGCTGGTCGGCCGCCGTATCCTCGTCCTGCACCGCCAACAGCGCCTCGAGCGGCGTCCGCCAGCCGGACTCGCCGCCGGACTCGTCGGTGCTCACCGGTGCAGCCTGCGATCGGGCGCCGCCGGCCGGGCCGCCAGCAGCTCGGCGAGGAGCGACCCGCTGGCCGCGGCCACCGGGCTCCGGCGGTCGATGGGGGTACGCACGACGAGATCCCGGCCGAGCGCGTCGTCGATCGCCGCGCCGGATTCCGTGCAGATGAGCATCCCGCCGAGATAGTCCCAGACCCCCAGGCCACGGTGGCTCCATTCGACGAAGGCGTCCAGCGTTCCGTCGGCGACGGCACAGAGCTCGAGGGCCGCCGCGCCGAACGACCGCAGCTGTCGCCACCCGAGGTCCCGAGGGGGGTAGCCCGACACGCTGACCACGGCGTCGGCGAGCGAGGTGGTCTTGGAAGGGGCGATCGGACGGCCGTCGCGGGTGGCACCGTGGCCCCGCACGGCCTCGTAGCACGAGACGCGGGCCTGATTGACGACCAACGCGGCGTAAGGACCGGCATCGTCGACCACGCAGATACTCGTCGCGTACCACCGCAATCCCCGGGAGGCGTTGGTCGAGCCGTCGATCGGGTCGACGACCGCGAGGTAGGGACGATCGCCCTCGGTTAGCCCGCTCTCTTCGCTCAGCACCCCGAAACCGGCCTCGATGAGCACGTCGAGCGCGGCGGCGTCGGCGACAACATCGATGCGGTACTGCCCGGGACGATCACCGGGCAACGACCAATCCTCTACGCCCGCGACCGCGCGGGCCACCGCGTAGGCCGCGGCTGACAGCTTGGCCAGCATCTCCCCGGCTTGCACCGCCCGCAGGTTACCGGTTTGCCCGCCGGGGGTCTGAACCCCACTCGCCGGCGGACAACGACCTCCCCCACGGGTGAGCCGTTCCGCCGCCTACACTCCCCAATCGATGGCGGTCATCGACGTCGCCGGCTACGTCGCCGAGCTGAAGGACCACGCCGTCGAACACGGCTTCCACGTACATGATGAGCGCCACTTCGTGGAGACCTACTCGCTGCGCCAGTTCTGGGAGGTCGATCTGCATCCCGAGGAGGGCTGTGGCGGTCCGATCGACCTCCACCTCGCCCTGGAGGTCGACCCCCGCACCTTGCTCGACTTCGAAGACGCCGTGGTGGCCCTCCCCGACGACGCCGAACCGCCCGACAAATGGAGCTTTCCGCTCACCTTCACCTGGGGCATTCCACCCCTTCCCCATGCACCGGACCTGTTGCGACTGGCGATCGACCTCGCGGGGGTCGGCGGCATCGAGCTTCCCCTGGAGATCTCGGCCACCGACTCCTTCGGCTCGGTGACCGATCCCCCCGTCCGGCGGCTCACCATCGTCGCCCGCCGGGAGGTCTCCCTCGCCCGGGTGCTGGCCGGCGAGGAACTCCTGTGCGACGCCTTCGACCGCACCCTTCAGGTGAGCCGCTTCCTGCTCGAAGCCGCCCCGACCTGGCTCGCCTCCTAGGCCGGCGGACCGGGATCGTCACCGGCCCGGACACCCGCCCCGCCCCGGGGCCTCGCCGACGACCTGCTCCGCCCCCGTTTCGGGCCGGTTCCGCCGCCGCACCAGGATGGTCCTAAGGATCCGGGGTTCAGTCCCATTCCAGCAGGCGCGCGTCGTCCCAGAGGCGCACCCCGCCGAGGATGCCGGCCAAGTTGTCGACCACCGAGTACGGCTCCTGCACGCTAGCCCTCAGGTGGCGGGAGTTCCCCCCGCCGAGGTAGCAGTGGTCGAAGTTGGTGAGTACCCGGAAGTTCTCCAGGGCCTCTAGCACCCGCTTGCGCCACCTCTTCGGACCGAACCGTCTCAGCGCGGCCTCGCCGAGCTGTTGGTTGTAGGTCTGGCCCTTGCGGAACGGCTGGTGAGCCAGCTCCAGGTGGGGCACGAGCACCCCATCGTAGAAAAGGGCCGTGCCGACCCCGGTTCCGAAGGTCACCACGAACTCCAGCCCGGTGCCGGAGGTGACCGCGAGACCCTGCAGATCGGCATCGTTGGCAACCCGGGTGGGCTTGCCGAACTCCTCGGCGAGCGCCTCGGCGATCCCGAATCCGGTCCAGGCCGCGACCAGCCTGGGGTCCACCCGCGATCCGAGACCCCGTTCCGCCACGAACTGTGGCGCGGTGAGAATCCGGCCCCGGCGCACGACGCCGGGGAGGCCGACCGACACCCGGTCGTAGGCGGGAAGCGGGCGGATGAGCCCGGCCAGAGTGGCGATGAACCGCTTGGGCGGCAACGGGTACGGCGTCGGCACGCTGACGCGGTCGGCGACCAGACGCTCGTCGGTGTCGAGCACCGAGGCCTTGAGCCCGCTCCCACCGGCGTCGATCGCCAGCGTGTACGGACGGTGGGGAGTCTCGGATCGCTCCAGCCCCGGGGAGGCCCCGCCGACCGCCTCGACCCCGGTCCTCGGGGCGATCGACGACTGCTCGCCGACCCCGGGGCCCACCGCCTCCGGCGAGGCTTCGGCGTCGGGGGTATCGCCAGCGGCCGGGGGACGGCCCGTCCCCCAAGATGTCTCGTCTGGCGTCATCGCAGCACCTTCCTCCCGGCCACCTCGGCGCCCGCCGGCCGGCCGAGCGGCTGATAATTCCCGAGCAATTCGAGCAGGGTCCGCACGCCGAAGCCAGTTCCGCCTTTGCGGACATAGCCCTCGTCCTTCTCGGAGCGCGCCGGGCCGCACACATCGAGGTGCGCCCAGGGCGTCTGGCCGACGAACTCCTCCAGGATGAGCCCGGCGACGAGGGCCCCCGCTTCGCCGGGAACACCGAGGTTCTTCATGTCGGCAATCTCCGAGTCGAAGGCCTTTCGGTAGCCGCCCGGCAACGGGAGACGCCACACCGCCTCGCCGACGCCGGCCGCCGCCTGCTCGACCGCCGCCACGAGGCGATCGTCATTGCCCATCAGACCGGCGATCCGCCTGCCGAGGGCCACCACCACGGCACCGGTCAGCGTCGCGACATCGACGATCGCGTCGGGCGTCTCCTCAGCTGCCAGGCAGAGCGCGTCGGCCAGCACCAGCCGCCCCTCGCAGTCGGTGTTCAGCACCTCGATCGTCTTGCCGTTGCGGATCCGCAGCACGTCGCCGGGCTTCATCGCCCGCCCACCCGGCATGTTCTCCGTCATCGGCATGTAACCGACCACCCGGACCCCGACCCCGAGGCGGTGGCAGGCGCCGAGCACGGCCAGCACCGTCCCGGCCCCGCTCATGTCGTACTTCATCGAGGTCATCGAGGTCGCCGGCTTCAGCGAAAGTCCCCCGGAGTCAAAGGTGATGCCCTTGCCGACCAGCGCCACGGTGGGGGCCGCGGGGTCGTCCGGTCGGAACTCGCCGCGCACGAGACAGGGCGGCTCCGCCGAGCCTCTCGCCACGCCGAGCAGGCCGCCGAGTCCCGCCGCGGTGATCTCCTCGACCCCGGACACCTCCACCGAGAAACGGTGCTGGGAGCCATAGTCGGTCGCGATCTCGCCGAATCGAGCCGGGGTGAGCTCGCCGGCCGGGGTGTTCACCAGGTCCCGCACCAATTCGACCGCCCCAGCGGTGACGACACCCCGGTCGATGCCCCGGTTGACCGCCGCGACGTCGGGCTCGACCAACACCACCCGCTCGAGGCTTCGTGGTCGCGGGTCGCTCCTCAGCCGGGTGAACCGGTAAGCACCGAGCAACACGCCCTCCGCCACCGCCTGGGCGACCCCGGCCAGGCTGAGGGATCCCCCCGCGATCCCGGAGAGGTCGAACACGACCGTCTCGCAATGGGCGGCCGCCGTCGCCACCGCGGCGCCCGCCAGTCGGCACGCCTCCCCGTCGAGATCGGTCGCCTCGCCCAACCCGACCAGGATCTCGAGCATGCCCGCCGCGTCGACGAATGTCGCCGTCTCCCCCACCGCGCCGCGAAATCCCTGCATCTCCGCCAGTGGCGCGCCGGCGAACGCCGACCCGCCGGGGGATACGAGGCCAGCGAGAACCGGCCGGATGCGCACCCGGGCCTCGCCGGGGATGGTCGCCGCACCTTTCAACTCGAGGTTCATCACCGCTGGTTCCCTTCTTTCCGGGCGGGCAGATAGCCTTCCTCGGCCTCCCGGGCGAGCGTCCAGCACAGGTCGGAGAGCCGGTTCACATAGGCCAGCAGGAGACGGTGCCCCCCGAGCTCCAGGGCCGCCAGCCGGCGCTCGGCCCGACGCACGGCCGCGCGCGCGACGTCGAGCGCCGCCGCCAGGCGGTTCCCTCCCGGCACGGCAAAGCCGGTGATGCCTCCCAGTCCCGCCGAGTGCGCGTCGATCGCCGATTCGACGGCGGCGACCATTTCCGACGTCACGGTGTCCGCCGGGCCGGGTGGTCGTCCCGGCAGCGCCGCCACCTCGGCCATCACCACCCACAGGTCCCGTTCCACTCCGACGAGGACATCGTCCAGGGCACCTGGGCGCCCACCCTCGGCGCGCGCCACCCCCAGCGCTGCTTGCGCCTCGTCGAGGGCGCCCAGGGCTTCGACGAGGGCGCTCGACTTTCCGACTCGATCGCCCCCCCGCACCGACGTCGTCCCGTCGTCCCCCCGACGGGTGTAGATCCTCACGGGCGCACCGCGAGCAGGGGCACCAGCATCTCGGCCGGGGTGAGCGAACCGTGGCGGGCGATGAGCCGTCCGTCGCCGGGATCAGCCGGATCGGCGAAGGAGACCGCGGCCCGGGCCACCAAGGCGACGTCGCCGAGGCGCCGCGCGAAGGCGTCGGAGAGGGGCCTGCCGAACCAACCGGCGCGGTCTATCTCGGCCACGGTTCGCACCCAGGCGATCTCCCCGTAGAGCTGGCGGGCGGCGGCCGCCACCTGCTCGGTGGACCCGGGACGGACGTGCAGCCAGCGAAACCGCCCTTCACCCGAAAAGCCCGTCACCTCCTCCAGGAGTCCGGGATCGAGCTGGATCGGCGGAGCGGTCACCTCGACCTGGCCGTGATCCGAGGTGATCGCCAGGGCACAACCGGCGGGCAGACGTTTGACCAGGTCGTCGACCAGACGGTCCACCGCGGCGAGCTCCGCCTCGTAGCAGGCGCCCAACCCCTCCAGGTGCGCGACCTTGTCGACCCCGTCGTAGTAGGCGTACACGAAGGGCTCGCCCCGGGCCAGGGCCTCGCCGACCAACACGCCGAGCGACGAGCTCACCCACCAACCGAGAAGCTCGGCCTGCCCGAGATGGGCCTGGGAGAACCCGGAATGGGCGAACTCGGCACGGGCGACCACCGGGACCCGCCGGCCGAGGAACGGCTCGAACCGCTGGAACGCCCGGGGCTGGATCTCGGCGCGCGCGTCCACCCCACCAGCCGTCCACCGCAACACGTTGAGCACCTCGCTGCCGGCTCGCACGCGGTAGCCGAGCATGCCGTGGTCGGCCGGTGCCCGCCCGGTCGTGAGGGAGGTGAGCGCGGTCGTCGTCGTCGTCGGCGCCACCGAGGTGATGGTGACGCCGGTCATCGACGACATCACCGGCGTCACCGACCGGTGCGCGGCGAGGCTTTCCGCACCGAGACCGTCCAGCACCAGGAGCACGATCTGCGTGGCATCGACCAGCGGCGCCGGCAACCACCCCGGGAGGGCATCGGTCGCGGCGCAGGGCCTCGAGCCGAAGAAGCGTCGGCACCACCTCGGTGAGACACGCCCCGCCATAGTCCGGACGGATCGGCTCCTCCGGGTCCCCGCCAACCGCCCAGGTGACCGCGCCGCCAGCCCGAGACGACCGCGACCCGTTCACCGAACAGAGCTTACGACGGCCCTCTTCGGCGCCGTACCATGGGCCAGGTGAGGGTGTCGACGCGAGGTGACTACGCCTGCCGGGCTCTGCTGTCGCTCGCCCTGCACGATGACGGCGTGACACCAACCTCGGTGCGCGACCTCGCCGAACGGACCGGGCTGCCCCAGCCCTATCTCGAGCAGATCCTGCTCGCACTCAAAGGCGCCGGCCTGGTGCGATCGAAGCGCGGGGTCGGCGGTGGCTACGTGTTGGCGCGTCCGGCGGACGCCATCAGCCTGGGCGCGATCGTCTCGGCGGTCGATGGCCCGATCGTGGTCGGCGACTTCGGATCGCCGCACGAGAACGGAGCCTGTGACCACGAGGGCCAGTGCGTGCTGCTGGATCTGTGGGCCGATCTCAGCGAGCACATGCGCCAGCACCTGGACTCCTACCGGCTGAGCGACATGGTCGAACGGGCCCAGAACCCGCTGCCGTCACGCGCCTGACCGGTCCGCCCGGCACGACCTTCTGATTCCCAAGCCGTCCTCGGCGGTCTCGGGCCTGGCCACCGCCGGCGGGCTCTGACCTCGTCGGCGGCCCCGATGAGATCCTTTCCCCCCATCCCGTCTCGCCACAGTCCGCCGGGTCGAGCCGCGTCGAGGTGCCGTCGGAGACGTCGGTCCTTGACCGGCCCAGGTGGGTGCCCGCGACCGTCTTGCCCACCGGGTCGCCGTCGATGGAATGCCCCCGCCCCTTGCGGCGTTGCTAGAAGTGTCGGCCGCCTTGGGCGTGCCGGTGGAAAGCGAAACGGGTGCGAGGAACGGAGACAAGGCCATCACAACGACATTCGCCGACGAGGCCGTAGAGCGGGCGAGCGGAGGCCCGGACCTCATGCGGCTCTTCCTGGACGACATCGGCAGGTATCCCCTGCTCAGTGCTGCTGAACAGGTCGCCCTCGCCCAGCGGATCGAACTTGGTGACGCCGGGGCGAAGAACGAGATGATCGCGGGCAACCTCCGGCTCGTCGTCCACTGGGCCCGCCGGTACCAAGGACGCGGCGTCGATCTCACCGACCTCGTCCAGGAGGGCACCTTCGGGTTGATGCGCGCGGTGGAGAAGTTCGACTGGAAGAGGGGCTTCAAGTTCTCGACGTACGCGACCTGGTGGATCCGTCAGTCCCTCCAGCGGGCCGTGCAGTCCAAGGGACGAGCCATTCGCCTGCCCGAGGACGCCGTCGCGGCGGAGAACGCGGCCGAACGCCGAGGCGAGGGTGCCGAGCGCCATCTGCCCCGGGTGGTGGCGAGTCTGGATCAGCCCGTCGCCATCGACGCCAGCGCGACCCTGGGCGACCTGCTCGCCTCCGAGGACGTGTCGGTCGACAACGACGTCGTCGAGGAGATGTCGATGGAAGGCCTCGCCAACGCCATCGGCCGACTTCCCGAGCTCGAACGACAGGTGGTCCGGCTGCGCTTTGGACTTACCGGCCAGCCTCCCGCCTCGCTGGAGTCGACGGCGAAGAAACTCGGGATCGGCGTCCGGCGGGTCCGGAGCCTCGAAGCCTCGGCACTTCGGGCGCTCGCCGCCCAGCCCGAAGTGAACGCCTTCCACGACGCGGCCTGATCGGCGCCCTCAGGACAGGCGGGCCAGCACCGCCGCCAGATCCTCGGGCAAGGGAGCGCTCCACTCGAGTTCTTCGCCCGTCGTCGGATGGACCAGGCGCAGCCTCCCGGCATGGAGAAACGGACGCTCGAGGCCCAGGGACGCGCGGACCGCAGGGGTGAGCCCGCCACCGTAGCGGAGATCACCGGCCACCGGATGGCCGATCGCCGTGAAATGGACCCGAATCTGGTGGGTCCGCCCTGACTCCAGCGTGACCTCGGCATAGGTCGCCTCGACCGGCGTCGTGAAGCGCGACCTCACCCGGTAGCGGGTCCGCGCCTGACGCCCCTCCACGGTCACCGCCATGCGCGTCCGATCCCGCACCGAGCGGCCGATGGGGGCGTCGACCTCCCCCTCGGCGGCAACCAGCCGACCGAGCAGGAGCGCCTCGTAGACCCGTCCCATGGTCCGGGCGGCGAGCTGGGCCCTCAGTACCCGCCAAGCGGAGGGGTTGCGCGCCACCACGAGCAGCCCGGAGGTTTCTTTGTCGAGACGGTGGACGATTCCGGGTCGTGATGGGTCGCCCGCGCCCTTCCGGGCCGCCTCGGCCAGGTCCGGATACCGGGCCAGCAGTCCCGCCGCCAGGGTCCCGCCGCGGTGGCCTGCACCCGGGTGCACCACGACGCCGGCTGGCTTGTCGACCACGACGATGTCGAGGTCCTCGTGGACGACGGTGAACGGCACGCTGCCCGCCTCGGCCGGGACGAGACCCAGGTCGTCACCGACCGCGGCCATCTCGAACTCGAGGGTCGCCCCCCGGCCGACCCGCAGGTGGCGCGAGGCGACGGGCCGGCCCGAGAGGCGCACCGCGCCGGCGGCGATGAGCGCGGCTACGGCGCGGCGCGACAAGCCGGTGACGATCGCCACCGCCCGGTCGATGCGCTCGCCATCGAGGGCGGCCGGAACGATCACCTTCGTCGTCACCGGTCCGTGTCCGGCGCGGCAGCCCCACCCGTCCGGCCCTCCTCCACGTGCCGCCAGAACGCAACCACCAAAAGGACCGCCCCGACGACGATCGCCACGTCGGCCACGTTGAACGTCGGCCAGAAGCCGAAGTGGATGAAGTCGACCACCGAGCCGCCGTGCCCCCGGAAGACCCGGTCGACGAGGTTCCCCAGCGCCCCACCGAGCATCAACCCGGTCCCGGTCGCCACCGGGTAGCTCGGCGCGGCGCGCCCGAACCCGATGAGCAGGACTACGAATACCACACCGATAGCGATGATCGGAACCGTCAGGCCGGTGCCGATGGAGAAAGCGGCGCCCGAATTGAACGACAGACGCGAACGACAGCGGACCCGCGAGGTGGTCCGGCCCGTTGCGCAGCCGGTCGAGCGCCCAAGTCTTGGTCGTCTGGTCCACCGCGACAACCGCGACGGTTATCAGCGCGACCACCGACGCACGACGCGAGCGGTGCCGCTCGTCAGTCGCGCCCTTCTCCGCGGTCAACGACGCGAGAGCCCTCCACTCTTGCAGGCCATACAGAGCCGGGCGTACGGCAGCGCCTCGAGGCGGAGCTTCGGGATCAGCTCCCCACAGCTCTCGCACACCCCGTAGCTGCCGTTCTCGATCTTGGCCAACGCGGCCTCGATCTCGGCGACCGCCTCCAGAGCCTGGGCGGACAGGGTCAGGTCACGCTCCCGGTCGACCGCAACCGTCCCGCCTTCTCCCGATTCCTCGTCAAACTGGATGTCCCCGGGCTCCATCTCCGTGACGAGCAGCTCCGCCTCGGCCTGCAAAGAACTCGCCTGCTCCAGGTAGGTGGCCCGCTCGCGCTCGAGCACATTGCGCTGGTGGCTGAGGAAGCGCTCCTCGGAGTAGCCCCGGTGCGGGGCGCGAACCGGGGTCGGACGGGCTGGTGCTGGACGCGTCGAGACGGGGCGTGACGCGGCTGACCTCGCGGCCACCTTCCCGGGGGCCCGGGGTGTCGTCCTCACCGCGGCTACCGCCACCTTGGCGCTCCTTTTCGCGCCGGGGACCCTCGGCCGCGCCTTGGAGGCGGCCACCTTGCTCGGGGGGGCGACCTTTTTCGCCGCCACGGCCTTCTTCACCGCCGCGACCTTCCTCGCTGGCGCCGCCTTCCCGACAGGCCTCGCCGGCGCCGCCTTCCTCGTGGCGACGGTTCGGGGTGTGCGGCGGGAGGTGGCCGCCTTCTTCGCCACCGTCTTCTTCGGTGCCGTTGACCGCTTGGTGGTGGCTTTCCTGGCGCCCCGGGCGGTACCAGCCGCCAGTTGCGCCGCCTTTTTCCGAGGCATGGCCTGCGTGGCTCGCGCCGGGGCGGCCGTCCGCGACGAGACCGGCTTCGCCACCGCCTTCCTGTCCGGTCGACCCGCGACCTTGCCGATCGCCTTCCTCGTCTTGGCCACGACTTTCGTCGCCCGCGCGACGATGGAGCGACCTACCGTCGCCGACGCCACCTTGTTCGCGCCCTGCTTCCTGGGGGACTTCATCATCTTCTGGGGCATGGTCAGCAGACAAACCTCTCCGAATGAGGGGTTGAGGTTACCCGATCATCACGACCACCGCGCCCGATGCGACGTCAGCGATTGGGACGCGCGTGCCTCGGGCTGCCGGGACGGGTCTCGGCCTCCGCGACCGCGTCCGAGAGCACCCGTCGGACCCGGGCGGTGTCGACACCTTGCACCCGTAAGCGCTTCCGCCGGCTCTTTTCTCCGCCGGCGAGCTCGATGGCCGACTTCGGGACCCCCAACAGCTCGGCGACGAGCTCCGCACAGGCGACGTTCGCCCGACCGTCGACCGGCGGCGGTGCCACCCGGACGTGTAGCGCGTCGCCCCTCGTGCCGGTGACCGCGGCCTTCCCGGCACCGGGTTGCACATAGAGGCGAAGCAGGATCGTCGACTTCTTGGCGCCCCGCTTCGCCTTGGATGTTCCCGCCGGTTCCTCCTGCTCGATCTCGAACAGGTCCTCTGCCATGGGCGCCTACTCTAGGGCAATGCCCGAGAAGACGAACCCGGAATCGTATCCGGATGTCCCCGCGACCCCGGACTATCCGGCGATTGAAGAGGCGATCCTCGCCTACTGGCAGACCGAGGGGATCTTCGCGGCGTCGGTCGCACGACGGGACATCCGCAACGAGTACGTCTTCTATGATGGCCCGCCCTTCGCCAACGGATTGCCCCACTACGGTCACCTTCTCACCGGGTTCGTCAAGGACGCGATGCCCCGTTACCAGACCATGCGCGGCCATCGCGTCGAGCGTCGCTTCGGTTGGGACTGCCACGGCCTGCCCGCCGAGACCGAAGCCGAGAAGGAGCTCGGGGTCTCGGGCCGAGCCCAGATCACCGCGTTCGGAATCGATCGCTTCAACGAGTACTGCAAGACCTCTGTGCTGCGCTACACCGCGGCTTGGGAGCGCTACGTCACCCGCCAAGGGCGTTGGGTCGACTTCGAGAATGACTACAAGACGATGGACCTCTCGTACATGGAGAGCGTCATCTGGGCCTTCAAGAAGCTCTACGAACGCGGGTTGATCTACGAAGGCTTCCGAGTGCTCCCGTACTGCTGGGAATGCGAGACGCCGCTCTCCAACTTCGAGACGCGCCAGGACGACGCCTACCGCGATCGCGTCGACCCGGCGGTCACCGTCGCCTTCCTCATCGACGCCGACCCCGATCTCGAGGGGCCGGCCGCCGGCCCGCTGCGCGCGCTCACCTGGACGACCACGCCGTGGACCCTGCCGTCGAACCTCGCGCTCGCCGTCGGGCCGTCGCTTAACTACGCCATCTACGAGCGCGCCGGGGAGCGCTACCTGGTGGGTGAGGCCCGCGCCGCCGCCTACGCCGCCGAACTTAAAGGCGCGAGGCTCGTGGGCGCCGTCACCGGCCAAAAGCTCGCGGGGCGGAGCTTTCAGCCACTTTTCAACTACTTTGCCGGAGAGGACCACGCCTTCCGCGTCCTCGCCGGCGATTTCGTCACCACCGAGGACGGAACGGGGATCGTCCACATCGCCCCCGGCTTCGGTGAGGACGACCAGCGGATCTGCGAGTCTGCTGGCATCGCCGTGGTGTGCCCGGTCGACGACCGGGGACGGTTCGACGACCGAGTCCCCGACTTTGCGGGCCTACAGGTGTTCGAGGCGAACGAGAAGATCATCGAGAGCCTCGCCCGCACCGGCGCGCTGGTGCGGCGCGAGGAGTATGTGCACAGCTATCCCCACTGCTGGCGATCGGACACCCCTCTCATCTACCGCGCCGTCCGCTCCTTCTTCGTCGAGGTCACCGCCATCAAGCAACAAATGATCGAGCTGAACCGGCAGATTCACTGGGTACCCGAGCACGTCGGCCAGGGCGCCTTCGGCAAGTGGCTCGAAGGGGCGCGTGACTGGTCGATCTCCCGTAATCGCTTCTGGGGCGCGCCCATCCCGGTCTGGAAGAGCGACGACCCGGCTTTTCCACGGATCGACGTCTACGGGAGCCTCGACGAACTCGAAGCCGATTTCGGGGTTCGCCCCGACGACCTCCACCGCCCGGGAATCGACGCGCTGCACGCGGCCGAACCCCGACGACCCGACGGGCCGCTCGATGATGCGACGGGTGGAAGACGTCCTCGACTGCTGGTTCGAGTCCGGGTCGATGCCTTTCGCGCAACTCCACTACCCCTTTGAGAACGCGGCGCGTTTCGAGGAGAACTTCCCGGCGGATCTCATCTGTGAGTACGTCGGCCAGACCCGGGGCTGGTTCTACACCCTGCACGTCCTCGCCACGGCGCTCTTCGAGCGTCCGGCCTTCTCGACCTGCATCGCGCACGGGGTCCTGCTCGGCAACGACGGCCGCAAGCTCTCCAAACGGCTGAAGAACTTCCCCGACCCCGAGGAGTTCTTCGCCTCCGACGGTGCCGACTCGATGCGTTGGTACCTGCTGTCGTCGCCGGTGCTGCGCGGGCTGGACGTCGCGATCGAGGAAGCGGCGATGTCCGAGCCGGTGCCGCGTGATCCTCAACCCAATTTGGAACTCCTGGCATTTCCTCTCGCTCTACGGACGAGCCGATGGGATCGTCGGAAAGTTCCGCAGCAACCAGACCGGACTTCTCGACCGTTACATCCTCGCCAAGACCCGGCGATTCCTCGAGCAGGTCACCGGGGCCCTCGACGCCTACGACCTCGCCGGGGCGGCCGCCCTCTACTCCGGTTTCCTCGATGCCCTGACCAACTGGTACATCCGTCGCAGCCGCGACCGGTTCTGGCGCGGGCTCTCCGGTGACCGAGGAGGCGACGCCGACAAGACTGACGCCTATGACACCCTCCACACCGTCCTCGACGTGCTCGCCCGGGTGAGCGCGCCGCTGCTCCCCTTCCTTTCCGAAGAGGTCTTCCGCGGCCTTACCGGCGCGCCCAGCGTGCACCTCGCCGATTGGCCCGAACCGGATCTGTTGGTCGCCGACCCGGCCCTCGTCGAGTCGATGGACCTGGTGCGCGAGGTGTGCTCGGCTATCCACTCGGTGCGCAAGGCCCGAGGGCTGCGGGCCCGCCTGCCCTTGCCCAAGGTGACCGTCGCCCACCGCGACGCCTCGCGCCTGGAGCCGTTTTTCGCGCTCATCGCCGACGAGGTGAACGTGAAAGCAGTCGAGCTAGAAGCCGAGCCGGCGGACTACGCGACCGAGTCGCTATCGGTCGTCCCCGCTGAGATCGGGCCCCGCCTCGGTCCGACCACCCAGGAGGTGATCGCGGCGGTCCGCCGGGGCGAGTGGCACCGAACTGACGACGGCCGGATCGCGGTCGCCGGAATCCGGCTCGAAAAGGACGAATACCACCTCCGTCTCGTCCCCAAGGATCCGGACGCTGGGCGCCTCATCGACGACGATCGCGGCGTCGTCGTTCTCGACACCCAGCCGACCCCCGAGCTCGAGGCGGAAGGAACAGCCCGAGATCTGGTGCGGATCGTCCAACAGGCCCGCCGCGACGCCGATCTCGTGATCACCGACCGGATCGCGCTCGGCCTCATCGTTCCCGATGACGTCGGAAAGGTGCTCGCGACCTGGGGCGAGGAACTCTGCCGTCAGACGCTGGCGGCTTCGCTCGCCGTCAGCAGATCCGGTGATCCCGGACTCGACACACCTGCCGACCCCGTCCAGGTCACCCACAGCGTGCACGAGCTTTCCGACGGTCGCGCCGTGGAGGTCTATCTCACCCCGGTGGCCAGTCCCGCCTAGCGGACCGGCGCTCGGTCAAGCCGACCAACCACCACCACGGTGCTCGGTCCGGCGCGGCGTGGAACGGATCGCCTGGCCTCGGTTCTTGGGCACCGCGTCGAGATCCGCCCCCCGCGCCCACCGCTGCCACAGCTCCTCGTCCGGATCGCCGTCGTTGGTCAAATCGACCGCCCGCAAGGTGGGTTCGTCCGTCGGCCGGGAACGACCACCGCCGGCCGGTTCGGCCTCGTCCTCGAGGTCGTCTTCGACGTCGGCGACCTCGGGCCGGGCGGCACGGTTCCGGTACCGGGGACGTTCCGCGGCCCGCGGCCGCGACACCGCTGGCGTCTCGACTTCGGGCCCGCCCTCTTCCTCGGCCTCCTCGGCTCGGATCTCCGGTGCCGCCGTCTCGTCCGGGTCCTCCACCGGGCTCGTCGCCTCGCTCGACGACCCGCGGTCCCCACCGGGTGTCCCGCTGAGGCTCTCCAGCGCGGCGGTGAGCCGAGCCTGCTCGGCCGAGACGAACCGACCCAGCTCCTCGATCTCTCGCTCCAACGCGGCCCGTCGCTCCTCGAGCGCGACGATGCTGGCGTGCGCCTCCTGTTCGGCCTCCTCCCGCAGGCGACCGGCTTCTTCCCGGGCCTCGGCAGTCCTCGCGCCCGCCTCGAGCCGGGCGTCCTCGACGAGGGCGGCGGCTTCTTCCCGGGCCTCGCGCACCGCGAGGTCAGCGGTCCGCTGGGCCAGCACCAAAGTGCGCCGCAGGCTTTCGTCGTCGACGGAGGGATCGGGGTGATGCGCCAACTTCTCGCGCGCTGCCGCCAGCTCCGCGATCAGCTCGTCGACCGCTACCGCGATCTTCTCGAGGAACTCGTCAACTTCGTCGGTGTCGTAGCCGCGCAGCCGGTCACGGAACTCGACCTCGCGCAGGACTCGTCCGGAAATTTCCATGTCTCGATGCTATGCGGCGAATAAACCCAGCTGGTGGATACCGCGAACCACCAAGGTGCCGAGAACGGCGCCACCGCGGGCGGTTCAGCGGCTGCGCAGCAGTGCGATCAGCACCTCCAGCGCCACCAGCAGCACGATCGGCGAGAGGTCGAGCGCTCCCCCACCCACCCGCAGCGGGGGAAGCAGACGGCGGAACGGCACGAGGACCGGGTCCGTCACCCGCCCGAGGGCGCGCTCGAAACGACCGAGCGACGACCAAGGGCTGGTCGGGAACCAGGTGAGGATGATCCGGACGAACAGCACGACGATGTACGCCTGGAGCAGGTCGACGAGGATGCGGACGATCAACGGGGCGCGCTCACCCGATCACCGTCCGCGCCCGCAGATCTAGGGCCGGTACAGGCCGCGTTGCTGAAGGCGCATCCGCTCCTCAGGCGAGACCTCGACATTGGAAGGCGCGAGCAAAAACACTTGATCGGCGACCTTTTCCATCTGGCCGTCGAGCGCATACGTGAGCCCGGAGCAGAAGTCGATCATGCGTCGTGACAGGTCCCGCTCGCTCATCTGGAGGTTGACGATCACCGGGCTCCCCTGCTTCACGAGGTCTCCGATCTCCTGGGCGTCGCGGAAGTGTGCCGGCGCGACCACATGGACCCGGTTCGCCGGAGTGTGCCCGGTGGCGATGGGCCTTACGATGCCCGAACTTGTCCCGCCGGCCTGCCGCGGGTCGGCGGCGCCGATCGGCCGCACCGTCGCCGAAAACCCCCGGCCGTCACCTTCCTCGCCTCCGGATTCCGGATAGACGGTCCTTTCCGGCGGGACCGGCGCGCTGGCCAAGGCGTCCTCGGAGTAGAACTCCTCCTCGTCGATGTCTTTCAGGCCGAGATAGGCCAGTGCTCTGTTCACGAAAGACGACATCGATCTCCTCCCCGGCCGAGCCTATTCTCGCATCGCCTGGGGCGCCGGACGTGGACCGAAAAGCGCCCGGCCCAGACGCACCATCGTTGAACCCTCGGCCACCGCGAGTTCGAAATCGTCACTCATCCCCATCGACGCCTCGCGCAGACCCAGACGGGTGACGAGACCAGACAGCTCGGCAAAGGACCGTCGCGCCGCGGCCCGATCACCGGGCGCCGCCACGGTCATGAGACCTTGCACGTCGAGCCCGAGTTCGACGAGACCCGCCACGAGACCGGGAACCTCGCCGGCGGCCACACCCGCCCGGCCAGGCAGGCCCGTGGTGTCGACCTCGACGAGCACCGCGGCGCCCGGGGCACGACGGGCGATGACGGCCCCTTCCTCAAGGCGGTCGACGGTCTGGTAGAGGCCCACGTAGGGCGCGAGACGACCGATGCTGCGCCGCTGGATGCCACCGATGAGATGCCAGCGCACCCCGGTGTCAGCCGCTTCGGCGCGCAACCGCGCCGCCTTTTCGATCAGCTCTGCGGCGTAGTTCTCGCCGATATCCCGGCAACCCGCCGCCACCGCCGCCGCGGCGGCGGCGTAGTCGAGCCCCTTCGTCACCGCGACGATCTTCACCCGCCCGAGGTCTCCGCCGGCGGCCACGATGCGCCCCCGCACCCCGACGAGCCGTGAGCCGAAGTCACCGAACCCCGTCGGTGTCCCGGGCTTCACCCCGACGGCTCCAGCCACACCCCCAGCAGGTGCCGGGCCGTGTCCCGCCGGGCCCGGTAGCTGAAGTACTGCCCCGAGCATGCCGTACAGGGGCCGACCGCCCCCACCAGCTCGACCTCGGCGGCCGCCAGACAGAAACGCACCGCGGCGGGAAGGTCGAAGGCGCGCGAGCCATCCGCGGCGGTGCCCATCACCTCCCCACCGAACCGGGCGGCCAACCGCGCCAGGTCACTCGCCGCGAACGGATAGCACTCGGCATGGACGCACGCCGAGACCACGGCCTCGATCCGGGTCGCCCCGCGGACGCGCATCGCCGCCGCCGCCGCTCCCACCACACCGGCGGCGAGTCCCCGCCAGCCGGCGTGGGCGACACCGACGACGCGCTCCGGACTGGCCAGGCCGATCAAGGCGCAGTCGGCGCCGAGCACCCCGAGCGCGGCGGCCGGCGAGGTGGTGACCATGGCGTCGGCCTCCTCCATCGCCCCGGGGGGTCCGTCGACCTCGATGACCCGCGCCCCGTGCACCTGGCGGACGAAGGTCCAGGGAAGGTCGACGAGGGTCGCTTGCAGCGCCTCGCCGGTTCCGGACAGGCTCGCCGGCCGGGCGTCGCCGTCGAGGCGCGACGAGGTCACGACCACCGCACCACCGGTCAGTCGCTGGCGCGCCGGCGAGTCGGCTCCTCAGCGGAGGAACGACGGGACGTCGAACTCGTCGTCGCCGAGATCGAGGTCTTGGTCGTCGACGGCGAAGGTGTCCGGCTGGCCGTAGCCCTCCGGGTGCCGCGTCGACCGGGCGCCGTAGCCGAAGCCCTGATCCAGGTCGCGTTCGGCCGCACCCCAGGCGCCGTCTTCGAAGGTGTCGAAACCGGCGGCGATCACCGTCACCCGCACCGAATCGCCCAGCTCGTCGTCGATGGCGCTGCCGAAGATGATGTTGGCGTCGGGATGGGCGATGGCGTGGATCGCCTCGGCGGCCTCGTTCACCTCGAACAATCCGAGGTTGCTCCCACCGGCGATGTTGAGGACGATCCCACGGGCCCCGTCGATCGAGCCCGACGACAGCAACGGGCTGGTGATGGCGTGGTGGGCCGCAGTGAGCGCCCGACCCTCGCCGGAGGCGATACCGACGCCCATGATCGCCGAGCCGGCGTCGTGCATGATGGTCCGGACGTCGGCGAAGTCGGTGTTGATCAACCCGGGCATGTTGATGAGATCGGTGATGCCCTTCACGCCCTGCAGCAAGATGTTGTCCGCCATCTTGAAGGCTTCCACCATGGTCGTGCTGGAGTCCGCCAAGGTGAGCAGTCTTTCGTTGGGGATGACGATCAAGGTGTCGACCTGTTCGCGCAGCCGCTCGATGCCCTGCTCGGCCTGCAACGCCCGTCGGCGCCCCTCGAAGGCGAACGGCTTGGTGACGATGGCCACGGTCAGCGCGCCAAGGTCGCGGGCCACCTCGGCGATGACCGGCGCCCCCCCGGTGCCGGTGCCGCCTCCTTCGCCCGCCGCGATGAACACCATGTCGGCGCCCTTCAGGACCTCGCCGATCTCCTCGGTGTGGTCGAGCGCCGCGGCCCGGCCGATCTCCGGATCGCTCCCCGCCCCAAGGCCGCGGGTCAGCTGACGGCCGATGTCGAGCTTCAGATCGGCCTCACTGAGGAGCAACGCCTGAGCGTCGGTGTTGACGGCGACGAACTCCACGCCGCGCAGTTCCGAGTCGATCATGCGGTTGACCGCGTTGACGCCGCCCCCGCCAATGCCCACCACCTTGATGACGGCGATGAAGGTCTGCGATGCCTCGGACATCTGTGACGCTGCCTTCCTCCAAGAACCACGTCGTCGCCGGAGGTGCTACCCCCGGCGACGACCCAGAGGTCCCGAGTCCCGCCGTCTGTGGTCCCCCAACCAATTCCTCGACGACCGGTTGGTCGTCGCCGCCCCCAGTCGACCACCTCCAGACTCCACAGCAGACGGCTGGAGCGTCTCAGGCCTGCGAGAGCCAGGCCGACCATAGGACTGACGCCTCATGGGGTCAAGACCGGATCAGACGGTGCTCGCAGGTCGATGGTGGCCATACCTTTCAGGGAAACCTCGGAAACGATCGTCGCAAGAGCGACGAGTTTTGCTGACAGGTCGGCCGTCGATCCCAGGATCACCCGGGGGCCCAGGTGCAGGTCGGCGACGATCCCGAGGCCGGGTTGCAGCCGGAGCGCCGCGATCCGGGACACCAGGTCCGCCGGCAGCGCCGCGGCCGTGGAAAGGAGGCCGTCGGCACCCCGGACCACGCCCCCCGGCCCGGGCAGCCCGGCCAAACCCCGGAGCGAGATCATCCCGGTCGGCCGTCTAGATGAGTCGGCGAGCACGCGACCGGTCACGTCGACCAGCGCCACGCCCCCCGAACGGAGCGGCACCACCGCAACCGGCCTTCGTTCGGTGACGAGGACCCGCACACTGGAGGGGAACGACACGCGCACCGAGGCGGTCTTGATCCAGGGCAGCCGCTCGATGGCGTGGGCGGCGGCCAGAGAATTGATGTCGACGAGGGGCGGATCGTGACCCAGCCCGCTCACCGCCAGGATCTCGGCCCGCGTGGTGTGCTCCGCCCCGGTGATCGTCACCGAGCGCGCCGAGATGAGCGGCGAATGCGCCAGCCCGAACAAGCCCGCGGCCAGCAGTGCGAGACAGGCGGCGATTACGACGATCCGCAGCCGTCGGCGACCCGCTTGCCGCGTCACGACGCGACGCCGCGCCATCATGCGCTCGTCGGCCCGCGCCGAACCGGCCCCCTCACCACGACGGCCGGCCTTGCCGACCGGCCGCCGGTTCGGACCCGCCGGCGGAGGTGGCGCGGCCCTCACGACTGGAAACCGACCAAGCAGATCTCAGTGGCCAACTCGACACCACACCGTTCGGCGACCAGCCGACGCACCTCACCGATCAACGCATAGACCTCGTCGGCCGTGGCGCCCGGGTCCGCCTGGATGAAGTTCGCATGGCGCGCCGACACCCGGGCTCGACCGACGCGACGGTCTTTCAAACCCGCCTGTTCGATCAGCCGTCCCGCCGAGTCGCCCGGGGGGTTCTGGAAGATCGACCCGGCGTTCCGCCCTCCGGGTTGGTTCTCCCGCCGCCAGGCGACGATCTCGGCGATCGCCGCCATCGACGAGGCACGGTCGCCGCCCTCCAGGGCGAAGCTCGCCGAGACCACCACCTCGTCCGGGGTCACCCCGGAGTGCCGGTAGGAAAGCGCGAGAGCACCCGGGGGGACGGTGCGTGCGGCTCCCGTCCGCAGATCGACGAGACGGGCCTCGACCAGACGGTCGGCGGTCTGGGCCCCGTGGCCGCCGGCGTTCATGCGGACGCCGCCCCCGACCGACCCCGGGATGCCGACCGCCCACTCCATCCCGGACAGCCCCGCCTCGGCCGTCGCCCGGGCCAGTGCCGGATAGGCGAAGGCACCCCCCGCCTCCACGGTGCGGTCATGACCGATGACGACGGTTTCGTAGCCGCGACCGAGTACGACGCACAGTCCCGGAAACCCCGCCTCGGCGACCAGCAGATTCGACCCCCGACCGACGATGAGGAGCTCGATGCCACTCTCGGCGACGGCGTCGACGACCCGGTCGAGGTCGGCCGCGTCGTTCACCACCGCGAGCAAGGCTGCCGGCCCGCCGAGGCGATAGGTGGTGCGGGCCCCGAGGGGGGCGTCGCGCGCCGCGAGCCCTCCGAGTCGCGCCGCGGCCAGCTCCACCGCCTCCTGCCGCCCAGCCAAAGGTTCGGTCACCGATCCCGCCGCCCTCGGTCTAGCCCTCGGGGTTTCGCAACAGATCGGCGGCGAGACTGGTCAGGTCGCCGGCGCCGAGCGTGAGGCAGCAGTCGCCGGGACCCAGTGTCCGGCGCAGGTACCCCACCAGGTCCGCCCGATGGGGAAGGTAGGTGACCGCGGCCTCGGGGTGCGCCGAGAGGATCGCGTCAACGACGAGCTTCCCGCTCACCCCGGGGCGGGGCGTTTCCCCCGCGCCGTAGACGTCGGTGACGATGACCTCGTCGGCTTTGGTGAACGAGTCGGCGAAATCGCCAGCCAGCGCCGCGATGCGCGAGTAGCGGTGCGGTTGAAAGACGCAGACGACACGGCGCCAGCCGCCGCGCCGCGCTGTCGCCAGCGCGGCCTCGACCTCGCCGGGCAGGTGGGCGTAGTCGTCCACCAAGGTGGCGCCGTTCGCCTCGCCGCGGAACTCGAAGCGACGCGCCACACCCCCGAAGCGCGCGAGCGCCCGCCGGGCCGCCTCGAGGTCGGCCCCCACCGCCACGGCGGCCACCACCGCTCCGGCGGCGTTGAGGGCGTTGTGACGCCCCGGGACCGGCAGGGAGAGATCCGTCACGGCTCCGGTGTTGGCGCGCAGCACGAAGCGCACGTCCGAGCGACCGCCGGAGAACTCCGTCAACTGCCAGGTCGCCCCGTCGGCGAAGCCGTAGGTCGTGGCGCCGGGAGGGGCGAGCGCGGCGGCGGTCGGGTAATCGCGGCAGACGACGGCGACCGACGCCGCGGCGAGGAAGCGCCCGAAGGCGGACTTCAGACTCTCGAAGGACCCGTAATGTTCGAGATGATCGGGCTCGATGCTCGTCACCACGGCAATCTCGCGGCGCAGCTCGAGGAAGGTCCCGTCGCTCTCGTCGGCCTCGACGACCAGCCACTCGCCGTCGTCCCAGACCGCCCCCGAGCCGATCTCGTTGATCTCCCCGCCGATGATGAACGACGGCGACAGGCCGGCTTCGACCAGGATCAGCGCCAGCATCGAGCTCGTCGTCGTCTTCCCGTGGGTGCCGGACACGGCAATCGTCCTTCGTAGCCGGCTGATCGCGCTGAGCAGCTCGGCGCGCCGATGCACCGGAATCCCGCCCCGGCGCGCCCCGACCACCTCGACGTTCCCCCCGGGAACCGCACTCGAGGTCGCCACGAACTCCGCCGCATCGAGGTTCGCCTCGTCGTGCCCGATGGCCACCTGGACGCCGAGGGCCCGCAGCCGCTCCAGCGCCACGCTGTCTTTGAGATCGCTGCCGCTCACCTCATGGCCCATGGCGACGAGCACCGTGGCGATGGCGCTCATCCCGGCCCCGCCCAGCCCGACGATGTGCACCCGCCGGCGACGACTGAGATCCGGCTCGCTCACCGACCCTCCCGGGTGCCCGGGCGGACCGCCAGGGGGATCTCCTCTGCCCAGGTCTTGCCTCGGGCCGCCACCTCCTCCACCAGCGCGGCGGCGGCCCCGGCCGCGTCCGGCCGGCCGACGGAGCGAGCCGCCTCACCCATGGCCGCCAGCCTTCCGGGGTCAGAAAGGAGCGCCGACACCTCCGAGAACAAGCGCTCCCCGGTCGCCTCGTCGTCGGCGAGAAGCACCGTCGCACCCGCTTCGCGCAGGCCTTCCGCGTTCCGCCTCTGGTGGTCGGACGGTGCGCCGGGAAGCGGTACCAGGATGCTGGGTGTGCCGATCACCGCCAGTTCGGCCACCGTCGAGGCGCCGGCGCGGCACACCACCAGATCGGCGGCGGCAAAAAGATCGGCCAGGCGGTCCTCGTAGCCGACGAGCCGGTACTCGAGACCCACCCGGTCGAAAAGTCCCGCCGCCGCGACGGCGTCGGTCATCTCGTCGAACGCCCGCGCCCCGCAGACGTGATAGATGACGACACCTCCCCGGCCCGACAGCCGGGTCGCCAGATCCACCGCCGCGGCGTTGAGGCGCCGGGCACCGAGCGAACCGCCGACCACCCCGACCAGCGGATCATCACCGGCAACGGCGAGTGCACGCCGGGAACGGGCCCGTCCCGCCGCGGACCGGTCGACCGCCAACACCTCGGGGCGCACCGGGGCTCCGGTGAGGACCGCCCGCGGCAGCTTCGTCCCCGGGGAAGCCACCGCGCAGGCCCTGGCGAAACGGCCGATCAACCGGTTGGCGGCACCCGGGACCGAATCCACGTTGACCACCACCACCGGTATGCGCCATGCCACGGCCGCCAGCGAACAGGCGACCGCCCCGTATCCCCCGACGGCGACCACCACGCGGGGACGGTGTCGCGCCAGCCGCCCCAACGAAAGGACGAAGCCGACCGTGATCCCGGCGATCGCCGCCAGATTGCGCAGACTCGGGCGCCGCACCAGACCGCGCCCGGGCAGGAGCAAAAGTGGGAACCCCGCCTCCGGCACGAGACGCCGTTCCATCCCGCGACGCGACCCGACGAACTGGATCGCCGAAGGTTCGTGACCCGCCGCGACCAAGGCCCGGGCGAGCGCGATGGCCGGCAGGACGTGTCCCGCGGTGCCCCCTCCGGTGACGATCACCTCCGGCCGGGTCGTCGTCACCGCCCCATTCGAGCGCCTGGGCGCTCGCGTGGCACGACCACGGAGGCGCCCGTCTGAGCCCCCGGATGGCGGGCAATACGCACCAGCAGCCCGGTCGCTGCCAACAAGATGACGAGCGACGAGCCTCCCGAGGACAGGAAGGGCAAGGGGATTCCCGTCTCGGGCAGAGCGCCGACGACCCCTCCGATGTTGATCAGCGCCTGGCACACGATCCAGGCGGTGACGCCGATCGCGACCAATGACGCGAACCGGTCCTCGGTGCGTCGCGCGATTCGCATGCCCAGCCAACCGATCGCCACGAATCCGCAGAGCACGCCGACCGCCCCGATGAGCCCGAAATTGTTGCCGATCATCGCGAAGATGAAGTCGGTGTTCGCGTTCGGCAACAAGCCCCACGCTGACGGCGATCCCCCGAGTCCGGTTCCGAACAGGTGCCCGGAGCCCAGGGTCACGAGGGACTGCACGACCTGGTACCCGGTCGTCGAGGCGTGGGCGAACGGGTTCCAGAAGGTGTCCAGCCGCGCCCGTCCGTAGGGCTTGAGGAGGAGGAACACGCCACCCAACACGGCGAACAGCCCCCCGATGGCGATGATCTTGCGATGGGGCGTCCCCGCGGCGTAGAGCAGCACCGCGCCGATCAGGGCGATGACCGCCGTCGTGCCGAGGTCCGGCTGGTTCACGATGAGAATCCCGAACACTGCCAGCACGATGACCACCGGGCGCACCGCGTCGGGGCGCAGACCCGCCCGGGTCGTGCGGCGGGCCACGAGATCGGCGACGAACAAGACCACCGCGAGCTTCGCCAACTCAGACGGTTGGAAGCGCAACGGCCCGAGGTCGATCCATCGACTCGAGCCCGCGGTGACGGTGCCGATCCCGTGCACCAGCACCGCGACGAGCAGCACCAGCGTGCCAAGGAGGAAGGGCACCGCGAGTCGCCGCCAGAACCGGAGGTCGAGGCGCGCCGCGATCACGAACACCAACGCGCCGATAGCCATCCACGCCCCCTGATGCTCGACGACCGACCACGGTGACCCATAGTTCACGACGGACACGACCGAGGAAGACGAAAGCACCATGACGAGACCAAAGAGGCAGAAGCCGACGACCAGCAGGGTGAGCGCCACCGCGTCACGGCGGGCGGCGACGACGGTGGAAACCGCCTCGGAGGGGCGAGGTGTCGTCTTGTCCTCGTTGGCCTGCTCGCGCCGTTGGCCCCGGACCGCGGAGATATCGCCGACGAGATGCAGCCTCGTGACCTCCCGCTCGCCACGTCGCCCCGGCGGGCTCGTGGCGCGGCGCTCCAGGAGACCGGTCGCCATGGTCAGACCCCCGTTCGCGGGCTCACGCGGCGCGACGCCAGCTCATGGACGGTTGCGGCGAAGTCGTCGCCACGTGCCTCGTAGGACGCGTACCAGTCGAACGAGGCGCAACCTGGGGAGAGCAGGACGGCGTCACCGGGGCTCGCCATGCCGGCCGCGGCCGTGACCGCCTCGCCCATCGACCCGGCTACCACGACCTCACGATCGGGCCGGAAGGCGGCGACGACCGCGTCCGCCGCTTCGCCGATGGCCACCACACCACGCACGACGAGACCCGGGGAGCCCTCCACCGCCCGCCGGATCGTCGAGAGATCCAGGCCCTTGTTGCGTCCGCCCAGGATGAGCACCGCCGACGAGAAGCCTTCCAGCGCGGCGACCACCGCCGCCGGCGTCGTCGCCTTGGAATCGTCGTAGTAGGCGACACCGTCGATCGTCGCCACGTGGGTCAAACGGTGGATCGGCGGTGCCGTGGTCCGTAGCGCGACTTGGCACCCGGCGCGCGAGGCGCCTGCCTCCCGCGCCGTCGCCAGGGCTCCGAGCGCGTTCAGGCGGTCGTGGGGTAGGTCCCGGACGAGATCCCGGCTGGTGGCGAGGAGCTCTCCTTCCGGGTCGAGGAACCGCGCACCGACCAGGCGGTACCCACTGCCGGTTCGTCCGAACGTCACCACCCGGGCCCGCGACCGTTGCGCCGCCACCGCCACCACCGGGTCGTCGCTGTTCGCCACCGCCACGTCGTCAGCCGTCTGGTTCGCCCAGATCCGGGCTTTGGCGGCCACGTAATCGCCGAAGGAGCGGTGCCAGTCGAGGTGGTTCTCGGCGAGGTTCAGCCAGGTCCCGACGTGGGCACGGAACGACGAGACCAGTGCGAGCTGGAAAGACGAGACCTCCGCCACCGCCAGGTCGACGTCGCTCCTCGTCACCGTCGAGATGAGGGGCTGGCCAATGTTCCCGGAGACCTCGGCCCGCACCCCCGAGGCGACCAGCATCGCCGTGACGAGCGCGGTGACCGTCGTCTTGCCGTTCGTCCCGGTCACCGCCACGATGGGGATGGACGACAGTCGATAGGCGAGCTCGATCTCCGAGACCAGTTGGTCCGCCCGGGCGAGCCCGAACACCGGATGGCGCGGCGGCACCCCGGGACTGGCGACGACGAGTCGGCAGCGTCCGACCACGGTCTCCAGCTGGCCCGCGTCGGGCGCGGCGACGAGTTCGACCCCGAGTGCCTCCGCCGCCGCCTGGTGGATCGCGTTGGGCGCGTCCTCGACCGCCACGACCTCCAGCCCCCTTGCCACCAGCACCCGCGCCACCGCCTGACCGGTGACGGCAAAACCGATGACCGCCACCGGGCCAACGAGACCGGGGCCCACGGATGGGCGCCCGGTCACAGCAGCGACCTCACGCCGAGGAAGTCGGCGTAGAAGATGCCCAATCCGACCGCGGTACAGAGCGCGGAGAAGATCCAGAACCGAACGATCACCGTCGTCTCCGGCCACCCGGCCAGCTCGAAGTGGTGATGGATGGGCGCCATCCGGAAGACCCGGGTGTGGAAGACCCGGAAGCTGACCACCTGGATGAGGACCGACAAGGTGACGACCACGAACAACCCGCCCAGGATGGGCAGCAACAGCTGCACGTTCATCTCAATAGCCAGACAGGCGAGAGCGGTCCCGATCGCCAGTGACCCCGTGTCCCCCATGAAGACGCGCGCCGGGGCGGCATTCCACCACAGGAAGCCGACACAGGCCCCGGCCATCGACACCGCGACCAGAGCGAGGTCGAGCGCGGCGTGCACGTGATAGATCTGCACGTGGCGGTACTGCCAATACCCGATGAGCGTCAGGCCGGCGAAGGTGAAGGCCGACGACCCCGCCGCCAGTCCGTCGAGACCATCGGTCAGGTTCACGGCGTTCGCCCCAGCGGTGACGATGAAGGTCGCCCACACCACCCACAACGCCGTGCCGAGCAGCACGCCGGGAACCTCGACGCGAGTAAACGAGATCACCGTGCTGGCGTGAGCCCAGTACTCGGCGGCGAGCGCGAAGCCGACGCCGACCAGGAGCTGCAAGAACAGCTTCCCGCGCTTGTTGAGCCCGAGGCTCCTCTGCCGTCGCACCTTCAGCCAGTCGTCGGTGAAGCCGATGGTCCCGGCGAGCGCCAGGGCGAGCATGACGAATCCGCCAGCCCAGGTGAACGGCGCGTTGTTGTCGACGTGACCGAGCAGGTACCCGGCGGTCGCGGCAACGACGATGGCGATCCCGCCCATCGTCGGTGTGCCCTCTTTCGTGATGTGGAAGGCAGGGCCCTCTTCGCGGATCTGTTGACCGATGCGTCGGTTCGCCAGCGAGCGGAGCAGGATCGGCGTGCCGAAGCCCGAAATGAGCAGGGCGATGGTGCCGGCCATGAAGATCGGGATCATCGGGCCGACTCCCGAGGTTCCGGGTTGCCTTGTTTCCCCGACGATCGCCGCGTGGCGCGCTCGATCCATTCAAGCTCGGCCCGCACGACCTCCCGGTCGTCAAACGGCAGGGTGACATCGGCAAACTGCTGGGTGGTCTCATGACCCTTGCCCGCCACCACGACGACATCACCGGGCCGGGCGGCGCGGAGCGCGCCGGCGATCGCCGTTCTCCGGTTCGGCTCCACGACGAGCTGCGCCGGCCCGGACATTCCGGCACGGATCTCTTCGATGATCGTCTTCGGGTCTTCGCTGCGGGGGTTGTCTGTCGTCAGCACCACGACGTCGGCGAGCCGAGAGGCGACCTCCCCCATCACCGGTCGTTTCCCGCGGTCCCGGTCTCCCCCACACCCGAAGACCACGATGACCCCGGGAGTGTCCGGGACGTCGAGAGCGTCGCGATCGGCCCGGACCGCGGTGAGCAATCCTTCGAGGCCGGCTGGCGTGTGGGCGTAGTCCACGATGGCGACCACCCCACCCGCCCCTTCGATGGCTTCGAATCGGCCCGGAATGCCCCCCAATCTGGCCAGCCCTTCCACGATGGCATCGGGTTCGACACCGAGGGCTCGCGCCGCGCCGGCGGCGGCGAGCGCGTTCGACACGTTGAACTCGCCGCCCAGGTTGAGGCGCACCGAGCGTTTGCCGAGGCGGAAACTGGCCTCGGCCAGGCCCAGCTCCAGATCGCGAACGTCGTCGAGCGAGTAGGACACCGTCGGGATCTCGGCACGATCGAGCAGACGGCGCCCGAACTCGTCGTCACGGTTGACGACGGCGAAGCGAGCCCGCTCTGGGGTGAACAACCTGGCTTTCGCCGCGAAGTACGCCTCGAGCGTCTCGTGGTAGTCGAGGTGGTCGCGGGACAGGTTGGTGAACACGGCTACATCGAACCGGATCCCGTCCACCCGGTGCTGGACCAGGGCGTGCGAGGTCACCTCGATCACGGCGGCGACGATTCCCTCGTCGCGGATGCGCGCCAGAGCCCGTTGCAGGTGGGGCGACTCGGGCGTCGTGCGAGCCCCGTCCAGTGTTCCGACCACCCCGGTCGGCCAGCCCGCCTTCTCGAGTATCGACCGGAGCAGGTAGGTGGTCGTCGTCTTGCCGTTCGTGCCGGTGATCCCGACCGTGTGGAGCGCGGCTGGCGGGATCCCCGTACAAGGCGCACGCGGCCTTCGCCATGGCGATGCGCGCGGTGCCTGGCGGCACCACGAGCTGGAGCGCATCGCCGACCTCGGGACCGAGCGTGTGCTCGCAGATGAAGGCCACGGCTCCCCCTGCCGCGGCGAGGCCGGCGAAGTCGTGTCCGTCGTGACGTGCGCCGGGTAAACAGCAAAAAAGCGAGCCGGCGCTCACCTCACGGTCGTCGAAGACCACCTCGCTGACCGTGATCCGGTGACGGTCGCCCAGCTCGACGAGCGCACCGACTCGGTCGACGATCCGCTCGACCGCCCGGTCGGCTGCCACGCCTTCCATGGTGGGGCTCGTCACCGCTTCGACGCGGCGCTCACGCTCGCCGCCAGCGCCGCGGAGGACGAGGGCGGGATGTCGAAGCGACGGAGCGCGTAGCGCATGATCTCGGAAAACACTGGGGCAGACACCGTTCCACCGTAGATCGGCGTCGGATGGTTCAGTACGACGATCCCCGACAGTTGCGGGCGCTGCGCCGGCACGAATCCAACGAAGGTCGCGTTCCAGTCCCCGGGGATGTAGCCGAGACCGGTCGTCTCCGGGACCTGGGCGGTGCCGGTCTTGCCGGCGACCGTGTACCCCGGGATGTTGGCGAGCACCGCCGTGCCGTCCTGGACGACGCCCTCCAGCATCGGCACGAGCTCCGCGACCGTAGCGGCGTCGATCGCCCGGGTACCCGGTCGGGCCTTGGCAAGCTGATCGACCCCGTTGGCTCCGACGGTGCCGGCGACGAGACGGGGAGCAACGAAGACACCGCCATTCGCGATGGTGTTGTAGGCGTCGAGCACCTGGAGCGGCGTCACCGCGATGCCGGTGCCGATCGGCACCGCCGCCGCGGCCGACCCGTACCAGGTCGACGGGGAGCCGACGATTCCCGCCGATTCCCCGGGCCAATCAAGACCGGTGGGACGGCCGTAGCCCAGGGCCGACAGACCGGCGGCGAGCC
Organism: uncultured Acidimicrobiaceae bacterium; assembly: GCA_963761425.1. Taxonomy (GTDB): domain Bacteria; phylum Actinomycetota; class Acidimicrobiia; order Acidimicrobiales; family Bog-793; genus Bog-793. The sequence goes on along the minus strand of CAVXGQ010000005.1, from coordinate 461,198 downwards.
GGTCGAGTCCGAGACGCTGCGCGATCTCGATCGTTCCGACGTTCGAAGACTGGGCCAGGATCTGCGACACCGTGAGCTGTTCGGTGGGATGCACCTCGGCGTCGGCGAAGCTGTAGCCCCCGACCTCGATGGAGTCCGGCACGGTGAGCACCGTCGAAGGGGTGATCAATCCCGCCTGCAAGGCGGCCGCCACGGTTGCCAGCTTCATCACCGAACCCGGTTGGTAGACAGCCGTCGCGGCGAGGTTCGTCGCAGCGGGTTCGACCGACCCGTGAGGACCGGCGACCAGGTCGACCATGGCGAGGATCGACCCGGTGTGGACGTCCATCACCACGGCGACGCCACCTTGCGCGCCGGTGGCGACCATCTGCGCCGCAAGGTCCTTCTCCACCTCCACCTGCAAAGGCTCGTCGATGGTGAGGACCAGTCCCGTCCCCGCCTTGGCCGGGACGACGTGGGTCGGTTCGGAGGGAAGAGCCAACCCCCCGGGAGCGAGGGCAAGGAGTTCACTGCCGGTCTTGCCGGCCAGCAGAGGGTTGTCCGCCTCCTCGACCCCCGCGTCACCGACTCCGGCGGCGTTCACCCCACCGAGGAGGGGTTGGAAGACCTGGCCCCCGGTCATTTCGCGCACGCTGTCCGCCGCGAAGGAAAGACCGGGGAGATCGCGGGCCTCAATGGGCGCCACCTGGGCGTCTTTCAGACCACGGGCGAGAACGACGTAGCCGTTGCGCTCGCCCAGCTCGCCAGCCAGAAGACGTTTAGGAACGCCCAGCAGCGGGGCGAGGATCTTTGCCTCCGCGGTCGGAGCGGTGATCTGGAAGTCGTCCGCGATGACGTCGGTCCGCGGGACCGAGATCGCGAGGATGTCCCCGGTGCTGTCGTAGATGGTGCCCCGTGTCGCGGTGAGCACGACCTTCTGTTCGACCTCGCCCTTTTCGTACGCGGCATATCGGGCGCCGTCGACCACCTGGACGACGGCAAGGCGCACGGTGAGGCCGATCGCTGCGAGAACCAGCAAGGCCGCGACGAGGCGCAACCGTGCTCGGCTCATCCCACCCGCCGGCGGACGCCGGACGGCGTCACGCCGACCCGACCTGGTCACGTCGTGGACCGCGACGTCGCCGGCTTGCTGGTTCGACTGGGATCCACAGGGACGAGGTAGGTCACGCTCTTCGGCACCACCATGCCCAGCTGGCGCTCCGCGATCACCAGGATGCGCGACGGCGACTCGAGCTTCGCCCGGGCGAGCTGAAGATTCTGGGCCCGGGCGACGGAGGTGGCGAGCTGCTGCTCGAGCCGGTCGAGATGGACCTGTTGGGCGGCGACAAAGGCCTGGCCCGCCGCGACGATCAACAGCGCCGCGGCCACGACCAGCCCCGCCAACGTGTAGATGGCCTCACGGCGCCGCCGGAGGCGGCGCCTTTCGAGCTCGGCCCGACCGACGAGGACCAGCCCGGCCCGGTCGGCGACGGGTGACGCACCGACCCGGGGTTCGTCGGCCGTTTGGGCGCCCTGTCGGGCGGCACGGGCCGGTGCCATCAGCGTGCGATCCTCTCGTCGACGGCCCGCAGGCGCTCGACGGCCCGCAGGCGGGCGGCCGCGGCCCGGGGGTTACGCTCGACCTCCTCTGCCGACGGCCGGCGAGTGCCCCCGCGGACCAGGCGGGCGGAAGGCCGCGCCCCACAGACACAGGGAAGACCCGACGGGCAGGTGCAGCCCCCGGTCGACCAGCTCCGGAAACGCTCCTTGATCAGGCGGTCCTCGCCGGAGTGGTAGGCGAGCGTCACGATGCGGCCCCCGGCGACGAGGATCGCCAACGCCCGGTCGAGCGCCACCGGCAGCACGCCGAGTTCATCGTTGACCGTCACCCGCAGCGCCTGGAAGACCCGGGCGGCGGGGTGGCCCCGTCGGCGGGCTCCCGCTGGGATGACCCGTGCCACCAAGTCCGCCAGCGCGGTGGTCGTCGTCACCGGCCGGTCCCGCACGATGGCCCGGGCGATCCGGCGCGCGAAACGCGTCTCGCCGTGCTCGGCGAACAGGCGGGCCAGGTCGTCCTCGTCGAGGGTGTTCACCAGCTCCTCGGCGTTTGGTCGAAGGTCGCGGTCCATGCGCATGTCGAGGGGCGCGGTAACCCGGTAGGAGAATCCCCGGGTGGGGTCGTCGAGCTGGTGCGAGCTCACCCCGAGGTCGAACAGCACCGCCGACACGCCTCCGGCGCGTTCGAGTTCTCGAGGGACCGACCCCACCAGCACCTCGAGGAGAGCGTCGAACCGGGCCCGGTGCACCCGGGCCCGGTCGCCGAACCTCGCGAGCTGGCCCGCCGCCTCGGCGACGGCGTCCGCGTCACGGTCGATCCCCACGACGATCAGGTCGGGACGGCTTTCGAGGATCGCCGCAGCATGTCCGGCGCCTCCCACCGTGGCGTCCACGACGAGGCCCGGCGGAACCGGGCCCATGAGCTGGACGACCTCCTCCACCATGACCGGCGTGTGGAACGTCCCCTGGTTCATCCGCAGCCCCCCGACGGCTGGCCGGGCGAAACTCGCCCTGCAGAACGGATGGAGATCGGCGGAGAGGGGTTGATGCTGGCCATCCTTGGCCGCAGCCGAGGAGCTGCGGATGAACCAGGGGACGTTCCTCGGTGGGTGGGTCGGGAGAGGCAGGCGCGTGCGATCCGCCGGAAGGGGTCGGAAGCGCACACGGTCGATCACCGGCACGGTCACGCACCGGTCGCGGCACTCGCGCCGGACATTACGAGAGCCTTGGCGTTCCACATCGACGGCGACCACAACTCGACGTGGTCCAGAACGCCGACGATGACGACTTCGCGTTCCAGACCGGCATAGCTCCGCAGGCCAGCCGCGACGAGGATTCGACCCTGCGAGTCGATCTCGGTCTGGACGACCGCCGAGCACCACTCGCGCACCTGGTTGCGCGTCAAGGTATCGACGGCAGAGGAATACCGGGTGTCGGTCTCAGCCTGGAAGGTCTCCGGCGTCCAGAGGGCGACGCACCCTTCGAGGTGGGGGGTGAGGAAACAGAGGCGACCGAACCGTTCGCGGATCCGTGCAGGGAGGATGAGCCGACTCTTAGAGTCGAGAGAGTGGTCGTACCTCCCAAAGAAGCTGCTCTCCGGGTCCAATGAGACGGTCCTTCCTTCTGATCTCCACGACCCGCCGATCGGGTGACTCTACTCCCTTATCCTCCATTTCGCGCCACTCTATGTGTCCAGCCCCCCACCGTCAACCACACAACGTTAATCTTTCCTCCCGGCCGACCGGGACCCGACCGGGCTCCACCTGGGACTAAAGACGACCTGCCAGACCGGGAGCGCGGCGCCGGAGAAAAAGGGTCACGACCTCCCGGGGTCGAATCGCCACCACGCCACGAGGTCACCGTCGCGAGCCAGGCGTGTCACGAGACGGTGGAGCGCAGTTTGACGAGGGGCGGTCACGGCGAAGTCGCACCGATTGACCTCGGGGTCGGGAACCGCCGGCCTCGGCGCGTCAACTAGCGGGCCGGCTGGAGGCCAGGCGGATCCGCCCTGGCCACACCCATGAGGAGCCGGCGGCCCCGCCCCCCGTCCGGCGGTCACGAAATCGTTCCCGCCGGTCACGTCACCGATCGCTGAAGGTCAATCCACTCCGACCAGGGTCTTCACCGCCGCGATGATCGCCCGCAAGCCGACCTGGGCGTCGGCGAAGAACATGCCGGTCTTGGGGTCGGTGTAGAGCTCGTTGTCGATGCCGGCGTAGCCGTGGCCCATCGAGCGCTTGATAACGATGATGCTCTTCGCCTTGTCGACGTCGAGGATCGGCATGCCCGAAACGGCGTTGCCTGGCCGGCGGGCCGCTGGATTGGTCACGTCGTTGGCGCCGATCACGAGGGCCACATCGGCACGGGGAAACTCGGGGTTGATCTCCTCCATCGTCTTCAGCTGCTGGTAAGGGACCTCGGCCTCGGCGAGCAGGACGTTCATGTGACCTGGCATCCGCCCCGCCACCGGGTGGATGGCGTAGGACACCTCGACGCCTCGCTTCTCGAGCAGATCCGCCAGCTCGTGCACCGCGTACTGGGCGTGAGCCGCCGCCAGGCCGTAGCCCGGCACGATGATCACCTTCTGGGCGTAGGCGAGCTGGATGGCGACGTCGTCGGCTCCGATCGACCGGGCCTGCCCGGTGGCGCCGGCGCCGACGACACTGGTTTGATCGCCAGTGCCGAACCCGCCGGCGACGATGTTGAGGATCGACCGGTTCATGGCGTCAGCCATCAGCTTCGTGAGAATGCTGCCGGAGGCCCCCACCAGCGCGCCGGCGATGATGAGCCCGACGCTGTTGATGACGAACCCTGCCATGGCGACGGCCGTCCCGGTGAAAGCGTTGAGGAGCGAGATCACGACCGGCATGTCCGCCCCGCCGATCGGCATGACCATGATCACGCCGATGACGAGCGAGGCGACCGCGATGCCGATCAGCGTGAGATCACTGTTCGCCCCGGACAGGATGTACCCCATCCCCGCACACAGCGCCAGCGCGAGCACGAGGTTGACCACCCGGGTACCGGGCACCACGACCGGCCGGGACGGGATGAAACCCTGCAACTTACCCGCGGCGACGATCGAGCCTGACAGCGTCACAGCGCCGATCACCACGTCGAGGACGCTCGTCACCGAAATCCGGGCCGGGATCGTCGGGGCGTGCAGGACCCCGGCGAGTCGGACGAAGTCGGCGATCGCGACGAGCGCCGCGGCCCCACCGCCCACTGCGTTGAACAAGCTGACCAGTTGCGGCATCGCCGTCATCTCGACGGATCGGGCCAGGTACAGCCCGACACCGGAGCCGATAACGCCGCCCAGGGCGAGCATGAGCCAACCGGTGGTGGAGATCGTCCCGTCGTGAGCGATGAGCGCGAGGGTCGCCGCCACCGCCACGCCCATGCCGACCGCGGAAATCCGATTCCCCTGGTTGGCGGTCGGCGGCGCGTTCATGAGGTGGAGCCCGACGACAAAGCAGGTCGCCGCCAGGAGATAGATGAGCGTGATGACGTCGTTGAAGGCTCCCATCACGACAGACCCCCGTCGTCTGGCATCTCCTTGGGAGCCACCTCCGGACGCCGCTGGAACATTTTCAGCATCCGGCCGGTCACCGTGTAGCCGCCGACGACGTTCATCCCGGCCAAGACCGCGGCGATGAACGCCAGCGTGTAGCCGACGGCATCGTGTGCCGTCGAGGCGATGAGGAACGCCCCGACGATCACCACTCCATGGATGGAGTTCGCGGCCGACATCAACGGGGTGTGGAGCGTCTGGGGGACCTTGGAGATCACCTCAAAACCCACGAGCAAGCTGAGCACGAAAATCGCGACATCGGTGACCAGACTGGTATCCATCGGCTCAGGCTCCGTTCCCTAGAGGTCCGCTCGGGCTCGATGCCGCCAGGTCGGCCGTCGCAGAATTGACCACTTTGCCTTCGAAGGTGATGACAACCCCCGCCTGGATCTCGTCGGCGAGGTCGATCGCCACCCTCCCGTCCTTCGCGAGATGCGCAAGAAGCGCGCAGATGTTGTGCGAGTAAGCGGTGGAAGCTCCCATCGCCATGGTCGAGGCCAGGTTGCCAGCACCGATGATGGTGACGCCGTTGTCGGAGAAGACGGTCTCCTCGGGGCGAGAGGACCCGACGTTGCCGCCGTAGGAACTTGCCGCCATGTCGACGATCACCGATCCGGACCGCATCGCCGCGACCGCGTCGGCCGTGACGAGCAACGGGGGGCGGCGACCGGGGACCTGGGCGGTGGTGATGACGACGTCGTGCCGGGCGATGTGGGCGTTCAGCTCTTCCTGCTGTGCCTTCGTCTCCTCCGCGGTGAGAGCGCGCGCGTAGCCCCCCTCACCGGCCGCCTCCCCCAACGAACTGAGCTCAATGAAACGCCCACCCAGCGACTCGACCTGTTCTTTGGCCTCGGACCGGACGTCGTAACCCCGCACGATCGCACCGAGCCGGTGACTGGTGGCGATGGCCTGAAGACCGGCGACCCCCGCTCCCAGCACCAGGACCTCAGCGGGACGGGCGGTTCCCGCCGCCGTCATGAGGAGCGGGAAGTAGCGCCCAAAGGCGTTGGCGGCCACGAGCGCCGCCTTGTAACCGGCCACGTTCGCCTGCGAGCTGAGGACGTCCATCGACTGGGCGCGGCTCAGGGTGCGCGGCAGGGTGTCGAGGCTCACGCCGGTCACCCCACGCTCGGCGAGACGCACGGCGAAGCCGGGATCAACGAGGGGAGCGAGCACGCCGATGACGACCTGGTCCGGCCTCAGCTTCTCCACGTCGCCGGCGGCCGGTCGGGTGACGAAGAGCATCACGTCGGACCGCTCGACGCATTTCTCGCGGGTGAGAATCGTCGCGCCCTCCTGGACGTAGGCGTCGTCAGGGAACCACGCCAGCCGCCCCGCCTCCGCTTCGACCAGGACATCGAATCCCAGGGACCTCAGCTTCCCCGTGTCCTCGGGCACGAGCGCGACCCGACGCTCGCCGGCGCCGGTCTCACGCATCACCGCCACCGCCTGCGCGTCACCGATCGCCGGGCTCTTCGCCGGTTCGGTCGACACCGCGGACGGCTCTTCCCGGTCTGCCATCATCTCCCTCCTCGGGTGACCGAAGTCACCGTGGCACCCAACTATCCCCGCCGGTGGCGAACCCGGTGCACCCGACCGCTGTCACCTCGATCAGACCAGCTGCACGCGCCGCAGGCGACACGAGATTCAGATCAGCTCCGGCACCATGACGATCGCGCCGCAGGGGCATTCGACGACACAGATCCCGCAGCCCTTGCAGTAGTCGTAGTCAAAGGCGTACCGCTCGCCGGGCCCGAGCTTAGACACCGCGTTGTCCGGGCAGAACCCATAGCAGTTGTCGCACTCGAAGCAGTTGCCACACGACAGGCACCGGCGCGCCTCGAACAGCGCGTTCGACTCGTCGAGGCCTCCGATGACCTCCTCGAACCCGTTCTGGCGTCGCACCATCTCGAGCTCGGGCTGAATGGTACGCGGGGCGTCGGAGTAGTACCAGGTGTTCAGCTTGTCGATCGACGCCAGTTCGTGCCGGCTCACCGGGGGTTCGTAACGCTTGGCCAGCCATCGATCGATGCTGCGGGCGGCCTGCTTGCCGTGTCCGATCGAGACGGTGACCGTCCGCTCGGCGGACACCATGTCCCCGCCGGCGAACACCCCCGGTCGCCCCGTCATCATCGAATCGTCGACCGCCACCACGCCGTTCCGGCTCTCGACGCCCTCGAGCCCCGCCAGCGGAGCGAGGTCGGCATCCTGGCCGACGGCGAGGATGACGGAGTCCGCATCCAGCTCGGCGAACTCGCCCGTAGGTTGGGGGAAGCCTTCGGAATCGAGCTCCATCTTCTCGACGACGATCCTGCCCTCGTCCACCCGGGAGATCGTCGACAGCCATCGCACGGTCACGCCCTCGGCGAGCGCTTCCTCGACCTCTACCTCATGGGCCGGCATCTTCTCGCGATTACGGCGATAGACGATGACGGCGTCGGTTGCACCGAGCCGCTTGGCGCTGCGGGCCGCATCCATCGCGGTGTCGCCGCCGCCGTAGACGACGACGCGACGCCCGATCTCGGCCCGCTCCGCCCCTTCGCCGCTCGCCAGGAAGCTCAGGGCGTCGAGCACGTGCGCCGAGTCGGCCGCCGGAATGTCCACCCGGCGCGACAACTGGGCGCCGATCGCGAGGTACACCGCGTCGAATCCGCCCTCCCCCATCGATCGCACGATGTCGCCCACCGCGTGGTTGAGCTCGATCGTGACTCCCAGGTCGCAGATGGAGCGGATCTCCGCGTCGATCACCTCGCGGGGCAGCCGGTACTTGGGAATGCCGTAGCGCAACATCCCGCCTGCCGAGGGGGCCGCCTCGTAGATCACCACCTCGTGACCCAGCCTGGTGAGGTGATAGGCAGCCGAGAGCCCCGACGGTCCGGACCCGACGACGAGGACCCGGAGACCCGACGGCGTCGCCGGTGGTGGCAGTTGCCAACCGTGAGTGATCGCCGCATCGCCGAGGAACCGTTCGACGGCGTGGACGCCGACCGCTTCGTCGACCTTGGCCCGGTTGCAGGCCGTCTCGCAGGGATGGAAACAGACCCGCCCACAGATCGCGGGGAGCGGGTTGTCCTCGACGAGCGAACGCCACGCGGCCTCGTAGGCCCCGGATTCCGCCTCGTACAGCCAACGCTGGATGTTCTCGCCGGCGGGACAGGCGTCGTTGCAAGGGGGAAGACGGTCGACGTAGACGGGTCGTTCGACCCGCCACGAACCGGTGTGGTTCTGCCGACTCGACCCGACTTCGAGCGTGATCGCGAAGGGGTGCTCGCTCACGTGCGCTCCTTGTCGACCTGCTCGCCAAGAAGATCGAAGCGGCGGATATTTCGGTCCGCGATCGCCTGGATACGGTCGATGTCCTCAGTGCGCGGCGGTTCCCGGAACAGGTGGGCGAAACGCCGCTGCGGACGCAGATAGGACTCGACCGGGACGAGGCGACGGATCGGCGTCGTCTGCAGGATCTCCCCGTACGCCGCCTCGAAGAGCGGAAACAGACCGGTCTCGCAGGCCAGGCGGGCCAGCCGGATGGTGTCCTCGGACGCCACCCCCCAACCGAGCGGGCAAGGGACCAGGACGTGCAGGTAGCGCGAGCCCCGAAGTTCCATCGCCCGCTCCACCTTGGCCTCGAGGTCGTGCACGTCGGCGACCGTCGCGGTGGCGACGTAGGGGATCTCGTGCGCGACGGCGAGCATGGGCAGGTTCTTGCCCTGGCCGAAGGCGTTACCGGGCTCACGCCCCACGGCCTCGGTCGTCGCGGTTCGGGCCCCGGCGGGCGTGGCGCCGGAACGCTGCACGCCGGTGTTCATGTAGGCCTCGTTGTCGTAGCAGACGAACAACGCGTCGTCATTGCGCTCGAACATGCCGGATAGGCAGCCGAAGCCGATGTCGACGGCCCCCCCGTCGCCGGTCTGCACGATGACACGGGTCTTCATGTCGCCGCGGACCTTCAGCGCCGCGGCCACGCCGGTCGCCACCGCCGCCGCATTGCCAAACAGCGAGTGCATCCACGCCACCTGCCACGACGTCTCCGGATAGGGCGTCGAGAAGACCTCGAGACACCCCGTCGCGTTGACCACGATCAGCTGTCCGTCGGTCGCGCGCATGGCCGTGTCGAGCACGTAACGAGCACCGAGGGCCTGGCCGCATCCCTGGCAGGCCCGGTGGCCCGAAGTCAGCGAGTTCGCACGGGCACGGTCGGACTGAACCGTGCACAGCTGCGGGTCGAGGAGACGGTTGCCCACCGCGAAACTGCCGACTTGATAGAACTTGATCGTCTGTTCGGTCATGGTGAGCCTCTAGACGACCCGCGCCGCAGACTGCCGCGCGTCGCGCAGCACCCGGGCCGCGCTCGGCGCGGTACGGGGGTCATCGGCCATGCGGGCGAGTTCCCGGTCGACCACGCCCCGGTCGAGATCGAGGAAATTCACGTTGTCGAGCTCGGCACGGATCGCCTCGCTGAACACGCGGTGCAGCGACCCCTCGGTGATGGCCCGACCCCCGAGGCCGGCGATGACCGTGTAGGTCTTCGTCCCCCGATTGGAGACCAACGCGTCCACGTCGGCACCGAGGATGCCCCCCGAGCCGACCGCCAGTGCCTTCTCGACCACGACGACCCGATGCGCCCCCTCGAGCGCGGCCGACAAGGCCGCCCCGGGAAAGGGCCGGAAGGTCGTGAGGCTGACCACGCCGATCCTGGTGCCCTCCTCCCGCATCGCATCCACGACGTCTTTGATGGTCCCCACGACTGAACCCAGCGCGACCACGATCGTCTCGGCGTCCTCGTTCCGGTAAGCGGAGACGAGACCTCCGCTCGGGCGACCGATCACGTGATCGAATTCCGCCGCCAGTTCGGGGATTCGGGCCAGCGCCTCGAGCTGGCGCGTGTGGGCCAGGTAGCGGACCTCGGTGAACGCCTCGGGACCGACCATCGCGCCGATCGAGACCGGCGACGCGGGGTCGAGGACCTGTTGCGGGACGAACAGCGGCAGGTAGCGGTCGGCCTGTTCCTGAGTCGGAATCTCGACCCGTTCCACGGCGTGGGTGAGGATGAAGCCGTCCATACAGACCATCACCGGCACGCTGAGCTCCTCGGCGAGGCGGAAGGCCTGGATGTGGAGATCGACGGCGTGCTGGTTCGTCTCGGCGAACAGCTGGATCCAGCCCGCGTCCCGCAGAGCCATCGCGTCGCTGTGGTCGTTCCAGATGTTGATCGGGGCGCCCACCGCCCGGTTCGCCACGGTCATCACGATCGGCAACCCGAGTCCGGCGGCGTTGAAGACCGCCTCCGCCATATAGAGCAGCCCCTGGCTCGACGTCGCGGTGTAGGCCCGGGCGCCGGCGGCCGAGGCCCCGATCGACGCCGACATCGCCGCGAACTCCGACTCGACGTTGATGAATTCGCAGGGCTTGAGCCGTCCCGACTTCACGAGAGCCCCGACCGCCTCGATGATGTGGGTCTGCGGTGAGATGGGATACGCGCACACGACCCGCGGGCGGCACAAGGCCACCGATTCCGCGACCGCCCGTGATCCCTCAATCTGACGAAGCACCGACGGACCTTTTCTGGCGGGATATCACGGTTTCCTCGGAGCGCGTCTCATTGAACGCTTCGGTGACCGCGGCGACGTTGCCGTCACGCATCGCTCCGGAGAAACGGTCCTCGATCGCCGCGACGACGGCGGCGAGCGAGACGACCCCCGTGAGCGCGGCGAAGCTGCCGAGTAGGACCGCGTTGGGCAAGGGTCGACCAAGGTGTTGCAACGCGATCTCCGTCGCTCGGACCGAGAGCACGTGATTCTTGGGCAGTTCGGCTACGAAACCTGCAGCGCCGATCTCCTGCAAGGTCTTCGCCGTGTTGACGAGCACATAGCCCTGCGGCTTCAGGCCGGAAAACAACCCCACCTGATGGAGCAAGGTCGCGTCCTGGATGATGAGCGCGTCGGGTTCCTCGATCGGAGCGCGGCTCCGGATCTCCCGTTCGCTGATGCGACAGAACGACACGACCGGGGCTCCGGTCCGCTCGGATCCGAAGCTCGGAAAGGCCTGCGCGTGGCGACCGTCATTGAAAGCTGCCACGGCGAGCAGTTCCGCCGCGGTGACCACCCCCTGTCCACCTCGCCCATGGATCCGAACCTGGAACATCCCCGGCCTCGCCATCCGCTCGCTGGACCCTTCGCCCGAGCACCGTCCCCCTCGAGGGATCGCTCGCTTCTCCCGATGCTCGCGTCGGGCCGCCGCGATGACCAGGGCCGATGGTCACAAGCCCACCCAGCGCCGGAGTCCGGAAACCCGTCTCCGGAAAAGGAATGGGTCCACCGGCCCTTTCGTCGGGACGGACCGAGCCCTAACGTGTCGACGTGCCCTCCCCCGACGGTGTCATCATCGATCGCGAGGGGGTCGACTCTCTCCTCGCGTCGCTTCGGTCCGGCGGCTATCGCGTCATCGGGCCGGTCGTGCTGAACGGTGCCATCGTCCATCGCGAGGTCCGTTCGGCCGACGAACTTCCAGCCGGCTGGCACGACGAGCAGAAGCCCGGTTCGTACCGTCTCCGTCACGGAGACGACGGTGAGCTGTTCGGATGGGCGGTCGGTCCCGAGTCCTTCCGACAGTCGGTGTTTCCCTCCCAAGCGGTCCTGTGGCGAGCTCGTGGCGACGGAGGAGACCTGGTGGTCGACAGGGTCACCGACGAGGCGCCCCCCGAGGCCTACTTCGGGGCGCGCCCGTGCGAGGTCGCCGCGCTCGAGGTCCTCGGCGGCGTGCTCGCCGGGGGTGCCCACCCCGACCCGGTGTTCTCCCGCCGGCGGGATGCGGCCCTCGTCGTCACCGTGGAGTGCGGCACCCCCGCCGCCACCTGCTTTTGCGCCTCGATGGGCAGCGGCCCCTCCGCCACCTCGAGCTTCGACCTGGCGCTCACCGAGCTGCCCGGTCCCGATCACCGCTTCCTGGTGCGCGTCGGTTCGGAGCGCGGCGCGGCCGTGCTCGACGCGGTCCCCTCGCGTCCGGCGACCGCCGAGGACCTCCGGGCCCGTGATGAACTGATCCGTCGTGCCGAGGCCACCATCACCAGAACCCTCAACGCCGCCGCGACCCCCGGGTTGCTGGCGCGGAACCTGGAGCATCCCCGATGGGATGACGTCGCCGCCCGCTGCCTCGCCTGCGGGAACTGCACCCTCGTCTGCCCGACCTGCTTTTGCGCCGCCGTGGAGCAAACCAGCGACCTCGCCGGCGGCATCGAGCAGACCCGGCGCTGGGACTCCTGCTTCGATCTCGCCCACTCCTACCTCCATGGCGGGTCCGTGCGGGTGTCGACCAGATCTCGCTATCGGCAGTGGATGACCCACAAGCTTTCGACCTGGGTCGACCAGTTCGGGAACTCGGGATGCATCGGTTGCGGACGCTGCATCACGTGGTGTCCGGTGGGCATTGACATCACCGAAGAAGTCGCGGCCATCGCGGCGAGCGACGGAGCGGTGAGAACGGACGAACCAGCTGTGGTTCGAGACAGGCAGGTCTGATGGAAGAGCTGAGCGACCTCATCGCCAAGAATTCGTTGTTCGCGGGACTCCCGGACACGACCATCCAACTGGCCGCCGGATGTGCGCAGAATGTCGCCTTCGAGCCCGGTGCCCGCATCCTCGTGGAGGGCGACCCCGCCGACACCCTGTACCTGCTCCGCCGCGGGCGCGTCGCCCTGCAGGTGCAGCGGCCCTCGGGCAAACCCCTCGTCATCGAGACGATCGGCCCCAACAGCGTGCTCGGGTGGTCCTGGCTGGTGCCGCCTTACCGATGGCAGTTCGACGGCGTCGCCATCGATCCCGTGGGCGCCATCGCCATCGACGGCACGTGTCTGCGCGACAAGGCCGACGCCGATCCCGACTTCGGCTATGAGCTACTGAAGCGGATCAGCGGTGTGCTGCTGAGCCGCCTCCAGTCGACACGGGTCCGTCTTCTCGACCTCTACGGGCACAGCCTTGATGACTGAGATGCAGCCGGCGACGCCGGGGCCGTTCGTGCCGTCGCGTTACCGCGTCGTGGACCGCAAGACGGAGACCTTCGACATCACGACCCTGTGGCTCGAACCGATCGACCCGCCGATCTCGGCGTTCCAGGCGGGTCAGTTCAACATGCTCACCGTGTTCGGGGTCGGCGAGATCGCCATTTCCATCAGCTCGGCACCCGGAGCTCCCGGCCCGGTCGAACACAGCGTGCGTGACGTCGGTGCGGTGAGCCACGCCCTCGCCTCCTCGAAGATCGGGGATGTCGTCGGAGTGCGCGGCCCGTTCGGAACCGACTGGGGCCTCCAGAGCCTCGAAGACCGCAACGTCATCGTGGTGGCGGGCGGCATTGGGCTGGCGCCCCTGCGCGGCGCCATGCGCTACCTCGCCGAGAACCAGTCGCCTCGACGCAAGGTCGCGCTGCGCGTCGGGGCGCGGTTGCCGGACCAGATCGTGTTTCCCGAAGAGATCGATCACTGGGGCGAAATGGGCCTCGACGTCAAGGTGACGGTGGACGTCGCGGACGCCGGATGGACCGGCCACGTCGGGGTCGTGACCCAGATCCTCACCGCGCTCCCCTTCGAGAGCACCGGCGCCGTAGCCCTCGTCTGTGGTCCCGAGATCATGATGCGCTTCAGCGCGCGGTCACTGATCGACCTCGGCATCGACCCGGAGAACATCCGGGTTTCGCTGGAGCGCAATATGCAGTGCGGCATCGCCCTGTGCGGTCACTGCCAGCTCGGTCCGTACCTGCTCTGCCGGGACGGACCCGTCGTGCCCTACGCCCCCTTGGCGGCCGAGCTCATGACGCAGGCCGAACGATGACCGCTCGACCGACCCTGGCGGTTTGGAAGTTCGCCTCGTGCGATGGCTGCCAGCTGGGCATCCTCGACTGCGAGGACGAACTGTTGCAGCTCGCACGGGCGGTACAGATCGCCAGCTTCACCGAGATGACCAGCGCGGTGGTCGAGGGCCCCTACGACGTATCCCTCGTCGAGGGCTCGATCACCACCCCCGACGACGCCGACCGGATCCTCGCGGTGCGGGCGGCGTCGGGGCTCCTCGTCACCATCGGGGCCTGTGCCACCGCGGGAGGCATCCAGGCGCTCCGCAACTACGCCGACGTCGGCGAGTACACCTCCGCCGTCTACGCCCACCCGGAGTACATCTCGACCCTGGCGGAGAGCAGCCCCATCTCGTCGTACGTGAAGGTCGACTTCGAGCTGCGCGGCTGTCCCATCAACCGGCTCCAGCTGGTCGAGGTGGTCACCGCCCTGCTCGCCGGCCGACGCCCCGTCATCCCGGGCTACAGCCTGTGCGAGGAATGCAAGACCCGGGGCAACCTCTGCGTGCTGGTCGCGCATGGAACGCCGTGCCTCGGGCCGGTGACCCGCGCCGGATGCGGGGCGCTGTGCCCGGCGATGAACCGCGGCTGTTACGGGTGCTTCGGCCCGGCGAACACCACCAACACCGGGTCGCTGTCCGGGCGACTCCTCGATCTCGGAATGTCCCACCAGGGGGTTTCTCGGATCTTCCGGACCTTCAACTCCGCGGCACCGGAGTTTTCAAAGGAGAGCCTCGAACATGACGCCTAGCGGGGCCACCGCGAATCGCAAGATCGACGTCCACGGGATCGCCCGGGTGGAGGGAGAGGGATCCCTCCACGTCTCGATCCGCCAAGGCGTCCTCGAGCACGTGGAGCTGGAGATCTTCGAGCCACCCCGCTTCTTCGAGGCGTTCCTGCGCGGCAGGGGTTTCGAAGAGCCGCCGGACATCACGGCGCGCATCTGCGGCATCTGCCCCGTCGCCTACCAGATGTCGGCCTGCGCCGCGATCGAGGACGCCTGCGGCGTCCAGGTTCCCGACCGCATCGAAAAGCTCCGGCGTCTGCTGTACTGCGGCGAGTGGATCCAGAGCCACGCCCTCCACATCTACCTCCTCCACGCCCCCGACTTCTTCGGCTGCCGGGATGCCGTTGAACTGGCGGGGCTCAACCCGTCCGCGGTCGAGCGAGGACTCCGGCTCAAGAAGACCGGGAACCACGTCATGGAGGTCATCGGAGGCCGGGCGATCCACCCGGTGAACGTCCGCCTCGGGGGCTTCTACCGCGCTCCCTCCCACGAAGAGATCACGGCTCTGGTGGAGCCGTTGCGGCGCGCCCGGCAAGAGTCGCTCGACACGGTCGCCTGGGTGGCCGGCTTCGAGTTCCCGGAGATCGAGGCGGACTACCGCTTCGTCGCGCTTTCGCACCCCGATCACTACGCGATCGAGGCGGGCCGCGTCGCCTCCTCCGACGGCATCGACGCCACGCCAGCGGAGTTCGCCGCGCTGGCCGTCGAGGAGCACGTCGAACGCTCCACGGCTTTGCATTCCCGGTTGCAGGGACACCACCCCTACCTCACCGGGCCCCTCGCCCGCTACGCGCTCAACGCCGCCAAGCTACCGAAGGTGGCGCGCGACGCGGCGGCGGAGGCCGGCCTCGGCGAGGTCTGCCATAACCCGTTCAAGAGCGTGATCGTGCGCGCCGTCGAGCTTCTCTTCGCCTGCGACGAGGCGCTGCGGCTGGCGACGGAGTACGAGCCGCCCGAACCGCCGGCGGTCCTGGTCCAGCCGGCCCCTCGAGACGGCACCGGGGCGACCGAAGCACCCCGGGGCCTGCTGGTGCAGCACTACGAGCTGGATGCCGAGGGGACGATCCGCTCCGCCCGCATCATGCCCCCCACCGCCCAGAACCAGCTCACGATCGAGTCCGACCTCCGTCGGGTCGTCGAGTCCGGCCTCGAGCTCACCGACGCCGAGCTGACCGCCCGCTGCGAGCTCGCCATCCGCAACCACGACCCCTGCATCTCGTGCGCGGCCCACTTCCTCGACCTCTCGATCGACCGTTCATGACCGCACACGTCGTCATCGCCGGGATCGGCAACGACTACCGCCACGACGACGGCGCCGGGCCGGCGGTCGCCCGTCTCGTCGCCGCCTCCACTCCGGCGGTCGACATCGGCCCGATCGCCGAACCCCTCGACCTCCTCGGCCGTTGGGAGGCCGCCACGCTGGCTGTGCTCGTCGACGCGACCCGTTCCCAAGCCCCCGCCGGGACGGTCAGCCTCGTCGATCTCCCCGCCGCCGGCGGCCGGTCGAGCACCAGCACCCACGCCATCGGTCTCGATCGCGTCGTGCGGCTGGCCCAGGTCCTTCGGCGTGCGCCAGACCGCGTCGTCGTCGTCGGTATCGAAGGCCAAGACTTCTCCGACGGAACCGGGCTTTCCCCCGCCGTCGGACGGGCGATCCCCCGCGCCGCCGGCCGCATCGCCGATCTCATCGCCGAGATGTCATGATGGGGGCTCGCCCGTGTGCATGAGCCGACTCCACCAGATCGTTTCGGTGCTCGACGACGGCACGGCCGTGGCGGCGGACCTCGACGGGAGCTCCCACAAGTTGTCGTTGCTCGCCTACGAGGGCGATCCACCGGCAGCCGGCGACTGGGTCACCGCCCACAGCGGCTACGCCCTCGGCCCCGCCGACCGCGCCGAAGCCGAGGAGGTGCTCGCGCAGTTCCGCGACGCCCGAGCGGCGCAGGCTTCGAACAGCAGTCCGGATTAGGAGGCGAAATGGCCCACTCGACCGAGTCAGCGGAGAAGACCCGCCTTCCCGGACTGTACGTCGCCGGCGCCACGGCGATCATCAGCGGTATCTCCGTCTTCGTCAACAGCTACGGCGTGAAGAGCTTCAGCTCGCCGGCCGTCTACACCACCGCCAAGAACCTCGCCGCGACGCTCATCATCGCCGCCTTCGCCGCCGTCGGGTGGTTGGCTTCCCGGGGCGCCGGCCCCGTCGTCCCCGGCGGTGGGGTGCGCCATCCGTCTCCGGCTCCCGCCCGCCGTCTCCAGGGGTGGGCCCGGTGGGCCGGGCTCGCCTATGTCGCCGCGATCGGCGGCGGGGCCGCCTTCATCTTCTTTTTCGACGGTCTGGCCCGTACCGCGGCCGTGCCGGCGGTGTTCCTCCACGACACGCTGATCATCTGGGTCGCCCTCCTCGCGCTCCCGCTCCTCGGCGAGCGGCTCGGACGCTGGAACCTCGCGGCGATCGCGCTGCTCGTGGTCGGGGTCTCCGCGACCTCCGGTGGTGTCGGCCACCTCCAGTTCAACGCCGGCAACGCCCTGGTGCTGGGGGCGACGGTGCTGTGGGCCATCGAGACGGTCGTCGCCAAACGATTGCTCGCGGCCATGACTGCCACGGCGCTGGCGCTCGTCCGGATGGGTGGCGGCGCCGTCGTGCTGGTCGGCTACCTCGCCGCCACCGGCCAGTTCCACTCGTTGGTGGGAATCGGCGCCAGCGGTTTGCGTTGGGCGCTCATCACCGGTTGCCTGCTCGGCGGCTACGTGGCGACCTGGATGACCGCGCTGAGCCGGGCCCGGGCCGTCGACATCACCTCGGTGCTGGTCTCGAGCGCCGCGGTCACCCTCTTCCTCGACGCCTTCGTCCACCACACCGGGCTGGCCTCCGATACGCTCGGACTGGTGCTGCTGGCTCTCGGCGTGCTGGCGGTGGTCCGGGCCTGGCCCCGGGTCGCCCGAGCGTGACCCCGGGACCCGTCCTTTTCGCCCGGTACGCCTACCCGCCGAACGCCCTCGGCTACTGCGGACCGCCGGACCACCGGGCCCTCCTGGGGGCGTCGCGCGAGGACGGTGATCTCCGGGAGCTCACCTACCTCGCGTCGAGGTTCGAGGGTGCCTGGCCGTATCTCGAGCTGATCGCGGGTTGCAGCGGCCTACCCGACCCGTTAGACGAACGGGTCGTCGAGGCCTACTGGGTCGGCAACGAGCTGCTCGACCGCGTCCCCGCTCAGGCCCTGGTCACCTCCCTCGATGAGCGTTTCGCCCGGCGCGCCGGGCGCAACTTCGCGGGGATCGCGTCCGCGGTGCCGCTCGGTGGGGTCGCCCACCACAGCTTCCACGTCTTCGCCGTTTACCCGTGGCTCGGATTGCTGCGATCCGGGACGGAAGGGCCGGCGCTTGCGGTCCTCGACCGCTGCCGCATTCGGTGGGGCCGCGTCGAGGCCGTCGACAGCGACACGGTCGTGGTGCGAAATCGCACCCTCGAATTCCGGAAGAACCGACTGGCCCTCGGGCCAGAGTGTCTCGAGCCGGCACGGCGGGCCGTCGACGGAGTCGGGATCCTCGAGGACTTGGCGGTCGGCGAGGTTGTCTCGCTCCACTGGGACTGGGTCTGCGAGAGGCTTTCGCCGCCCCGGCTGGCCCGGCTGCGCCGGGCGACCGCGCGCAACCTTGCGGTGGTGAACGCCCTTCCGGTGCCCGGGCCGGTGGTCGCCGCCAACTCCTGGGGCAGTTAGGCGGACCTTCGGGCCTTCGGCGCCCCCCACCGCTCGGCTCGGGACCCGGGCGCCGAGTGGGACCCGCCGGGAACTCAGTTGGGGAAACGGCGCCAGATCCGCCGAGGCACGTAGCGCGCCAGCGGTGCCGCCAACCGGAGCACCGGGGGAATCCACACCACCGGCTGGCCGGAGTCGAGTGCTTTCACGACCGCGTCGGCGATGTCCTCCGCCGAGGTCGCGAAGGGCAGCACACGGCGACCCTCGGTCATCTTCGTTCGGGCGAAACCGGGCCGAACCACGATGACTTCGACCCCACTTCCGCACAGTGCGTCACCGAGACCCTGACTGAATCCGTCGAGGCCCGCCTTGGCCGAGTCGTAGACGAAGTTCGTACGACGGGCCCGCACCGCCGCGGCGGAGGAGAAGACGACGATGCGACCGTGACCTTGACGGCGCAAAACCCTGGAGAAGGCGACCATCGCCGCGGCGAGCCCGGTGAAGTTGGTCGAGATCTCGGTGGCCACCACCGTCGCGGTGAGATCTTCCATCCCCCGCCCTCCGAGCACCCCGGCGGCGGCGATCACGAGATCGATGGGCCCGACCCGGCGCGCCACCTCGTCGGCAAAGGCCTCGTGCGAGGCCACGTCGCAGGCGTCAAACGTCGCGGTCTCGATGGCTTCCACGCCGAGGCGGGTGAGCTCCCGCGCCGCCTCGTCGAGCGCGTCCTGGTGGCGCCCGGCAAGCAACACCGACAAGATCCGTTGTTTCGCCAGCTTTCGCAGCACCGCCCGAGCCAGGTCGGAGCTGCCACCGAGGACGACCACCGTTTGAGGCGTTGTGGCCACCTCGTTCACCTCAGCCCCCGTCTGTGGAGCGAGCTCACGCCCACCGAAATGCCCGCGACCAGGATCATCTCACGTCGGCGCGGGCGATGCGCCGGGTGGCCCTCGGACCCGCCGGCGTCGTAGCCGGACAGGCCACCCTCCCAGGCGCCACAATGCCGAGGTGCGGCGTCTGGTCGGACCCGTCGGGGCGGGGGTGGCAGTCGCCATCGTGGCGAGCTTCACCACCGCCTTCTCGACCGGCGCCGAGGTCGTCACCGGCTCGGTGATCGGTCTGTTCGTGGTGGCCGAGATCGCCGTCCTCACCTGGAGACCCGCCACCGGGAGACCCCGACGGGAGGGGATGAAAGCTTCGGACCAAGCCCGTCCGACACCTGCCAGAAAGCGGTCCGCCCCCTCCGTCGGCTTCGCCATCTGGGGGGCGCTCGCGGCGGTGGCGATCGCCTTCGAGCTGTGGAACTACTTCCTGTCGCCGAGGATCGCCCACCCGACCGTCAGCTACTTCCTCACCGAGGTCGCGGCACAACCCTGGTCACGAGGAGTGCTCTTCGCGGCGTGGCTCGCCCTCGGTGGCTACCTGGTCCGCCGATGAATGACCGTGGTCTCACCATCGCGGCGTGGCTGGTCCTGGTGGCGTTGTTCGCCCTGCTCGAGATCGGCGCGTGGTCGACGCGCCACCGATTCCCGGGGATCGGCGACGCCGTCACCTGGATCGTCGGCTTCCCGGCCGGACGGCTCGCGTTCGCGGTGGGGTGGATGTGGCTGGGCTGGCACGTCTTCGCCCGCTGACCACCCCCCGCCGAGCGACCGGCCGAGCGCCTCTTCCAGATCCCCGGCCGCACAGCCAATCACCGCGGTCTCGTCACGGAGCGACCGGCCGATCGCGGCGCGCTGGTCCGCTCCCACCGAAAGAAGCGGGGCGAGAAGGTGCTGAGCCGAGCGGACGAGCGCCATGGTGAAAAACCACGCCCCGGTGCGGTCGCGCCGCTGGGCCAGCCCGGTCACCTTTCGACCGTCACGGGTCACCTCCCCCGGTCCGATGCCGGAGAAGCAGACGCTTGCCGACCACGCCGTGGCGACCAGCCTGCCCTCGTGAACCGCTAGCTCGCCCCCCTCCCCGGACGCGGCCCCGAGCGCGTCACGCCACAAGGCGCCGACCCAGGATGAGGCGCGCACCACGTCGCGATCGAACAGAGGGTCCGAGGCCGGCACGAACAGGTCGAGCCAGATCTGCCCTGCCGGCACGACGAGGACCGCACCGCCGCCGCTGCGACGGCGCACCAGATCGAGGCCTTCTCGCGCGCATCGTTGCCCGTCGAAGTCGGCCTCCCGCTGCCCGCGGCCGATCACCACCGCCGGCGTCGTGGGGTGGCAAAGGCAGGCGAGGCGCCGCCCGGACGGGTCGGGTCCCGACGCCACCAGCTCCCGGGGAGGACCCCGCCGCACGACCAGCCGCCATCCGCCGCGCCAGGATGGCGTCGGCCCCGGCACGGCGTTTCCGCTAGCCGGCGGCGCGCTCGGAGTTGGGCGCTACATAAGGCTCCCACTCGGCGCGCAGGTCTCCGCTGGCGGCGAGCAGCCAAACCCGGGAACGCGGGGTGTGCGGCACACGCCGCAGGGTGAGCCCCGTCTCTTCCAGGAGTCGGTCCTGTTTCAGCGCATTGCAGCGTCGGCACGCCGCGACGACGTTTTCCCAGATGTGCGCCCCACCGCGACTTTTCGGTGTGACGTGGTCGATGTTCTCGGCCTGGCCGCCACAGTATTGGCAGCGATGGCCGTCGCGGGCGAACACGCTGCGTCGGGTGATGGCGATCCGTGCCTGACACGGCACGCGGACGTAGTGGGTCAGCCGGACGACCGACGGCTCGGGAAAGGCGACCCGTTCGGCGTGGTAGTAGCGCCCGGTGTCGTGGACCAGTTCGGCCTTCTCCCCGATCACGAGCACCAGGGCGCGCCCGCGACGACACGACGCAGATCGGCTCGTAGGTGGCGTTGAGGACGAGAGATCTGCCGTTCACGTCAGGTCCGGTGACTCTGGAAAGTGTCGGCCCGCGCCATCTCCGGCGAGGCTAGCGCGTGACCTTTCACCGGAGGCGCAAGGTCCCCCTCAGTGCCCGCATTTGATGGGCCCATTCCAGGTAGTCGGCAAGGTCCTCGGCGGACGGGATCGCGCTGGCGTCACCGTAGGCGACCTCCATACGGAAGGCGATCCACCGCCGGTCCGGCAACGGCAGGAACGGGCGACGCCGCCACCAACGCCTCGGAACCAGATCGACGCCCAGCCGCACCGCCGACGGCGCCAGGCGTGGTCGGCGGATGAGCACCGCGCCCGTCGACAAGCCCAGTCGCAGCAGGGCCGCGCCTCCGGCACGGTCCAAGGTGTTCAGCGCTCGCGTCCGAACCGGGAGCGCAGGCGCCGGCCGAACATGGCGAGCTCCTCGGTCAGCGGCCGTGGCCCGGCCTTACCCCGGCCCGAGGCGGCCCCGGCCCGCCCGAAGGCCTGACACGCGCTGCGCTCGAACTGCAGCGCCGCCACCAGCATGACGAGAAACCCGAAGGTTCCGATCAACGTGGAAGAGCGGAACGAGACGAGCAGCACGACGAACCCCAGCACGAAAATGAGCGCCGACCAACGCATGGAGCGACCGGCGAGAGAACGCGAGCGCTTGGGCCGGACCCGGTTCGCGAAACCGCGGTCGTGCTCGAAGAGCTTCTGCTCCATCTCGTGGAGAATGCGCTGCTCATCCTCGGAAAGCGGCACCCTCTCCCCCTTCTTGCCGCACCGATCGGCCCGACGATGCCCGAGCCCCGGCATCCGCTGGCAACGCTAATCCCGGAGGCACCGGTCATCGCGCGCGACCATTCTCGCGCCAGGCCTACCGGGTGCGCGGCGACGGAATCGGCCTTTAGCGCCGCTCCCGACCGGGACGGCGGGCCGGGGGGTCGCGGCGTGCCGCCGCCGCCACCGAGGTGATGGCCCCGGGCCCGAAGCGGCGGCGGATCTCGTCCGCCGCCCGCTCCACCTCGCTGCCGTGGCCCGCCGCCTCGGCTCGCTCCGGATGGGAAACCGCGGCCGCGAACAGTCCGAGCTGGGCGGCCTCGTCGCGATTCGCCTCCCCGAAGTGCGACACCGAAACCCCGAGCAGCCGTACGCCCCGGCCGAGGTCGACGGTGGCGAGCAGCGCCGTCGCGACCTGGGCGATCTCTGCTGCCGTGGCCACCGCGCGGTCGAGGGATCGAGACCGTTCAATGGTCTCGAAATCGCCAAACCGCACCTTCACCGAGATGGTGCGGGCCGCGACGCCGCGGGCTCGGCAGCGCGCCGCCACCGAGACCGCGAGTTCCCGGGCCTTGCTGAGAAGTGATTCGACGTCGTGGTCGTCGACGTCGAAGGTCCGCTCGTGACTTATCGAGCGGACCACCCGCTCGGTCACCACCGGGCGGTCGTCCTTCCCGGAGGCGAGGTCGCCGAGCATCGTTCCGTGTGATTGGCCGAACATCGCGACCAGCCGCTCCCGCCCGAGCAGGGCCAGGTCCCCCACGGTCGTCACGCCGACCCGTCGCAGTCGCTCCGCGGTGGCCGGCCCGATGCCGGGAACCGCCCGCACCGGGTGGGCGTGGAGGAAGGCAAGCTCGTCAGGAGCCCCGACCACGACCACCCCGGGTCCCGGGTCGAACCCGTCCGGTCGGACACGCGGTTTCGCCGCCCTCGAGGCCAGCTTGGCGACGAGTTTGGTCCTCCCGACCCCGATGGAACAGGAGAGGTGGAGCTCGTCCAGCACCCGCTGGCGCAGGTTGGTGGCGATCGCCCGGCTGTCGCCGAGCAAGCGGTGGGCGCCGGACAGATCGAGAAAGGCTTCATCGATCGAGATCGGCTCGACGATCGGGGTGACCTCGTGGCAGAGGGCGATCAAAGCGGCGCTCGTCTCCTGGTACTCCTGGTGGTGGGCGCCGACGATCACCAGACCGGGACAACGCCGGCGCGCCTCGGCGATCGGCATCGCCGATCGCACACCGAACACCCGCGCCTCGTACGAGGCCGAGGCGACGACGGAACGCGGCCCGGTCCCGCCGACGACAACCCGCCGACCGGCGAGCGAGGGGTCCGCGAGCACCTCGACGGCCGCGAAGAAGGCGTCCATGTCGAGATGGAGGACGTCGGTAGCCGGAACGGTGTCCTCCGACCGAGGAGTCGGGACGCCGAATCGCCCGGCTCCAGGCATGGTCGCCTCGGTCCTCTTCCTAGTGTCCGAGCCAGACCCGGCGGAACGCCTCGGCGTAGTCAACCCCCGCCGCCCGTCCCGCCTCGGCCGCGCGCGCTTCCATCACCGGACGGAACGACTCCCCCCCGTCGACAAGCTGGCTGACGTGACAGCAGACCGCGTCGGCCTTACGTGCGACGGTCGCGGTCACGTCGACGTAGACGTTCGGCTCCAGCGAGCCGGACAACAGGGCGTAGTCGACGGCGTGGGGTGGGCCGGCGTCGGGGAAGTACAGCGGAGACGCCGCGGCCGGCGCGACGGCGTCGAGGGCTGCGAAACCCACCACGCGGTGGTCGCGATGGTTGTAGTAGTGCTCGCCGAAGAACACCGCGAGCGGATCTGGGCACACCAAGACTTCCGGGCGAAGTTCGCGCAGCAACTGAACCAGTTCCCGGCGGAGATCCGCATCGTTCTCGAACTCCCCGTCGGGACGACCGAGTCGGTGCACGCCCGACAGCCCGAGGACCCGCGCCGCCGCCTCGATTTCGTGCCCGCGAGCGACCACCAGGGCGTCGGGGTTTATCGCGGCATCCCGCGTGCCCTTGTCACCGGCCGCACACACGATGAGATCGACCGTGCAGCCGGCGTCCGCCCATTTCGCCAGGGTTCCCCCACACGAGACGTCGGAGTCGTCAGGATGGGCATAGATGGCGACCGCCCGGCGCGGCGCCTCGGCGAGGAGTTCGACCGGCACGGCCGCTCAGTCCGAGGTTCGATCCGCGACGGGAGAGGCCGACACCGCCTCGGTCGTCCGGTGCTGCTTCGGGGCCGTCGCCTTTGTCAACAGGCCGGCCTCCCGCTGGAAATCGCCGAGGTTCTCGAAACCCTTGTACACACTGGCGAACCGTATGTAGGCCACCTCGTCGAGTTCACGGAGACGGTCGAGCACCGAGACGCCGATCTGCACGCTCGTCACGTCCCGTCCGGCGTGGGCGAACTCGTTCTCGACCGCCACCGCGAGCGTGTCGATGTTGTTCTCGTCGACCGGCCGGTTCTTACAGGCCGCCCGCACCCCAGCAGCGATCTTCTCCCGAGAGAACGGCTCCCGCTCGGCCGATCTCTTCACGACGAAGGTGACCGTCCCCCCCAGTCGCTCCAGCGTCGTGAAGCGATAGCCGCACCGACGGCACTCTCGCCGACGGCGGATGGACTCACCGTGGTCGATCTCGCGGGAGTCAACGACATGATCATCGCGGGCCGAGCACCTCGGACAGCGCACTGCCGGAGAGTAGCGCTCCCACAGCGACGAACCTGGCCCGAACCGCAGGCAGCCGTCCAGGTCAGGGAACGGTGAGGACGGTCCCGGGCCGCAGCGGTGCCCCGTGGAGCTCGGCTCCCAGCAGCGCGACGACCTGTTCCGGGTCGCCCGCCGGGTCGAGCCTGGTGGCGATCCCCCACAAGGTGTCGCCGGGGTGGGCGACGTAGACGACATCGTGCTGGGCCGCAGCGCCGTTCTCCGTCGATCGGATCGCCGCCGCCCCGACCCACACCCCGGCAAGCGCCAGAAAGGACGCCAAAATCCCAACAGACTGACGCCACCTGGCCCGGTGACCGACCGAGCCTGGTCGACCCGACCACGACCCCGGTGGCGTTCGGAGCGTCGCCCGGCTCGTGCCTCGGTAGCTGTTGCGGGCTCCACCCCGGGCCCTCGTGTCACCGAGAGAACCGATCACCGCCGCCATGCCCGCCTCCGACCGAGAAGACCACCCGTCTTCTTCGTAGATATGTCTGCCCGTCCACATCTCATCGTCGCACGAACATGTGTTCGATGTCAACCACCGAGCGAACGGATGTTCCACGAACGGATGTTTGCACTCGGGTGTCACAGGGATGTAACTTCGGGCCCAGGACGTGGCCGCAGGCTGTTCGCGAAAGGCGGGGCACATGGCCGAAACGCAGCTCTCGGGCAAGCGTCGTCAGATTCTCGAGTTCATCGAACGTCAGGTGCGCGAGCGGGGCTATCCGCCCTCGGTGCGTGAGATTGGCGAGGCGGTCGGGCTCACCTCCTCCTCGACCGTCCATGCCCATCTGCAGATCCTCCAGCGTCAGGGCTACCTGCGCCGCGACCCGACCAAGCCACGCGCCATCGAGGTCTCCTTCGAGCCGTCTTCGGGTGCCGCGATCGGGGTGCGACCTGTCGCGCACGTGCCCCTCGTCGGCAACGTCGCCGCCGGTGTCGGCGTCCTCGCCAAGGAGAACGTCGAAGAGGTCCTTCCGGTGCCGGAGGACCTGACGGGCCCAGGTGAGCTGTTCATGCTGCGGGTGCGGGGTGATTCGATGATCGAAGCCGGAATCCTCGACGGCGACCTGGTCGTCGTCCGTCACCAACCCGAAGCCGAACCCGGCGACGTCGTCGTCGCCGGCATTCCCGACGGCGAGGCAACGGTGAAGACCTACCGGCGTCGGCGGGGCCACGTCGTACTCGTCCCCGCCAATCCCAGCTACCCCGAGCTCGAACTTGCTCCCGAGGAGGTCACGATCTACGGCAAGGTCGTGACGGTGCTGCGCGGTCTGTAGCGAATTCAGGCTCCGCCGAGAACCGTCCGAAGCGTCGTATACACCGCTTCGAGTTCGCCACGGCTGACGTGTTCATCGGCGTGGTGGCATAACGCCGGATCACCGGGGCCGAAGTTGGTGGCCGGTATCCCGCGCTCGACGAAGTGCGCGACGTCGGTCCATCCCAGCTTGGCCCGCGGCTCAGCTCCACTGGCGGCGACCAGCGCGGCGAGAATCGGATGAGCGAGGCCCGGCGGCGCCGCCGAGTCGACCTCCTCGATCTCGATCGAATCTCCGGCCGAGTAGTCGAGGGCCGAGCCCAGGAGCGCTTTCATTGCCGTGAAGGCCTGTTCGGGGTCGCGGTCCGGCGCGAAGCGGTAGCTGAGCAGCGCCGTCGCCTGGTCCGGAACGACGTTCGCTTTGCTACGGGCTCCGCCCGCCGCCCACACCGCCTGGAGCGACTCGTGGAATTCGCAGCCGTCGAGCACCGGACGGCGATCGGCGAATTCGCTCACCCGCACCAGCGCCGCGCCGAGACGGTGGAGCGCGTTCTCGCCAGCCCAGGGGCGGGCGACATGGGCGGCGGCGCCCCGGGTGGTGAGGATGAGCCTCATCACCCCCTGGCAACCGGCTTCCACGACGGCTCCGGTCGGCTCGAGCAGGAGCGCGGCATCCGCCTCGAGCAGGTCGGGACGCGCCGCGTCCACGGCCGCCAGACCTGAATAGCGCCTTTCGACCTCCTCACAGGCATAGAACACGTAAGTGAGGTCATAGCGCGGCTCGACAAGCCGCCGGGCCAGGGCCATCAAGACCGCGACTCCCCCTTTCATGTCCACGCTCCCGAGCCCGTAGCAGGTGTCGTCTTCGATCCGGGCCCGTTGGTTGCCAGCCGGCGGGACGGTGTCCAGGTGCCCGGCGAGAACCACCCGGGCGTCACGGCGGGGCGCGGCGCGGGCGACCACGTTGTCGCCAATTCGCACCACCTCCAGCTGGCCTGCGCCCCGCAGCTCGGACTCCACAAACCCGGCGATCGCCGCCTCGTCGTGACTCACCGAGGGGATGTCGACAAGCTCAGCGGTGAGTTCCAGCAGGTCCGTCACGACCGCACCGTCACGGGGTCACGGCGGCGTCGCGCAGGATCTCGTTGAGCTGCGCCTTGTCGTGGCGCTTCCCCGCCTCGAGGTGCCGGACCACCAGCACGCACGGCAGGAAGAACTCCCCGCCGGGATACTGGCGACGGCGCGAGGCGCCGATCGCGACGCTCCAGGACGGAACCCGGCCCCGGCTGATCTCCTCGCCGGTCGCGGCGTCGATGACCGGCATCGAACCCGTGAGGATAGTGCCGGCCCCCAGCACCGCCCCGTGTCCCACCCGGGCGCCCTCGGTGAGGATCGATCGACTGCCGATCAAGGCGTCATCCTCCACGACCACCGGGGAGGCGTTCGGCGGCTCCAGCACCCCCCCGATGCCGACGCCGCCGGCGAGGTGGACCCGAGCCCCGATCTGGGCGCAGGAACCGACCGTCGCCCAGGTGTCGACCAGGGTCTCGGCTCCGACGCGGGCGCCAATGTTCACGTAGCTCGGCATGAGGATCACGCCACGGTCGAGAAACGCCCCCCAGCGCGCCGACGCCCCCGGGACCACGCGGACCCCCTTGGCGACGTAGTCCTTCTTCAGCGGGATCTTGTCGGCGAACTCGAACGGACCGAGCTCGACCGGCGTGGTCTTGGCCAGTACGAACAGCAGCAGGATCGCCTCGCGCAACCACTCGTGGACGACCACCTCACCACCCTGGTCCACCTCGGCGACTCGTGCAGCGCCGACGTCGAGGAGCTCGATGGCGGCGATAACCGCGGCGTAGGCGTCTTCGTCGGCGGTCGACAGCTCCCCCCGGCGTTGCCACAACCCGTGAATCGACTCCTCCAGGCTGGCCATCGCGCCTCCCGCTGCGAGGCTAACGCGACGAGGCGCCCCGACTCGGTTGCTGGCGCCGGTCGGCACCCGCCGGATCCCGGCGCGCCGGATCCTCCAGCTGGGCGCCAGTCACCATCGGCACGGCCGACCGGCTGAGCGGCCGGTCTGGCCGAGGACCCCAGGGCCCAGCCTTCCGGTCAGGTCGTGCGGTCGCCGCCTCCGACGCCGTCGCCGTCGCCGACCCGGGTCGGGGCCACCGCAAACTGCGAGAAACGACGCCGTCCGGCCTCGTCGAGCCGGACCCGCACCGAGAGCCCCGATCCGGAGTCGTGCTGATCGAGGACCTCACCCCCGCGATGGAGCGCGGCGATGACGTCACCCCGGTCGTAGGGGATGGCGAGCTCGACGGTGCGGTCGTGGATCCGCAACGCGTCGCCGATGGCGTGCAACAGCTCGTCAAGGCCCTGTCCCGTCACCGCCGAGCAGATGACCGAGCCCGGATGCAACCGGTGGAGCCGCCGGGCGGCCTCGAGTCCTCGATCGCACTTGTTGAAGGCGAAGATCTCCGGCACCACGTCGGCCCCGATCTCGGCGAGAACCGAGCGCACCGCGACGATCTGCCCGTCGGGATCAGGGCTCGAGGCGTCGACCACATGAACGAGGAGGTCCGAGTCGGCCACCGTCTCGAGGGTGGAGTGGAAGGCGGTCACCAGCTGATGGGGAAGCTTGCGCACGAACCCGACGGTGTCCGAGCACAGGATGGTCTCGCCCCCGGGAAGATCAAGCCGACGCGTCCTCGGATCGAGGGTCGCGAACAGTCGGTTCTCGACCAGCACGTCGGCTTCGGTCAAGGCATTGAGGAGCGTCGACTTGCCGGTGTTGGTGTAACCGACCAGCGAGACGGTCCGACGTGCGCCCCGGCGCCGGGCGCGACGCTGGGTCTGCCTGGTCGACTCCAGGTTGGCCAGCGCGATTTCGAGCCGTTGGATCCGCCGCGTGATGCGCCTGCGGTCCACCTCGAGCTGGGTCTCGCCCGGGCCCCGGGTTCCAATGCCCCCAGCCTGCTGGGAAAGGCTCATCCCCTTGCCCCGCAGTCGCGGCAGCCGGTACCGGAGGAGCGCCAGTTCAACCTGGGCACGGCCCTCCTCGGTCCGCGCGTTCTGGGCGAAGATGTCGAGGATCACCGCGGTGCGGTCGATCGCCGTTCTACCGAGGATCCGCTCAAGATTGCGCTGCTGGGCCGGACTGAGCTCCTCGTCGAAAACCACGGTGTCGGCGTCGACCGATTCGCACAGACGTTGCAGTGCCTCCGCCTTGCCCCGCCCGATGTAGGTCGCCGGGTCGATGGCATCCCGTGTCTGGATCACGCGGGCTACCTGGTCCGCACCGGCGGTGTCGATGAGCAGGCCCAGCTCGTCGAGACTCGCTTCGACCTCGGCGGGACGACGAGGGCGGGTGACCACGCCCACGAGCACAATCCGCTCCCGAAAGCGGCGCTCGATGAGCGTCACGCGACGTGCACCTTGCCGCCCGGCAGGGTTTCGGCCTCGACGACCAACCCGGCGACCCGACGAGCCGGCCCGATCAGGGCGGCCACCAACCCGGCCTCGGTGTCCGCGAGTTCGACCCGGAGATCGCCCCCCGGGTTGTGAACGACGACAAGGTCACCCACGAGCCCGGCCGACCGGGCAGCAGCCGCGGCGGCGACGCTGCCGGAGCCACAGGCCAGGGTGAGTCCGGCACCCCGCTCCCAGACCGCCAGCCTGAGCTCGTCGGTCCCGGCGTGGCATCCGACGAACTCGACGTTTCGGCCGCCGGGGACGCCGCGTTCGAGCCCCGGACCGACGGCGGCGAGATCCACTCCGTCGAGCGAGGTCCCGATCAAAACGAGGTGCGGATTGCCCACGTCGACCTGGTAGGCCCGCCGGCCTTCCACCGGCGAGATCGGGAGCGGCTCTACCCGGACCACCCCCAACTCCACCCTCACCACCATGGAATCCGGAGCGCCGGCCACCCCGAGCGACGCCTGGACATCTCCGGCCTCGGTCTCGACAACCAGTCGCTGCGCCCGGACCAGGCCCAGGTCTCGCGCGCAGAGCACCGCACACCGCAGGCCATTGCCGCTCGTCGGTGCCGACGTTCCGTCGGCGTTGAGCAGATCCATCCGCAGCGCGCCGCCGTGGTCGGGGGCCGAGACCCGGATCAGTCCGTCGGCTCCGATTCCCCGGTGGCGATCGCACAGCACGGCGGCGAGCACGGCTTCGAAACGGCCTTTCCGCCGCCAGTCGGCGATGATCAGGAAGTCGTTCCCGAGGGCCTCGTACTTGGAAAGTTCCAGCCGCGCCACGACGTCAGTTTCGCGCCGAGGCACCGGCACGGCCGACCGCGTCGGCGGCTTCGTCGAGCGCCTCGTCGAGATCACCCCGCTCGGCGTCGAGCCACACGATCCGCGGGTCACGGCGGAACCAGGACTCCTGGCGCCGGGCGAAGGCACGAGTCCGGCGCAGGATCTCGGCCCGGGCCTCCTCGAAGGTCGTGCAGCCCTCGAGGTGGTCGAGGAGCTCGCGATAGCCGAGGGCCTGGCGCGCGGTGCGGGACAGTCCGCCCTCCCGTCGTGCCAGCGCCGCGACTTCGTCGAGGAATCCGGCCTCGAGCTGAGCGGCCAGCCGCTCGGCAATCCGCCGGTCGAGCTCGTCACGCCGCAAGGTCAGCCCGACGAGCACGAAAGGCGTCGGCCCGTAGTGCTCGAGTCCCGGACCGGAGTCGCTGAAGGGGCGACCCGAGCCGATGGCGACCTCGAGGGCCCGTAGGAGACGCCGGCGATTGGTCGGCTCGATGCGTGTGGCGGCCGTCGGGTCGAGGGCGCGCAATCGCACCCACAGCGCGGCTAGCCCGTCCGGCCGGTCGGCCTCCCGTTCCAGGGCCGACCGGACCTCCGGGTAACGGCCCGGCAGGTCGAGCTCGTCGACCACCGCCCGGTGATACAGGCCCGTCCCGCCGACGAGCACGGCGCGATGACCGCGGCCTTCGATCCCGCTCACCGCGGCGCGCGCCGCCGCCTGGAAGCGGGCGACCGAGAACTCCTCGCCGGGGTCGCAGAAATCGACGAGGTGCCACCTCAACCCCCGTCGTTCCTCGGACGTGGGTTTCGCGGTCCCGACGTCGAGGCCCCGATAGACCGCCACCGCGTCGACCGACACGAGCTCGGTGCCGGGATGACGACGCCCGTAGCGGACCGCGGCGGCGGTCTTGCCGGTCGCCGTCGCTCCCACCAGGGCGAGGTGGCTGACGCCCAGGGACCGGGCCACGATCGTCGGCCGGGAGCGGCTGACCTGGTCTTTGTCCCCACACCCGCCCGCGGAGGAGGTCACGTCCCCGGTGGCGGCGGTCGACCGAGACCGACCCGGCGCCACCTTGTACGGCACGCTTCGCTCCTTCTCCACCCCACACCGCACGGTGTCGGGTGGGCGGGGCTTACCTCTAAGCCGCACCATGCTCAGCAACCACAGGTTGCCTTACGTGGGTCGTTTCGCCTGCGGCTGGCATCGACTTTCAACCACAGACCCGCTCCCGGCCTGGGGTGAGTTTAGAACCGGGTCAGGTCCCCGAGGTCCACGAGTCGAGGTAGAGGCGCTGGGCTTCGGTGAGCTCGTCGAGGAGCACCCCCATCGAGGCGAGCTTCAGGCGCGCGATCTCCTGGTCGATCAACGCCGGCACGTCGTAGACCCGGGCCTCGAGCTCACCCCGGTGCTGCAGCACCCACTCGATGGCGAGGGACTGGTTGGCGAAGGACATGTCCATCACCACCGCCGGATGGCCCTCGGCGCCTCCGAGGTTGACCAGACGGCCCTCGGCGATGACCAGGATGCGCTTGGTTCCGCCCTGGCCGTCGGGGACCGCGAACTCCTCGACGTTCGGGCGGACGATGCGACGCCGCCCGTCGGCCAGCTTGGCGAGCGCCTCGAGATCGATCTCCACGTCAAAATGGCCCGAGTTGGCGAGGATGGCAC
Source organism: uncultured Acidimicrobiaceae bacterium (assembly GCA_963761425.1). Classification (GTDB taxonomy): domain Bacteria; phylum Actinomycetota; class Acidimicrobiia; order Acidimicrobiales; family Bog-793; genus Bog-793. The sequence goes on along the minus strand of CAVXGQ010000005.1, from coordinate 429,241 downwards.
CGTCCGGCATCACCGCGAAGTGCTCGGCGCGCAGCACGTCGCGGTTGCCGGTCACCGTGATGAAGATCCGGCCATCCTCGGCTGCGACCTCCATGGGCGCGACCCGGAAGCCGTCCATCACCGCCTCCAGGGCCCGCAACGGGTCGATCTCAGTAACCGTCACGTTGGCTCCGAGTCCCCGGGCCCGCGAGGCGACCCCCTTGCCGCAGTAGCCGTACCCGGCCACCACGACGTGTGCTCCGGCGAAGAGCACGTTTGTCGACCGGATGATCCCGTCCAGGGTCGACTGGCCGGTGCCGTAACGGTTGTCGAACATGTGCTTGGTGTCGGCGTCGTTCACCGCGATGATCGGGTAGCCGAGGGCGCCGGCCCGTTCCATCGCCCGCAGCCGGATGACCCCCGTCGTCGTCTCCTCGGTCCCAGCGGTGACCTCACCCACCTGTCCGGGGCGGGTCTGGTGGAGACGCGACACGAGGTCGCACCCGTCGTCCATGGTGATGGTCGGGTGGGCGTCGAGCGCGGCGTCGATGTGCGCGTAGTACCGCTCGGAGTCCTCGCCCCGCACCGCGTAGGTCGCGATCCCCTCGTCGAGGACCAGAGAGGCTGCCACGTCGTCCTGGGTCGACAAGGGGTTGGAGGCGCAGGCGACCACCTCGGCACCACCGGCTTTCAAGGTCCGCAGCAGGTTGGCGGTTTCGGTCGTGATGTGCAGGCAGGCGGCGACCGTCGTGCCGGCGAGCGGCCTCTCCGCCGCGAAGCGCCGCCGGATCGACTCGAGGACGGGCATGCTCGAGCTCGCCCACGCGATCCTCTGACGCCCGAGCCCGGCGAGCGAAGCGTCGGCGTAGTCGCCGGGTATCCCGCGTTGCGGAGTCGTCGTGTCCTTGCCCACCTTGCTCCCTTTCCGTCGTCGGATCTGCCGATAGGCGCTATCGCGCCAGGCATCCCAACCTTCGTCTTCGACCATGCTCGCCGATCGGGACGACCTTGTCACCTCCAGGGCCAGACCGGGTCGTCGACCCGCTGGGGGCTAGGTCGAGACCTCGTCGATGGCCGGGGCCGGACCGGGGTCGAGCCCGGCCGCGAGGGCTAGGTGCAACGAGACGTACTCGCCGACCACGACGAGGTCGAGGAGCTGGGCCAGCGGGGTCTCGCCCTCGGCGCGCACGACCAGCTGATCGGCGACCACCTCGGCGAGGAGTTCGTCGATCCGGGCGAAGGCGGGTCCCGCTTCCGCCGGTTCGAAGTCCGACCGCAGGGCGACCAGGGTGAGGACCTGACGCGTGACGTCGCCGCCTTGGCCGAAGGCCGCGATCACGTCGGAGAGGAGTTCCGGAGCGCTTGCCACCAGAGCGAGGGTGCGAGCGTTGGCGCCGATCTCCGCCTGCCACCAACGGGCGGCGCAATCCCCGAGGCCCGATGCGCCGCACAGGAACGGGAAAGTCCGCCCGATCCGGCGCACCACCTCGCCGACGATCCCGCCGCCCGGTACCGCCAGCGCGTCGCGACGGCTCGCCGCCTGACGGGCGGCGACCTCGAGCGCGGTCCGGGCGGCCTCGACGAGTCCTGCCCTTTCCAGCCCGACCATTAGCGCGGCGACCATGGCGACGAGCGCGCCCCGGGCTCTCGGGGTGGCCGGCAGCCCGACGACCGGGGCACCGGCCCCTTCGGCGAGCCGCCCGAGCGGCCCGCCCCGGGTGATGGCGACGAGGCGCGCCCCGCGTCGCAACGCCTCGTCAGCCGCGGCGAGCGCGCCTCGTTCGGCTCCGGAGAACGAGATCACGAACACGAGCGACTCTGGTCCGACAAAGCCCGGGAGGGCCCCGGAGGGCACCACCACCGGAACGGCGATCGTGGGGCCGACCACGACCCGGACCATCTCGGCCGCCGCCCGGGCCGGTCCGGACCCCCAGGCGACGACGGCGTCGGGGCGCGCCGCGCCGAGCGGCGGAAGGCCCTCGGCTGGTGCGATCGACGAGAGCAGGAGCTCGGGGAGTCGCCTCGCGGCGGCCAACATCCCCAGCGAATCGAGGGATCCCGCTCGCCGGCCCGGGCGGATCACTGGGCCGGCGGATCGACCGGGCCGGCGGACCCCTCGGCGCCGGTTCCGGTCACCTCGGCGGCCCCTTCCCGCGCCGCCAGGCGGGCCGCCTCGGTGTCATCGACCTCCTCCGCCTCGCTGATGAGCAGCACCGGGATCCCGTCACGCACGGCATAACGGCGATGCAGGCGCGGGTTGAAAAGCGTCTCCTCGTCGGCGAAGTACCACAGCGGCCCTTTGTCCTCCGGGTCGACGAGGATCGACAATAGGAACGGGTCGAGACTCATCGCGTCCTTTCAGTCCCCATGATCGGATTGCCGGATCAGCGCCTTGACCTCGTCGACCCGGGTGGCGCAGCGACCGGGGTCCGCCGCCTCGACGTTGAGCCGTAACAAGGGCTCGGTGTTCGACGGTCGCAGGTTGAACCACCAATCACCGAAGTCGACCGTCAAACCATCGAGGTGGTCGACGGAGCAGCCCCGGGCCGCGTAGTGGCGCTCCACCGAATCGATCACCGCCACGGGGTCGGCGACCCGGGTGTTCAATTCGCCAGAGTCCGCGTAGCGCTCGAAAGGCCGACGAAACTGCGACAGGGGCACCTTTTCCCGGCAGAGCGCCTCCAGCACGACGACGGCGGCGATGATCCCCGAGTCGGCGCGGAAGTTGTCCCGGAAGTAGTAGTGACCCGAGTGCTCGCCGGCAAAGACCGCCCCCGTCTCGGCCATGCGCGCCTTGATGAACGAGTGCCCAACCCGCGTGCGCACCGCCACGCCGCCGCACTCGCCGATCACCTCCGGGACGAACTTCGAGCAGATGAGGTTGTAAAGGACTGTCTCCCCCGGATACTTCTCCAGCATCGCCCGGGCCACGATCGCCGTCGTCGTCGAACCGGAGACCGGCTGGCCGAGCTCATCGATGAGAAAAACCCGATCCGCGTCGCCGTCGAAGGCCAGTCCGACGTCGGCACGGGTCTCGAGTATCCGGGCCCGCACATCTTCTAGGTTCTCGGGTTCGATTGGGTTCGCCGGATGGTTGGGAAAGGTCCCGTCGAGTTCGCCGTAGAGCAGGTCGAGGGTGAAAGGCAGGTTCTCGAACACCCGGGGCACGACGAGACCGCCCATCCCGTTGGCCGTGTCGGCGACGACCCGCAACGGCACCAGTCGGGACCGGTCGACGAACGATCGGACGTGACGGGCGAACTCACCGAACCAGTCCCGACCGTCGACCGTCGCCCGCGGCCTGGGGACCTCGGCTCCGAGCCCCCCAAGCACGGCCTCGGCGCCGCGCCGGATGTCGGACAAACCGGTGTCCTGGCCAACCGGCCTGGCCCCGGAAAGGCAGAACTTGATCCCGTTGTAATCGGGCGGATTGTGCGAGGCGGTCAGCATTGCGCCCGGCGCGCCGAGCACCCCGGAGGCGTAGTAGAGGAGGTCGGTGGAAGCCAGGCCGACAAGGACGACCTCGGCGCCCACGGACTCGGCGCCAGCGGTGAACGAACTGGCGAGCGCGGCGCCCGACGTCCGCATGTCGTGGCCGACCGCCAGGCGGCGCGCCCCCTCCGCCTGGCGGGCGAAGGAGGCGAACCCGGCTCCGATCGCGAAACAGCGACGGGCGTCGATCTCCGCGGGAACCACCCCTCGGACGTCGTAGGCCTTGAAAATCGCGCCCAATTCGCCCGGATCGGCCATGGCCCTCGACATTACCCGGGACGCTCGAGGCACCACCTGCCCTTGGTCAATGGAGCGAGATCGCCGCCAAGGAGATGAACGCCGCGGCGTTGAAAGTGGCGTGAGCGAAGATCCCGGTGCCGAGGCGCCCCGTCTTCGTCGCGATGGCGCCGAGCAAGATGCCGAAGCCGGCGAGCGCCGGCAACTCCAACGCCTCGAAGTGCACCAACCCGAACACGACACCGACCACGACCACCGCCACCGGGACCGCGGCCCGCGTCATGAAGTTGGTGCACCCGCCGATCAACGCTCGTAGGAGCAGCCCCCGGAAGAACAGCTCTTCCACCAGCGGGCTTCCCACGCAGATGAACAGGCCCAACACGACGAGCCCGGGACCGTGGACCGGCGCGACGAGCGATCGCGCCGGCTGGTTGAGCCGATGGAATAGGTGCGGCACGAACGGCAACAGCGGCAGCTCGAGCAGCCCGACGAGGAGGAATTGCGCCGCCACGCCGAAAGCCACCCCCAGAGGCAGGTCCGGCCAGAGCCGGATGGCGAGGCCGTACTCGTCGGCGAGCGCCGCGAACAGGTGCCGCCTGGTCCGGTTGGGCCGCATCCGCATGGCGAGGACGGCGGCCCCCACGAATCCCAGCCAAAGCCCGATCAGACTGACGAGATCGCCGCCGAAACCGCCCGAGCCGTGGGGGTGGCCGCTCGCCTCGAGGTAGGCGCCGACCGCGAGCGCCGAGCACAGAAAGCCGGCGCCGAGGCCCACGAGCGCCCAGCCCAGTCCGTAGGGGTTCGCGCCGGCTCGTCCGCGCCGCGCGACGTCGTGGACCCTGCTCGCGCCGACCACCTCCACTCCCTGAGCGTCGCCTGCGCGGATCGCTCGGTCAACCCACCGGTCCACCCGGTGCCGACCAGCCGCAGCAGCCGGACGCCTACGATGTTCCTGATGAGCAGACCTCCTGACGACATGCGCCAACCGGGCGGCCCCGGTTCCGGCGCGCCCGGCCAGGGCGGCGACAGCACCTGGCGGTGGGTGCTGGCCGGCCTGGTCGTCGTGCTCGTCTTGGTCCTGTTCGGCTCGTCGTTGATCTCCCACTCCAGCGCCCAGGCCATCGGCTGGAGCCGCTTCCAGCAGGACCTCGCTCGCCACGAGTTGAAGACGGTGACGGTCAATAACACCTCGGGCGCGATCACCGGCCAGTTCAAGGCGGCCTTCGACGGCGGGGCCAGCTACACGACCACCGGTCCGCTCGCGCTGTCGGCTTCGGAGATCGCCAAGCTCGGCGCCTCCGGGGCGACGGTGAAGTTCGACACCCCGTCCTCAAGCATCCTGCCGGACCTGATCATCTACCTCGTGCCGATCCTCCTCATCGCCGTCCTTTTCATCTGGCTGCAACGACGGGCCCAGGGCCAGATGAGCGGCATCATGTCGATCGGCCGGTCCCGCGCCAAGGTGTACTCGACCGAACGGCCACGCACGACCTTCGCCGACGTGGCGGGTTACGCCGGGGTCAAGCTCGAGATCAACGAGATCGTCGAATTCCTGAAGTCCCCGGGGCGCTTCCGGGAGATCGGCGCCCGCATCCCGAAAGGCATCCTCCTCGTCGGACCCCCCGGAACGGGAAAGACCCTGCTCGCGCGGGCGGTCGCCGGCGAGGCCGGGGTGCCGTTCCTGTCGGTGAGCGGCTCGGACTTCATGGAGATGTTCGTCGGAGTGGGGGCAAGCCGGGTGCGGGACCTGTTCATGAACGCCCGCAAGCAGGCCCCCGCGATCATCTTCGTCGACGAGATCGATTCGATCGGCCGAAAGCGCGGCGCCGGGCTCGGCGGCGGGCACGACGAACGCGAGCAGACCCTCAACCAGATGCTGAACGAGATGGACGGCTTCGACCCGGCCGAAGGGGTCGTGATGATGGCCGCGACCAACCGACCGGACATCCTCGACCCCGCCCTCTTGCGGCCCGGGAGGTTCGACCGGGAGATCATCGTCCCCCTCCCCGACCTGTCCGAGCGGGTGCCGATCCTGCAGGTGCACTGTCGGGACAAGCGGATCGGACCCGATGTTGACCTCGAGGTCGTGGCCCGAGGCACGCCGGGCATGAGCGGCGCCGACCTCGCCAACCTCGTGAACGAGGCCGCGCTCCACGCCGTCCGCCGCAACAGCCAGGTGATCGAGATGCAGGATTTCGATGCCTCACGCGACCGCGTCCTCATGGGCCAGCAACGGGACTCACTGGTGCTGTCCGACTCCGAAAAGACCCGGATCGCCTACCACGAGACCGGTCATGCCATCCTCTCTTACGTCCTGCCCTACGCCGACCCGCTCCTGAAGGTGAGCATCATCCCGACCGGCCTGGCGCTGGGCGTCACCTGGCAGCTCCCGGTCGAGGAGAAGCACCTCCTCCGGCGCGAGTACATCGAGGACGCCCTGTGCGTGCGCATGGGCGGCCGCGTCTCCGAGCTCATCATCTACGGCGACCTTTCGACCGGGGCGAGTGACGACCTGCAGCGCAACACCGAGCTCGCCCGCAAGATGGTCCGCGAGTGGGGGATGTCCGACCGCGTGGGCCCGATGGCCTGGGGATCCCAGGGGACGGTCTTTCTCGGTGAGGATCTCATGCACACCCGCGACTACTCCGAGGACACCAGCCGCGTCGTCGACGAGGAGATTGCCCGGATTCTGCGGGAACAGGAAGACCGGGCCCGGCGGATCCTCGAGGAGCACCGCACCGGCCTCGAGGCGGTCGCCAAAGCCCTCCTCGAGCGCGAGTCGATAGACGGAGCCGAGGTGGCCCGCCTCATCGACAGCGCCTACGGCCGACCCGTGCACGGCGAGGAGCCGGACGTCGCCCACGTCGTCGGGGGGATGGCGGCCCCGGCGCCGCAGCCCGTCTCGGCCACCGCCGGGGCCGGTTCGAACGGCGAGTCCGGAACCTCCGGGGTTCAGCCGGCTGGGAACGCCGCCGGGGCCGCCAAGCCGGGCGACCCGGTCGAGCCCCTGGTGTAGAGCTCCCCACTCGCCACCACCCCCACGTTGCTCGTCACCTGCAGCGACAGCCGCCCCGAGGCGGCCGGGAGGTCAGCCAGGTTGACGACGACCGACCCGTGGGCCGCGACCCTCACCGGACCGAGGCCGGCGAACGATCCAGTAAGCGGGCGGATCCACACCGTGGCGGACCGCCCCGAGGGGTTGGCCACCGTCACGAACTCGGAGATCCGGGCGTCGCTCTGACCGCCGCCCAGCACCCAGCTGTCCGCCGAGCTGGTGGCGCCCGAGGTGATGGCGAACCCGACCGGGAGCGTCGGGAGGAGGTGCAAGGCGAGGCGGCGACGCGCCGCCGGCTTCTTCGCCCGCGGGGCCCTCACCCGGAGCGGCGACGCGACGAGGAGTTCGCGGGCCGCGACGATCGGCACCTGGTTCATCGAGGTGACGCTCGCCCAGCGCACCGCCGCCGACGAGAGATCCGAGGCCGGGGAGTACCGCGTCGTCGCCCCGGGCGCCAGGGACAGCGTGATCTCGCCCACCCCGACCGGCCCGCCCAGGCGGATCTCCAGATCGGCTGTGCGGCGTCCGGGATTCAGGAGGTCGAAGGTCTGCTGGGCGGAGGCGCCCGCCGGGGCCGCGGGAAAGAACCACTGCGTCGAGGCCGAGACGACCGGACTCTCCAGGGCCTCGAAGGTGACCCCGCGGTTCTCCACGACGTCGAGAGCGCCGGCGACGACCCCCCCGCCCGAGGCGTGGACCGTCGCCGACAGGAACCGCCGGAACGGCAGCGAGTGGGCCACGTAGACGACGACAACCCGACCGGCCGGGACGGGCACCCCCTGCAGGGCGGGGGGCGACTGGGGCCCGGACGGCGTGGCGAACGACACGCTGGCGACGGCGGGCGTCGAGCCCGGGTCGTAGAGGGCGATGGCCAGGTTGTTCCCCGCCCGCGTACTCCCGGCCGCCAGGTACTGGGTCATCGCCACCTGCCCGGAGCACGGCGAGACGTCCGGTCCGAGGGCACCATGGACCAGTTCCACCACTTCGACCCCGGGGCGGTCGGCGACGACGCTGGCGGCGGCCACCGACGGGGTGTGGAGGTGCGAAAGCCCCACGACCGACTCACCCCGAGCCGGGATCGAGACCTCTTCGGTCGACGTCGCCCCCGAGGCGAGGACGATGGTCACCGCCGCCCCGACCGGCGCGGCCCGGAGATTGGCGATGGCGATCGACGAGGCCTCGTGGGGCGTGCCCACCGGCAACGGGCCCGCACAGAACCACGCCGTCGAGTCCGCCCCCGGCAGGCCCTTTACCGCGCCGGCGGCCGAGGGGGAGGCGGGCCGGCTCGCCACCGGGTGGATGGCCACGCTGGCCAAACCGGCGAGCGCCAGGGCGGCCAGCACCGCCGCCGCCACCGGCAGGCGCCGGCTTCCCACCCTCGCAGCCGAGCCGGCGTCGGCGGTCACGGTTGCGCCCCGATCGATCCGGCCGCCGCCGGGACCGCACCGCCCGAGGTCCCGACCCGCCGGGCCCGCCGGGCCCTCCGCCGCCGGGTCACCGCGGCCAGGGCGGTGCCGAGCCAGCCGACGAGCGCCACCACCACGCCGAGGGCCCGCAGTGGCGCTGGAATCGCGCCGCCGGGAACCGAGGGCACCCGCACCCCGGAACCCCGCCAGGACATGTTCTCGAAGGAGAACGTGCCCCCCTCTCTCGGCAGCTCCCGCAGGTCCAGCTGATTCGACAGAGCCGCCAGGAGACCCCGCGGCGGGGGGGCCTCCGTCGCCGACTGCACGCCGGCCAGCACCGGCGCGAAGGCGGTCGGGACGACGATCACCGACACCCCGCTGGGGGCGAGGAGCCGCCCGAGCTCGACCGTGCGCCCCAGCTCGGCGTCGGTCACCGCCGCGGCGAGCACCGCCGCGGTGCCGGGATTGGCGTTGGGCCACAGCGCGGTGGCGTCCGGCAGGCCGGCGATCGTCAGGGCCTCGGCAAAGCCCGGACGGATCTGCCACCCCTGCAGCGGCAGGGCGAGCGGCGCCCCGAGCCAGAGCTCACGCCCCGAGCCGCCGACGTCCCGGCGGCCTCCGGTCGCGGAAAGGATCGAGTCGTAGCCGAACGAGGGAAGGTTCCAGCGGCCGCCCCAGGCTTCGGCGAGCACCGGCAACAACCCGGCCAGAGCGACCAGGGAGAATCCGATCGTCGCCACCTGACGCCACCCCAGCCGCGAGAGCGACACCTCCCGGGCCATCGAGGCGACCCCCAGGCCCACCAGCACGGCCACGCACGAAGCCGCCGGCGTGACCAGGGCGCGCGTGGCCCCCCCTCCGGCGCCGAGCCAGCCTTCGCCGGCGGCCCAGGCAAAGGCGATGGTCGCCAGCGCGACCGCCCACCAGCGCACCGCCCAGGCGAAGCGCTCGGCCCTCCCGACCACGAGGACGAAAAGTGCCGCCGCCACGAAGGCGTAGCTGATCGGTCCGCTGCCGATCGGCCCGAGGTCGAACCGCAAAAGCGAGGCCAGGTTGGGCACCCCCGAGCCGGTCGCCACCACGCCCGCCACCGCGCTCCAACGAGCGCCGGACTGAAGGAAGGTGACCGACCAGGGAAGGCACAGCACGAACGCGACGACGACCGATCCGGCCGCCACGGCGAGGGCGCGCACCGACTGCCTCCCCGCCGCCATCCCGAAGACCGCGAAAGAACTCCCCACGAAGGCGACCGACGCCACCAGCAGGTCGATCACCGCCACCGGAGCGAACGACGCCACCACGGCGACGATCACGCCGAGGCTGAGGCATTCCTCCACCGTGGCGCGGGAGCGGGTCGCCACCGGCTGGGCGGCGAACGGCGGGAGCCCGCTTCCTCGGGCCACGCGGGCCAGCATCCAGGGCATCCCGCCGTAGACCACCAGCGCCTGCAGGTCCCCGCGGGCGAGGTCGTTCCAGACCAGCGGAAGGAACAGGTAGGTGATCCCGGCGGCGAACCCCGCCACCCGGGGACCGAGCGGACGACACAGGCGCACCACCCCGAACACCCCGGCGACCACCGCGAGGACCATCCCGACCTTCAGGACCACCCCCATCGACCCGGCGGCCAGCAGGCCGCCGAGTCCGAGGATGGCGAACGCCGGCGACGCCGGACCGGTCGGCTGGGTCCCCCGGTCGGTCGTCCCCCCGAGGTAGGTCGCGAGGAGGTGGAACGGCTCGGGAATCGGCAGGTAGCCGCCGACCAGCGGCAGGTGACCGGTGAGGATAAGGCGCGACCCGACGATGGCGACGAGCCCGGCGAGCACGGCACCCACCGTCATCCAGCGCGGGCGGCGCTCCCGGACGACCTCGCCGGGGGCCGGTTCCCCGGTGCCACGCCGACGGGTCCAGCGCAGGACCAGCGCCTCGACCGGGGGACGCGCCGCCCGCCGGAGGCGGGAGGACCGGTGCGCCGCCAGGCGGAACACCGCCCGGTCGCTCACCCGCCGGGTCGCCCCCACGGCGGCCCGGGCGCCTCGGAGGTCCCGGGCCGGGGCGAGGTTCCAACGCCAGGCGTCGATCACCTCTCGGGCCCGCCGACGCCGGCCGGCCAGCGTGAAGTACACGACCTCCGCCGCGCTCAGCACGGCCAACTGGACCACGATGCGGGTCCTGCGGGTCGGGCCGTAGTTCTTCAGCGCGGCACGCAACATGTGACGCCATTGCAAGGCACGGGCCTCGGGCAGCGGTCGGCGCCTCGCCGCGGTCGCCTCCAAGTGGCGCACCGTGGCGAGCGGGGTCACGAAGATCCGGGCCCCCGCGATACGGGCCCGCCAGGACAGGTCGATGTCCTCGCCGAACATCGAGATCTCCGGGTCGAACCCCCCGATGGCGGCGAACAGGTCGGCCCGGATGAGCTTGCACCCGCCTGGGACGGCGAAGACCTCGCGGGGCTCGTCGTGCTGGGACTGGTCGAACTCGCGCCGCTGGACCCGGCGCACCGGCGCGCCGAACCGGTCCATGCTGAGTCCGAGCTGCAGGATGCGGTCTGGCTCGGCGGCGTCGACGAGCTTCGGGCCCACGATCCCGGCGTTGGCACGCAACGCCTCCTCGACCATCGCCCGGACCGCCCCGGGGTCGAGCACCACATCGTCGTGGCAGAACAGGTAGTAGGTCGCGCCCTCGACGGTGTCGATCACCGCATTGGCACTAGGGCCAAAACCCCGGTTCTCGTCGAGCCGGATGATGTAGAACCCCGGCGCGATCGCCGCCACGCGGGGCGCGAGTGGCTCGTTGCTGGCCGCGTCGACGACGAGCGTCGTCAGGTTCGAGTAGTCCTGCGCCACAAGCGCGGCAAGACTCTGCTCGAACCACGGTCCAGAATCGGAGGCTACGACGACGACGACGACCGGTGGCGCGTGCTCCTCCGGCATCGGAGATCTCAGGCTAGTCGGGGTGTCACCGCCACGCCTAAGCGCCGAGGCCCCGCCGCTAGCCGCGCTCCCGACACTCCTCCAGCACGTCGACCAGGGTCTGGCGCAGCGGGATCTCCGGTTTCCAACCGGTCAGCGCCGCCAGTCGGCGGCCGTCACCGACGAGGACCGGCAGGTCGACCGGCCGCACCAGGGCGGGATCCTCGACCGGTACGACCGATCCCGCGGCGAGCGAGATGATCTCTTCGAGCACCTTGGCGACGGAGACCGCCTCGCCGGAGCAGACGTTGTAGACCTCGCCGGCGACACCGATTTCGGCGAGGAGCCGGTAGGCCCGAACGACGTCCCGCACGTCGGTGAAGTCCCTCGCCGGGGTGAGGTTGCCCACCCGGACCACACCGGACCCGGAACGCTCCGCCTCGACCACCCGTCGGACGAGGGCCGAGACCACGAAGAATTCGGCTTGGCCCGGCCCCACGTGGTTGAAGGGCCGGACCCGGACGACTTCGAGGCCCCGGCCGAGGTACGACTGGAGCCCGAGGTACTCCGCCGCCACCTTGCTGGCGGCGTACGGCGTCACCGGGCGCAACGGCGTGTCTTCGTCCACCGGGGCGCTCCCCGCCTTCCCGTAGACCTCGGCCGAGCTCACCAGGATGACCCGGGGGGTCGGCGTCAGCTGGCGCGCCACCTCGAGGAGGACCAGCGTGCCGAGGGCGTTCACCCGAAAGGTCTCCGCCGGCGCCTCCCAGGAGCGACCGACGTGGGTCAGGCCGGCGAGGTGGTAGATCACCTCCGGCCGGGCGAGCCTGGCTTCCCGGGCCACCGCCTCTTCGTCGGCGATGTCGAACTCGTCGCGCAAGGGGAAGACCTCGTCGCCCGACGCCTCCAGGTGGCGGGTGAGCCAGGTCCCGACGAATCCGGATGCACCGGTGACGAACGCCCGCACCGCCTCTCCTTCCCCGGCCAGGCTACTGGCCGCCTCCGAGCTCAGTCTGACCCGAGAGCCGCCCGAAAGGCTTCCAGGTGTCCGGTGGCCGAACGATCCCAGGTGAACTGCCCCGCCCGGGCCAGCCCCTCGCGGCGACGCCCCTCGCCGTCCGGCCCACCGGCCAGCGCGGCCTCCAGGGCTGCCGCCAGCGACGCGGCGTCGGCCGGGTCGCTGGTGAGGGCGGCCGACCCGGCGAGCTCCGCCATCACCGTCCCCTGCGAGGTGACCAGTGGTGCACCACAGGCCAGCGCCTCCAGGGCCGGCAGGCCGAACCCCTCGTAAAACGACGGGTAGGCGACCACCGCGGCCCTCCGCAAGAGCGCCGGAACCCCGGTCCGGTCGACGTAGCCGAGCTGGACCACCCGGTCGCCATGGCGCGAGGCTCCCAGCGCCCGGGAGAGGTCCCCACTCCCCCAGCCCGCCGGCCCGGCGAGCACCAGGCGAAGCCCGGGATGATCGCCCACCACCTCGTCGAAGGCCGCGACCAGCCCGGGGACGTTCTTACGCGGCTCGATGGTCCCGAGATGCAGCACATAGGGCTCGGCCACGCCGAGACGACCCAGTACCGCCGCATCGAATCCCGGGGACGGTTCGTCCGGGGAGAACGAGAGGTGATCGATGCCGTGCGGCACGACGTGGACCGCGCCGTGCGGGTGGTAGAGCTCCTCGAATCGCCGGGCGGTGATCTCGCTCACGCAGACCACCCCGGCCGCCCCTCTCGCGGCCCGGCGCAGGGCCCGGCGGAAAAAGACCACCTTCACCCGCTCGTGCCACTCCGGGTGGTCGACGACCGTCAGGTCGTGCACCGTGACGACGGCGGGCAACGCCAGCCCCGCCGGCATCGAGTAGTGCGGCCCGAAGAATACCCGCGCCCCCGGGCACCTCCTCCGCAGGGTCGCGCCCAACCCCAGTTCGCCGTAGACGACCCGTAGGGCCCTCCGGTCGGGCGCCGCGGTGACCACGCCGCTCCCCGGCGCGATCTCCCCCCAGCGCTCGCCGTCCGACCGCCGGGCGACGAGATGAAGCGCCACGTCGCCGCGCCGGGTGAGCGCGCCGATCAGCGCCACCGTGTACTGGCCCGCGCCGACCGGATGGCGGGGCACCGCGGTGACGTCGACCGCGACCTCGATCCGTCCCCCGGGGCCGCCACGCCCGGTCATGAGCCGGCTCCAGCGACCCGTCGCCACACCGCGAGGTGGCCCTCGGCCGTGGCCCGCCAGGTGAGCGGCTCGACGCGGGCGCGACCGGCGGCGACCAGCCGGGCCCGCAGCACCTCGTCCGAGGCCACCCGGACCAGCCCATCGGCGATGGCCTCGACATCTGACGGATCAACCTCGAAGGCGGCACCGGCCGAGCCCGGGACGGCGCTCGCCACCACCGGGAGCCCGGCCCGCATCCCCTCCACGACGGGCAGGCCGAATCCCTCGACCAGCGGCACGTAGGCGAGAAGGCGCGCCCGCGCGTACAGGCCCGCCAGCACGGACCCGACGACCGGTCCGGCGAACACCACCCCCTTCGGCGGCACCTCCGCCGGGTCTCCCCATCCCACCGGCCCGACCACGACCAGTGGCATCGGTCCCACCTGCCGCGCCGCCAGGGCGTAGGCCGCGAAGAGCCGCCCGAGGTTCTTCCTCGGTTCGCGGGTCCCCACCGCGAGCAGGAAGTCACCTACCACCCCGAGACGGGAGAGGACCTCGCCGGTCGCCACCGGGTCGGCCGGAGCGAGATGGTCGGAGCCCTCCTCGACGACCGCGATGCGGTCCTCGCCGAGCCCGACGCCCGCCTCACCGAGGGCCCGTGCGGTCGCCCCGGAGGGGACGATCGCGCAGGCGACCCGGCCGGCCACCCGGCGAAGTGCCCGCTCGTGCCAGCGGCGGCCGTGCGCCGGGTAGGCGGAGGGGATGATCCGCCAGGCGAGATCGTGAACCGCCAAGGTGAGCGGGGCGGCGGTGGGCGGGAGGGCGAACGAGACGGCGTGCACCACCGCCGCGTCCCGCCCGATGCGACCGAGGCCGGCCCGCCAGGCCGGCACCGCCAGCGCCTCCGGCAGAACCGAGGTCTTGACGGGAAGCCCGAGATCCCCGAGCGGATCGGATGAGCCCCGGTGGCGCGAGGCGTAGAGACGGAACGGCGGCCTTTCGGCCTCGGCGAGGGATAGGAGACCCTTTACCAGCCCGCGGGCGTAGGTGCCGATGCCGCCCGGGACGCTTCGGCGGAGCTGTTCGACGACGAGGACTACGCCGCGGTCGAGCCCCGTCGCATCGCCCTCGCCGGGGGGCGCCTTCACCGGAAGAGGTCCTCTCCGTAGGGACGCACGATCTCGGTGGCGACCGAGGACTCCCTCAGCCACGAGGGATCGACGCCGCGCACGATGGCGACCGGCACGTGGGCCGCCTTGCCCATGACGAGCTCGGCCGCGCCGGCGATTTCGTCGGCAATGCACATCTCGGTGGCGACGAGCAACCGGCCGGAACCGTCGAGCGATCCGCGTAGGTCAACGAGGGCGGCGATCCCGGCGCAGCCGATGGCCACGTCGACCAGGCCCCGGCGCCAGGCCCGCCCGAAGGTGTCCGAGATGATCACCCCGACCTCGGGACCGCCCCTGGCCCGAATGGCGTCGCGGATGCCGCGCGCCGAACGATCCGGGTCGACCGGCAGCAGCACCGCGAGGCCTTCTTCGACGTTGGAAAGGTCGACGCCTGAATTGGCGCACACGAACCCGTGACGGGTCTCGGTGATGACGAGATCGCCCCGGCGCCGCAGAATCCGGGCGGCTTCGGATTCGGCGAGTCGGCGCTTGGCGTCGGGATCGGCCGGGTCGACCGGAACCACGCGACCTTCGGCCTTGGAGACGATCTTCTGGGTCACGACGACGACGTCGCCCGCTTCGAGCGGCGCCTGGTGGGCGAGGAGGGCACCGAGGCTGGTCCCCGCGACGACCTCGGGTAGCCCGGCCACGGCGATCACGACGAGCGACGGCGTCGTCACGGCTGGCGACCCCCGACCGAGTCGAGCACCATCCGGGCCAGGTCGACCGCGACTTCGGGGGTGGCCATCACGGTGTCGGCCACCACCGGACGCACCCCGGTCGCCGCGATTTCCCCGGCCAGGTCGGCGTCGGCCGTGTCGATGACGAGACAGCCCACGTGGGCACCGAGGATCCGGGCCACCCCGGCCGCCGAGGAATCGTGGCCGAGCTCGGTGAGGAGGTGGTCGGCGGGGCCCTTCAGCGCCCGTCCGGCGACGATGGGCGAGATGGCGACCACCCGGTCCCGTCGCTTTCTGACGACGCCGCCGATCCCAGGAACCGCCAGGATGGGGGAGATCGACAGCAGCGGGTTCGACGGCGCGATCACGATGGCCTCGGCCCGGGTCAGGGCCGCCGCGACCCCCGGGGCGGGAGTCGCGGACTCGGCGCCGAGGTACTCGATCGAGGCCACGGCGACCTGGTGGCGGAGTCGGACGAAGTACTCCTGGAAATCGACCTCGGCGCCGTCCGTCAGACGTAGCCGCGTCCGCACCACGTCATCGGTCATCGGCAGCAATCGAAACCCGAGTCCCCAGGCCTCGGCAATCTCCGCGGTCACCTGGCTCAGCGCGGCACCCTCGGCGAGCCGAACGGTGCGGAAGAGGTGCGTCGCGATATCGAGGTCCCCGAGTCGGAACCAGGTCGGCACGTGGTAACGGTCGAGTGCCCCCATGGTCCGGAAAGAGTCCCCCGCCAGCCCCCAACCGGTGTCGAGATTTGCCGCCCCAGCGAGCGTGTAGGTGACGGTGTCGAGATCCGGGCTCACGTGCAGCCCGTGGAGAACGGCGTCGTCGGCGGTGTTGCCGATCACCGTGACCTCGGAGGGCGCCACCACCCGGACCAGTCCCGACAGAAAGCGCGCCGCCCCGACTCCGCCGGCGAGGACCGCAATCATCGCCGGGGTCGCTCGTTCACCCGGCGAGCCGCAAAGGCGAGGGTGGAGGCGAGGCCCTCTTCCAGCGAGGTCCACGGCTCCCAACCCAAGTGGAGGCGAGCCCGCCCCGGTTCAAGCGCGTTCGCCCGCAAGTCGCCGGGACGCGGCGGTCCGTGCACCGGCGACAGGTTCGAACCCGCCTGCGCCGCCATCGTGGAGTAGAGGTGACCGACCGACGTCTGCACCCCGGTGCCGACGTTGATCACCAGCCCGCCTCCCCTGATGCCGGCACGCGCGAAGGCGTCGACGACGTCGTCGACGAAGACGAAGTCACGGGTCTGGAGGCCGTCGCCCTCGATGGTCGACGGCCTCCCGGCGACGAGATCGGCGGCGAAACGCGCCACCACGCCGCACTCGCCGTCGGCCTCCTGACGCGGTCCATACACGTTGGCGAGCGCCAAGGCGCTGAACTCCAGCCCGTACAGCTCCCGGAAGACGGTCAGGTAGTCGATCGCCACCTTCTTGGAAATTCCGTAGGGCGAGCTCGGTCGGAACGGCTGCGCCTCGTCGACCGGGAGGTCGCGGGCCTCGAGCGCGCCGTACAGCGTGCCCCCGCTCGCGGCGTAGACCACCTTGCTCGCCGCGGCGCGGCGCGCCCCTTCGAGCACCCGGACGGTCCCCACGACGTTCGACAACGCGTCGAAGCCCGGATCTCGCACCGAGACGCTGACGCTCGGCTGACCGGCGAGATGGAACACGATCTCCGGTCGGCGCCTCTCGATCAGGGTCACGACGTCGGGATCGGTCACGTCGATCTGGTGGAAACGGAAGCCGCCCCCGACCGTCCGGGCACGGGCGAGGTTGGCGAGCGTCCCGGTCGAGAGGTCGTCGACGACGTCGACCGCGTGTCCCTCGGCGAGCAGGCGATCGACGAGGTTCGACCCGATGAACCCCGCTCCGCCGGTGACGAGGGCGCGCACGGGGCGGCTAGCCGGGACGGCGGGCGCCGACGAGGGTGTCGGCGTCGGCGACCACGAATCCCGCGCCGATGATCGTCGATGAGGACACCGATGCACCCCGGCCGATCACCGCCCGGGGACCGACGATCGAGCCGTCGACCGTGGCCGCCTCGGCGACCAGCGCCTGGGACATCAGAACCGAGCCGCGCACCTTCGCCCCGGGCCGCACCCGCGTCCCGGGACCGAGGACCGCGTCGGCAACGACCGCTCCGTCCTCGATGACCGCTCCCCCGCCGAGGAACGCGCAACCCCGCACCTCGCCCTCCACCACGGCGCCCGGCGCGACGAACACGCCCGGCGAGCGCTCTTCGGATTCCGGGAGGATGACGTTGGGCCGGAGACCGCCGAGCAGGTCAAGCTGGGCCCGCAGGTACCGCTCGGGGGTTCCCGTGTCGATCCAGTAGGCGTCGGAGTCGAGCGCGTAGACCGCGCCGAGCCCCACGAAATGGGGCATGATCTCGCGCTCCACCGACACCGGCCGGTCGGGCGCGATCGAGGCGATGACCCGCGGTTCGAATACGTAACTGCCGGCACTGATGAGGTTCGAGGGCGCCTTTTCGCGCGGCGGCTTCTCGACAAAGCTGAGCACCCGCCCGCCTTCGTCGAGCGCCGCCACCCCGTAGGGTGAGGGGTCCTCGACCGGCGTGAGCGCGATGGTGATCGCCGCGCCGGCTTCCTCGTGCAGGCTGACGAGCTTGCCGAGATCGAGGTCGGTGAGGATGTCGCCGTTGAAGACGAGGACCGGTTCGTCGAGCATTCCCGCCGCTTCGGCGGCGAAGCGCACCGCGCCAGCCGTATCCAGCGGGTGGGGCTCCACCGCGTAGCAGATCTCCACCCCGGCCCAAGATTGCTCCGGGAAAGTCTCGAAGAAAGGATCCGGCTGGTAACCGAGCGAGAGCACGACCCGGGTCACGCCGTGCAGGCCGAGCCATTCGACGACCCGGGCGATGATCGGCCGCTCGACGATCGGCAACATCGGTTTGGGGATGTCGTAGGTGAGCGGACGCAGCCTCGTCCCCTCCCCGCCGACGAGAACGATGCCCTGCACCTTCAGCGGCTCCCCGTGCGGTCCCCTATCACGCCTACTTCTTCCCGCCCGGCGTCGTCGTCGTGGTCGACGAACTCGCCTTCCCGGTGATGGTCTCCTCCAGCGTCGACACCGTCTTGGCGGGCGGCGCGGGGATCCCGGTGCCCCGCGGGACGAAGGCCACCGTGATCAGCTCACCGTTGGTGAGGTGCACCGACGCCGGGTTGGCGACGGTCTTGCCGGTGGTCGAGGTCGGCGTGGCCCACACCGCGGCCACGAGCGTCCCCGTGCCCTTTTCCGCTCCGGTGCAGCGGTCACCGTTCTTCCAGGTTCGCTGGCCCTTGCCCGGGTAGTGCAGTTCCGTCGCGGTGAGCGTGAATCCCGCGTACTTCTTGGCAAACAGCCCGAGCGTGGCCTTCTTGCCTTCAAAGGCGGACGCCCCGGTGGTGAGCGAACCCGGCGAAGCGTTGATCAACCCGTTGCCGTAGGTTCGCAACCCCGTCGAGGAGAAGTTGGTGCTCGCCGGCAGGTTCGGCTGGATCTTTCCGCAGATGTCGACGGCCAGCGCGGCATACCAATTGTCGCTCGCCGTGGGTCCGATCGTGACCGTCTTTGTCAAAGCCTCGTTCCGGCTGTACACGATGAGGCCGCACCCCGCCACGACGATGACGAACATGAGGAGGTACCAGGCGACCGGGCGCTGTGCCCGGTAGCTCTTGCTGCCCCCGCTGGCGGCGGCACGCGCGACAGTCCGTCCGAAAGATCCTCGTGCCATGGCGCGCCGAGCTTAGTCAAGCCCCGGTGCGCGACGGCCCTCTCCGCTCGAGAGCAATTGCCGAGCGCAGGCCAGTCCGAGCCTCACCACGAGACCAGCGGCGACCAGGACGAGGAGCGCGGATTTCGGCCCGACCAACGACTTGCGGGCGAAGCGCAGCGCCGAGCGATGGTGCGCGAAAAGCATCCGGTAAGGATGGGCCGCGGCCGACAGCCCCTGAAGGTGGCGGACCGCGGCGGCCGGCACGTACAACACGCGCCACCCGGCGCGCCGTAGGCGCCAGCAAAGATCGAGGTCTTCGACGTACATGAAATAGCCCTCGTCGAAGCCACCGACGCTGTCGAACGCCTCGCGGCGAACGAGAGCGCAGGCTCCCGAGACCCAGTCCACCTCCCTTGCGGCACCGTCGGCGCCGACGCCCGGGGCGACGCTGCCCCGGTACCTCTTCGTCCAGCGGTTGTTCGGCCAGAACAGCCCGGCGAGCGCGTGGCCCGCACCCATCGAGAAGCTCGGGAAGGTCCGTGCCGAGGGATAGGGAAGGCCCCGCCGGTCCCGGATCAAGGGCCCGGCCACCGCCACGTCCGCCTGGCTTGCCAACTGGGAGGCGAGCACCTCGACGGCGTCGGCCTCGAGGACAACATCGGGGTTGACGACCAGGACGAACGGTGCCGAAATGAGCGCTACGCCCCGGTTCAACGCCCTCCCGTAGCCGAGGTTCGTTTCGGCGCGCTCGATCCGCACCGCCCTGCCGGCCGCGGCGAGCGCCGACAGGGATCCGTCGACCGACCCGTTGTCGACGACGACGATCTGGCCGACCCCGCAAGACTGCAGGCTCGCGACGCAGTCGGCCAGCGCCGCACCCGCGTTGTAGTTGACGACCACCGCACCGGTGTCCCCGGCCGGAGGTGCCGCTCCGTTCACCTCCGAGGCGTCCCCGGGACCCGTCAACCGACGAGCTCGGCGACGAGCGCGCCGACCGACACCCGCCAGTTAGGCAGCAGCGCCAGGCCCGACAGCCGCAGGGCGGCATTGTCAAGCACGGAGTTGCGCGGGCGGGGCGCGGGGCGGGGCGGGACCAGTTCCTCGGTGGAGATCGGTTCGACCGTTGACGGATCTCCGCCAGCGCTCTCGACCACCGCGCAGGCAAATCCGAACCACGAGGTCGTCCCCTGGTTGGTCACATGGAAAAGCCCGCTCCGGCGCTCGAGGGACAACGAGACGAGCGTGTTTGCGAGGTCGTGGGCGACGGTCGGGCTTCCCCGTTGGTCGGTGACGAAGCGCAGGGGCCGGCCGGCCTGCAGGAGCGCAAGGACCGTCTTGGCCATGTTCGATCCGTGCCGGCCGACCAACCAGGAGGTGCGCACCACGAGCCCGTCCGGGCCGATCTCGCGCTCACCCGCCAGCTTGGAGCGACCGTAGAGCGAGAGCGGGTTCGGCTCGTCCCACTCGGTATAGGGACGGTCGAGCGTCCCGTCGAACACGTAGTCGGTCGAGACATAGGTCACCCGGGCGCTGACCAGTCGTGCCGCCTCGACGACGTGGCGCGTCCCGAGCGCGTTCACCGACCAGGCTCGGTCGCACTCGGTCTCACAGGCGTCGACGGCGGTGAACGCGGCCAGGTGGATGACCAGCGCCGGGGCGTAGGTCGTGATCCACGACATGACCGCGTCGCGGTCGGTGACGTCGAGTTCCGGAAAGTCAGAGGCGATGACCTCGAAGCCGCGGCTCTTGGTCCGCTCCGCCGAACGGCGCATCAGCTCGTCGACGACCTCGGTCCCGAGCTG
This sequence comes from uncultured Acidimicrobiaceae bacterium, assembly GCA_963761425.1. Taxonomy (GTDB): domain Bacteria; phylum Actinomycetota; class Acidimicrobiia; order Acidimicrobiales; family Bog-793; genus Bog-793. The sequence goes on along the minus strand of CAVXGQ010000005.1, from coordinate 408,647 downwards.
TCCCCGGGCCCCGGTGACGAGCACACGCATCATCGGCGGCTCAGCGCTCCCCGGCCGGGGCCGCCGTCCCGCCCGGCCCGGGGGAGGCCTCCCCCCACGACCCCTCGACGACCGGGGAACGGCCGAGGAGGGGTCGCCACCAGGCCTCGTTCGCCCGGTACCACTCGACGGTCGTGGCGAGACCCGACACGAAGTCGATCGTCGCGGTCCAGCCGAGCTCGTTGCGAATCTTGGAGCAATCCAGCAGGTATCGGCGGTCGTGCCCGGGACGATCCGGGACGATCGTCTTCAGCGAGGCGGGTGCGCCGGTGGCGGCGAGGACCGCGTCGGCGACGTCTTGGATGGAGGCCTCAAATCCGGACCCGACGTTGTAGGTCTCGCCAGCCCTGCCGCCCCGGAGCACCGCGTCGACCGCCCGGCAGTGGTCGGTGACGTAGAGCCACTCCCGTCGGTTCATGACCGAGGCGTACAGCGGCAGTGGCTCGCCCGCGAGCGCCCGGGAGACGAAGAGCGGGATCGCCTTCTCGGGGAACTGATACGGCCCGTAGTTGTTGCAGCAGTTGGAGATGGTGAAGGGAAGACCGAAGGTCTCGCCATAGCAACGCACGACGTGATCCGAGCCGGCTTTGGAGGCGTTGTAAGGGGTCCTCGGGCGGTACGGGGACTCCTCGGTGAAGGACTCCCCACTATCGAGCGCCAGATCCCCGTAGACCTCGCAGGTCGAGATGTGGTGGAACCGTTCCACGCCGACGCGGCGTGCCGCCTCGCACAGGGCCTGGGTCCCCAACACGTTGGTCCGGAAAAAGCGCGCCGGGTCGATCACTGCGAAGCTGTTGTGCGATTCGGCCGCGAAGTTCACGATCGTCGTGATCCTCTCGGAACGCAGCAGGTCCTCGACGAGCGCTTGATCGGCGATGTCGCCTTGGATAAAACCCACCCCCGCCGTCTGCTCGAGCGGTTCGAGGCTCGACCGGTTCCCGGCGTAGGTCAGCGCGTCCAGCACGACAACGGTGTCCTCGGGGTGCTCGGCCACCCAGTAGCGCACGAAGTTGGAGCCGATGAAGCCCGCACCCCCGGTGACGAGGAGTCGCATGGTCCGCAAGGGTAGCGATCGTTTCGACCTCACGGACCCCGAACTCCAGGTCGATCGTCCGGCGGGACGTCGCGGAGATGGACGACGTCGGCGGCGTCGAGGACGAGCCGGCGACCGGCGGACTCAACGGTGAGCCGACCCGTGTCGTCGATCTCGAGAGCCAAGCCGAGAAAGGACCGTTGCCCGGTGTCAATGCGCACCCACTTGCCAATGGTCGTGCAACGGCGGCGGTACTCGTCCAGGGTCGACCGGTCCGGGCGCCCGGAGGGGCCGTAACGGCGGCCGAGGGAACCGAGCAACGCCGCGAGCAGCTCGTCGCGTGCGACGGGATGACCGGCCAGCTCGGTGAGACCCGTCACCAGCGCCGGACCGTCCCCGCTCTCATCTTCGCCGAGACGGTCTCGCACCCCTGACGCCTCCAGGTTCACCCCGACCCCGACCACCAGCGCCGGCGCCTCGGCTTGGGACGCGACCACCTCGGTGAGGACGCCGCCCACCTTGGCCTGTCCGGCGACGAGGTCGTTCGGCCACTTCAGGCCCACCGGTGCACCGCTCAGGTCCTGTGCGGCATCGGCCGCGGCCAGCGCCACGACGGCCGGGACGAGATGGAGCTCCCCGGCGGGAAGTCGCGGACGGAACACGATCGAACAGAGCAGTGCCGCCCCCCGCGGGGCCACCCAGGAGCGCCCGAGCCGCCCGCGCCCGGCGGTCTGCTCCTCGGCCACGACGACCAGTCCCTCCGGCGCGCCTTTTCGCGCCGCGTCTGCGGCGTAGCGGTTGGTCGAGTCGACGATGTCGAGTCGCACCACGTTCGTGAATCCCGGCAAGGCGGAACTAGCCTGCACGCCTGGACGAGAACGGGGACGTCCAACCCCACCAGGGGAAGATCGGTCCCGCACAGATGCACGATACGCACGGAGTGGGGCGCGTGTTTGACAAGGTCCTCATCGCGAACCGAGGCGAGATCGCGGTGCGCGTCGCGCGCACCTGCCGGGAACTCGGGATCGTGACGGTCGCCGTCTACTGCGAGGTCGACCGCGACGCCCTCCACGTGAGGATGGCCGACGAGGCCTACTTCCTCGGACCCGGTGGGCCGGTCGAGACCTATCTCAACATCGACGCGATCATCGAGGCCCTGCGGCGTTCGGGAGCCGCCGCCGTGCACCCCGGCTACGGATTCTTGGCGGAGAACGCGGCCTTGGCCCGGGCGGTCGCCGACGCCGGGGCCACCTTCATCGGGCCCGCGGCGCCGGCCATCGAGATCATGGGTTCCAAGCTGACCGCCCGTGAAACGGCGGCCCACGCCGGGGTCGCGGTGGTTCCCGGCCACGACGAGCCGGTGCACTCGGTCGACGAGGTCCTCACCTTCGCCGCCGAATGTGGCTACCCGGTGGCGATCAAGGCCTCCTACGGCGGTGGGGGCCGTGGGCTGAAGGTGGCCGAGCGGCCAGAGGACGTGGAGCAGGCGCTCAGCACGGCCCAAAGGGAAGCCGAGACCTTCTTCGGACGTGGCGACGTCTACCTCGAGCACTACCTGCCTCGACCTCGGCACATTGAGATGCAAATCGTCGCCGACCGCTTCGGAGACACCGTCTGGCTCGGCGAAAGGGACTGTTCGAGCCAACGACGCCACCAGAAGCTCGTCGAGGAGACCCCGGCGCCCGGCATCGCCGACACCGTGCGGCAGGCGATGGGCGAAGCCGCCGTCCGGGTCGCCCGCGCCTGCAACTACGAGGGCGCCGGCACCGTCGAGTTCCTCTACGAGGAGGGCGCTTTCTACTTCCTCGAGATGAACACCCGCCTCCAGGTCGAGCATCCCGTCACCGAACTCGTCACCGGCATCGACCTCGTCGCCTTGCAACTGCACCTCGCCGCCGGGGAGCCACTCGGTATCACCCAGGACGAGGTGGTCGCTCGCGGTCATGCCATCGAATGCCGCATCAACGCCGAGGATCCGGCCGGCGGACACTTCTCCCCGAGCCCGGGGAGGATCACGCGCTTCCGCTTCGCCAACGGCTTCGGGGTGCGAACCGACACCGGCTACGAGCAGGGTGACACGGTGGGCCCGGACTTCGACAACCTCGTCGCCAAGCTCGTCGTCTGGGGACACGATCGGGAGGACGCCCGACGGCGGATGATCCGCGCCCTCGACGAGACCGTCATCGAGGGCATCGCCACGACCCTGCCCGCGGTGCGCGCCATCCTTACCCACGAGGACTTCGTTGCGGCGAGGCACTCGACCCGGTTCGTCGAGGACCGCCTCGATTTCTCGGCGCTCGAACCCCGCTTCGCCGAGGGAACCCTTGACGACCAGGGCCGCGTCCTGCGGACGGTCGACGCCGAGGTCGACGGCCGGCGCTACTCAGTTCGGCTGTTCATCCCCGAGACCGCGGGGAGCTCGCGTTCCGCGGCGGCCCGGAGGCGCCACGGACGCGGTGCGATCCCCCCTTCCGACGGGATCGCCACCGTTTCGATGCAGGGGACCATCACCCAGGTCCTCGTCGCCGAAGGAGACGAGGTCGCCCAGGATGACGTGTTGTGCATCCTGGAAGCGATGAAGATGGAAAACCCCATCCGGGCGGCGATCGCCGGCGTCGTGCGCGAGATCCGGGTGAGCCCCGGCGACACGGTCGGGTTCGGTGACATCGTCGCGGTGATCGAATGAGTCCGGCTGAGGGCGACTTGTCTCGGGCCAAACACGACGCCCGGTCCACCATCACCGGCGCCGAGGCGCGCCTCGTCGAGCTGTCCCACCGGATCCACGCCCACCCGGAGATCGGCTTCGAGGAGCACCAGGCCGCGACCTGGTGCGCCGAGGCGCTGTCGGCGGGGGGCTTCGAGGTGCACCCCGGCGTCGGCGGCCTCGCCACCGCCTTCGACGCGGTAGCCGGCCGCGGCCCGCTCGCCATCGGGATCTGCTGCGAGTACGACGCGCTCCCGGACATCGGTCACGCCTGCGGTCACAACATCATCGCCGCCGCCGGGGTCGGCGCGGGGCTGGCGCTGGCGCCGCTTGCCGAGGCGCTCGGCTGCACCATCCACGTCTTCGGCACCCCGGCCGAAGAAGGAGGGGGCGGCAAGATCCTGATGCTCGAGGCTGGGGTGTTCGACGGGCTCTGCGCGGCGTTGATGGTCCACCCGTGGCCGGCCGAGCTGGTCCAGATGCCCTGCCTCGCCATCGCCCACTTCGACGTGCGCTTCATCGGCAAAGAGGCCCACGCGTCGGCCTATCCCGAACTCGGTGTTAACGCGGCCGACGCGGTCACCATCGCCCAGGTCGCGGTGGGGCTTCTCCGCCAGCACGCCAAGCCCGGCGACCAGGTGCACGGCATCGTGACCAACGGGGGCTCAGCGCCCAACATCGTGCCGGGGCTCGCCGAAGCGAAGTTCTACGTGCGCTCCGCCACCCTCACCGGGCTGGCCGAGTGGGAGCCGCGGGTCCGGCGCTGCTTCGAGGCTGGCGCCCTGGCCACCGGCGCCACGGTGGAGTTCGTCTCACGCTGCCCGGTGTACTCACAGTTCCGCGGTGACGAGACGATGGAATTGCGTTACCGGGCCAACGCCGAATCGCTCGGACGCGCCTTCCCGCCTCCTCCCGAGCGGGGGCTGACCGCCTCGACCGACATGGCCAACCTGTCTCTTGTGATCCCGGCGATCCACCCGACCCTCGACATCCAGTCGGCGCCCGCCGTCAACCACCAGCCGGAGTTCGCGGCCCACTGCGTGACCCCCGCCTCCGACCGAGCAATCCTCGACGGCGCCACGGCGATGGCGTGGACGGTCATCGACCTCGCTCTCGACGAGGCTCAACGGAAGCGGCTGATCGCCTCGGCGCTCTAGAGATCCTGAATCGCCGCCCGGACTGGGGTGGGAGCTGCCGGGCCGGCCGTCACGGACTACCCACAGATCCCGAGACGCCCGAAGGCCGCCTCAGTAGGCCGACGCCGAAGCGGAATGGGGCCGACAGAACTGGTCGTACTCGGCGATCACGATCTCGCCGGCTTTCTCACCGCAGGCCGGACAGGTGGGGTCGCGGCGGAAGGCGAAGCTCCGGAACTCCTCGGCGAGCGCGTCATAGGTGAGCAGCCGTCCGACCAGGGGCTCGCCCAGGCCGAGCAGCATCTTGATCGCCTCGACCGCCTGGATCGAACCGATGATCCCGGGGAGCACACCCAGCACGCCGGCTTCGGAACACGACGGGGCGAACTCGGGCGGCGGCGGCTCGGGGAACAGGCACCTATAGCACGGCCCGACGTAGGGCTGGAAGACGGTCACCTGACCCTCGAAGCGGAAGATCGAACCGTGGATCACGGGCACCTTGGTGAGCAGCGAGGCATCGTTCACGAGGTAGCGGGAGGGGAAGTTGTCCGTCGCGTCGACGACGAGGTCGTAGCCAGAAAGGATCTCCACGACATTGTCGGCACCGAGTCGAACGTCGTGCGTCAGCACCTTCACGTCGCGGTTCAACGCGGTCAGCGTCTCCTTCGCCGAGTCCACCTTGCGCTCACCGATCCGGTCGCTGTTGTGGAGGATCTGACGCTGCAGGTTGGACCAGTCGACGACGTCCATGTCCAGGATCCCGATGGTGCCGACCCCGGCGGCGGCGAGATAGATGGCCGCCGGCGAGCCGAGTCCCCCCGCGCCGAGGATCAACACCTTCGACCCCAGGAGCTTCTGCTGCCCAGACGGCCCGATCTCGGGCAGGAGCAGGTGCCGTTGATACCGGTTGCGCTGCTCGACCGTCAGCGTCTGGGGAGCGGACCACGGACGACCCTCGTCCTTCCAGCGGTTGAACCCGCCGGCCATCGAGGCGACGTCGGCGTAGCCGAGATCGGCGAGCGTCTTGGCGGCGAAAGCCGATCGCACCCCGGCGGTGCAGTAGACGACGACCAGCGTGTCCTTGTCCGGAACCCGGTTCTCGACGTCAAGCTCGAGAGAGCCGCGCGGCACATGAACGGCACCGGCGATCGCACCCTGCGAGTACTCCTCGGCCTCTCGCACATCGAGCAGCACGCTCTCGCCAGCCCGCGCCTGTGCTTCGGCGGGTTCGATCTCCCGAATCTGCCTCTTCACCGCGGCAAGCAGCTCATTCAGCGTGGACAAGAGCACTCCTCGACTATCCAAAGGGCCGACATTGGCTCGGCCGTGGGTCGCTCAACTGACCCGTTTGCCATAAAAACACTACCAGCGCGGTCGACATTCCCGTCCGGCTGCGACTCCCCGGGCGGACCGGTAGGGTGCCAGCGGTGGAGTTCTTCGACGTTGCCCTACGCCGACGGATGACGCGCCGTTTCGACTCCTGCCCGATCCCGAGCCAAGTGCTGGGGCGCATCGTCGCCACCGCCGCCAGCGCGCCGTCAGCCGGCAAGACCAACGGCGTCGAACTCCTCGTTCTCGAGTCACCGGATCGACGGACCCTCTTCTGGGACCTCGCCTCCGATCCGGAATGGCGTGGGAACCCTCACGAGTCCGGGGGTCTACGGGCGGCCCCGGTGATTATCGTGCCGGTCACCGATCCCGCGGCCTACGTCGAGCGCTACGGCCGCCCGGACAAAGCCTCGTCCACCTTCTACGGCCTTCCCGCCGCCGACTGGCCGGTTCCCTACTGGGTGGTCGACGCCTCCTTCGCGGCGATGCTCCTGCTCCTCGCGGCGGCCGACGCCGGCCTCGGCGCGCTCTTCTTCCATCTGCACCGGCCTGCGGAGTCCGTGCTGGCGGGCTTCGACCTGCCGACCAGCCGGGTCGTGATCGGCGCCATCGCGCTGGGATATCCCGCCTCACGCCCCCCGGCGAACTGAGGGATCTCGCCGGGACGAGACCTGCGGCCCGGCCGCTCCCACCCCCAGGCGGTCGGTTGCTTCGACCCGGAGACGACAAGCGACCGACCCCGGCGACGGCGCCGGCGCCGGCGCGGGTGGCCGACTAGCCCGCGACCGCCGCGCAGAACTCGCTGAAGACCTCGACGAACCGGTCGATGTGACGCTCGTCGTGACGCACGGACAAGGTCCACTGCTCTTCGTTGCCAGGGGTCATGAAGATGCCCCGGTTGACCAGCCAGGCCCACGAGGCGTCAAAGAGATTGGCATTGGTCTCCAGGAAGCTCCGGTAGTCGACTAAGGGCTCAGGTCGGTAGGAGACACAACCCTTGCATCCGAGGTCGACGACGTGGGCCGGGATGGCGTGCGCCGAGATCGCGGCGCGGCAGCCTTCGGCGAGGCGCGCCCCCATCTTCTTGAACTGGTCGTAGGCGTCGGGGGTCAGCACCTCGGTGAGCGCGGCGAGCCCGGCCGCCACGACCAGCGGGTTCCCGTTGAAGGTCCCCTGCTGGGCGATCCCCTGGCCGATCTCGTCCATGAGATCCGCCCGCCCGCCGAACGCCCCGGCTGGCGTGCCGCCGAACACCGACTTGGCGAAGCACGACAGGTCGGGTTGCACGCCGAACAGCTCGGTCGCCCCCCCGGCCGCGATGGTCGCGCCGCACTTCACCTCGTCGAAGATGAGGACGATCCCGTACCGGGTGCAGAGTTCCCGCAGTCCTTCGAGATAGCCGGCACGCGGCAGGACGATCCCGATGTTCATCATCACCGGTTCGATGATGAGACAGGCGATCTCCGCACCCCTAGACGAGAAGAGCTCCTCCGTCGCCCGGAGGTCGTTGAAAGGAATAGCGAGCGTCCACTGGCCCATCTCGGCCGGAATGCCCCGCGAAGCCGGAGGCTGCACCCCCTCGTTCTCGCCGGCTTCAATCAGCATCAGGCTCGGGGTGACGGAGAACATGACGGCGTCGTGGTGCCCGTGATAGGAGCCTTCGATCTTGCAGATGGTGTCGCGCCCGGTCGCGCCGCGCGCGACCCGGATGGCGTCCATCGTCGCCTCGGTCCCCGAGTTCACAAACCGGACCCGTTCCATCCGGAACCGGCGGCACAGCTCCTCGGCGAGCCGCACCGTCAGTTCGGTGGTCACGGCGAAATGCGTCCCCGTACGGGCGGCCCGCTCGATCGCCGCGGCGATGGCCGGGTGGGCGTGGCCGACCGCCACCGAACCGAATCCGTTGTGGTAGTCGATGTAACGGTGATCGTCGACATCGACGACCTCGGCCCCGTCGCCGCTCGCCAGGTAGATCGGGTACGGGTGGCCCGCCTGGAAAGACGAAGCCACGCCGAGCGGCATCGACTTGCACGCCCGTTCGAAGAGGGCGCGCGACCGCGGCGTGGCGTCGACCAGCTTGGCGAGCTCGGACTCGTACAGCTTCACCGCCCGCGCCGTCAACGCATCGGGTCCCGAACGTGCCGTTTCGCTGCTTCCGATGGTCTCGCTCATCGTCCCACGTCCATCCTGAATACCGATTCCGCGACCTTTCCCTGGTCGCGCCAGGGCGCCTCGGTGCGCCCTTTGGGGCCAATTCTCCCATTCGGGTCCGGACCTGCCAACAGCCGCCGCGGGCCGCCTCGAAACCGCCCCGTCTCTCGCCTCGAGACCTGGCGATCCGGCACTGGCGTCCCCGGCCAAATCCCGCCGGTCCGGGGAGCCGCCGATCTCCAGGACCACCGGGCCCTCGAACCCGACGTCGCGAGGCTGGAGCCGGTTTCCAAAAACGGGCTCCAGGCCGACGCATCGGGTCTGGTGTCGAGCATCGTGATCGGCGTCGCCTCGAGGCCGCCCGCCTACCGCCTCGCCGCTTCCCTCGGCTGGAGTCGGTAGGTGAGTGGGTAACCACCACCCAGAGACTTCTGAGACGAATCGCCCCGCCCGACGCGCAGAGCCCAAGCGGGCGTCGACAAGGAGGCCGCGAGGTGGCCGAGGTTCCCGGGAGCATCGCCTTCGGACAGCGGGTGCGGGTCATCCGTTGGGTGGACCAAGCAACCGAGGAGCGGGGACACGACGCTCGCTCGCGGTACGTGGAACAGTTCTGGCTGCCCATCCTCGGACCGTCGACGACCTGCCTTCTGCGACACCTCGCCGATCGCCTCGCCCGGTCACCGGCGGGGTGCCTGGTCGAGGTGACTGAGATGGCCCGCGCCCTCGGTCTGGGGGAACGACCGGGTCGGCACGCGCCGTTCCTCCGCACGCTCGCACGGGCCATCGACTTTCAGATGATCCGGGTCGAACCGCCCGATTCCCTGGCGGCCCGGGTCCGGGTCCCGGCGCTGACGAGCCGTCACCTCGCCCGGCTTCCGGCCTCTCTGCGGGCCGCCCACCTCCTGGCTACCGCACCGTCGGCGGAACCGGACCCCGGCGGCCGGCTGCGGAACCAGGGCCGGCAGCTCGCCCTCAGCCTGGCCTCCATCGGCGCGGGGCGCGAGGAGATCGAGCACCAGCTGCTGTCGTGGCGCTTCGACGGCATCCTCGCCCAGACCTGTGCCACCTGGGCGGTGAACGAGGCGTCACGGCACCAGGTGGCGAGCAGTTCGACCGGGTCGGCCAGCTAGAGCCGACCCCGGGCACGGGACCCCGGGCGGGAGCGAGCCGCCTCCGGCTCGCCCCGACGAGGTGCCCTCGCCTCCGAACCGAGTGCGGAAGGGGACCGCCGTTCCCGCCACGACGGCGGCAACTTGGCCGGCGCCGGCCGTAGCCGGTGGCGCGCTCTCACCATTCCGGAGATCACCGGGACACCGGCCGAGACTATCCCGCCCGATAGCCTGAAAGATTGTGGCGGGTTACCTCGACCTCCTGGAAGAACGCGTCATCATCTTCGACGGCGCGACCGGCACCAACCTCCAGCTGCGCGGGCTCGGACCGGACGACTTCGGCGGTCCGTCGCTCGAGGGCTGCAACGAGGTGTTGGTCGCCACGCGACCGGACGTGGTTCAGGACCTGCACCGCGCTTTCCTCGACGTCGGCGTCGACGTCATCGAGACCGACTCGTTCGGCGCCTTCCCCGTCGTGCTCGCTGAGTACCAGATCGCCGAACGTTCGGCCGAGCTCGCCCGACGCTCGGCCGAACTCGCCCGGCAAGTGGCGCACGACTACTCGACCCCCGACCATCCGCGGTTCGTCGCCGGAAGCATCGGACCGGGGACGAAATTCCCCTCGCTCGGTCAGATTTCCTTCGCCACCCTGCGCGACGCCTACGAGGTGGAGGCGGCGGCCCTCCTCGAGGGAGGCGTCGACCTGTTCTGCGTGGAGACGGCGTTCGACCTGCTGGGCGCCAAGGCTGCCCTGGTGGCCTGTCGACGTGCCATGGCCGCCACCGGTATCACCGTGCCGCTTCAGGTCCAGGTGACCCTGGAGGTCACCGGGCGGATGCTCCCGGGGACCGAGATCGCCGCGGCGCTGTGCGCCCTGGAGGCGATGCGCCCCGATGTGATCGGGCTCAACTGCGCGACCGGCCCCGTCGAGATGTACGAGCCTTTGCGCTACCTGTCCGCCCACTCGAGACTGCCGGTCTCGGTGTCGCCGAACGCCGGGCTGCCCTCGGTCGTCGAGGGTGAGATGCACTACGACCTCACCCCCGACGAGCTCGCCGACCACCTCCATCGCTTCGCGACCGAGCTCGGGGCGTCGGTGATCGGCGGATGCTGCGGAACGACGCCCGCCCACCTCGACGCCGTCGTGCGCCGGTGTCGGGGGCTGGAGCCTCTCCGCCGCCGTGTCGAGCACCAGGCCGGCGCGGCCTCGCTCTATAGCTTCGTCCCATTCGATCAGGAGCTGTCGTTCCTCGTGATCGGCGAGCGCACCAACGCCAACGGTTCGAGGCGCTTCCGGGAGGCGATGCTCGCCGGCGACTACGACACCACCACGGCCATGGCGCGCGACCAGGTGCGCGAGGGTGCCCACCTGATCGACGTGTGCGTCGACTACACCGGCGCCGACGGCGTCGCCAACATGACCGAGGTGATGAGCCGGATCTCGACGCAGTCGACCGCGCCGGTCGTGATCGACTCGACCGAGGCGGCGGTCGTGCGCACCGCGCTCGAGCTCACCGGGGGGCGAGCCGTCATCAACTCGGTGAATCTCGAGGACGGCGACGGCCCCGGCACCCGGCTCGACGCCTTCTTGACGCTGGCGGCGGAGTACGGCGCCGCGGTGATCTGCACCTGCATCGACGAGAAAGGACAGGCCCGCACCGCCGACTGGAAGCTCAGCGCCGCCCGAGCCATCCACGATCTGGCGGTCGAACGTTACGGCCTGGCGCCCGAGGACCTCTTCTTCGACGCCTTAGCGCTCCCCTTGTCGACCGGCATGGAAGAGAGCCGGCGGGACGGCATCGAGACGATCGAGGCGATCCGCGCCATCAAGCAGCTTCTCCCGGGCGTGCACACCGTGCTCGGCATATCGAACGTCTCGTTCGGCCTGACACCGCCGGCCCGCCAGGTGCTGAACGCGGTGTTCCTTCACGAGTGCGTCGCCGCGGGACTCGACGCCGCGATCGTCCACGCCGGCCGGATCACCCCGCTGCACCGGATCGACCCCGATCTCCGGGAGATCTGTCTCGACCTCATCTACGACCGGCGGCGCGAGGGATACGACCCCCTCACCGCGCTCACCGGCACCTTCGCCGGCGGCGAGAGAGAGCCGACGACCGTCGAGGACCGCCACAACTGGCCGGTCGAACGCCGCCTGGGCCAGCGCATCGTGGACGGCGACCGGATCGGTCTCGAAGCCGACCTCGACGAGGCGCTCGGGGGTCACGACGCCCTCGAAATCGTGAACGACGTGCTGCTGCCGGGGATGAAGATCGTCGGCGACCTGTTCGCGTCGGGGGAAATGCAGCTTCCTTTCGTGCTCCAGTCTGCCGAAACGATGAAGACCGCGGTCTCCTATCTCGAGCCGCACATGGCGCGGGCCGAGTCGGGCGGGCGCGGCACCGTCGTGCTCGCGACCGTGAAGGGCGACGTCCACGACATCGGCAAGAACCTGGTCGACATCATCCTCACCAACAACGGCTACCAGGTGCACAACCTCGGGATCAAGGTGCCGATCAGCGACATCCTGGACAAAGCGGCCGAAACCAGCGCCGACGCCATCGGCATGAGCGGGCTTCTCGTGCGTTCGACACTCGTCATGCGCGAGAACCTCGAGGAGATGAACCGGCGGAACCGGACCGCGACGCCGATCCTGCTCGGCGGTGCCGCCCTCACCCGCAGCTACGTCGAGCGCGACCTACGCGCCCTCTTTCAGGGCCGGGTCTTTTACGGCAGGGACGCCTTCGAGGGCCTCTCTACCCTCGACCGGCTGATGGCGGAGAAGGCCACCGGCGAGGTCGACCCGGCCTTCGGAACCACTCCCTCGGGAAGGCAGCTCCCGCCCCGCAAGAGCGCCGCCCTCGCCGGCGTCGACCCGGCCACCCTGCCCCACCGCTCGCCCGAGGTTGAGCCGGACAACCCCGTCTTTTCGCCTCCATTCCTCGGGAGCCGGATCGCCAAGGGGATCCCGCTCGATTCGGTTCGCGCCTATCTCAACGAGACGGCTCTCTTCCGCAACCAGTGGGGCCACCGGCCGAATCCCGGTGAAAAAGATGAGGAGTTCAAAGAACGCGTCCGCGCCGAGCTGCGCAGCCGGCTCGACGAGGCCAAGTCGGGAAACGTCCTCGTCCCGCAGGTGGTGTGGGGCTACTTCGCGGCGGGATCCGACGGTGAAGATCTCATCGTGTTCTCCGACGCGACCCGAAAGGCGGAGCTCACGCGATTCCGGTTCCCGCGACAGCGCGAGCACCCCTATCTCTGTATCGCCGACTTCTTCCGCCCCGCCGGCGGCACCGAGGTCGACTACGCCGCCTTCTTCGTCGCCTCGATCGGCGACGCCGCTTCACGACGGGCCCATGAACTCTTCGCCGCCGACCGGTATCTCGACTACGTCGCGCTCCACGGGCTGTCGGTCGAGATGACCGAGGCGCTCGCTGAGTACTGGCACCGGCGCATCCGGGAGGAGTGGGGATTCGCCGACGAGGACGGGCCGAGCCTGGCGGGCCTGTTCCGTCAGAAGTACCGGGGCGGCCGCTACTCCTGGGGCTACCCGGCCTGCCCGGATCTGGAGGACAACGCCAAGGTCGTCGAGCTGCTCGACGCCGGGCGGATCGGCGTCACGGTCTCCGAGGGATTCCAGCTGGAACCGGAGCAGACCACCCTGGCGATTGTCTGTCACCATCCCCGGGCGAAGTACTTCGTCGCCTGACCTCGCCGAGGACGGGAGCGCCGTCCGGTAGCGTCACACCGTGACCCGCCAGGCGACCGACGCGACCTTCGAAACCGAGGTGATGGCCCGCTCGGCCGAGGTGCCGGTCGTGGTCGACCTCTGGGCGCCCTGGTGCGGACCGTGCCGCGCCCTCGGTCCCCTCCTCGAGAGGGTCGTCGACGAAACGGCGGGAGCTGTCGAGCTGGTCAAGGTCAACGTGGACGAGAACCCCCGGATCGCCGCCACCTTCCAGGCGCAGTCCATTCCGGCGGTCTACGCCCTGCGCGACGCCAAGGTCGTCGACGGCTTCATCGGGGCCGTCGGGGAGGCCGCGGTGCGCGAGTTCGTCGCCCGTCTGACGCCGACGCCCTCCGAGGCCGACCGCCTCGTCGACCGCGGCGACGAGGCGTCCCTGCGCGCCGCGCTGGAGCTCCAGCCCGACCACCCCGGCGGCGTCGTCGCCCTGGCCGAGCTGCTCCTAGAACGCGACGAGCCGGGGGAGGCGCTCGACCTTCTGGCCCGGATTCCCGAGACCGACCAGACCCGCCGTCTGGCGGCGCGCGCCCGGCTGGCCCGTACCGACGCCGAACCGGACAGGGAATCACTCGAGGCGCGTCTTAACAACCTGCTCGCCCGGGTGCGGGCGGACGAAGACGCCCGCCAGGAGTATCTCGACCTGCTCGAGACGATGGACCCCGAGGACCCCCGCCGCGGACAGTACCGGCGGGCCCTCGCCTCCCAGCTGTTCTGAGCGGGCATGGGCCCCCCGACCAACGGCCCGCGGGTGGTCCGAGTGGCCACGCCCCGGATGGTCGAGCTCGGGTGGCGCCGCTACGACGTCGCCGCACGCGTCCTCATCATGGGCATCGTCAATCGCACGCCGGACTCGTTCTACGACCACGGGGCGACTTTCGATCTCGGGCGCGCCCTCGCCCGAGCGGAGCGGCTGATCACCGAGGGCGCCGACATCATCGACGTCGGCGGGGTCAAGGCGGGGACCGGCCAGGCCGTTGGCGTGGCCGAGGAGCTCGACCGGGTCGTGCCGGTGGTCGAGGCGATCGCGGCGAGATTCGACGTCGCCATCTCGGTCGACTCTTGGCGCGCCGAGGTGGCCGACGCGGCCTTCGGGGCCGGGGCCGTGCTCGGCAATGACATCAGCGGATTCTCCGATCCCCGCTACCTCCCGGTTGCCGCCGGCCGGGGGGCGTCGGTGGTCGCGACCCACATCCGCCTGCAACCCCGGGTCGACGACCCCGACCCCCACTACCCCGACGACGACGTCGTCGGGGCGGTCGAGCACTTCCTCGCCGACCGCCTCGAGATGGCCGAGCTGGCGGGGATCCCGAGGTCGCGGGTGCTCCTCGACGTGGGGCTCGACCTCGGCAAGACCACACCGCAGTCGCTCCAGCTCCTGCGGGCAACCGACCGCTTCGCCACGATGGGGCAAACGCTCGTGTTGTCCGCCTCGAACAAGGGCTTCCTCGGCGACCTGCTCGGCCTGCCCGTCGATCGGCGGGAAGACGCCTCGCTCGGCGCCGTCGCCTTCGGCGTGGCGCGCGGCTGCCGGGTGGTCCGGGTTCACGACGTCGCCCGGGCGAGGCGCGCCGTCGACGCCCTTTCGGCGGTGTTGGCGGCGTGACCTCTGTCCATCTCGCCGCCGACGGCGCGCCGCACCCCGCCTACCTCGTCCAAGGGGAGGATGCCGGGCTGGTCAGCCAGGCACTCTCGGCCCTCGTCGAGGAGCTCGAGGCCCTCGACGGCGCCGGAGCGGTACCCGTCGAGGAGTACGGCGAGGCCGCCCGGGCCGAGACGAACCAGACCGAGCCCTTCTCGCTCGGCCCGGTTCTCGACGCCTGTCGAACCCCGCCTTTTCTCGCCCGGCGGCGCATCGTCATCGTGCGGGACGCCTCGGCGCTCGACGCCGCCCAGGCCCGGGAGCTTGTCGACTACTTGGAGGACCCCCTCGAAACGACCGTGCTCGTCGTCGTCTCCTCCGGTCGGAGGGCACCGGCCGCGCTGGCCAAGGCGATCCGGGAAAAAGGTCTCGTCCTGGAGGCCGAACCCGCGCCCGGGGCCCGGGCCCGGACGCAGTGGTTCGCCGAACGGCTGCGGCGGGCGCCGGTCCACCTCACCCCCGGGGCCCGGCAACTGCTGGACGAGCACCTCGGCGAGGACCTCTCCCGACTCGAGGGCCTGGTCTCGACGCTGGAGGCGGCCTTCGGGACCGGAGCGACGGTCGAAGCCGACGAACTCCAACCCTTCCTCGGCACCGCCGGGGGGGTGGCTCCCTGGGACCTCACCGACGCCATCGACGCCGGTGAGATCCGGCGGGCCATCGTGGCCCTCGAGCGTCTCCTCGGCCCCGGCGAGCGGGGCCCCTTCCAGGTCCTCGCCCTCCTCCACCGTCACTACGGCGCCATGTTGCGGCTGGACGGCTCCGGCATCACCGACGAGAAGTCCGCCGCGGCGGCGACCGACCTGAAGCCCTATCCGGCCAGAAAGGCCCTGGTCGCTTCGCGCCGTCTCGGACACGCCGGTATCGTGCGTGCCATCCAGCTCCTCGCCGACGCCGACCTCGCCCTGCGGGGCGACTCGGGCTGGCGCGACGAGATCGTGTTGGAGGTGCTCGTGGCCCGGCTGGCCCGGCCGCCCCTCGGCCGCCCGCCCGCCCGGATCCCCAGCCGTCGGGCGCGGGCCCGATGAGCGACAGAACTACCGGGCCCGACCCGCTAGCCCTCCTCCAACTGGCGGCCCGCCTCGCCCGGGAGGCGGGTCACCTCGCCGTCGAGACCAGCCGGCACCGCCAGGCCCGGATAGCGCTCGCCGACACCGCCAAGCGCAAGTCGTCCTCGACCGACCTCGCCACCGAGGCAGACCGGGCCAGTGAACACCTCATCGTCGGCGCCGTCCGAAAGGCCCGACCCGACGACGCCATCCTCGGTGAGGAGGGAAGCGACCACGCCGGCACCTCCGGCCTCACCTGGATCATCGACCCGATCGACGGCACCACCAACTTCGTCTATGGCTTCCCGTGCTGGTCCGTCTCGGTGGCGGTGGCCGACGCCACCGGCGCCCTGGCCGGCGCGGTCTACGACCCGTCGCGCGACGAGACCTTCACCGCCGCCCGTGGCCACGGTGCCGCCCTCGACGGCCGGGGACTGGGCCCCCTCGTCACGACTCCGCTTTCGGAGTCGCTCATCGGGACCGGCTTCGGCTACTCGGCGGAGAACCGCAGTGCCCAGGCGAGGCTGCTCCCGGTGGTGCTGCCCCGGGTGCGGGACATCCGGCGGGCGGGAGCCGCCTCGCTCGACCTGTGCTACGTGGGCGCCGGGAGACTCAACGGCTACTACGAGGCGGGGCTCCACCCCTGGGACCGCGCCGCCGGCCTGCTGGTCGCCACCGAGGCGGGGGCGGGTTATCTCGACGTCGAGGGCCTGGTCCCCAACCGCACCACCCTCGTCGTGGCCCCGCCGGGACTGCTGGAGGAGCTGCACGCGCTCCTCCTACAGGCCGCGAGGCGGCGCTGACTACCATGCCAGTGCCGCGGCGATGAAGGCCCGCCCACGAGGTGAGGAAGGGGTAGCGCGCGCCGCGGCCACGAGAAGACGGAGGGACGGACGAGCATGATCGGCATCCTTGCCAGCGAGGGCAGCTACCAGGCATTCACCCTGGGTTCGGCCGAGAGGGCGTGGCTGTACTTCGCCCTGGCCGCCGGGGTGGCCTCCCTGGCGGTGGCCATCGGCCTGATGCGCCAGGTGCTGGCGACCGACCAGGGCACCTCGCTCATGCGCGAGATCGCAGCCGCCATCCAAGAGGGTGCCGTCGCCTTTCTGCGACGGCAGTTCCGCGCCATCGGCATCATCGTCATCCCCCTCGCCGTGCTGGTCTTTTTCACCGCGACCAAGGTGGTCAACAGCACCAACGGCCACGTGGCGCTCACCTTCGCTCAATCGGGTCTTTTCCGGGCCATCGCCTTCCTCCTCGGCGCCACTTTCTCCGGGCTGACGGGGATCATCGGCATGAACCTCTCGGTGCGGGGCAACGTCCGCACCGCGGCGGCGGCCCGTGACGGAAAATTGCCGAGGGCGCTGCGCATCGCCTTCCGCACCGGCGGGGTCACCGGATTGTTCTGCGTCGGCCTCGGACTGATCGGGGCGGCCGGGCTCACCCTCATCTTCCAGAACTCGGCCAGCGCGGTTCTTATCGGCTTCGGGTTCGGGGGTTCCCTCATCGCGCTGTTCATGCGGGTCGGCGGCGGCATCTTCACCAAGGCCGCCGACGTCGGGGCGGACCTCGTCGGCAAGATCGAGGCAGGAATCCCCGAAGACGACCCTCGCAACGCGGCGACCATCGCCGACAACGTCGGTGACAACGTCGGCGACTGCGCCGGCATGGCCGCGGACCTGTTCGAGTCCTACGCCATCATGATCGTCGCCTCGATCATCCTCGGCTACTCGGCCTTCCGCTCGATCGGCGTCAACCCGGCGAAAGGCGTCGTCTTCCCTCTCATCATCGCCGCCTTCGGCATCATCGCCTCGGTGGGGGGGATCTTCTCCGTGCGCGCCCGCGCCGGAGACCGGACCGCCATGAGCGCCATCAACCGCGGCTACCGCCTCGCCGGGGTCGCGGTCCTGGTGGCCGCCTTTCTGGTCGCCAAGTTCTACGTGAGAGACCTCAAGGTCTTCTGGGCCGTGGTGATCGGGGTGGTGCTCGGCCAGGTGGCGAGCCTCATCACCGAGCACTACACCTCCACCAAGCGCTCGCCGGTACGCGAGATCGCCGAGGCGGCCCGCACCGGACCCGCCACCACCATCCTCGCCGGGCTGTCCTCGGGTCTCGAGTCGTCGGTCTTCGCCATCATCGCCATCGCCGTGGCCATCGGGCTGGGGCTCATCATTTCCTTTGCCACCGCCCACGGGAACATCGAACTCACGCTGTACCTGGTGGCCCTGACCGGCATGGGACTGCTCTCGACCACCGGCATGGTGGTCTCCGAGGACAGCTTCGGGCCGGTCTCCGACAACGCCGCCGGCATCGCCGAGATGGCCGGCGAGTTCGGCGGCGAGGCCGAACGGGTCATGGTCAGCCTCGACGCGGTCGGCAACACCACCAAGGCGATCACCAAGGGGGTCGCCATCGCCTCGGCGGTTCTCGCCACCGTGGCGCTGTTCGCCTCCTACATCGAAACCATCGGCAACCAGCTGAACCTGCGGGCCACCGGGTCGGCGCTGTTCCACGAGGCCGCCACCCAGATCAACGTCGCCAATCCCACGACGTTCATCGGCGTGCTGATCGGCGGCTCCATCGCCTTCCTGTTCTCCAGCCTCGCGATCCGCGCCGTCGGCCGATCCGCCGGCACGGTGGTCCAGGAGGTGCGTCGCCAGTTCCGTGAGCATCCCGGGATCATGGACGGCACCGAGAAGCCCGAATATGGCCGGGTGATCGGCATCTGCACCGTGGCGGCGCAACGGGAGCTGGTCACGCCGGCGCTGCTCGCCATCCTCGCCCCGGTGATCGTGGGCTTCGGGATCAACTACCTCGCCCTCGGCGCCTTCCTCGTGGCGGCCATCCTCACCGGTCAGCTGATGGCGGTGTTCCTCTCCAACGCCGGCGGTGCCTGGGACAACGCCAAGAAGTACATCGAGGACGGAAACGAGGGGGGCAAGGGCTCGGACGCCCACAAGGCCGCGGTGATCGGCGACACCGTGGGCGACCCCTGCAAGGACACCGCCGGGCCGGCCCTCAACCCGTTGATCAAGGTGATGAACCTCGTCTCGCTGCTCATCCTGCCGGCGGTGATCACCTATCACTACCACCCGGCGGTCCGCTTCTCGATCGCCGGGGTGGCCCTCGTCGTGCTGGTGAGCGCCATCGCCTTCTCCAAGCGCCGGGCTGAATCCTTCGCCGAAGCCCCTCCGGAAGGCGCCGCCCCAAGCACCCCGACCACGGTGCTCGCCGCCGGGCCGACCTCCTGAGCCCACCTCCCTCCGGCCGCCCGGTAAGACGGCGCCCCCGCTCCTCGCGCCGGGGGCGAGGCCGCCCCGAGAAGCGGGCGGTCCGCCGCCTGGCCGCCGAGGAGAGGGACGATCTCTTCTGCCGGCTCAGAGCTTGATGTGCCAGGTCCCTTCGATCCGGTTCAGCACATAGCTGCCCAGCAGATCGGTTCCTCCGGGCGGGTCGATGTGGACCCCGTCATCGTCCCGGACCTCGATCAGGTTGCCGCTCTTGTCCGGCAGGTACTCGCTGTAGCGGCCGGACGAGTTGGAGAACAGCTTCCAGGTCCCGATGAAGACGACACCGGGATAGCGGCGAGCCTGCTGGCGGTAGATCGAGTTCAGGAAGGCCATGTGGGACGAGTAGGAGGGGTCAGACATGACCGGCAGCCCGACCCACAGCACATGGGCTCCCGCCGCCGTCGCCTCCGCCATCATCTGGTCGACCCGATGGGTGTACACGCTCACCCACAGGTGGGTGTCCAACTCGGCCGGCTGACCGTTGGTGAGGAATCCCTGCCAGTCGTTCCCCCCGAGCATCACCACCACGAGCTGCGGGTGAACCTGTCGGATCTCCTGCTCGAGGGTGGCGGGCCAGTCGAAGTAGCTCATGTTGGAAAGCCCGGTGTCACCGACCGCGTCCTGCAACAGGTGCACCCGCGGATCGGTGCCGATCACGTCGGCCAGTCCCAGACCGAGGTCCTCGCCGATCGAGTCACCCACCTGGAGGATGGTCATGGGTCTTGCCACCGTCGGCGTGGTGAGCGCCCGGGGGCCCACCGGAGGCTTCGGGGTCTTCGGGTGGTGTTGGTCCTTTTTCCCCGAAGGCAGGGTGTTGGGCGGAACCACGACCCCTCCCGGGGTGTTGATCCCGGTCCGGCCCAGCGCCCGGTTCCCCCCGTCCACAATCCGGTCGAAGCCGAAGAACTCCTCGAACCGCGCCACCGGGCGGAGGATGGACATGGCGACGCTGCGCCGCACCCCGAGCGGCGAGGCGTAGGCCGAGTTGTACAGCTGGCGGGCGTCGAAAAGGACCCACAGCGAAAAACACAGCAACCCGACCAGCAGCGCGTGGCCGGCCGACATGAAATGACGCCGGTCGGATCGCGCGATCCGACCGGCCGGGGCCGTCCCGCCCCCACCCGGGCCCGACAGGGCCTCAGCGCCCGCCACCTTCTCCTCCCCGGTTCCGGTTTCGCATCGTCGCCAAGTCAAGCACCGGCCTCCCCGAGGACGGTGTCACCTCGGCCGCCAATCGCACCCGTCTCCTCTCATTCCACGCCCTCTAGAACTTGTAGTAGATGAACGGGGCGACCCCCGGGGGACCCAGCGTGGTGATGACCAGCAGGCACCCGGCGAGGACCGCCCCCTTGGCGACCAGACCGAACCGGGCGAAGGCCTCCTGGGCGCGCCGGGGGAGATCCCGGGGCAGGTACTGCAGACCCAGCGCGCCGACGATGGCCAAGACGACCGGCAGCCGGAAGAGCGGTGCGGCCTGGCCCCAGGTGGTGAAGAGCCGGCTGACGAGGGTCAGGGCGTCGTTGAGGCTGTTCGCTCGGAAAAAGATCCAGCCGAAGCACACCACCTGGAAGGTCGCAAAGCGCTGCCAGGCGACGGCGAGCGGGCCGCTCGGCTGCACGGATAGCCCCCGAACCTCGCGGCGGTGCCGTTTGAGGTGCCCGACGCTCTGCCCGAGCCCGTGGATGCCGCCCCAGATCACGAAGGTCCACCCGGCGCCGTGCCACAGCCCGGCGAGCAGCATGGTGATCATGATGTTGCGGTAGAGCTGGCGGCGGGAGCCCCGGTTACCCCCGAGCGGGATGTAGAGGTAGTCGCGCAGCCATCCGCTCAAGGTCATGTGCCAGCGGCGCCAGAAGTCCTGGAGTGACCGCGCGGTGTAGGGCCCGTTGAAGTTCTGGGGGAGGCGGAAGCCGAGCAGGAGGGCGCAGCCGATGGCCATGTCGGTGTAGCCGGAGAAGTCGCAGTAGATCTGCACCGCGTAGCCGTAGGTGGCGAGCAGTATCTCCGGTGCCGAGTGGAGCGACGGGTTGTTGTAGACGGGGTTGACGATCGCCGTCGACACGTAACTCGAGATGACGACCTTCTTGAACAGGCCAGCGAAGATGAGGTAGGCGGCCTCGGGGAACTCGAGGGCCCGCGGGTCGCGCTTCTCGGCCCGCGCGATCTGGGGCAGCATGTCCGTCCCGCGCGTGATCGGCCCGGCGGTGAGATACGGGAAGAAGGAGGTGAACACCGCCACGTCCAAGAAGCGGGCCCGGCCGAGGCGATGACGGTAAATGTCGATGACGTAGGACAGACCCATGAAGGTGAAGAACGAGATCCCGACCGGCAGCGTGACCTGCAGAAGCGGCACCGGCGTGCCGTGGAACCCGAGCTTGTGGAGCGCGTTGTCGACCGACAAGGAGAAGAACCCGTAGTAGTTGAACCAGCCGAGCAGTCCGAGCTCGGCGACGATGGTCGCCACCAGCGCCCCACGACGACCCCGTTCGGTCGTCGAACGGTCGACCAGGTACCCGCCGGTCGCGGTGCAGATCGTCGACGCCCCGAGCAACAGAACGAAACGCCAGTCCCACCAGCTGTAAAAGACGTAGCTCGCCGCCAGGATGAAGAATTTCCACGGCGTCTTGAAGGGCCGAAGCAACCAGTTCCCGAGGAAGACGATCCCGAAAAAGATCGCGAAGTCCGTTGTCGGGAACAGCACGTCGGCGCCTTTCCGGGTCCTGCCTGCGCGGGTTGCACGCAGGATAGTGGCCGTGATGGCAGAACAAGGGCAGTTCTTGGGTCAAATCGCGCCCGATTGCCTGCTCTTCCCTGGAGCCCGCCAGGGAGAGATTCTGGCGAGACCCTTGCCAGTCGGCCCGGACCCGCATACGATCGGCGCCGCCGACCGGGGCGCGGTCGGCCAACGACGAGCCATTCACGGGGACGAGCGCGAGGGGCGGTCAGCCGGCCTTGTGAATTGCCGCACGAATACGGAGAACGGGATGCTGACGGAGAGTCACCGAGGAGGGAGCGTGGCTCTCACCTGGAACCGGACGATCGAGTGGGATTGCGCCGAGTGGCGCACCCGGGCGGCGTGCCGGGACACCGACCCCGATCTGTTCTTCCCCGTGGGCACCACTGGCCAGGCCATCGAGCAAATCGAGGCCGCGAAGTCCGTCTGTGCCCAGTGCTCGGCCCAGCCGGAGTGTCTGGAGTTCGCGCTGGCGACCAACCAGGAGTCCGGGGTGTGGGGCGGGGCTTCCGAGGAGGAGCGACGCAAGCTGCGCAAGGCCTGGCTCGCCGAACGGCGCCGGGCCTCGTAGCAACCGCCCCAATCGCCCGGGATCGCCGCCTACCCGGCAGCGGCTGGATCCGGCGTCACCGGGAGGGAAAGGCGAACCACCGCGCCCTGGTCGCTGGCGACGGAGATCGAACCGCCGAGCTGTGAGCGCACCAGGTCGCGCACGATCGACAACCCGAGGCCGGTCGTAGTGTCGAGGTCGAATCCCGGCGGGAACCCGCCCCCATCGTCACGTACCTCCACGTCGAGCTGCCCGGAGGCCCGGCTGAAGGACAGGTCGATGAGCAGCGGGCCCGCCTTGGCCCCCAAGTGCGCGTGCTCGACCGCGTTCTGCAGCAGTTCGGCGATCACGAGCGACAGCGGCGTGGCGATGTCGGCGTTGAGGTCGCCGGCGTCCCCGGTCACCCGGATGACCACCTCGGTCGCGTCAACGGCCGCGTCCCCGGCCAGCTCGACCAACGAGGGCACGATCTCGCCGAAGGGCACCTGCGCCGACGGCTCCCGGGCGAGCACCTCGTGAACGACGGCGATGGCGCGCACGCGGCGCTCCGCCTCCACCAAGGCGAGTTGGCCCGGCCCGGCGCCCATCCGCCGGGACTGCAGGCGCAACAGAGACGAGATGGTCTGCAGGTTGTTCTTCACCCGGTGGTGCACCTCACGGATGGCGGCGTCCTTGGAGAGCAGCAGCCGGTCCCGCCGCCGCAGGTCGGTCACGTCGCGCAGCAGCACCACGGCACCGACCACGGCGTCGCCCTCGATCAGCGGAATGCAGTGGATCAGCACCACGACCTCGGAAGGCCATTCGATCTCCTCGATCACCGGGAGCCGTTCCTCGAAGGCGGTCCAGACCGCGTGGGTCTCCACCCCCAGCCGCTCGAGGCCCGATCCGACGATGGCGGAGACGATCCCCATCCGGTGAAGCGCGTTCACCGCGTTCGGCGAGGCGAAGGTGACCCGCCGGTTCTCGTCGAGCACGATCACCCCGTCGCCGACCCGGGGGGCGTCCTCCACCGCGGCGGTGGCGGTGGAGAACGGGAACAGCCCCGCACAGACCATGGAGGCGAGTCGCTCGAAAATCCTCCGGTAGACCCGTTCGAGCCCTCCGGTGCGGCGCCCGGTGCGCGGCGACCACACCCGGGCCAGTACCGCGATGACCGAGCTGTCCCAGCGAACGGGGATGCACTCGCACCGGACCGGGCCCATCTCCCCTCCGTAGGGGCGCTCGCCCACCAGGACCACCCCGCGTCGCCACGCCTGGGTCACGAGCTCGGCCTCGGCCTCGCCGGCGACCTCGCCGACGAGATCGAACTCGAACAGGGTCTGGCTGGTCGTCGGGCGCATCTGGCTCAGCACGACGAAACGCAGGGAGGAGTCCTCGGGCGCCAGCGCGGGGGGCGAGACCTCCGGGGCGCCTTCTCGCAGGGCCTCGGCGAGGACCGGCACGTAGAGCACGAGATCCGAGAACGACAGGTCGGCCAGCATCCCCCAGGAGCCCATGAGCCGCTCGAGGTGGTCGCATGCCGCCTCGGGGAGATCGGTCAGCTGGCGCGCCAGTTCGGCCGAGGTCACCTCACGACCCCCCGGCCGGTCCGATCTTCCACCACCCCGAGCGGCACGTCGTGGCCGACCCGGGTCCGGAAGGCGCGCAAGGTCTGGTACCCGGCCGCCGCCGCCAGACGGGCGAGTCCTCCGGCACGCTCACCGATGTGGCCCGGCCCGTGGGAGTCCGAAGCGGTGGTGACCGGCACCCCGCGCCCCGCGAACCGGGCCAGGAGCTCGGTCGCCGGGTATTGCTCGCCGACCGGGGCGCGAAATCCCGCCGAGGAGATCTCCGCCGCCATCCCGGTGGCGGAGGCGGCCTCGGCCATCCACGCGTAGCACTCCTCGAGGGTCGCGGCCGACGGCCGTCGGCCGGTGAGCTTGATCAGATCGGGGTGGGCGAGCACGTCGCAGGTCCGGGAGGCGGCGAGCTCCTCGAGCGCCGTGGTGTAGCAGCGCCAGGTCTCCTCGACCGACCGCCGGTCCCACTCCGCCAGGGAGGCCTCGTCGTGCAAAAGATCGAATTGCCAGGTGCCGAGCCAGTGCACGGATCCCAGGAGCACGTCGAAGGGGTAGCCCGACAGGAGACGCCCCACCGCGTCCATCTTCCCCGGGTAGTAGTCGACCTCCAGGCCGACGACGATCGGGAGGCCCGACTGGCGCGCCTCGGTCGCGGCGGTGACGTAGGCGTCGAGATCGGCGGTCGCGTGGTGGTCGAAATAGGCCTCCATTGTGGCGGCGAAAGGCGACTCTGGCTCTTCCCTCCAGAAGTCCCCCACCACCGCCCGGCCCTGGGTGAACCGGTGGAGGTGCTCGGTGAGCGCGATCTCGCTGATGCCCGCGCTCGTCGCTCGCTCACAGTAGGCGGCCAGCCGTTCCAGGCGCTGCTCGGAGGCCTCGGCCCGCACCGCGTGCGGCCAGAGGTGCACGTGGTAGTCGATCACGGCGTCATGGTAGGTCCGGGTGCGCTGTGGTCCGGCCGGCCTCCGCCGGGCCGGTCGGCCTGAGTCGAGGATCTCGTCGAGCCTGGGCCGAAACCGCCCGCCCCTCTCCGACCGGGTCCGTCGGCTACGGCGCCCCGAAGCCGACCCGCCGGTCCTCCGCCGTTCCGCCCACTTCGACGTAGGCGACCTTGGCGGCCGGCACCCCGACCCGCCGTCCCCGCCGATCGGTGAGCCACAGCACGCCGTTCGGGTCGGCCAGCGCCGCCTCGATGTCGGCGAGGACTTGCTCGCGGGTGACGTCGTCGCCGACCTCGACGTCAAGCTCCTTCGTCGACTGGATAATCCCGATGCGAACGTCCACGCGCCCACTCCTGTCGAGGTTCTCCTCATCGTAGAAGCAGAACCTCCGCCCACCCGCGCCTCGGTGGCGCCGGGCCCAGGGTACGCTCAATCCCGGAAGGTGCGTTTCGGAACGCACCGGCTCCGCGGCGGCAAGCCCTGCCGTCGCCGGAGGGAGGACCCATGTGGATCGTCGCAGGAGTGCTTCTCGGGCTGGTGGTGTTCTCCTCGATCTTCGGGTTCCACATCGGGCCTCACGCCCACGCGGTGGCGGCCGTCGCCGGGCTTGCGGCCGCCGGGTTCCTCATCGCCATCGCCGCGACGGGTGACACGCGATCGTTCGTCTTCTTGCTGCTGAGCGCCGATGTCGTGGTGTCGGCGGGAGTAGCCGCCATCGCCTGGAAAGGACTCACCGACCCGAGACTGCGGGGCGGCCACCTGGTCCACTCGCTGGTCTCCCACGAGGGCGTGGCGGTCAGCGATCTCGATCCTTCGGGAATCGTGCGCGTCGCCGGTGAGAACTGGTCGGCGACCTCGCTGAACGGCCGGGTCCCGGCCGGCGCGAGGATTCAGGTCATCCAGGCCGACGGCGTCCGGCTCTCGGTCTGGGGAGAAAATGGGCTTCCCCGGGAGACCGACGGTCAGCCAGCGCTCGACAAGCGCTCGCCCTCCGGCGACGCCTCCCGGCCAACCGAAGGGACCGAACGCTCGTGATCATCGGGATCGTTATCGCGGTAGCAGTTGTCATCGTCATCGGCGTCGCGACGTCGGTGAAGATCATTCGGGAGTACCAGCGGATCGTGCTGTTCCGGCTCGGTCGGGCGATCGGTCTGCGCGGCCCGGGGATCGCCTTCATCAACCCGATCACCGACCGCACGACGCTCGTCGATCTGCGCGAGCAGTACCTCGAGATCCCCCACCAGACCGCCATCACCAAGGACAACGCGCCGATCTCGATCGACTTCATCATCTTCTACAAGGTCGTCGACCCCTCGATGTCCGTCCTCACCGTGCAGAACTTCGCCGGGGCCGCGCTCAACCTCGCGGCCACCACGTTACGCAGCGTCGTCGGCGACATGCCGCTCGACGACGTGCTCTCCAAGCGTGAGGACATGAACGCCTCGCTCCGCGTCCGGCTCGACGACGTGACCGAGAGATGGGGCGTGAAGGTGACGAGTGTCGAGGTCCGGGAGGTGAACCCGCCGCCGGGCGTGCTCGAGGCGATGACCCGGCAGATGTCGGCCGAACGCACCCGCCGCGCCCAGGTCACGGAGGCCGAGGGCCAGAAGTCGGCGGCGATCCTGTCCGCCGAGGGCGAGGCCCAGGCGGCGATCAACCTCGCCGAAGGCCGCCAGAAGGCGACGATCCTCGCCGCCGAGGCCGATCGGCAGTCGACGATCCTGCGCGCCGAGGGCTACGCGAAAGGACTCGAGAAGATCCTCGTCGTCGGCCAGACCCTCGACCAGAAGACCATGGTGCTGCAGTACCTCGACACCTTGAAGCAGGTCGGAACCTCCTCCTCGACGAAGATCATCGTGCCGATGGAGATCCTCGACGGGCTCCGGAACCTGCTACCGGCAGCCGAGCCGGCGTCTGGCTCCACCAAGCGCGCCATCCCGAGCTGACGCCGCTGGTCCGCTAGGTGCCGCGCGCGAGGTAGCGCGCCGGCAGTTCGTCGTCGGGCCAGTCGAGAAGGCGGCCGGCGGCTTCCACGGCGAAGCGATCGGTCATCCCCGCCACGTACTCCACCGCGGTGCGCAGCGCCTCCGGGGATCGCGCGTCGAGGTCGCGCGTCCGTCCCTCGGGCAGAAGTTCCGGTGCACTGGCGTAGGCCTCGACCAGCGCCTCCAACAGACGCCGCACCCGTCGTCCTTGTTCCAGGGACTCCGGACGCAGGTAGATGCGTTCGTAGTTCCACTCCCGGAACTCCGCCAGCGCCTCGGCGGGCTCGACGGTCATGCCGACCGTGCCGGTGCGTTCGACCGCCTCGATCACCCCGGAGATGAAGGTCGAGATCTGCCGCGCCCGCGTCGACCCGCAGCGTTGGGCGACGAGGCGGGGAAGCTCCTCGGGCTTGACGATCCCGGCGGCGACCGCGTCTTCGAAGTCGTGGCAGACGTAGGCGATGCGGTCCGCCCACGAGAGCACCTCGCCTTCCGGGGTGGCCGGCGCGGGACGCGACCAGGAGTGGTTCCGCACCGCGTCGAGCGTCTCCTGGCAGAGGTTGAGCGGACGGAGCACGACGTCGGCCCCCCAGGAGGCGTGGTCGAAGCCCCCCTCGACGTAGGGCCCGAAGGCCTCCTCGCTGGCGTGCCCCCCCGGGCCGTGGCCGCAGTCGTGGCCGATCGAGGCGGCGTAGACCAGGTCCTCGTTGAGCCGCGTGGCGCGGGCGATCGCCGTCGCCACCTGGGCGACCTCCATAGCGTGGGTGAGACGGGTCCGCTGATGGTCGAGCGGATCGATGAAGACCTGGGTCTTGCCCGCTAGACGACGAAAGGCGGCGGAATGGAGCACCCGGTCGCGGTCCCGTTCGAAACAGGTGCGCAACAGGTCGGGCGATTCCGGCTGAGATCGCCTCCCGGCCCCAACCGCCCGGGTCGCGCCCGGCGCGAGGACCCCTTCCTGTTCGGACTCCCGTTCCTCCCGGGCCCTCGGTCTCACCGCCCCGGCACGCCCCTGGTTGGTGGCATGGGCGATGCACACCCCGGACTCCGGATCCAGCAGGTGGCCCTCCATCGTCGCCGCCCAGGTCGCGGCCCGATCCGAGCGGCCGGACTGGGCGGAAGCGCCCACCCCCTCAGCCGCCTTCGGGGTCGATCGCACGGGCTGAGCCTAGGGGCGCGCCCGGTCGCCTCGAGCCCGCGGCCCTCCGACGAGCACCAACGAGACCGCCACTTGGGCGTGGCACTGCCGTGGGGCACCGGTCCCAGCCGACCCCGGAACACGAGCGCTCAGGTGATGGTGAGCTCCCGACGGTAGATCCGGGAGGGGCCGAGCGCGGCGACACGGGTCGCCAGGGCGTCGAAGGCCCGAGCCACCTCGCCCTCCGGATCGACCTGCGTCGCAGGACGTCCCTCGTCCGCGCCGGCGCGCACCGCGGGATCGAAGGGGATCTGGGCGAGCAGCTCCACGCCGAGCTCGCCCGCCAGGGCCCGCCCGCCACCCTCGCCAAACAGCTCCTGGCGGGATCCGTCCGGGGCCGTATACCACGACATGTTCTCGATGACGCCGCGAACCGACAGGTGAAGCTCGCGTGCCAGCGCCCCGGAACGTTGCGCGACCCGTTGGGCCGCGGGCTGCGGCGTCGTCACGACATACAGCTCCGCGCCGGGAAGATGCTGGGCGACGGAGAGCGCCACGTCGCCCGTGCCCGGGGGCATGTCGATGAGGAGGAACTCCGGATGGCCCCAGTGGACCTCGGTGACGAACTGCTCGAGCGCCTTGTGGAGCATCGGGCCGCGCCAGGCAACGGCGCGGTCCTCGTCGACGAAGAACCCCATCGACAGGCAGCGCACCCCCCGCGCCACCGGGGGCAGGATCGTCGGGCCGAGAATCACCGGTCCGCGCACCACGCCGAGCATGCGCGGGACGGAGAACCCGTAGACGTCGGCATCGAGCAACCCCACCGTGTGGCCGGCGGCCACCAGGGCCACGGCGAGGTTGACGGTCACCGTCGACTTGCCTACTCCGCCCTTGCCCGAGGCGATGCTGAGCACCCGGGACCCCCGCAGCGATCGCCCCACCGTCCCGGGATCCACCGACCCTTCCCGATCCCGCAGGCGCTCGCCGAGGGCGGCCGCCTCCTCCTCGTCCATGGTCTCGGTGATGACGTCAACCGATGTCGGGGCACCCGCCGCCGCCGCCGCCGCGGTGAGACGCCGGCGCAACTCGTCGAGGGCCGGATGTTCCTCGGTCGGGATCCTCAAGACGGCATCGACGCCGTGGCCCCGGGCCCGCACCTCGGTGAGCACGCCCAGATCCGCCAAGGGGGCGAAGAGGAAGGGGTCTTCGACCGTTCCAAATGCCGCGCGCAGCCCGTCAAGATCCGGATCACTCATCGTTAAGCCGCGGCTCCAGCCGGAAGACGAACGCACCGGGAATCCGGCGCGCCGCAGGTAGGATACCAATCGTGCGCTCTCCTCCTTCTCGGGCGCCGGCAAGGCCCAGATCGAGCGGGAGCCGTCGATCCGTGCAGACCCCCGGCGGGGTTCCGTGGACTTCCGGGGACGACGTTCACGACGACGAATCCTTCTCCGCCGCGGTCGCCGCCGTCACCAGTGCCTTCGGGGACGCAACCCGCCGGCACATCTACCTGTTCACGCGGGAGGTCGACGGCGCGACCGCCGGCGAAGTCGCCCGAAAGTTCGCGCTGCACCCCAACGTCGCCCGCCATCATCTCGACAAGCTCGCCGCCGGCGGCTACCTGGAGGTCACGCTGGACCGCGCCGCACCGGGAGCGGGACGTCCGGCCAAGCGCTACCGGCCCTCCTCGCGGGAGACCTCCGTGCCGATGCCGCCTCAGCCGAACGAGCTCGTGATCGCCTTGTTGGTGAGGACGCTCGCGGCTCTCGACCCCGACGTCGCCGACCACCTGGCCGAGGAGGTCGGCGAGGAGTACGGGAGATCCCTCGCCGCCCAGATGGCGCCGGGCGACTCGCAACGCTCCATGGGGGCCGCGATGTCCGCCGTCATCGACGCGCTCACCGCCCACGGCTTCGCCGCTCGCGCCGAGAGCGACAACACGACGACTTGGGTCATCCGCGAGCACTGCCCCTTCGGAGAGGTCGTCCTCAAGCACCCCGTGCTCTGTGCGGTCGACCGCGGCATGGTGAAGGGGCTTCTGGAGGGGCTCTGCGGTGACGAGGTCCCCGTGCAGCTCTCGTCACGCGCCCGCGGCGACGAGTCCTGCTCGAGCGTCGCGGGCTGAGCGACGCCGTGGCCCGGCACTACCTCGATCACGCCTCGACCTGCCCGTTGCGGCCCGAGGCGGCACGGGCGATTTCCGAGTGGCTGGACCAAGGGGTGTTTGCCGACGCCGGTCGCCCCTACTGGGAAGGGCACGTCGTCGCCGAGGCGATCGAGGAAGCTCGGGAGGCGGTCGCCGCCCTGGTGAAGGTGAGCCCCCGTCAGCTCGTCTTCACCTCCGGCGGGACCGAGGCGGCGAACTGGGCGAACTGGGCCGCACGGCAGGCGAACCGCACCGCGCCGATCGCCTTCAGCCCGGTCGAGCACTCGGCGGTGCGGCGGTCCGCCGAACGCTACGGCCCGGTGTCCTCGATCCCGGTCGATCACGTCGGCCGGGTCGATCTCGCCGCCATCGAACAGCTCCTGGCGCGAGGAAAGACCCGTCCGGCCCTGGTCAACTGCCAGCTCGCCAACCACCAGGTCGGAACGGTCCAGCCGGTCAAGGAGGTCGCCGGACGCTGTCGCCGGGCGCAGGTTCCCGTCCACGTCGACGCCTGCATCGCCATCGGCCAGATGGCCGTGGACCTCGCCGAGCTTGACGTCGACTACGTGTCGTTCTCCGCGCACAAGCTCGGCGGCCCGACCGGCGTCGGCGCCCTCGTCGTCGGCCGGATCACCCGCATCCCCCCGTTCCTCGTCGGCGGGGCCGAAGAGCGCGCCCGCCGGGCGGGGATGGAGAGCGTGCTGGGGATCGTCGGGTTCGGCGCGGTGGCCAAGGCGCTCGCCGCCCCCGGAGCGGTCGAGGCGGCGGCCCGACGCTCCCGGGCCCTCACCGAGGCGATCGCCGAGGTGGCGCTCGGGGTCCCCGGAGTCGTCACCTACGGCGACCCGGTCGGACGCGTCCCCCATCTCGTCTGTTTCGGGGTCCCGGGCGTCGCCGCCGAGGGCGTGGTCATGGGTCTCGACGCGGCCGGATTGGCCGTCCACTCCGGCTCGGCCTGCGCCTCGGAGGCCTTCAAACCTTCGCCCGCCCTGGCGGCGATGGGCGTCGACGCGGACCGCTCGCTGCGCTGCTCGGTCGGCTGGTCGACAGACGATGACGACGTTGCCGCCTTCGCCGCCGCCTTCCCGGCCGTCGTCGAGCGGCTGCGGTCCCTGGGGTGAGCCCGGGGAGATGATCCCCGACGGCGCCCCGGCCCCGGCACGCCAGCTCCGGCGGGGCGGACGGGGAGTCCGATCCCTCCAACTCACCGGCGGCAAAGGACCAATCCGAACCGGCTCGTCCCGCGCCGGGCCACGCCGTGGGGCCCAACCGGGCGGCGGGGTGGGCGAATCGCCCCTGTCGACTTCCGGGCGGCGGGAGGGAAGGTGTGCCGACATCTCTCCACGAGGTAGCGCTGGCTCCCCCATTGGCGCGCGCAACCACCACTGGACCGGGCGCGCCCACCGACCCGCCAGCGGGTTCTCGAGACCTACCGACCAGCCCCGAGAGAGGGAAGGGCCCGAGAGCCACCGGAAACCGACGCGGTGAGCTTCAGCGCCGGAGGATGGTGAGGTCGGAGTCGACCATCATCTCAATGAGTTCAGGAAAGCTGACCTCCGGCTTCCACCCGAGGGTCGCATGAGCCTTGGCCGCATTTCCGACGAGGACGTCAACCTCGGCGGGTCGGAAAAACTTGTCGTCCACGACGACGTGGTCCTCCCAGTGCAGACCGACCCGGCCGAAAGCGACCTCACAGAGCTCGCGAACCGAGTGCGCCTCGCCGGTCGCGACCACGAAGTCATCGGGCTGGTCCTGCTGGAGCATGAGCCACATCGCCCGCACGTAGTCCCCCGCGAAGCCCCAGTCCCGCTTGGCATCAAGGTTGCCGAGCCGGACCTCGCGGTCGAGCCCGACCGCGACGCGGGCCGCGGCGTGGGTGACCTTGCGGGTCACGAACTCGAAGCCCCGGCGGGGGCTCTCGTGATTGAACAGAATCCCCGAAGAGGCGTGGAGCCCGTAGCTCTCCCGATAGTTCACCGTGATCCAGTGGCCGTAGACCTTGGCCACGCCGTAGGGGCTGCGGGGGTGGAAAGGCGTCAGTTCGGTCTGGGGCGATTCGTGAACCAACCCGAACATCTCGGACGAGCTCGCCTGGTAGAACCGGATCTCCGGGTTGACAAAACGGATGGCGTCAAGAACCCGGGTCACACCCAGTGCCGTCGCTTCCCCGGTGAAGACCGGCTGGCTGAACGAAGTCTGGACGAAGGACTGCGCCGCGAGGTTGTACAGCTCGTCTGGCTTGCACTCCCGCAGGACGTTGATGATCGAGACCTCGTCGAGCATCTCACCCGGGACCAGCGTGATGCGGTCCTGGATGTGGGCGACGCGCTCGAAGGTGACCGTGCTCGAACGGCGGACCATGCCGAACACCTCGTAGCCCTGCTTCAAGAGAAACTCGGCGAGGTAGGAACCGTCCTGCCCGGTGACACCGGTGATGAGGGCGCGTCTGGCCACGGTCAAGTTCTAGGCGAGGGGCCGGGACCTCGCAACCATCCCCCGCGCCCGCCCCTCCGAAGGGCGCTCTTCGGCTCGACCGGGCCGGAAGTCCGTCTCGGGTGCGCGTTCGCCGAGCACCGGGAGGCTCACCGGGCGCGACAGGTCGCCAGCGCAGATGGTGAGGAATCCAGAGATCCGCGCTCGTATGTCGCGAGCGCCCCGACGAGCCCGAGAAGCGGCCCTACCGAGACGTGGGTCGGTTAGACCGGCCGAACGTTCGCGGCCTGGAGGCCCTTCTGGCCCTCCTGGATCTCGAACTCGACCTGCTGACCCTCCTCAAGCGTGCGGTAGCCGTTCATCTGGATGGCGGAGTGATGCACGAACACATCGGCACCGCCTTCTTGCGAGATGAAGCCATAGCCCTTCTCGGCGTTGAACCACTTCACAGTTCCGGTCGCCACTTCGGCGATCCCCCTTCGTTTGATTACAAATACCGCGAGGGACCGCCCCGGTTACCGTTGCTTGCGCCCCAGGCCGATCCACTGGATCGGACCTTTTTTCGGCGCGTGCTCAACAGTCGCAACCACGAGGCAGCTTGCCCTCACCCGGAGGCTACCAGTCCCATCCCCCGCCGTCACACGCCTCGTCCAGTCTGCCGTGGCGCGGGGCGAGCAACCGGCCGACGCACCGTCGGATGGCGCCACGGCCGGCGCCTCCAGCTGGACCCCCGGCCATCCCCCCGAAAGCCCTCAGCGGTAGACCCTCGTCCCACCGGGGGTGTCCTCGACCACCCAGCCGAGCCTTTCGATCTCGGCCCGCAGCCGATCGGCAGCTGCAAAATCTCGCCCGGCGCGCGCCGCATCACGCCTGCGCACCAGCTCTTGGACCTCGTCACCCAACTCCCGTCGGCCGACCGCGCCCTCGACGCCCAACGCCGCGAACAGGTCCAGCACCGCGCGGCCGAGCGCGCCGCCAGCTCGGAGATCGCCCGCGTCGGCGAGCGTGTTGGCGCGCCGCATCGCGGAGAACAATCCACCGAGCGCGCGCGCCGTGTCGAGGTCGTCATCCATCGCCTCACGAAAGCGCTTCCGCATCTCGCCGACCTCGCTGAGCATGGCGTCCGGCGTCGCGTCGGCGAATCGCCGAGCGAGACTGTCGACCCGCTCCAAGGTCGTTGACGCCTCCTCGAGGGTGTGTTCGTTCACTTCGATCGGCTGGCGGTAGTGCGAACCGAGCACGACCAGCCGATAGGCCCGCGCATCCGTGCGCTCCAGCACTTCCGCCATCGTCGTGAAATTCCCCAGCGATTTCGACATCTTCTCGCCGCCGACTCGCACGAGTCCGTTGTGCATCCAGCGTCGGGCGAAACTCTTTCCGTCGGCGACCGCCTGGGCCCGCTCGTTCTCGTGGTGGGGAAATATGAGGTCCTCGCCGCCGCCGTGCAAGTCGAAACCCTCCCCCAGCAGCGCGAGCGACATCACCACGCACTCGGTGTGCCAGCCCGGCCGGCCCGAACCGAACGGCGTGTCCCAGGCCGGCTCCCCGGGCTTGGAGCTCTTCCACAGAGCAAAGTCGACCGGCGACTTCTTCTGCTCGTCGACCTCCACCCTTGCTCCGGCGCGCAACGATTCGATGCTCTGGTGCTTCAGCAACCCGTAGTCCGCCACCGACGAGGTGTCGAGGTAGACCCCGTCACTCGTCGCGTAGGCCGCCCCGCGTTCGAGGAGTTCCGCCACGAGTTCCACCATCTCGGCGATGTAGGCCGTGGCGTGGGGAGTGGCTGTCGGCCGGGCCAGGGCCATCTGGTCCATGACGGCCCACCAGGCGAGTTCGGAGTCGTGCGCGATTTCACGCCAGTCGCGTCCCTCGGCGGCGGCGCGATCGATGATCTTGTCGTCGATGTCGGTGACGTTCGAGACGTGGTCGACCCTCAGGCCCTCGAATTCGAGATAGCGCCGCAGCACGTCGAAGACCAGCGCGAAGCGACCGTGTCCGACATGGGGAGCGCCGTAGACCGTCGGGCCGCACACGTAAAGGCCGACGACACCGGCGTCCCGTGGTGTCAATTCGGAGACGCGACCGGTCACCGTGTCGCGCAACCTGAGCACACGACTACGGTACTAGTCCGATGCAAGTCGAAGACGAGCCCACCACGGCACGCGCCTTCGGCTCAGAGGCCTCGAACCAGTCGATCTCGGACCCGGGATCACCCGACATCGCCGGGAACCCGGTCGGACGTTCCCTACGGGTACCCGATCACCCGACGCTCGAAGGGCTCGAGGAACGCTGGGCCCGACAGTGGGAGGCGTGGGGGACCTATCGGTTTGGAGACTCGACCGCCCGAGACGGCGTCTACTCGATCGACACACCGCCGCCAACCGTGTCGGGAGCGCTCCACGTCGGCCACATCTTCTCCTACACCCAGACGGACATCGTGGCGAGATTCCAGCGAATGTGCGGCAAGGCCGTCTTCTACCCGATCGGGTGGGACGACAACGGCCTGCCGACCGAGCGCCGGGTGCAGAACCACTACGGAGTCCGATGCGATCCCTCCATCCCCTACGACCCGGGGTTTTCAGCCCCGCCGAGCCCGCCGAAGCACCCCCAAGCCATTTCCCGGCCCAACTTCGTCGAGCTCTGCCACACCCTCACCGCCCAAGACGAACAGGCTTTCGAGGCGCTGTTCCGCCGGCTCGGACTGTCGGTCGATTGGACGACCCAGTACACGACCATCGGGTCACTCGCCCAGCGCACCTCTCAGCGGGCCTTCCTGCGGATGGTGCAGAACGGCCATGCCTACCGCCAGGAGGCCCCCACCCTGTGGGACGTCGACTTCCAGACGGCGGTCGCGCAGGCCGAACTCGAGGACCGGGAGATCGGGGCCAGCTTCCACCGGGTTCGCTTCGTCTCGTCGGCTACCGGCGAGCCGATCGAGATCGAGACGACCCGGCCCGAACTCATCCCCGCCTGCGTAGCCCTCGTCGCCCATCCCGACGACCCCCGCTACCGGGCGCTGTACGGTACTACCGCGCTGACGCCGCTCTTCGGGGTGGAGGTGCCGATCCACGCCCATCCGCTCGCCGACCCCGACAAGGGGTCGGGAATCGCCATGGTCTGCACCTTCGGTGACCTCACCGACGTCACCTGGTGGCGCGACCTCGGTCTGGCCACTCGCACCATCGTCTTACGGGACGGACGCATCGGCCACGCCCCCTTTGGCGCCGCCGGCTGGGAGTCCCGAGATACCGACCGCGCCACGGCCGCCTTCGCCGAGCTCGAAGGACTCTCGGTCCGTAAAGCGCAGCACAAGATCGTCGAGCTTCTCCGGGCCTCCGGCGACCTGGTCGGCGAGCCCCGCGCCATCCAGCACTTCGTCAACTTCTACGAGAAAGGCGAACGACCGCTCGAGATCGTTTCGTCTCGCCAGTGGTATGTCCGCACCTTGGAACGCCGGGAGGCCCTCCTCGAGGCGGGACGCCGCATCGCCTGGCATCCCGAGTTCATGCGGGCCCGCTACGAGGCTTGGGTCGAAGGGCTGACCGGGGACTGGAACATCTCGCGACAGCGCTACTTCGGCGTGCCGTTTCCGGTGTGGTACGCGGTCGGCGCCGATGGGTCGGTCGACGACGACCACCCGATCCTCGCCGACGAGAGCCAGCTCCCCCTCGACCCCTCGACCACCGTCCCCGAGGGCTATCGCCCCGACCAACGCGGCCAGCCGGGAGGATTCGTCGCCGATCCGGACGTCATGGACACCTGGGCCACCTCCTCGCTCAGCCCCCACATCGCCGGGCACTGGGTCGACCGGCCCGAGCTCTTCGCCCGCGTTTTCCCGATGGACCTGCGCCCCCAGGCCCACGAGATCATCAGAACCTGGCTCTTCTCGTCCGTCGTGCGGTCCGAGCTGGAACACCACTGTGTGCCCTGGCACCACGTCGCGATCTCCGGCTGGATTCTCGACCCCGACCACAAGAAGATCTCGAAGTCCAAGGGCAACGCCATCGTGCCGAGCGATTCCCTCGACGCCCACGGGACCGACGCGGTTCGATACTGGGCAGCGTCTGCCCGTCTGGGCGTCGACACCATCTTCGACGCCCAGCAGATGCGGATTGGGAGGCGACTGGCGATCAAGATCCTCAACGCCAGCCGGTTCATCCTGCAGAGGCTGGCCGACGACCCCAGCGCCCCGGAGGGGAGACCGCCGGCGCCGGCGAGCCATCCGCTCGACCTCGCGATGCTGGGTCGGCTCGCGGCGGTGGTGGTCGAGGCGTCCGACTCCCTGAACAACTACGAGCACGCCCGGGCGCTGGAACACATCGAGCAGTTCTTCTGGACGTTCTGCGATGACTACCTGGAACTGGTGAAAGGTCGCGCCTACGGGCACGGAGAGGGAGCCCGTTCCGCGCGTCAAGCCCTGTCCCTCGCCCTCGAGGTCCAGCTGCGCCTGTTCGCGCCGTTCCTGCCCTTTGCCACCGAAGAGGCCTGGTCGTGGAGCCACGAAGGTTCGCTCCATGCTTCCCCGTGGCCGACCCTCGCCGATCTCGCTCCGGCAGCCGCCAGGGCCGACGACCGCCTGCTCGACGACGTTGGCACCGTCCTCGGAGCAATCCGGCGGGCGAAGAGCGCCGCCAAGCGATCGATGCGGGCGCGCGCCGCCCGGGTCGCGGTGTCCGCACCGGCGGCCACGATCGACCTCATTCGGCTGGCAGCCGACGATCTCGTCGCCGCCGGCGGGATCGACAACCTCGAATTCTCGCCGTCTGAAGGCCAACTTGAGGTCGAGGTAGAGCTCGCCGACTCCGATGGACCGGTGAGCCCGCCTAGCGGGTGAGCGCGCTTTCTGCGGCGTTGGCGTAGAGCTCGCAGGCGCGCCAGCAGTACCAGGCGACAACCGATCGATAGGGCCGGAAAGGGTCCCCGAGCGGTTCGAGTTCCCGCGCGGTCGGCGCCGGCACCTTCCACGCCAGTCCGAAGCCCCGGCGGACCCCGAAGTCCCCCGTCGGCCAGACGTCCAGGCGACGCAGCTGGAACATGAGGAACATCTGGGCGGTCCATCGGCCGATCCCGCGCACCGAAGAGAGGTGGGACACCACCTCTTCGTCGCCGGCACGCGCCAGGTGTCGCGGGTCGAGGTCAACCGTCCCGTCGAGCACCTTGGTCGCGAGGTCACGCAGCGACTCCGTCTTGTTGCGGGACAGCCCGACCGCTCTCACCTCCTCGTCGGAAAGGCCGAACAACGCAGCCGGGTCGTTCCGATCTCCCATGGCGGCCACCAGCCGTCCGTGGATCGCGGCGGCCGCCGACCCCGCCAGCTGTTGGTAGGTGACCGACCGCACCAGCGCGGCGAACGGTGTCTCGCTCGGCGGTCGGAAGACCGGCGGACCCGCCGCCTCGATCAATGACGCCAGTACCGGGTCCCGCCCGGCGAGCTGGGTCGCCGCCGACCGGTGGGACACGCGGCGGGTCGACGGGCGGGTTCGCCGGTTGGCCACCACGAGAGTCTGCCCCGAGCGGGGGCCGCCAGCGCAATCCGGCCGCCACCAGCCCACCGGATACTCCCAGGAGGCGGGGTATTCCCGGTGTCTCCTCGACGAAGCCCGACGACCGGCCTTCCACCCGCGGCGTTCGCACGGGCGGCGCGATGATCGACACCATGGTCGCGATGACGAAGGAGCGGTTCGACGAGCTCGTCGCCTCGGCTCTCGACGGACTCCCGGAGAGTCTCGGCCGCGCCATGGAGAACGTGTCGGTCTCCGTCGACCCGTTCGCGCCGGCCGGAAGGCTCTTCGGCCTCTACGAAGGGGTGCCGTTGACCCATCGGGGCATCGGGTACTCGGCGGTGTTGCCCGACCGGATCACGATCTTCATGCGAAGCATCTGTGCGAGCTGTCGAAGCGAGGAGGAGGTCACCACCGCCGTTCGAAGGACGGTGATCCACGAGATCGCCCACCACTTCGGGATCAACGACACCCGTCTCGCCGAGCTCGGTTGGAGCTGACCGCCGGGAATCGGCGCCGTTCGCCTCCGTCGCTGGGCGCCCACGACCCGACGTGGCCAGATGGACCCCTTCGGCGACCAGCTCCTGTTGCGAAGCCGGGGAGCCGCCTCGGCTCTAGTCGCCCTGGACCGAGAATCGCCGGCGGATCTCGGCCGCGACCTCGGATTCCGTGGTCGGAACGGAGAAGCTAATGAGGGCCGACTCCTCGGACGGTTCAAAGTCGACCCGATCGTCGTGGACCACGAAGGTGCCGTCGTCGAGCGTGCGGAACCCGACGAGGAGGTGGCTCTGGTCGATACCCAAGAACCTCGCGACCTTCTCGAGCAGCACGAAGGCACCCTCTTTGCTGGTGAAGCTCCAGCGGAACCCGTCCCCCTGCCGCTCGATGAAGATTTCTGGATCGATCTCCGTCGCCGCGGACACCGCCTTGCACACCGTCTCCAGGGGCGAGAACGCGAAGGCGCTCTCGAGCAGTCCGATCCGGTTCGGTTCCGGAGATGTGTCCGAGGAAACCGTCATTGATTCGTCGTCATCCCTGTTCACGTTCTATCGCGCGAAACCCCGACCTGCCGCGTCGCGAGCAGGTGCCGAGAGCGCGGCCTCCCCGGATCCGATGCTGGCTGACCTGATTATGGCAGGGCCACCCGTCCGTCTCCCGACAGCCCAGCATGAGGCCGCTTGGTCGGCCGCCTCGGGCCCCATCGCGCCCAGGATCACGGCCGCGGCCTTCTGAATGCGCCCACAGGAGACCTTGACACCGGCGATCGCTGGCTCGCCGCCGCCGGCCCATGTCGCGAGGTACCCGAAGGAGTACCCGCCGCTGTCGATCCCGAGCGCACAGCAAACGACGTTTATGTGGACAGATCAAGTCGCTCGTTGTCCAGCGTTGCGCCAGGGGCTTCTCGCCCCAGGCCGGCAGCGTTCAGGATCGAGCGGGCGCAGGTGATCACGCGGTCGGCGGTCGCCCTGATCGTGGAAATGTTCCCTTCGGCCCACCGTGCGACGTAGGGGAAGGAGTAGCCGTCCGTGGGCACGCCGACCGAGGAGCAGACGAGATACGCCACCGACTCAGCTTCGATCTCCGCGATCCCCCGGCATCCGGTGGCGTACTCGCGGCCATCGTGCAGGCGGACGTGAGCGAGCTCATGGCACAGGGACTTGGTGGCCTGGGCGGGCGAGAGGTCCGGACGGACGACGACGGTGCGGGTGAGGAAGTGTGTGGTCGCGTTCGCCGGACGACAGTCGCCTCGCAAGAGGTTAAACCCCGCGGCGCGCACCTGGGTCTCGAGCCGTTCCCAGAGCACGGAAGGAGCGTTGCCCTCTAAGAGGACCGGCGCGACCTCACTCAACGGAGCCCCCTCGGTCTGGGCCAGGTCCCAAACGTGAACCACCCGGAAGCCACGGAGGATGCGAGCGAGCTCCGGGTGCTCGACCTCCTCGGTCGGCTCGAGGGGTCGGGCCCGGTAGACGCAGGGGGCCAGGATGGCGAGCCCCTTCTCGCCGGCCCGGACGAAGCGACCGAGTTTCTTCCAGGTGTGGAACCCCGCCACCCGAGTCGCCTCCGGTCGCTGGGCGAAGATGAGCCAAACGTTGTTCGGGCTGTAGGTGTGGAACTGGCGCGCGACGTCGAGCATGCGCTGCCAGTCTTCGCCGCTCGTGAGCGACTCGACCGCCTGGACGAGCCGATCGTGGGTCTCGGCGAGCCTGTCCCTCCGGGGCATC
Source organism: uncultured Acidimicrobiaceae bacterium (assembly GCA_963761425.1). Taxonomy (GTDB): domain Bacteria; phylum Actinomycetota; class Acidimicrobiia; order Acidimicrobiales; family Bog-793; genus Bog-793. The sequence goes on along the minus strand of CAVXGQ010000005.1, from coordinate 368,217 downwards.
TCGCTCTTGTGGTGTGCTGGTCGCTGCATCGGACTCCGCCTTTCTTCGGCGGGACCGTCCCGCCTTGGCGGCGGGCGACCGACGGGGACCCCGCCGGGGTCAGGGGCGAAGAGCAGAGGAAGCGGAGCCCGGTGGGCGAGGCGCGAGCCGACCCGGAGGGTCGCCCACCGTGGCGGCGCCCCGGAGCGTCCCTTGAGCCCGGAAGGGGTGTCGGTAGACTGCGGCGACCTGGCGGGAAGGAATTCCCTTCACCAACACCGACCTCGCCCCTCGACGGGGCAAGGCCGGTGAGACCTTCAAGACTCCGCGGCTCGCGAATAGGAAAGGGCCGCACCGAGAAAACGGAAGCTCCACTCCTCGGCGAGTGGCCGGGTGTCCAGAAAGACGATCGGGACGCTCGGGTAGCGGACCTGGACGGTGGCGAGGAGTTCGGCGACGAAGCCGGCCTTCACGTGCTCGAGCTTCAGCAGCTGCGCGTAGCGGCCCTCGACGACGAGGGCGGCTCGGGGGAGGGCGGAGAGCTCGGCGAGCAGGTAGGCCAGGCTGCCGTCGACGAGGCAGCTCGCGAGGTCCTGCACCGTCTTGCGCTCGACGACGGCGACCAGGTCCCCGTCGAGCTCGACCCCGTAATCCCCGGCGGGAATTGCCCGCCGCTCGGTGACGGCTTGCTGGCGTGCGAAGCGATAGGGGTAGCGCTCGCGGCTGTCGACGAGAATCTCGAGCGCCTGGTGACGAGAGGCCCGCCGGGTCGGCACCCGGAGGCCCGGACGAGCGGTCCGTGTGGTGCGAGGAGACTGCCAGAAGATCGCTTCCCGCCCGCCCTGGATCTTCGTGAACACGAACTGCGAGCGATTCAACCGCGAGCGGTCGAGGACGAGATCGATGGCGACGCCGCGGCGCTCGCAACTGCGGATCGGGGTCTCCTCGACGAGGTCGGGGTCCTCCGGCCAGAACTCGGCCCGGTGGCAGTAGACCTTCGTGGTTCGGGGCCAGGGGTCGCGAGCCTTCAAGAGGAGCGGGCCACCGGGAAGCGGCAGGCGCAAGAGGTAGGGCAGGGTGGAATCCGGATCGGGGTTGCGGGCCACGAGGAAGCTATCCATCACTTCTCACCTTTCTCCTCGGGTTGGTCGAGCGGCTCCCGCAACTCGTCGAGCAGGCACTCGATGCGGTTCGCGATCCGGCGGTGGCGCTCGACCTCTCGCTGCCAGTCACGAACGGTCGCATCCTCGGCGAGTTGAAGCTCGAGGGCGCGCCGACGCCGCAGGCGTGGCGCGTAGGCGGCGCTCGTCACGAACTTCGCGGAGTTGAGGTAGAGATCGCACTCGCAGGGCCCTTCCTCCGGCAGCCGCAGGCAGTGACCGAGCTCGAGCTCGGTCTTCAAGAAGTTCGACTTCAGCCAGTCGACCGCCTCGGCGGGAAGGGTCCCCGAGCGCAACACCTCGGCGCTCGGCCCGGCGAGCGCGGCCCCGGGACCGAGCACGGCCTGGTAGTCGCGGAGCACCTCCCGGTCGCTGATCTGCGCATACACGAGGGCCATCGACACGCTCGTGTGGCCGAGGACACTCATGATCGTGTGCAATTTCGCACCCCGTTCGGCAAGCTGGGTCCCGACAGTGTGGCGGAAGCGGTGGGCGCTGATCGTCGGCTTGCCCTCCGGCGTCACGAGTCCCGTCGCGCCACAAGCCGTCCGGAGCGCCGCTTCGAACAGGTAGCCCATGGAGAGGCGGGTCCCGTGGCGGACGAAGAGGTAGCGCGTCGGGGTCCCGGTGAGCTCGTCGACGAATCCTCGCTCGGCCCGCCCGGAGCGCAGCGCCTGGACCGCTTGGATGGCCTCCGCCGCCTCAGGGTTCAACGGCACGACCCGCTCCCGGTAGGTCTTTCCCGCCGGAAGGCGGAGACGCGGCGTGCCGTCGGGGTAGGCGTCGAGGCAGTCGAGGTGCAACCGGCCGATCTCGCCGCGGCGCGCCCCGCTCCAGCGGGCGACCAACAGGGCGGCCCGCTGGAAGGGGCAGGAGAGCTCGCGCACCGCGACCATCAGGCGGAAAAGCTCGTCGTCGGGGATGTAACGGGGAACGGCGAGGGGGATCTTCGGCAGGTCGCCGCCAGCCAGCAACGGCCGGGACGGCATCTCCTCCCACCCCCAGGCCGAGGCGTCTCGGAAGAACGCCACCACCGGAGCGAGCAGGCCACGTTTGGTGTTGGCCGCCAGCGGGGCCCCGGTGCGGGAGTTCGGCGCCTCACCCAGCCACCCGGCGTAGGCGAGGACCTGCTCCCGGGTGAGCTCGGTCCAGCTCGAAAGCCCCGGCACCTCCGCCGCCAGCCAGCCGGCGAAACGGCGAAGGCCCCGCTCGAGGTTGTCGAGCGTGGCCGGACGGTCGAGCAACGCCCGCGCCGCGAGGTAGCGGGTCACCGTTTGGGCCATCGGCTCGGGCAGCGGGGAGGGGCGAGACGGGGCGACCAGCCGGCGTCGCGGAGGATCGGCAACCTGGCCGCGGTGGTAGAGGAGGACGTGAAGGAGGTGCAGCACGCTCCGCCAGTCGGCCGAAAGGCGCTCGTAGCCCGGACCGTGGAAGCTGGCGACGTCTCCGCGGTGCCCGAAGGCGCGGATCGCCTCGGAGAGCTCGTCGAGGTCGGCGACGGTGATCCCGTCGAGGCTCGCCTCGGCCTTGTGCAAGAACAACCGGGCGAGTGCCCAGTGCGCCGCCTTTTGGGCGGTCCTCGAGCGATAGCCGAGCTTCTCGGCGACGGCGGGCAACTCCTCGGCGGCGACGCGGGCCACGTCGAGGTCGAGGGCGGCGGCGAAGCGCCAGATGCCGACGTAGGGAACGGCGAGCAGCCATTCGAAGTCGAAGGCCACCCGGCCGGTGACACCCAGGAACAGCAGGTAGGTGCGGGCCTCGTAACTGACCGGGTCGACGAGCTCCCCGGGGGGAGCCCCGAAGCGGCGCCCCACCCGTCTTCCGAGCGGCTCGGCGAACCAGTCGGCGAGGTCGGGGTAGCGATCGGCAAAGTCGGCCCGCTGGCGCTGGCGGCGGTGGCGGTAGTCGGGGTCGGGGGAGAGCCGGCGCACCAGCTCGTCGAACTCCTCGGCGCTCGCGTGGGTCGGGGTCGGGGCCCCGGCCCCGACCCCGGTGGCGAGGGCGGCAAGGGCGGTCATCGCTTGGAGGCTCCCGGGGCCGGGTTTCCGAGCGCCTGGTTGTACTCGGCGACGACCATTCGGTCCGCCACCCTGGTGTAGAGCCGGGTCGACTCCGCCGAGGCGTGGCCGAGGCGACGCTGCAAGGTGAGCTCGCGCATGCCCCCCTCCCACATCCTCGTGGCATGGGTGTGGCGCAGGGCGTGCGGGGTCACCCAGGGCTCGCGGATGCCGGCGCGGGTCGCCGCCCGGGCGAAGGCCTTGGCGAGAGCGGGGTAGCCGAGCGGCTCGGCCCGGCGGGGACCGCGGCCGCCGACGAGGAAGACCCAGGGCACCTCCAGGTGGCGCGGTCGGCTCCCCATCACGTAGGCGCTCAGCGCGGCGAGCGCCGCCCCTTCGCCGAGGTCGACGACCCGCTCGGTGCGGGACTTGGAGCGGACGCCTTTCGGGTGGTCGTCCCGACAGCGGACCACCACCCGGCGCCTCCCGTAGGAGATGTCGGCGAGCTGGAGACCGAGGGCCTCGCCAGGACGCAGGCCGCCCTCCAGCATGACGAGCACGAGCGCGCGGTCACGGTCGCTGTGCAGCTCGCCGAGCAGCGCCGCCACCTGTTCGTCGCTGAGGGGCCGTGGCAGGCGCTCGACCTCCCGGACCCGAATCGATCGGCGCATCGGGCGCTGGCGACTGGCACGGCCCATGAAGGGGCGGTGCCGCTCCGACACCCGCGCCGCGGCCGGGTCCGGGCGCTTCAGCAGCGGGTTGTCCCCGGCGGTGAGGTTGCCGCTCAAGATGAGGTAGTCGTAGAGGGACGAGACTGCAGCCAGCACTCGGTTGACCGTGGGCGGGCTCAACTGGGTCGCGCCGCCAGAGCCGGACCTGGCGACGGGAGCGAGGCCGAGTCGCTGGCCCGGGCGGCGAGCCGGCACGGCGCGCAGGTACTCGAGGAACTCGATCGTCTGCGGTGGCCCGAAGGACTGCCAGGTCAGCTCGGCGACGTCGAGGAAGCGAAAAAAGTGCAGCAGGTCGTGCGCGTAGGCCGAAACGGTGTTCGGTGAGCAACCCCGGGCCGTCAAGTATCGGAGAAAGCCCGAGATGATCGGCACCGGATGGCCCGCGCCGTCGACGAGTGCGCAAGGAGCGCCGCTGGCGCCTTCTCGACGACGCCTCACCCGGAACTCGTTCGCCTCCACCCCACCAGAAGACCACTCTCGACCGCCGAGCTGGGGGACCCGAGCGACCTCTTCCTCAACGACTATCGATCTCTCATTGGAAACTGGGCCGAACAAGTCGATCTCCTTCTGAAGTCTCCACTTGTCCAGATAAGTGGGTAAGCGGTCGATTCCGCCTCGAGTTCGGCGAGCGCTTGATCGTCGAAGCTCTCGTGGAGCAGAGCGTGGGCGATCTCGTGAACCAGGGTCTTAACCCGTTGGACTGGCGTGTTCCGGCTCTCTATCCGGATGAGATGCTCGGCATGGGAGCACTCTCCGTTGACGTTGCCGTCGAACTCGTGATCCTCGATGTCGAAGCCGAAGTGCCGGGCGACCGAGAGGAGACGCCCATAGTGTCCAGCCGGGTCGTCACCGACGAGCCGGCTGCAGACCGACGGTAGCTCTCGTCCCTCCGTCTGGGACACGTCGAACACCGGCACGAACCGGAAGCCGCGCACCTCGGGGTCGGGGGTGCCGTCTGTCGCGCTGCCCCGCCGGTCAATGATGGGGGCGAGAATCCAGATGGCCTTCTCGCCCTTGCGCACGAAGCGGTGCACCTTGCGCCAGGCGCTGAAACCGGCCACCTGGGTCGCCTCGCGGCACTGGGCCGCGATGAGGAGCACGTTGTTGAAGCTGTAGCTGTGGAAGCGGCTCTGAAACTCCAGGTAGCGCCGCCACTCCTCGGAGGACGTGAGGTTGACGATCCCCTCGGCCAGCCGCACCATGACATCCGAACGTTCGATCCGCGCGGTCACTTCTCTGTCCTTTCGTGTCGTGCTGGTGCGATGCAGATGAGATGGCGGCGACGCCGAGGCCTAAGCCCCGCACGTCGCGAGTCAGCTGAAGATGCGGCAACCGGAACGAAACTCCGACCGGGACGCCACCAGGAGGACCCATGGCGGGACAACGGGTCGCCACGGCAACCGGGAAGGCCCGGAACCGCTGGCAGGAAGGGATCGCGAACGCGATTCGATAGGACGCGGGACGCTACCGGCGGCCTGTGACATTGGCTCTCTTCCCTCTTTCGGCCGGCCACTCGCGAAGCCGAGACGCTGGGACCTACGGGCCGCCTTTGTCGCGCGAGTGCTCCGGGTCCCACCGTCGTCGGTGGCCCCCTCTGGGGTCGCTTCGACCGCGCCTTCGAGTTCGCGAGGCATCGACCTGTGGAAACAAGGCAACACCGGGTGCCGCGACGATCAAGAATCGCCAGCTTTTCTCGGAGACGGAGAGATCTCTTTCGCAGAAGACGCCCATCGGTCGGACAATCTGGGTGGGAAGCGCCAGGAAAACTCGGGCGGGGCCACCCCCTCGACGAGCCCGGCGCACCGCGTCTGGTCGACCCGTGAGAGGTGGGCCCCGCCAACCGGGCGGGCAGCCCGACAACGCTTCGTGGGATCAGCAGTGTCGGGTTGGCCCACCCCTGGGGCCACTTGAAAGGTGGTCGAGGTCTGCCGCACCCCGGCGAACCGGTCCCGGAGGCCTGCTGTGAAACAGGCCCTGACGATCGCCGCTCCTCACCTCGACGGAGGCTTCAGGGCGAGCATTCCCCCCACATCAGCACGAGGAGAGTGAAGAGCAGCACGGTTTCCGGCTTCGCGCCGAGATCGAGGTTCTCTCCCCTACCCGGTCACGCAACCGCCAACGCCGGTTCCCCCACCGACTGCACGTGCCAAGGAGGTGCCGATCCGAGACTCGTCTGGCTCAGCTGGTGGCGACTTCACAGGTTCTTGAGAATTGACTCGCCAAGATGCTGGGCAATGATGGCCATCCGCATCGGGATCATGTTCGCCATCTGCTCCACGTCTTTCATTCTGGGATCGCAATCAACGCTGGGGTCGAGCTCGTCCCGTCTTGGCCGCGGGTGCATCACGATGCTGTCCGGTGACATTTGTTGGATTCTCTCGTAATCGACGACCCACGTGGTGTAGTCACGGGCCAGTTGCTCCGCCCGCACGATCTCCGCCGGGTCCTCCCCCGTGTACTCATCGGGATTGCGGCCCAGATACAAGACGTCCGCGTCTCGCATGGCCCCGTCCAGATCCTGGGTTCTCGTCAGCCTCGATCCCAGCAGCTCCACCAACTCCGGGGGAACCGGCGCGGCGGGTGACTCCACCGCCACCAGGTCCATGCCCAATGTCGCGGCCGCAATCATGAAGGAATGGTGGGCACGGTATCGCTCGTGATCACCAACCACCGCGGCCACCAGGCCCTCAAATCTCCCGAACTTCTTGTGAATGGTGAACATGTCGCCCAACGCCTGGGTGGGGTGCTCGTTGTGGCCGTCGCCCAGGTTGATGACCGGCACGACCTGTGACAATTGCCCGTACTCCACCGCCTGGGCGATGACATGCGCGGCAAACGCCGGACCTCCGTTCTCTGCCGTCCGAATGCCAAGAATGTCAGCTTGAGTGGCAAACGCCACCCAGGAGTCGGCCAGCGATTCTCCCTTGGCTTCCGACGAGCCGCTCATGCCGCTGATCAGTTCTGCGGAACCGCCCAGTTTCCGCATGGCCGAGGTACAGCTGCCCCCGGTTCGGGTCGAAGGTTGTCGCATGATGGCCTTCATGACCGCCCGAGGCAACAAGTTCAGGCCGCGGCGCGCCGGATCCTGGATGACTTTCTCGGCCGCGTAGGCTTCTTCCAGATAGGTGTGCAGGTCGTCGGCACTCACCTGTCGCATGGAAAGCAGGTTCTTCCCGGCCGCGTCTCCAGCGATGGGCTGCATCACCGCTGACAGGTCGATCAATTCCACGGTTTCCGTTGCCGCCATCTTCTTCTCCCCTGGGGAAGCACCATTCATCAGACTCAACGATCGTTTCCGATCAACTCGTCATCGCCTCGCCAACCCTGATCACCAACTCCTGCGACCTTCGGCGCCCCTTCGTCCGCGCCAGTTGCTCGAGGGTCTGCGCCGACCTTCGAGGACGCAAGCTCGCCCTGACCCGCCGATCCGGTCCATCACCGTCAGGCTAACGGTGCGGGTACGCGCCGTGGGGAACCGTAACGGCTTGGTTTGGCTTGAGCCTGGCGAGTGCCCCCGACCGGCACATCCGGGCGACCCCGAGGCATCCTGTCGGCTGAACGTTCTGGGACAGTTCCGCGGATGCAAATCGCTAAATATGCATGCTCGAAGACACGCCTCTGGAGACGGTGCCGATTAGACGGTCGCCTCTCCGATGTCGACAGGCATCATCTTGTGGCACCGCAGGAGGTACTTCTCGAGATAGAGAAGGTGCTCGGCGTAAAAACACAGAGCCAGTGTCCTCGCTCGCTGCCTCGAGCGCGCTGAGCAAAGCGTGGAGCAGATCGACCGAGCTGGCGTGAAGCTCGAGGCGAAGGAGCGGGTCGTCGATGGCCACACCGGAGCTTGTCAGGTCGTGCTGTGGATGAGAACCGCGCACGGCGCTGCGTGCGCTACTGAGTTCGGGACGCTGCCGAGTATCCGCTTGGCGCCCTTCATGCCCCTGTTGCCCACAACTATCAGATCCACTTGTTGCTCTTCGGCCACGGCCACGATTCGATCAGCGACCGTGCCCGACACTGCGTATGTGTGTGTCTCTACACCCTGGGTTCGGGCGAGCGAGGCGATGCCCTCCAACAAGGTGTCCGCGATGCTGAGCGAGTCGACCGACCCGGGGTAGGGGCCGATCATCCCCGCAATATGAGGTGCCCCTTTCGTTCCCGATTGGTACACGCTCACGACATGCAAGATCGCGCCGAATTCCTTCGCTAGCTCTGTGGCGATCCGGACTGCCTCGCCAGCGGTCTCGGAGCCGTCGGTCGCTACAAGGACCGATTTGTACATAGCTAGCTCCTGTCTTCGATGACGCGACGATGGTACTGCGACGTGCGGGTATACCGCGGCAACGAGAGTCAGGGCGACCAGCCAAGCGCCGAACAGCTTGGCGAAGGATCATCCTGCCCAAGCTGCAAGCAATGGGGTCCGGAAAGGTCCCCGAAGCCGCCGGCATGAGCGGGTGCAGGGTGCACGTGCACCCGTTCGGCCATAGCCTTCTGGCCAGCAGAGGAGGTGGCGGATGCGCTGCCCAGCGTGTGGAGGCGAGACTCCGGACGGCAAACGCTTCTGCGCAAACTGTGGCGGATCGTTGGCGGCACAGTGCGCGTCCTGCGGTGCGGAGCTTCTTTCGGGCAAGCCGTTCTGCGCCAACTGCGGGACGCTGGTTGCAGCTCCGGTCGTTTCCGCCTCATCGCGTGCATCCCCGGGCGGTGTCGCGCAGCCGGTTCAAGTCGCCACCACGAGCGAGCGCCGCCTGTGCTCGGTGCTGTTTGTCGACCTGGTCGGCTTCACGCCCTTCGCGGAGAAACGCGACCCTGAGGAGACAAGAGAGCTGCTCTCTTCCTACTTCGAGCGTGCCCAGGCCATCGTCGCCAACTACGGGGGCGCGGTCGAGAAGTTTATCGGCGATGCGGTCATGGCCATCTGGGGGGCACCGGTAGCGAACGAGGACGACGCCGAGCGTTCGGTCCGCGCCGCGCTCGACATCGTGGCGTCTGTGGCCGAGCTCGGCGCCGAGTCCGGCCTGGAGCTCTTGGCACGGGCAGGGGTGGTCACCGGGGAGGTCGCGATCACCATCGGCAAGGTGTCAGAGGGCATGGTGATCGGCGACACGGTCAATGTCGCCTCCAGGGTCCAAAGCGTCGCCCCGCCAGGTTCGGTGCTCGTCGACGAGGCCACCTGGCGCTCCGCCTCCGGGGCGATCGCCTTCAGCGAGTTCGGAGAGCTCAACTTGAAGGGCAAGGAAGAGCCGGTCCGTGCCTGGCGTGCGGAAAGGGTCGTGGCACAGCGCAAGGGCGTCGGTCGCACAAAACGCCTGGAGCCCCCCTTCGTCGGCCGTGACGAGGAGCTGCGCCTTGTGAAGGAACTGCTTCACGCCACCGCCCGCGAGAAGAAGGCGCGTCTCGTCTCGGTGAGCGGCATACCCGGCATCGGCAAGAGCCGCCTTTGTTGGGAGCTTCGCAAGTACGTCGACGGCCTGTCGGACACCGTCTACTGGCACGAGGGCCGCTCTCCTGCCTATGGCGAGGGCATCACCTTCTGGGCCCTCGGTGAGATGGTACGCACGAGAGCCGGCATCAACGAGTCCGAGGACGCCGCCTCGTCACGCTCCAAGCTCTCTTCGTCGCTTTGCGAGTACGTCTCCGACCCCGAGGAGCGCCGCTGGATCGAGCCCCGCCTCGCGCACCTGCTCGGTCTCGGGGACGCCCCGCCAGGAGAGCGCGAGGAGCTGTACTCCGCATGGCGGACCTTTTTCGAACGAGTCTCTGAACGCGGCCCGATTGTCATGGTCTTCGAGGACCTGCAGTCGGCCGACCCCGGCCTCATCGACTTCATAGAGTCGATACTCGAGTGGTCCCGCAACCACCCCATTTTGGTGATCACCCTCTCGCGCCCAGAGCTCATGGACCGCAGGCCCAACTGGGGGGCAGGACAGCGCGCCTTCACCTCGCTTCACCTGGAGCCACTCTCCGATCAAGCCATGGCCGAGCTCCTCGAGGGCTTCGTCAAGGACCTCCCCTCTGAGTTCAGAGACAAGATCCTCGAGCGCTCGGAAGGTGTCCCTCTCTATGCCGTCGAGACCGTCAGGATGCTCGCCGACAAAGGCGTCCTCTTACAGGACGAGGGGGCCTACCACCTCGCCGGCGAGATCGGTTCCCTCGAGATACCCGACACCCTGCACGCCCTCATCGCCTCGCGCCTGGACACGTTGTCAACAGAACAGCGATCGCTCCTGGAAGACGCCTCCGTCGTCGGGAGGACCTTCACGACCGCGTCCCTTGCCGTGGTGCACGGTGGCGACCACGAAAGCTTGGAGGGCCATCTCCACGACCTCGTGCAAAGAGAATTCCTCTCACTCGACACCGACCCCCGCTCACCCGAGCGGGGCCAGTACGGCTTCGTGCAGGGCCTCATCGCAGAGGTGGCCTACGCGACCTTGTCCCGCCGGGACCGCAGTGCCAAGCACCTGGCCCTGGCCCGTCATCTCGAGTCTCTCGCAGACGACGAACTCACTTCCCTCGTGGCAGCCCACTACGTTGAGGCTCACCGTGCCGCCCCCGAAGGCCCCGAGGCCGGTCTCATTGCCGCGGCTGCCCGGGACTGGCTCACGCGTGCCGGCCGACGTGCGCTTTCGCTCGGTTCCCCCGAACAGGCGCTCGTTTTCTTCGAGCAAGCCTTGGAGGTGACCACCGCCGGGACCGAACGTGCCGCCCTGCTCGAGCTCGCCGGTGAGGCCGCATGGTTCGCGTCCGCCTATGACCGGGCGGTCACTCTCTACGAGGAGGCCATCGCCTACTACGAGGCAACCGGCGACGCGAATGCAGCCGGCCGCGCCACTGTCGGATTGGCCTCCGTCCTCCTGTATACGAGTCGCTACTCCGAGGAGATCGAGCTGTGTGTGCGCGTGTTCCATGCCGTCGGGGATGACGGCGATGAGAACGTGAGAGCGAAACTCGCCTGCGCGTTGGCGAGGGCGCACAGCAGCGCCGGGTCGTACGGACATGCGCTGGAATGGTCCGAGACGGCCCTCGTCCTCGCCGAGCGGCTCGACGACATCGAGTTGCTCACCGAGGCGATCGGCGCCAGGGCGATCGCGCTGTTCAACCTCGGGCGTCAGCGGGAGGCCGTCATCCTCGCCCGCGGGGGAGTGGCCCTCGCCGAGGCAGCCGGCTCCCTTTTGGAAAAGGCGCTCGGTTGGACGATGTTGAGCTTCTGCATTTCCGGCGACGACCCGCGAGAGGCATTGTCCGCTTGGTTCGAGGGAGCAGAATGGGCCAGGCGGGCAGGGCATCGAGGACTCGAAGTCGGGAACCTGCTCAACGGTGCCGAGTTGTCCTTTTTCCTTGGGGAGTGGAGTGATACTCGAGCCGCGATCACAGAGCTTCGACAGAGAGACCTTCCTTCGGAACAGAGGGCATTTCTCAGCTGCAACGAAGGGCTGCTGATGGCGCTCACGGGGAACCCTGCAGAGGCCTCGACACTCTTCGTACACGCCGACCGCTGGGCGGCCACAGAAATGGTTGCCGGACGTGCCACCTACCTGAAGGCTCGGGCTCTCGTGGACCTCGCGGCAGGTGACTTGGAAGCGGCGCGGCGGGAGTCGGCCGAGGCGGTGTCGGCCGACCCAACGGGAGTCAACAGCCCAAGTTCCCTGGCGATCCAGGCACGCGCTTGCCTCTGGCTGCGCGACGTGGAGGGTGTGCAAGAAGCCCTGACGGCGATGAAGGCCTTCCGCGGCCGGCATGTGGCGGCGGCGCGGCTCACGGCGGAGGCCGGGCTGGCCGCACTGGACGGGCGTGTGGAGGAGGCGGCCGAGTCCTACCGGAAGGCCATCGAGGCTTGGCGGGCACTCCAGTGCACTCTCGACCTTGCTCTATGCGAGCTGGACCTCGTCTTGCTGCTCGGCCCCGATTACCCGGATGCCACCGCGGTCAAGGAGGCCAGGGACAACTTCACCCAGCTCGGGGCGAAGCCGTTCCTGGAGCGGCTGAATCTGGCTGTGGGGCTCGGGCCGCAGGCGAGTTGACTGCCAACAGCACTTCGCGCAGGAACGCCAGGTTTGGTACGCACCCACTGCATCGGCCGGGCGGCGCGAGGCCTGCCGCCGATCGAATCATCTGTACGCCGCGCAAGGTGCGTCCTCAGTCAGGTCGCGGGCGCGTAACGACGGATCGGGCGCTGGGTCGCGCGTCCCAAAACGCGCGAGCGCGGGTAGCGCTGTCGCGTCCCCTACCGCCGGGGCGGGGCGCACCTGGGCTCGGGACGGCGCGGTCCGGTCAGGGCACCGCGTTGTCAATCCCTCGGCGTTTCGATCAGTTCAGCAGCTCCCTGACGCGGTCGGCCACGCGGGCAAGCTCCTTTTCGGGCACTTCGGGGAAGTCTTTGCTCACGAAGGCGACGGCACCGGAGGGAAGGGGTCGCTCCTCGAACTCACCCCGCAGGATCGACTCGTTCAGGGCGTCGCCGGCAACGTGCGGGGCAAGGTGTACGTGGAGGTGCGGGATTCCTCCCCCAAAGATGTACACGTACACCAGTTCAGCGCTCGTCGCCTCCTTCAGCGCCGCGGCGCAACGCGCGACCACCGGGCCGAAGGTGGCCGATTCCTCGCCATCGAGCTCGTGCACGTACCGGATGTGTCGTAGGGGCTCGAGGTAGGAGAAGCCAGGGGTCGGATCGCCCGGGCCCGTGCTCGTGGTGAGCCGCCAGAGAGAGTCCCGCCAGACCTCGACCCTCCCGAAGTCGGCATCGACCGCGGGGACGTTACAGAGAGCACAATCCTCGTCTGTCACGACACCGGATCGTAGTGACACCATGCGGGCGACCTCTTCGCGCTTCCTCGCGCTGAAGCTCTTCGCCTGTCGCCCCGCGCAAGTTTAGCGAAGCCATTTTACAGCGCGTCCCCTCATGCGCGTCACGACATCGACGCCAGACCGTCCCTGACCGCCGGCTGAGCGACATCCCAAGTTTGACGCCGCCGCCACCTCTAGGAGGCCGGCGTTACGAGACCCTGACTGAGATGTCGACCGTCACGACCGATCGGGCGAAGACATTTGAGCCTGCAGGTGGTGAGATCGAGACGATGTGACCAGGTGCGACCGAAGAAGACTTGACGTTGACAATCTGGACGTTGAGTCCGAGACCGGAGAGCTTTCCGACTGCGGTTGGCGTGAACATCCCGACAACGCTCGGGACGGTCACCGAGGACGACGGACACGGAATCGGTTGGACCTGTCCGTTTGCGACCGTCGTCTCGGGTAGACAGGTCTCTGTCGAGGGTTTCACGCCGCGCGGCACGAACCCAACGCCCGGGTAGAGGTGCCCGACCAGGGTCCTCAGATCACCGGCGTAGACCGGCTCGACAACAAGTGGTGTCTGCGGACCGAGGTGCACGCCCGTTGTCGAAGGAGGAAAGAGATCCGCCTTTGGCACGTAGCCGATGACTTTGCCACCCTTCCCGACGGTGGCGACGAAATCGGGAACCTTGTTGAGGTCGACGCGACCCTTCACGTTGGCGTCGAGCGGAATCGGACCCTTCGTCGGCCCTGTGACAGCGAGAAGGCCGAAACCGTTCGTGACGACGGCGACCACCCCGATCAACACGATCAACGAGGCACTCGAGCCGACGAGCATCCGGTGACGCGACTCGCGTAGTTCGACAGCGCGAAGACGCAACCCGTGCATCGCGACGTCGAGCGCCCGGTGTGGCGAGAACGGCCGTTCAGACATCGAATCCTCGAGCAACACCGTGAACTCGTCTTCATGGCGCTTGCGCCAGGCGCGCGGATACCAGCGCACGAGACGCCTGGCGCGTCGCTCTGGGGATCTCACGGGGCGCCGAACTCCCCGGCGAGTCGGCGAAGGCCGGTCTCGGTCACCCGACGCTGTGCTTCTAAGTGCTCCCGCAATGTCTTTGCACCGAGGGCGGTGATGCGATACGGGCGGCGTCGACCTTCGGGTTCCAGTCCTTCGATGAGGCCGCGATTCACTAGTCGGTCGAGCGCCGCGTAGAGGGTCCCGGGAGCGAGATGCACCCCGGAGAAGTGCTCGATGTCCTTGGTCAGGGCATAGCCGTGTTTCGCTCCCGCGGCGAGGCTCGAAAGGATGAGGGTCGCCGGCCCGGTGTAGCGGCCGAAGAAGCCGAGTTCATCCATGACAAAGTGAACAATAGTCCGCAATGCGGTATACCGTCAAAGTGACCAGTGGGAGCCTTCCGGAGGTGGATTGATTACCCGTGCCGCGCGTCCCCAACCGATGCTCCTATGGGTTGTCAAGCACGAATTGGTGCCGGGGTAACTGGGCGAAGACCTCTCGGGCGACGTAGCGCTTGAGGCATCGAACGGCCTCTTTCTTCGTTCGGCCGTCTTTCATCCGTCGCTCGATGTAGTGCTGTGTCCGGGGGTCGCAGACCATGCGGGTGAACACGATGTGCCAGAGGGCCGAGTTGGCGCTGCGGTCGCCGCCCCGGTTGAGACGATGCCGTTCGTTCTTGCCGCTGCTCGCATCGATGGGAGACACCCCGCAGAGGTGAGCGAAGGTCGCCTCGCTCTTCAACCGCTCGGGGTTGTCACCGACCGCGACCAGGAGCGCTGTGGCGACGTCGGTGCCCACCCCGATGACCTCGCACAGCTCCGGGGCTGTCTCGGTGACCAGCGCCTTCAAGACCGCATCGATCTCCCGGACCTCGTCTTCGAGCGCGATCGCCCGCCGGGCGAGCGTCTTCAAGGTCTTTTTCGTGAGCGAGACGATGTCGCGCTTGGTGCCCGGCCGATAAGCGGAAGTGCGCTCGAGCACCTGGTAGATGGTCAGCTCACGGAGCTCGGAGCGGAGCGTGTCCGGAGCGGTCGAGATGAGGCTCCGCATCTGGTTGAGGGCCTGGGTCCGCCCCCGGCGCGCCGAGGATCTCGCGACGCGCAACACCCGCATGGACTCGACATTGCCGTCCCTCGTCTTCGCCAGCCCCTTGGCCTCACCACCTTGCGCGGCACGAGCAGCAGAGACGGCGTCTTCGGGATCCGACTTGCCTCGACGACGTCGACGTTGACGATTCGGCCGATCGACCTCGACGACGCGGACCTGGTGGTCGTGGAGGTAACGGGTGAGGCCGGCGCCGTAGCTGCCGGTGCCCTCGATCCCGACTAGGTTGACCGCTCCGAATCTCGACAACCACCAGTAGAGCTGCCGGTAACCGGAGGGAGTCGTTGGAAAGATCTCCACACCGAGCAGTGCTCCGTGGTCATCGAGCGCAGCAGCCACGTGGACGTCGAGGTGTGTGTCGACACCCCCGGTGATGCGTGGCGCGATAGTGGTCATCGTCATCCCTTCATTGATCGATGGGTGGGTGGCACCGCACCGAAAGGACGACGGACAGGACAGCGATGGGCCTGTGCGGCAGGCTCCTATGAGGTCACTCCGTCCAACCGATGGGTGTCGAGCAGTGTCCGGGCCGGGCCGACGGATCGTCTTCAGGACAGTCCGAAAGGACGTCAGCCGGTTTTAGATGGAGTCAGACCCGGCTCGGGCACTCACTCGAAACGCTGGCCGGTCAAGAAGAGACCGTCAACGTCCAACGCGATCCTCGCTGCCGGCTCGGAGCGAACCTGGGAAAATCAACACGGTGGGAGGACAGATACTCGCGGCACTTGTCGCGTTCCTGAGCGTTGCGATCGCCGGTGCGCATCCGTTTGCGCCGTTCGACAGCCACGGACCCCGAGCCGCGAGCGACCCCCAGAATTTCGTGCCCGCCATTTCCCCTCATCTGAATCCGCTCGATTCGACCGTCGCACTCCGCTCGGCGAGAAAAGGCGACCTGGCCGCAGGAATCGGTTCCGCGTCCTCCCTCGCACGCGGGCACTGGACGATGCTCCCCTCCTCACCGCTTCCGCCACGCATGGGAGCGGCGGAACTTTGGACGGGAAAGCAGCTCTTCGTGTGGGGCGGGTTTACCAAACAGCAGATATACGAGCAGACGATCCCTCGCTCCTACGGGCGTTCGCCCGGCGGTGCGCTGTATTCCCCGTCCACGCACAGCTGGTCACTCCTTCCACCCTCACCACTTGCTCCACGAACCGACATCGCCGCGGTGTGGACGGGCAAGATCGCCGTATTGTGGGGAGGCGACCGCGAGACCTTCGGACACGGCATCTTGCGCGTCTACGGAGATGGGGCCGCATATTCGCCGACGGAACACCGATGGCGCATGCTCCCGCCAGCTCCGATCTCAGCGCGCCTCGCCTCGGCCGCCCTCTGGACGGGAAGCCGCGTCGTCGTGATCAGCGGACTCACGCGATCGGGGAGGTTGCTGCTTAACGGCGCGGCCTTCGACCCCAGCACGTGGAAGTGGTCGCGAATACCACAGTTGCTCGTCGATCACCGCGGATTGCTGGTCAGCGCCGACTTCATTTGGACGGGAAAGCGACTCGTCGCGTTTCTCGAGTACCAGATCACGACAAGGCTCACCAAGGACTCCCTCTCCTTTTCGGCCTATGGACCGGTGGCCGAGCTGCGGCCTGGAGCGACTTCTTGGATTTTCCTGCGGCTCGCGCCGAAATGGGTCTTCACGCTTGGCGCCAGGACCATTTGGACCGGTTCTCGCATCCTCCTCGTCGATGCGACCGCGTGTCTTCCGGACGAGGATTGCATCGGGCGGGACGACTCGGACACCGTCAACGTCTTCGATCCGACGACTGACTCATGGTCGCGTTGGCCGCCCAATGTAGTCGCGAGCGACGCCGGTCCCGTCGTCTGGACGGGAAGAGCGCTATATGCGATGAACGAAACCATGAGCTCGTCACAAGACAACCTCGCGCTTGGTGACGGGGTGGCATACGACCCGAGCAATCAGAAGTGGCTTGCCGTGCCGAAGATCCCGTGCAGTTCCCCTGGCGGTCCGACGCTTCTGTGGACAGGCGAATCCGTTCTTTATTTTGGGCTCGCGGGAGCGCAAAATTGGACAAATTGTGCAGCGATACTCGTTCCATCGCGGCACCCTTGAGGCGTCGAGCCCGACCGATTCGCGTGAGGGGATCTAGTTGGGCCGTCGCTACGTAGATCGACTTCGCCGAGCCGTATCCCCAAACACTCATGACGAGGGGCGTCTTGAAGTGCCTCTGAACGCCGGCTCCTTGGCAGGGTGTTCGCTGTCTTCCTCAACGATCGGAGGAAGATGATGCCTGGACTGCAACCGACGACCGCGTTCCTTGAACCACCTGGGAGGAAGTTTGCCTTTGACGAAGCACACGTGGCCGCGGCGGCCTTTCTCGCCCGCTACAGCGGGAGAACTCTCGACGCCTTCCGGTTCGACCTTCGCTCGTTCTTCCAGTGGGCGAGTGATACGAAGCTCCCGGTTCTCGATGCGACGCGACCGCACATCGAGCTCTACCGCACGGCGCTCGAGGAGCGGGGCCTCGCCGCTTCAACGATTGACCGACGACTGTCGACGGTGTGCGGCTTCTACCGCTTCGCCCATATCGACGGGAGAATTTCGTCCAACCCGGCTCAGTACGTGCGACGCCCAAAGCGTGTATCCGAGCGAAGGTCGCGGTATGGACCGCGGCGAGCTCGGAACGTTCCTTTTCACTGCCGAGAGGTTCGACCGTGATCACGCCGCACTGGCGGTGCTCCTCGGACTGAACGGGCTCCGGGTGAGCGAGGCGTGCGGAACGAACATCGAGGACCTCGGCTTTGACCGCGGACACCGAACCCTTCGCATCATCGGGAAGGGCAACAAGCCAGCCGTCATCCCGCTCGTGCCGCGCGCAGCGAGAACGATTGACCTCGCCGTCGGGGAACGGTCGGAGGGACCAATTCTGCGCCGGCGTGACGGCGAGCGGCTCGACCGCCGAACCGCCCACCGTTGGGTGCGCTCAATCGGCAAGCGGGCCGGCCTGCGAGCCGTCCATCCCCACATGCTCCGGGCCGGATTCATCATGGCCGCCCTCGACGCCGGTGTTCCGCTTCGCGATGTGCAGATCGCGGCCCGACACGCCGATCCAAGGACGACGACGGTCTACGACCGTCGTCGGGAGAACTTCAGCCGACGACAACCGACGTCGTCATCATCAATTCAAGTCAGGCTGAACTCTCCAGTGCTCCCGAAACTATTGAGAACCAACAGATGACGCGGTGACCTTCAGGGGCATTGTCATTGTTCTGGGGCACTCGTCAAAGTGCGGAACGCCGATTCGGGCGCGGTGTTCCCGTCAACCAGCGCGAGTGCAAGGGCGTTGTTCTGTACCCTGGCGCGCCTCACCTACCGGCAGCTCTGTGAGCTCGTCCAACGGCCAAGCGAGACGGGTGCCGTCATCGCCCACACCGGGCGCTGTTGGAGTGGGGACAAAGCCAATCCCGGCGCGGTCTGCGACCCGAAGCTGTTCCGGCGGGAGATCCTGCCGAGGCTCGCTCTTGTGATACTTTCCGAGATCGCCGCGGCGGCAGGCTGCTCCAAGGCGTACGCGTCCGACATCCGGCGTGGGAAGTGGACTCCACACGTCTCGACGTGGAGCACACTGGCGACGGTGGTCGGAGTGGAGGTGCTTAAGCTGGCCATCCCTTTCAGCCGATAGCGCTGTGGTGGAGGCCGATGGATGCCCGTTCCGGTGGGCTTGAAGGGCCCACTTGGGACTTCTGCGCGATTGCACGACCGATTAGCTTGGCGACTCGACCTATGAACGTCCAGAAGAACGGGCGGCGAGCGGCACATCGGTTCACCAACGGACAAGTATGGGTTCACGAACGGCCAAATTGCCCAATCATTGGCAACACCGTCACCGTCAATAGACGGATACAACAGGCCCATCAATTAGCAAAATCGCGTCTGTTACCATGTGCACAACTGCCGAAATGGCAGGTCGCTGCGTGTTCACAGGGCGTCTTGTTGCAGTGGCGGGGGAGCGGTGATCCCCGGCTCGTGATTGGTCACCTGAGCCGGGAGGAGCGAATGGTGAAACCGTCCTTGCTCGGTTAGGAGCTGCTCGGTTTTTCGAGCAGTGAACGAGACGGGCGGTAGAATGAGTGCTCGAGTTGTCGGGTTCGAGCAAGCATGGCCCAGAGCACAAGGCCATGGCGGGCCCGTTGCGGTAGGGCTCGAGGGCCGAGATCGTCCGGGACGGTCGGTAGAGCGCGTCCGGTGGCTAGCGTCGTGGTGCGTCGGCGCTGAGCCGGGGGCGCACAGCGGTTCGGCGAGGCGCTTCTCTTGGGAAATCTGGGCGTTACTTCGTCGCGCCTTGGCTCCTGTCCCTGTGGTGTGCCAGCCGTCTTCTGAGCCGGGCCGGCCCTCCGGCCTCGTCTGGGCAGAGCAGACCTACGCCTCGCCGCTCGGCTCCGTCGTAGCGACCTGCCGGTCGACCCCATGGTTCAGCAAGCTCGCCACCTCACCGGTCGGCGCGATGGCGTGGAGCGCCGTGGTCACCTGGCTCTTGTTCATCGAAGTTCCGAATCATGAGGGGGCACGATGCCGAAACTAGCTTTCCTTCGTCTGTTCGCCGTCGTTGCGCTGTTGTCTGCTGCGACCTCGGCGGTACTCGCTGCCGGGCTTCCGTCGCCGGCCGCGGCTTCGACGGCCGGTTGGTCATCGGGAACGCTTATCGACCCGAGCGGGAGCAGCCTGGAGTCCGTCTCCTGTCCGACGGCGAGTTTCTGCGTTGCGGTGGACGACGCTGGCAACGCCCTTACCTACGACGGCAGTTCGTGGTCCTCGCCTGAGGCGATCGACGCGTCGTCCAGCCTGTCTTCCGTCTCCTGCCCGACGGCGAGTTTCTGCGCTGCCGTGGACCAGGTCGGCCGCGCCCTCACCTACAACGGCAGCTCGTGGTCGCCACCTAACAGCATCGACACTGGAAACACCCCGACCTCCGTCTCTTGCCCGACGGCGAGCTTCTGCGTTGCGGTGGACTGGAAAGGCAACGCCTTCACATACAACGGCAGCTCGTGGTCGCCACCTAAAAGCATTGACGCGGGGAACATCCTGGAATCCGTCTCCTGCCCGTCGGTGAACTTCTGCGCCGCGGTGGGCCAGAACGGCTACGCCCTCACCTACAACGGCAGCTCGTGGTCCTTGCCCGAGAGCATCGACGCGGGGTACTGGCCGGTCTCCGTCTCGTGTCCGACGGTGAGCTTCTGCGCAGCGGTGGACAGCTGGGGCCACGTCCTCACCTACAACGGCAGCTCGTGGTCCTCGCCCGAGAGCATCGACCCGGGGAACGACCTGTGGTCCATCTCCTGCCCGTCGGCGAGCTTCTGCGCCGCGGTGGACTTAAGCGGCAACGCCCTCACCTACAACGGCAGCTCGTGGTCCTCGCCCGAGAGCATCGACCCGGGGAACGACCTGGAGTTCATCTCCTGTCCGACGGCGCACTTCTGCGTCGCAGTGGACTACATCGGCTACGCGTTCGTCTACTCCACGACCACGTCCACGACCACGACCACCATCACCTCGGTCACGTCGAGTCCGGTCGTCGGCCAGCCGATTTCCGTTGGCGTAGAGGTCACGGGACCGAGCACCACCTCGGGATCGCTGACTCCGAGCGGGCAGGTCAGCGTCAGCGACGGCACCCAGAGCTGTGAGGCGACGCTCAGCGGCTCGAACGGGATCGCGACCGGCACGTGCTCGATCACCGAGCAAGCCGCGGGCAACTACTCGCTCACCGCCAGCTATCCGGGCGACGCCAACTTCACCTCCAGCATGACGTCCGCCTCCACCTCGCTCACAGTCGGCAAGGCCACGCCCACCACGCCGTCGATCTCCAACCTCCCCGCGAGCGGCACCTTCGGCGGCGGCTTCACCGCGTCGGTGAGCACCACCGGTGACGGCGCCACGTCGGTGACCTCCAACTCGACGGGCGTCTGCACGGTCAGTGGCTTGGTGGTCACCTACGTCGGGGTCGGCACGTGCTCGCTCACCGCGCACGTCGCGGCGGGGACCGACTACGCAGCCGCCGACGGCAGTGCCCAGAGCTTCTCGGTCGGCAAGGCCACGCCCACCACGCCGTCGATCTCCAACCTCCCCGCGAGCGGCACCTTCGGCGGCGGCTTCACCGCGTCGGTGAGCACCACCGGTGACGGCGCCACGTCGGTGACCTCCAACTCGACGGGCGTCTGCACGGTCAGTGGCTTGGTGGTCACCTACGTCGGGGTCGGCACGTGCTCGCTCACCGCGCACGTCGCGGCGGGGACCGACTACGCAGCCGCCGACGGCAGTGCCCAGAGCTTCTCGGTCGGCAAGGCCACGCCCACCACGCCGTCGATCTCCAACCTCCCCGCGAGCGGCACCTTCGGCGGCGGCTTCACCGCGTCGGTGAGCACCACCGGTGACGGCGCCACGTCGGTGACCTCCAACTCGACGGGCGTCTGCACGGTCAGTGGCTTGGTGGTCACCTACGTCGGGGTCGGCACGTGCTCGCTCACCGCGCACGTCGCGGCGGGGACCGACTACGCAGCCGCCGACGGCAGTGCCCAGAGCTTCTCGGTCGGCAAGGCCACGCCCACCACGCCGTCGATCTCCAACCTCCCCGCGAGCGGCGCCCGCGGCGGCGGCTTCACCGCGTCGGTGAGCACCACCGGTGACGGCGCCACGTCGGTGACCTCCAACTCGACGGGCGTCTGCACGGTCAGTGGCTTGGTGGTCACCTACGTCGGGGTCGGCACGTGCTCGCTCACCGCGCACGTCGCGGCGGGGACCGACTACGCAGCCGCCGACGGCAGTGCCCAGAGCTTCTCGGTCGGCAAGGCCACGCCCACCACGCCGTCGATCTCCAACCTCCCCGCGAGCGGCACCTTCGGCGGCGGCTTCACCGCGTCGGTGAGCACCACCGGTGACGGCGCCACGTCGGTGACCTCCAACTCGACGGGCGTCTGCACGGTCAGTGGCTTGGTGGTCACCTACGTCGGGGTCGGCACGTGCTCGCTCACCGCGCACGTCGCGGCGGGGACCGACTACGCAGCCGCCGACGGCAGTGCCCAGAGCTTCTCGGTCGGCAAGGCCACGCCCACCACGCCGTCGATCTCCAACCTCCCCGCGAGCGGCACCTTCGGCGGCGGCTTCACCGCGTCGGTGAGCACCACCGGTGACGGCGCCACGTCGGTGACCTCCAACTCGACGGGCGTCTGCACGGTCAGTGGCTTGGTGGTCACCTACGTCGGGGTCGGCACGTGCTCGCTCACCGCGCACGTCGCGGCGGGGACCGACTACGCAGCCGCCGACGGCAGTGCCCAGAGCTTCTCGGTCGGCAAGGCTTCCCAGACCATCACCTTCACTGTCCCGTCCAGCGGGACCGTGAACGGCTCCGCTTCGCTGTCGCCGACGGCGTCCTCGGGCCTCACGGTGACGCTGTCGGTCGATGGCACGACGACGAACGATGCCTGCTCGATCTCCGGTGACACCGTGAGCTACCTCCACGCCGGAAGCTGCGTCATCGACGCGAATCAGGCGGGCGACGCGGACTATCTCGCAGCTACGCAGGTCCAGCAGACGATCACCGTCGGCCAGGCGACCACCACGTCTTCGACGGGCTCGCCGCCCGTGCCGACCCATGTTGCCAAGGCCACCACCAGGACCGCCCTCAAGCTGTCTGCGAGGAAGGTCACCTACGGACACGAGCAGACCGAGCACCTGTCGGTCACGGTCTCGTCGCAGTACTCCGGCTCGATGCCGACCGGGACGGTCACCGTCAAGGCCTCCACGAGAACGCTGTGTGTGATCAGGCTCTCGTCCGGTAAGGGATCCTGCAGGCTGTCCGCCAAGTGGCTCAAGGTGGGCACCTACCACCTCATCGCGACCTACGGCGGCAGCACGAACTTCAAGGGCTCGACTTCGGCCAAGGAGACCCTCAGAGTCGTCAGGTGACGAGCTGCGGCTTGTGGATTCACGGGCGGGCATCGATCTCTGACCGGCACCCTGGCAACCGGTCGGTGTCCGTTCTCCGTGCTAGACGTCAAGCCGCCAGTGCTTGGTAGCAGAACGAGCATGTCCCTCCTCCGATCCGAACCCCTATGCCGCGGGATCGAGCATCGAGGTTGTTGGTGAGTGACCCCAAACATTCACGACGGGGCTGGTTCGAGGTGCCCCCGACCGCCGGGTAGATGACTCGACTTGGCGCGAAGATTGCTCCGAAGTCGTGAGGTAGCGCGAGCAAATCCCACGGGAGTGCGAGGAGACTCACGTGAAGATCTCATGGATTACGACCGTAATTGTGCTCGGCGCGGTTTCGTTGACAACCACAGGGGCCGCTGTCCAAGACCCATCGAGCGCATCCGTCACCGTGCCACAGAAGACGATCAACGCATGGCTTCTAACGTACCCGCCGAAGTCCGTCCTCCCTGAGCTTCCTTTCGGCACCCCGCTCAGCCTCAGCCGAACTTCGGGGTTCTCCTTTGCGAATGCTTCGACGGGGTACGCGATCGGCAGCAAGAACCTATTCACGTACGTCCTGAAGACGACCGACGGCGGTCGCATCTGGCGAACAGTAGGACCCGCCTTCACTACTGGCGGCGCCGAGGCGACGGCGGGGATCGGTGCCGTCAACGCGGTGTCGGCGAGCGTTGCCGTCGTCTACGGCGCTCAGGCCACGACCCCCGTGATCGCCGTAACCGAAGACTCGGGGCAGCACTGGTGGGCGGCCGACCTTGGAGATCTACTTCTCGCCGAAGCTACCAAGGGAAGCGAGATCTGGGCGCTCGTCTCTGGGCCGGCGCCAGGAATCGGACCGGTGCGTCCTCCCACTTGGCTGTACGAGTCGTCAAACGGAGGGAGGACGTGGCACTTCCGCTCGACGGTGCTCAACATGGGCGGTTACAGCGCTGACCTCTCCTGGGTGTCGAAGAACATCGCGTTCGCCCTCGTCGGGGGTGTTCTTAACGCGATGCCGTGGTGGACGATCGTCGAGACGACCGACGGGGGCGCGCACTGGTCGAGGCTTGGCGATCCCTGCGACATGCGTTTCGACGATGCGAGCGTCAACTTCGACGAACGACTACAAGCAGCGTCCGCAAGCTCGCTTTGGCTGCTTTGTGGGAGTCAGCCTGGGATCGGCTCGCAAGTGAAGCTAGTTGAGCGTTCGAGCGATGGCGGGCGGAGCTGGGTAAGGACGGTTGCAGTTGGACCCGGACCCGGCTTCGTGCGCGGTTTTCCGTACATGGGTTACCTCGTGGGAATCGGGTCACTGAACTACCTCTTCGTCACCTCGCCCACAGACGCCGCGCTTCTCCTTGCCGGTTCGCTTCCGGATCCGGTGTTACGAACGACGGACGGCGGAATTCGATGGGCGGGCTCCCTCCCGACAAGGATCGCGGATCAGTTCCCGCAGATGATTTGGGTCGGTCCTGATTTCGTTTACGTGAAGACGCAAAACGCGCTCTGGTTTTCGCGTGGCTGGACTCGATGGATACTCATCTACGGATCGTTGAAACCGTACTGACGGTCGTAGGTACGACAGAGTGCTCCAGATCCACAGCTACCCGGGGCTCAAGGTCTGCGTCGTCCGTCGAAGTGTCCCAATAACCCGATTGAACCCGCTCTCCGGGTGACCCCGATCGCCGGATAGGTGCGGCAGTACGGCAGGTCTGAAGCAGCGGGCCGCTCGCGCCCCACCGCGATGCTCCTATCAGTTGTCAAGTCCCTGCGGAGCTCGGGAGTGAAGACAGCGGGCAGAACCATGAAGAGCCACTCCGCGTGGGAGGGCAAGCTCTTATGAGGCCACACGTTTCGAAGAATTGAACTGCCGGGTCGTGGGTCGGCGAATCGCGCGAAAGTCAGACCGTTCGGGTGACAGTTATGGGATGAGCCAGACCCACGGCCACGTGTCGACGACGCCTGAATACTGGGAACCTGACGCCCTCCGTCGCCTCGAACAATACCCAGCCATCGTCGACGCCGCCTTTCAAGCTCACGCCCTTGGCCAAGTTCAAGCGCACCACGCTGCCTCGGCCACCCCGCCGTCAGCCAGCACACCGCGATGGGCCCGTGCAGCAGATAACGAGCTCGCAGATCCTGTCCGAGGTGGCGGAGACCCCTAGGTGGCGCCGCTCACAATCCGCCTCACGTGACAGCCGGTCAGCCGTCGGAGCCCAGCCCACCGGAGCTGGAGGTCATGTGCCGGAGCCGTAGGTGTTCTGCACATCGAACTCGGCTCTGCCCAGCTTTTGGCAGGCCTTCTCGGCCTTCTGGAACAGGAGCGAGTTCGGGTCGATGTTGAACTTGATCCACCCTTGCGAGTTGGGCTCAGGGAAGTTGGGCTCGCCGTGGGACCGCATGCACTCACTCCACTTGAGAGCGTTGGTCGCCATCTGGGCCGGTGTCACGTTGGCGAGGCCGGGCGGGACGTCCTTCTGGCAGGCCTTCTCAGCGGACTGGTACCGCGGTGTACTGGGGTCGAGGTCGCTACCGGGGGTGATGTGGACGTGATAGGTGAACCCGCCCAGAGGCGAGGGGACCGGGTCCGGGAAGTTCGGCAGCCCGTGGGCCTGCATGCACTCTGAGTACTTCAACAACTGCGCCTGTGTGGGTCCTGACTGGCCAGTCGAGCCGGCGGGAGGGATCGACAGGGTGGTCGTGGTCGTCGAGCCGACGCTCGCGACGCCCGGCGAAGACGCTCCCCCGCAGGCGACAAAGAGGGTCGCGACGGCGGCGAGCGCCAGCCCGACCCCAGTAACACGCAGCTTCTTTGTGTGAGCGGTTCGCATCACCATCGGTTTTCCGAAGGCGCTCAGCCTTATTCCTTGCTCACGTTCTACACCGAAAGCGGTTGCGCCTAGTCACGAGACCGCCTACTTCCCGGTTTGAACCGCGCTGGATCTGGTGGAGGCTCCAATCCATGAGAAGGATGGAGCCATGCCCAATCGGTCGCGTTATCCCGAGGAGTTCCACCAACGTGCGGTGAGGATGGTCTTCGACCATCAGCGTGACTACCCCTCCCAGTGGGCGGCGATCACAACGATCGCCCAACAGCTCGGTGTGAACCACGAGACGCTGCGGATCTGGGTCCGAAAAGCCGAGGCGGACTCCGGACAACGCGCCGGCCCGACGACGGCCGAGCTCGAGGAGCTTCGCCGGTTGAGAAAGGAGAACTTCGAGCTCCGCCGGGCGAACGAGATCTTGAAGGCTGCGAGTGCGTTTTTCGCCAAGGAGCTCGACCGTCCCCGGCCGAGATGACCCGGTTCGTCGACACCCACCGGGAGCGCTTCGGGGTCGAGCCCATCTGTGGGATGCTGCGACACACCACGACGGGGTTCTTGTCCATCTCCGGCTACTACGCGAGGAGAAAGCGCCCGCCGTCGCGTCGGGCCCGCGATGACGAGGTCCTGAGGAACGAGATCCGCCGCGTCCATGCCGACAACTACGGCGTCTACGGGGCGAGGAAGGTCTGGCGCCAGCTCAACAGGGAGGGCGTCGTGATCGGCCGTGACCGAGTCGAGCGACTGATGGGGATAGAAGGTCTGCAAGGAGTCCGAAGGGGACGGCGCAGAAAGACGACGGCCGCCGACGAGCGCGCCACGCGCCCGCCCGACTTGGTCGAACGGCGCTTTGAAGCTACCTGCCCGAATCGTCTTTGGATCGCCGACATCACCTACGTCCCAACCTGGTCGGGGTTCTGCTACGTCGCCTTTGTGATCGACGTCTACTCGCGGATGATCGTCGGCTGGCAGTGCTCGACGAGCCTTCGCACCGACTTGGCCCTCGATGCTTTGGAAATGGCGATCTTTCGGCGCCACAAGCGCCTCGAGGGACTGGTCCACCACACCGACCGCGGGAGCCAATACACCTCGATCCGCTACACAGAGCGACTCGGAGAGGCAGGAGCTGTCGCCTCGGTCGGCAGCCGCGGCGATAGCTACGACAACGCGATGGCCGAGTCGACGATCGGCCTTTACAAGGCTGAGCTCATCCACGCCCGTCGCCCCTGGCGCAACGTCGAACACGTCGAGTTCGCCACGCTTTCGTGGGTCGACTGGTGGAACAACCGACGACTGCATTCCGAGATCGGAGACGTCCCACCGGCGGAGCTCGAAGCAACCTATTACCGTCAAACATCAGCTGCTTGAAAGGCAGCGGACTCAGATCAACGAGCCTCTACGAAACCCAGCACGGTTCAGTTTGGTGAAGGTTTGAGGACGTAGTGCTCCCGAAACTATTGAGAACCAACAAATGACGAGGTGACCTTCAGGGGCATTGTCATTGTTCTGGGACAGCCTCTCGGACGCGTAACGCCGACTCTCGCGAGGCCACCGCGTGCTGGGAATGGCGACCAGCCGAACATTCTGTACGCGCCCGTACCGGTTTGTGGCTAGGGCTGACGCGACCAAGCGCTTGCAAGTAACAACGGTGCGGCGACAGTTCTGTTCGGGGACCGTTGGGACTGCTACGGCTGGGGGACCTCGGGGCGGTCGATAATCCGCAGCCAGGAGCCGTCGGGTTGACGTCGCAACACTTGCACTCGAACCCCGGTGTTGTCCGCCGAGCGGGTGGAGGTCAACGCTAGGTTCTCGAACGTGACGGTCGGGAGGGGAGTTTCGAGTCCGAACTTCACTCCTGCGTCGACCAATCGTTGGTAGATCGCCCGGATGGCCTCCCGGCCTGTCGTCGGCTGGTCAGCTGGATTGGCCAAGACGGCCTGCGGCTCGTACAGCGCGGCTGCGCCCGTCGCGTCCCCCGCGTTGAGCCGCTCTGTGACCAGACGGGTTACGTCCTCGGGCTGTCTTGCCTGCAGGTCGCTGGTCATGGCGAGACCCCCTCCCAGAAGAACCAAGTTTATTCCTGCATCCCTGCATCTTGAGCCCGGTGGACGAGAGATTCTCGCACCGGCGCGCGTGGTCCCGACCGCCGACCGACTCATCAACCTTCATGACGTGACGACTGCTCATCACCTCGCCCGCCGGCGCGGATGCCGATGGACTTGTGACCAAAGGCCCTGTGCGCAGAGCACGCCGAATGCGACAGTCCAAGGGTGACCAGTTCAATTTTTGTTGAATCAACAAAGGCTGAGGTGGCAGAGCGGCTCGGGGCGTTAGCCGACCCGGTGCGTCTGGCGGTCGTTGGCCTCTTGGCATGCGGCCAGCGCTGCGTCTGTGACCTCCAAGAGCGAGTCGCGATCGCACCCAACCTCCTCTCCTACCACCTACGGGTGCTGCGCGAGGCCGGGTTGGTCAGCACGACACGTCGGGGACGGTGGATCGACTATCGCCTCGACGGAGCCGGGTTCGCTGGTTTGTGGGCGGCGGTCGCGGCCGCCGGGGTGCCGCTGCCGGGCAAGACACCCAGCGCCCAGCGGGTCGGCCCAACCTGCGACGAGTAGGGCGCGCCGGTGACCGACACAGCCACACCCACGCGGCACGCGGCTCTGACAGATGTCGGCGCGGAGCAGGCGATCGTCGCTCGGCTGTCGCGACTCGATCGGTTCCTGCCGCTGTGGATCGCCGCCGCCATGGCGGTTGGCCTCGGCTTCGGCCGGCTCTTCCCCGGGCTCAACCGGACGCTCAACCGAGTGGCCATCCACGGCACCAGCCTCCCGATCGCCGTGGGACTCCTCTTGATGATGTATCCGGTACTCGCCAAGGTCCGCTACGGCGAGGTCGGGCGGATCGCGGCCGATCGCCGGATGATGGCCGCCTCGCTCATCTTGAACTGGGTGGTCGGCCCGGCCGTCATGTTCGCACTCGCCTGGGCGCTTCTTCCCGACCAGCCCGCCTATCGCACCGGGGTCATCCTCGTCGGCCTGGCCCGGTGCATCGCCATGGTGCTGATCTGGACCGACCTTGCCGACGGCGACCGGGAGATGGCGGCGGTGCTCGTCGCGCTGAACGCCGTCTTCCAAGTCCTCGCCTACGCCGCGCTCGGCGTCTT
Organism: uncultured Acidimicrobiaceae bacterium; assembly: GCA_963761425.1. Taxonomy (GTDB): domain Bacteria; phylum Actinomycetota; class Acidimicrobiia; order Acidimicrobiales; family Bog-793; genus Bog-793. The sequence goes on along the minus strand of CAVXGQ010000005.1, from coordinate 339,526 downwards.
CTACCTCAACGTGCTCCCCCGTTGGCTCGGATTGCGGACCGAAAGCCTGGCGGTGTCGATGGGCACCATCGCTGCCACCGTGGCCATTTTCCTCGGCATCCCGCTCGTCGCCGGGTTCGCCACGCGAACCCTTGGGGAGCGGCGCCGCGGCCGGGACTGGTACGAGGAGCGCTTCCTCCCAAAGATCGGTCCGGTCGCCCTCTACGGACTGCTCTTCACTGTGGTGATCCTCTTCGCCCTGCAGGGTCGAAAGATCACCTCCGAGCCGCTCGACGTGGCCCGCATCGCCCTGCCCCTGCTCGCTTACTTCGGGATCATGTGGTCAGGCGGGTTCTTCATCGGTCGTCGCCTGCAACTCTCCTACGCGCGCACCACCGCCCTCGCCTTCTCCGCTGCCAGCAACGACTTCGAGCTCGCCATCGCGGTGGCGATCGGGGTGTTCGGAGTCACCTCTGGCCAAGCCCTCGCCGGGGTGGTTGGACCGCTCATCGAAGTGCCGGCCCTCCTCGGGCTCGTCTACGTCGCTTTGTGGATCCGACGCCATCTCTATGTAGCCGAGAGGAAGGAGACCCGATGAACTGCTTCGACTGTGCCGCGATCGGCACCATGACCGCCGCGGTCGGCGTGTGCAGGGATTGCGGCGCCGGGCTCTGCGTTGACCACGTGCAAGTCAACGCCCGCTGGCTGACCCGCACCGCGGTGATCAACCGCACGGTCGTCGTCGAGCCCCCGGCGCGGGAGATCCGCTGCCGGGTGTGCCAGGCGGCCCACGACGCTGCGGTTAGCTCCCCGGCAAGGACAGCCTGAGTCATACGCCCAGTGTTGACAACACGGAACCGTCAAACCGTCACCGGCCGGGTCGCGCGAACGACGCCCACGGCCAAATTGCGCACATGTTCGCTCGCAGACGCGGTGGCCCGCGAGGGGCGACAGCACGGAACGACCGTCGCGGCGCCCGGAGTCACATCTCACAACACGCGGCGAAAACCTTGGTGAGGGCGTCACTGATCGCCGGGAGTAGCAGTGACGCCGCGCCTGTCGCCAGCCGGTAACGCTCACTCGGCGGTGACAGTCCCCGGGGTGTTCAACTCGCCCTAGCACGTGAGCAGGCTCGAAAAGGCCGGATAGCCGGGATCTCGACTGGCGTTACGCACGGTCACAGTCCCGAACAGGAAGCTGAGGCGCCAGAACCTCGGGATCACGTAGTGGCCGACACAGAGGTAGCTCGGGGGGTAAGGGCCGTCTCGGTACTCGGCCGAGAGCCCGAGCTCGCCGACGACCTCGCCGAGGGGAGGTTCTTCGCCGATAGGAACCCTCGGGGCCCGAGAAGAGAGCACGAGCCCCGGTGCCACGGGATAGCTGAGCCGGTGCGTGACGTCGTGGCCATCGGCGTCCGTGCCGACGACGCCGATGGGTCCCGGCAACAGGCAGGGCCTCGGCCCGACGTCGCGAACGAGGATCGTGCCGAAGTCGTTGCCGGTACCCGGCCCGCCGCCGTAGTAGTCGAGCGCCAGCTCACCGGCACGGCATGCCAGTGCGACACGGGTGGACATCACGACGTCGATCTGCCCGCCAAAGACTTTCGCCCCGCCGGCCAGCGGGTTCTGGAGCAGCACCACACCGGCTCGGACGTGGGGGTCAGCTTCCTCGCCCTCGAACTGAAGTGAGAAACCCAAGCGTGCCGCCGTTCGGCTCGCTTGCGAGACACTGTCGCCGAAGAGGTCGGGTGTGCCGTGGCCAGGGGTGAAGTAGTTAGCCGTTGCGGCGGTCAGGAAGCCGGCGATCGTCTCGTCGAGACGGCGGGGCTGTTCGGCGAGGAACGCCACCGGTTGGGGGCAACCGGTGCTGACGACCTCGACCGCCCGCCGCGCCCCTCGCGGGTAGAAGAACTCGAGGAGGATGGCCTCCTTTGTGCGACTTGTCGCGCATCGGGTGGCGACAGCGTTCACGGGCGGTGAGCCGTCGAAGAACGTGGCGAGGGCGCCGGCAGGTCCGGCACCGAGCACAACCCCACCGACGAGTTGGTGCGGGAACTTTTCCGAGGGGCGTTTGCCAAGTACGCACAGACGCGCCGAAACCGGCGTGATCGGCAGCGGGTGTGCCCCCTTCGCCTTCCCGTCCAGCCCGGGGGCGACGCTAGGGCACCGGAAGACGCCTTCGGAGGTGAGCGCCACGCCGGTCAACGAAATTGGCTGCGCCCCGGCACGTCCGAGGAGGCGTCCCGAGCCGAGTGCTGGGACGAAACCGGCCACGAAAAGGAGTCCTGAGGCGGTGCCAAGCCACATCGCTGCGCCCCACCGGTGCACCTCGGGAGACTACAGCCTCAGAACATTCACCAAGTGGTGGGGAATTACCCGCCAGGCACCTATCAGAACCCCTCGGGCTGCGGAAACAATGGGCGCAAACCGGCCGAATCAGGGAACCTCGACCTCGGATACGTCGAGGATCGCCCGCGCGCCCTGGCCCCAGTCGGAACCACCGGCCCAGGTTTCGCGCTTCCAGATCGGCACCGTCGCCTTGACCAGATCGAGGCAGACCCGGGCGGCCTCGAAAGCCTCGGATCGGTGCGGGGCAGCGACGACCACCGCCACCGACACCTCGCCCACCGACAGGACCCCGACGCGATGCAGAAGGGCGATCCGCCGCACCTGGGTAAACCGGGCTCGGACCGCGCGGGCAACCTCGGACATCTTGGTCGCGGCGTAAGTCTCGTAGGCCTCGTACTCCAGGCTCACCACTCCCGGGCGGCCCGCCGACTGATCGCGCACCGACCCGCAGAAGGCGACGACCCCCCCGCAGTCCGGCTGAGACGCCCAGGCCAGCGCCCGGGCCACCGGCAGCTCCTCGGCCGTGACCGCGATCCAGTTCTCCTCGTCCCCGGTCATCGCGCCTTCGATCGTAGGCCGCACCGCCCGAGACAAAACCGCCTGGCCGGGGAATCGAGGACCCGGTCGCGGGGGCCCGCGGCCCGGCTCCGACCCGGATCAGCCAGATTCTGCGGCGTGGCGGCTCGACGAAGAGGCCGCCGCTCTGGGCCATGCCCGGGGTGAATCGCGCGTGGCAGCTTTTCCGCGGCACCCTTACGCTCTACCCGGTGGAAGAGCTCCTCGACCAAATCGACCGGTGGCGGCAGGCGGGTCGACAGGTGGCGCTGGCCCGAGTGGTGGGCGTCGAAGGTTCGGCCCCCCGCGAACCGGGAGCCTCGATGGCCGTGAGCGAGGACGGCGAGGTCGCCGGGTCGGTCTCCGGGGGGTGCGTGGAGTCGGCGGTGGTATCCGACGCGCTCGAAGTGCTGGCGACCGGGAAACCGCATCTGTCGACTTTCGGCTATTCCGATGACCAAGCCTTCGCCGTCGGCCTCACCTGTGGTGGGACCGTCCGACTGTTCGTCGAGCCGCTGGGACCCCAAGGGTGGGGAGACCGGCTCCTTGAAGTGCTGCGCGAGCACCTGTCCGCGCGTCAACCGGTGGCGCTGGCCACCGTGGTCGAGATCAACAGCCCGGCCGGACATGAGGAAAGAGACGATCTCTTGGCCGTGCCCGGGGCGACGATGCTCGTGCGGCCGGATGGCCGGTCGCTCGGCTCGCTGGGCCCGCCGGACCTCGACGATGCGGTACGGCGGGACGCGCTCGGTCACCTCGACGCCGGCACGACCGCGATTCGCCGCTACGGCCCCCGGGGGGAGGCCCGCCTCCAGGACGTGGCGGTCTTCATCGAGGCCTTCGCGGCACCACCGCGCATGGTCATCTTCGGAGCGGTGGACTTCACCGCCGCCCTCGTCAAGGTGGCCAAGATCCTCGGTTACCAGGTCACGGTGTGCGACGCCCGCCCCGTCTTCGCCACGGCGGACCGGTTCCCCTCGGCTGACGAAGTCGTTGTCGACTGGCCCGACCGCCACCTGGCGACGGTCGGGCCAACGCTGGGCGAACGGGACGCCATCTGCGTCCTCACCCACGATCCCAAGTTCGACGTACCGGCCCTGGTCGCCGCCCTCGGCACCCGGGTCGGCTACATCGGGGCCATGGGGTCTCGCCGGACGACGGCCGAGCGGAGAAGGCGGCTACGCGAGGCCGGGGTGGACGCGACCGCGATGTCCCGGATCAGAGCGCCGATCGGTCTCGACATCGGGGCACGCACCCCCGAAGAGACCGCGGTCTCCATCTGCGCCGAGATCATCGCCTCACACACTCGGGACCACGCCGGCTCGCCGCTCCATGCCACGGAGGGGCCCATCCACCAACCCGGCTCGTAACCGCCTCCTCGCGATGGCCCTCCCGCACCCCGACAAGCTGGCGCGACCGGCCCGCTAGGGTTCACGCCGAGAGAGCGCCGTTGACCACGACCATCACCGTCGGGACCCGAGGTCGGGTTGGAGAGGCCGCCCCGCGCATGGACGGGGTACCCAAGGTGATGGGATCGTTCGCCTACGCGAGCGATCTGCACCGCGACGGAATGCTCTTCGGAGCGACATTGCGCTCGCCTCTGGCCCACGCCCGCGTCCGGCGGGTCGACATCGCCTCGGCCGTGGCGAGCCCCGGGGTCGCGGCGGTCATGGTCGCTTCCGACGTTCCCGGGACGAACCGGTTCGGGCTGAATTTCTTCGACCAGCCGGTTCTGGCCGAAGACGTGGTGCGCTACTCGGGGGAGCCGATCGCGGTGGTCGCGGCCACCTCTCCCGAACGCGCCCAGCAAGCGCTGCGGCGCATCGCCGTCGACTACGAGCCCTTGCCCGGCGTCTATGACATGGAAGAAGCGCTCTCTCCCGACGCCCCACGACTCCACGAGTTCGGGAATGTCCTGCGCCACGTGCACATCGTCCACGGCGAACCCGACTCGGCTCGGGCCGACGTGTGGGTGGAGGGCTACTACGAGACGGCCATGCAGGACCAGGCGGCCCTGGGTCCGGAGGCCGGGCTGGCGGTGCCAGCCGAAGACGGCGGGGTCGACCTCTACGTCACGACTCAGTGGCTGCACGTGGACCAGGAACAGATCGCGCCGTGCCTCGGGTTGCCAGCGGACAAGGTTCGCTTGCACCTGGCGGGGGTCGGAGGGGCCTTCGGGTCCCGCGAGGACATCCACATACAGATCCACGCCTGTCTGCTGGCGCTACGGACCGGCCGACCGGTGAAGTTCAGCTACGGCCGGGAGGAGTCCTTCCACGGCCACGTCCACCGCCACCCCTCCCGGATCTGGATGCGGCACGGCGCCAGCCGCGACGGTCACCTGGTCGCCCTGAAGATTCGGTTGATGCTCGACGGCGGCGCCTACGCCTCGTCCTCCCCGGCGGTCCTCGGCAACGCGGCGAGCATGGCGGCCGGTCCGTACGAAGTGCCCCACGTCCAGGTGGAGGGCACCGTCGTCTACACCAACAACCCCCCGTGCGGGGCCATGCGGGGGTTCGGCGCCCCCCAGGCGTGCTTCGCGCACGAGGCCCAGATGGACAAGCTGGCCCGTGCCCTCGGGATCGACCCGGTCGAGCTGAGGCTGATCAACGCGCTCAGTACCGGCTCGGTGTTGCCGACCGGACAGGTCGTCGAGGGCAGCGCCCCGGTGCGGGAGCTGATCGAGCGCTGCACGGCCGTCCCGCTGCCCGAGGTGGAACCGGCGTCGGGCCGAGACCGCATGCACTATCCCGGAGGGGCGGGCAACGTCACCCACGGCGAGGGGATCCGGCGGGGGGTGGGCTTCGCCGTCGGGTACAAGAACGTGGCCTTCAGCGAGGGTTTCGACGACTCGGCCACCGCCCGCATCACCCTCGCCCGCACCCCCGACGGACCGGAGGCGGAGATCTACACCGCGGCGGTCGAGATGGGCCAGGGCCTGTACACCTTGCTCGCCCAGGTGGTCCGCACCGAGCTGGAGGTGGACCGGGTGGTCATGCACCCGATCGACACCCTGATCGGGGGGGCCGGATCCACCTCCGCCTCGCGCCAGTCGATGATGGCGGGCGGCGCGGTGCAGATGGCCTGCGCCGCGGTCCGCGAGGAGCTTTTCCAGCGCGCCCGCGCTCGTTCCGGGACCCGCCCGCCCGGCGTCGAGCTCTCGCTCGCCGACGGCTGGGTCGCCGCCGACGGTGCTCCCCTCGTCGAGCTCGCGGAGCTGCTCGACGAGCCGGCCTCCGCCGAGGCCGTCTATCACCACCGCCCGACCGGGCACTTCGACGAGAACGGCCAGGGGGACATCCACGTCTGCTTCGCCTTCGCGGCCGAGCGGGCGGTCGTCGAGGTGGACGAGGACCTCGGGTTGGTGCGCGTCCTGCAGGTGGCGGCGGCGATCGATGCCGGCCGGGTGCTCAACCCCCTGGGACTCACCGGCCAGGTCGAAGGGGGCACCGCCCAGGGACTCGGCCTCGGACTGATGGAGGAGATCCAGCTCCAAGAAGGCGCCATCCGCAACCCGTCGTTCACCGACTACCTCATCCCCACCATCCTCGACATGCCGCCGGTCGTCACGGTGGCGGTCGAAGAACCCGAACCGGGCGTCCCGTATGGCCTGAAGGGCATCGGCGAGTCGCCGACCATCGTCGCCACCGCAGCCGTCGTTGCCGCCCTGCGCGACGCGACCGGGCGGGAGCTAAACCGGGCGCCGGTGACGCCGGACGAGCTGGTCGGGCTGCGCGGTCCCGCCCTGACGACGGGCCCTCCCCCGTCGCCCGACGTACCGGGCCAGCAGGCGGTCCCTTTCTATTTCCAGATGAGCTCCGGCCAGCAGAAGTTGATGTGAACCGCGCGGAATCTTTTTCGATGCGACGTGGTCCTTTGAGCGCGTCCCGGGTGAGGCCATGGTGCGGTGGCACCATGGCGCCATGACGTTCATCCGGCCGACGAGCTGGGCGGAGGCGCTCGCCGAACGATCCGCACACCCCGAGGCCGTGGTCGTCGCCGGCGGCACCGACGTCATGGTCGAGTGCAACTTCGGTCGTCTCCGTCCGCCGGCCTTCCTTGATCTGTCGCAGCTTGACGAGCTGCGCACCTTTGGCCGGGAGAACGGGCAGGTCCGGGTGGGCTCCGGGGTCACCTACTCGACGATCATCGCTGACCTCGCCGGCGACCTCCCCGGCCTCGCCACCGCTGCTCGCACCGTCGGTTCCCCGCCGATCCGCAACCGCGGCACGATCGGTGGCAACCTCGGCTCGGCGTCCCCCGCCGGGGATTGCCACCCGCCACTGCTCGCCTGTCGCGCCGAGGTCGAGCTCGCCTCCCTCCACGCCAGCCGGACCGTCCCCGTCGCCGAATACTTCTCCGGTCCGAAACGCAGCGTCCTTCGTCCAGACGAGCTGATCGCCGCGGTGTGGGTCCCGACGGCGAGCGGTCCCCAGACCTTTTCCAAGGTGGGATCGCGCAATGCCATGGTCATCGCGATCTGCTCGTTCTCACTGGCTCTCCACCCCGAAATCGGCCGTGTCGGTACCGGGATCGGCTCCGCCGGACCGGTGCCGTTGCCAGCCCGGCTGGCCGAGGAGTTCCTCGAGGAGCATCTCGGCGAGATCGGCGCGTGGGAAGCGCGGCCGGCTCTTTCTGACGCCGTGATCGACCATTTCGCCCGCCTGGTCGCCGAAGCGGCGAGACCGATCGACGACGTGCGCGGTTCGGCCGCCTACCGACGGCATGCGCTCGAGGTCCTCGCCCGGCGCGCCCTTTCGTGGTGCTGGGAGGAGTACCGGGGGAACGCCCCATGAGGGTCTCGTTGACCGTCAACGGCCAGCTCCGCGTCGCCGATGGCGTCGAGGAGGGCGCCAGCCTGCTCAGCCTGTTGCGCGACGAGCTCGGCCTCGTGGGCACGAAGAACGCCTGCGAACAGGGCGAGTGCGGATCGTGCTCCGTCTACCTCGACGACCTGCTCGTCTGCGCCTGTCTCGTCCCCGCCGGTCAAGCCGAGAGCCGGGCTGTCGTGACAGTCGAGGGGCTCTCCCCCGAGGGGACGCTCGATTCCATCCAGCGGGCCTTCGTCGAAGCGGGCGCCGTCCAGTGCGGGTTCTGCACCCCCGGCTTCGTCATGGCCACCCACGATCTGCTCCGGCGGGTCACCGTTCCCGACGACGCGCAGATCCGCGAGGCTCTCTCCGGAAACCTCTGCCGCTGCACCGGCTACCAGAAGATCATCGACGCGGTTCATCTCGCGGCGGGTAGCTGAGACCTCCCGACGGATCAAGCACGTCACTGGGTCATCCAAGCGGGCTGGGATGAGGACACCGTCATCTTTCAAGACCTGCCGTGTCGATATCGGCGCTTGCCGTTGTTCGCCAATTGTGCCGTCTACCTACAGGTATGTTCCCCGCTCTTGCCGTGCGTCGCGGAGTTCGGCGGGGAGTTGCAGTCGAGAAGTCGTCACGCCTGGCGGCACCAAATCGAGCTCTTCTCAAGGAACCGGGGATCATGCACGCTTCGCCGCGCTCGGATAGGTATCCAGCGGCGCGGCAAGGGGCCTCGCCATTCTCCTGGCTGTCGCAAGCTTCGAGAGAGGGAGACCCGCGCAATGAATCCCAGCGGATCAGGTCCGAAGGAGATTAGAGCCGCCCATGCCGCCCCACCCAAGGGAGGCTGTCCCCAATCCTGGCTGCGGTCACGACGCTGAGAACTCAGTGACCGACATGCCATTCGAGTTCGCCACCCAGACGTGGCTCCCTTTCGAGGCGACGGCGACGGGGTCGTCGAACCCGTAGCTCGCGCCGCGGATCACCTTGACCAGGACGCCGGTCGGGACCGAGAGCTCGGTGACCGAGTTGCCATTCGAGTTCGCGACCCAGACGTGGGTGCCGTCCGAGGCGACGGCGACGGGATCGAACCCGTAGCTCGCGCCGCGGATGACCTTGACCAGGGCGCCGGTCGAGGCCGAGAGCTCGGTGACCGAGTTGCCACCGAAGTTCGCCACCCAGACGTGGCTGCCATCCGAGGCGACGGCGACCGGGTCGTCGAACCCGTAGCTCGAGCCGCGGATCACCCTGACCAGGGCGCCGGTCGAGGCCGAGAGCTCGGTGACCGAGTTGCCATTCCGGTTCGCCACCCAGACGTGGGTCGCGCTCCTGGCTATGCCTTCGGGGTAGTTGAACCCGTAGCTCGAGCCGCGGATCACCCTGACCAGGGCTCCGGTCGAGGCCGAGAGCTCGGTGACCGAGTTGCCATCCCGGTTCGGCACCCAGACATGCGTCCCATCCGAGGCGACGGCGTCGGGGTTGTCGAACCCGTAGCTCGCGCCGCTGTCGACCTTGACCAGGGCGCCGGTCGAGGCCGAGAGCTCGGTGACCGAGTCGCCATAGACATTCGCCACCCAGACGTGGGTGCCGTCCGAGGCGATGCCTAAAGGACAGTCAAACCCGTAGCTCGAGTCGCGGATCACCCTGACCAGGGCGCCGGTCGAGGCCGAGAGCTCGGTGACCGAGTTGCCGTCGTAGTTCGCCACCCAGACGTGGGTGCCGTCTGAGGCGATGCCCGAGGGGTAGGCGAACCCATAGATCGAGCCGCGGATCACCCTGACCAGGGCGCCGGTCGAGGCCGAGAGCTCGGTGACCGAGTTGCCACCGAAGTTCGCCACCCAGACGTGGCTGCCATCCGAGGCGACGGCGACCGGGTCGTCGAACCCGTAGCTCGAGCCGCGGATCACCCTGACCAGGGCGCCGGTCGAGGCCGAGAGCTCGGTGACCGAGTTGCCATTCGAGTTCGCCACCCAGACGTGGGTCGCGCTCCTGGCTATGCCTTCGGGGTAGTTGAAGGGGTAGTCGAACTCGTAGCTCGAACCGCGGATCACCCTGACCAGGGCGCCGGTCGAGGCCGAGAGCTCGGTAACCGAGTTGCCATTCGAGTTTGCGACCCAGACGTGGGTCGCGTCCGAGGCGATGGCTGAAGGGCCTGGGAGGACTACGAGGCCTCCAATGCCCGAGACCACCTCGCCGAACCCGTACCTCGAGCCGCGGTCGACCCTGACCAGGGCGCCGGTCGAGGCCGAAAACTCGGTGACCGAGTTGCCAGCCTGGTTCGCCACCCAGACGTGGCTGCCCTCCAAGGCGATGCCCCGAGGTCCGTCGAACCCGTACCTCGAGCCGCGGATCACCCTGACCAGGGCGCCGGTCGAGGCCGAGAGCTCGGTGACCGAGTTGCTACGCCGGTTCGCCACCCAGACGTGGGTCGCGCTCCTGGCTATGCCATCGGGGTGGTCGAACCCGTAGTTCACGCCCCGGATCACCTTGACCAGGGCGCCGGTCGAGGCCGAAAACTCAGTGAGCGAGTTGCCAGCCCCGTTCGCCACCCAGACGTGGGTCGCGTCCGAGGCGACGGCGTCGGGTTTGTCGAACCCGTAGGTCGAGCCGCGGATCACCCTGACCAGGGCGCCGGTCGAGACCGAGAGTTCAATGACCGAGTTGCCACCCGAGTTCGCCACCCAGACGTGAATCCCGTCCGAAGCGACGGCGGCGGGGTCGTCGAACCCCCAACCGAATACCTTGACGCCTGAGAGCGGTCTCCCAGCCGTCGCCGGCAGAGAAACCTGGGAAGCCTTGCTCCCTGCTGCGCCGACCGCCGATGTCACTGTGAGTGTGGCAAGAGTCATTCCTGACAAGAACAGCGCACCAACCGCAACGCTCCGGGCGAAAAGAACCGAGTTCGCCCTCATGGGGCTCCTCTCAGACGAGCGAAGACATACCACATCGCTCCAATTTCGGGCTCCATGCGACCCACTGGGTACACGTTCCTTAGCACCGTGAGGTGATGGAAACCGTGGTGGTGACCAGATGAGCGAGCACCGATGTCTCATAAGGATACGTGCGTGCCACCGGCTACCAAGATCAGGGATTGAGTCGCACTGTCGTGGCTCTGGGGTGCATCAGCGGCCCGGCGGCGACGGTCGCGAACCCGTGCCCACCCATTGGTTGCCGGGCTCCCCGCCACGGGTTGGAACGAGGACACCGTTCCGCGGCACCAGTCACACCGGCACTATGCCCGGACTGCGCTCACCTACTCCGGTAAGAGCCGTACTTCTTTGCCGACTCCACGAGCGCATGAATGTTCTCGGCCGGGGTGGTCGGGGCCATGGCACACCCCGGGCCGAGGATGAAGCCGCCGCCGGGCTTGCAGATCTCGATGAGCTCGCGGCAGGAGGCGTCAACTTCGTCGGGCGTCCCGAGTGCGAGGAGGTTCGTGTCGATATTGCCGAGCAGGCACGTCGTGGTCCGCGCTTTCGCCTTGAGGCGTGCCGCGTCCGTCTTGTGGTCGATCTCCAGCACCGGCGCCCCGGTCGAGATGAAATCCTCGGTAATCCGCTCGGTGTCTCCACAGATGTGCAGGTGCAAGATGATGCCGTGGTCCTTGAGCTCGGCGACCATGCGGCGCTCATGAGCCCAGGGATACCGGCGGTAGTGCCGTGGCGAGATCATGGCCGGCCCGGCCATCGGCTCGCCGATCGAGGTGGAGCGACCACCGCACTCGATCAGGGCGTAGGCATAACGCGTCGCGACGCGCCTCGCGAAGTCGAGCAGCGCCTGGATCAGCTCCTCCTCTTCGCCAGTGGCCAAATCCATCATGAATTCGCTCATGCCGCGAAGCTGTGCCGCCAGGTCCATCGGCCCTTGGTCTGCACGCGCGCAGATCCAGGCCTTGTCACCGATCTCGCGGGCGAGGATGCGGGTCGCCTTGAGGATCTCGGACATGGGGAAGGTGACATAGGGATCTGGCACCTGCAGATCACCCACCTTGGCGAGGGAATCGAGAAGGGGACGGCCGGCCACTGGCGCGGTGTCATCGCGGTAGTGGACCTCCACGCCGCAGGCCTCGGCGTTGCAGGCGGTGCCGTTCTCCAAGAGGATCATGTCGTGGCCGAATTCGCGCCAGGCCGCCAGCATGGCCTCGGCCAGCAGCGCTCCGTCACGGAAGACCTGCGACATCGGCAAGCCGCTGGCGCGCGCTGCGAGCTGGAAGTTGTGTAGATCCACTGGCACACGATCCGGCTCACGCAGCGCGATCGTGGTCCCTACCCGCTCGATCGAGTCCATCAAATCACCCCCGTTGCTCGTTCGGCCGCGGCCGACACCAACGATCCGGCGCGGCGATGTGGTCTCGAAGCCGAGCTGCCGGCCTTTCTCTGGCGGTCACGTAATCTCCTCAAGGTCGTACTGATCGAGGCGTACCTTCTGCCTATCGATGTGGCTCGCCATCTCTTCGATGAAGAGATCCTCCTGTTCGGGTAGTTCTTCGGCCTGCGCCGACAGGCGCATCAACCAGCGCTGCTCGGCGGGCGACAGGGTGAAGGCGCCGTCGCTGGCAGCGCCGCGCAGCGCCTCCAATGCCGCCAGCGCGGCGCGCCGGGTGCGCAGATAGGGCGTCGGTTCGGCGATGATCGCCGCCGCCAACTCGACCACGACATCGGGCCTTAAGACGTAGGCCTGCGGGTCCAGTCCTGCATCGGACTCGACGAACCAGTCGCGCAGCTCGACGGCCTTTCCGTGCGCGCTCGCCACGTTCATCAGCCTGGTGGCGTAGGCGAGCTGCTCCATCGAGACGGTGGGCGCCATGCCGCCGAGGAGCTTGACGTTTTGCACCGACTCGTTGCTCCACAAGTCGGCGGCCGCCTTGGCGATGTTGCCGACCGGAGACAGGTGCGCGCAGGCGGCCTCGGCGCCCTCCATGGCGATCGGGTAGCCCGTGATCGCCTTGAGGAACGGCCCTTCGTACGCGCAGTCCTTGCTCGGGCCAGTGGCGCCGCGCTCATAGGCGACGAGGCTACGCGCGACGGTCATCACCCGGATCACCGCCGCCCAGACGCGGGGGATGAATCCGCCCTCAGCAAGGACCATCGCGGTGTTACCGAAGCCACACGCCGAGTCGCCCGCCGCGATCACCCGCCGCTGCTCGGCCACACCGACGACCATGTCCCAGAGAAATGCCATATCGCGAGACGCCAGGACACCGAGGGCGAACAGCGCCCCCGGCAGGTCCCCGTTGAGCAGTGCATCGTCGTGGATCTCCTTGCCCCCGGTGGATTCAATCGAGAGCATGTCCGCACCGGCCAGCGCACACAGATCGAAGCTGCGCACCATCTCCTCCCATTCCTTGCCCGTGCGCATCAGGGGAGGTCGCAGGAAGTCACGCACGTCGTTCGGGGTGACGCGCAGCGCGCTTTTGAGCCCGTGACTCGATCCGTGGGCGTCGAGACACTCACGCAGGGTCGCCGTGATCTCCGCGCCCCATTCCGGCCGGCGGGTCAGCTCGGGCAGTAGCTCCAGCTCGACGACCAGGCCGGGTACCTGGAGGGCGACAGCCCGGGCACACGCCTCTTCGGTCATCTGCCGGTACTCGTCACGAACCTGAGGCATCGTCTCTTCGTTGATCACCATCGGCGGCAGGGTGAAGTTCAGCTCCGGAAAGACGACCCCTCCGCCGATGGCGAGACCCCCGACGCACAACGGACGCGGGCAGCGGCCGAACACGAGATCGTCGGGGTGCGAGATGCTGAGCTGGTCATACCGCTCCATCGGGCCTTCCTCTGCCGCCCAGGGCATCGGTCAACACCTCGTCAACCTTTCGCACCGCCTTCGAAGCGTCGGGCGCGTAGCCGTCAGCTCCGATCTCGCCTGCGTAGGCGGCCGTGATCGGCGCGCCGCCGACGACGATGCGAACCCGGTCGCGCAGACCGGCGAGCCTGATCGCCTCGACAACGGCTTGCATGCTGGTCATCGTGGTCGTGAGCAGCGCTGACATCGCCACGACGTCGGCCCCTTCCCGGATGGCGTCGACGAAGCGTTCGGGCGGGACGTCGGTGCCGAGGTCGACGACTTCGAAGCCGGAACCCTCGAGCATCATCGCCACAAGGTTCTTGCCGATATCGTGCAGGTCGCCCTGCACCGTGCCGATGGCGACGGTCCCGCTCGACTGAGCCTCGTGGTCGACGATCAGTGGCTTCAGCAGCGCCACGGTGTCCTTCATCGCGCGTGCGGCGACCAGCATCTCGGGTACGAAGATCTCCCCCTCCTCGAACAAGCGGCCCACCTCCTTCATCGCCGCAATGAGCCCGTCCTGCAGCAGGGTCTCGGCGGAGACTCCCTCCTCGAGACCCTGGGCAGCCTTCGCGACTGCGAGCTTCGCCTGGCCGTCAATCACCGCTTGGCGGAGTTCCTCGAGGACCGTCACGGCTCACCTCCTTCTCGTAGGTCATCGGATCCCGCGTGGATCTTTCCGGGTTCGAAATCCTCCGGGCGCCGGCCGAAGGCCAACTCTTCGGTGAAGGTATCGGCAAAGTCCGGATGCGTAGTCAGCTCGACATAGCGCACCCGGCGCGCGATGTCGTCCGCCTTCTCCCGCCACTGCCGGGAGACCAGCAGTTGCCGGGCCCCCTGGCCGGCCGCGTTACCCACCTGGCGATAGCGCTCCGGGGGCAGCCGGGGCAGCATGCCGACCGCGATGGCGCTGGCGATACTGAGATAGGTGCCGAAAGCCCCGGCAATGATGATCTCATCGAGCGCGTCGGCTTCAATGCCAGCCGCTCTGAAGAGCAACTCGATGCCGGCCCGAATGGCGGCCTTGGCAAGCTGGATCTCGCCAATGTCGGTGCGGGTGAGCAAAATGTCGCGGCCGTGCCCCGCGAGCGCGGCCGGGACCAGGATGCACGCTGGCCCCTCCGAGGACCGGGTGACCAGCGGGTGCGTCCGGCAAAAGCCGCCGCGCCCGTCCACGATCCCTGCCTTGAGCGTGGCGACGACCGCGTCGAGGATGCCCGAGCCGCAGATCCCCACCGGCGGTCCCTCACCGATGGTATGGACCTGGAACCTGCCATCTAGGTATTCCACGCGCTCGATCGCTCCTTCTGCCGCCCGCATGACGTCGCGGATGTGGGCGCCCTCGAACGCGGGGCCCGAGGCGCACGAGCAGCTCCACAGACGACCGCCACGTGCCACGCTGATCTCGGTGTTCGTGCCGATGTCGAGCACCAGAACCGTGCGCGTGGTCTCGGCGGCACCGCTTGCGAGCAGCACGGCCGTGTGATCCGCCCCGACGAAGCCCGCGATGTTCGGCGGGAGGTAGGTCCGTGCGCCTGGCGCCAGGTCGAGACCGAGGTCGCTGCTGCGCAGCTCGAGCGCCTCGGTCACGGCCGGCACGTACGGAGCCAGGCCGAGCTGGCGGAGCGGCAGATTGACCAAGGCGTGGTGCATCGCCGTGTTGCCGACCGCGACCGCCTCGACGAGCTGCCCCGCGGGCGCGTCGATCTGGCCTCGCAACTCACCGAGCAGCTGGTTGATGCCGTCGACCAGCCGCTCATGCAGATCCCGGGCGCCTGACTCGTCTGCGTCGGCATACGCGATTCGGCTCATGACGTCCTCGCCGATCGCAATCTGTGGGTTCGGGGCGGCGCCCTGGGCCACCGTCTCGCCGGTCTCGAGATCGACGAGGTAGGCCGCCAGCTTCGTAGTGCCGACATCGATTGCCGCGCCGAGCGGCACTTTGCCCTCGGGGAGGAGGGCGACGATCTCGCCAGCGATGTCACCGGCGGCACCGCGGTGCACCGCCACCCGTACCGCCCAGTTGCGGGCGCGCAGGGTGAGGGGTGCCGAGGTCAATACCGAGAGACTGGTCTGCCTCACCGGCTGACCGGCCGCGGTGACCGCGTCACGCAGGCGAGTCGCGTCGCCCCGCAGATCGTCGAGCGCCGGCGGCGGGACCTCGACGTCGAGCGCGACCACCGCGGGGTCGAATACCGCCACGTTCGTCGCGTAGCCCTCGAACTGGAGACGCTGCGGCGTAGTCAGCGACTCGGGCGGAACCTCGACGCGCCCGTCCGCCATCACCGCAGCCTGGCAGGCCAGGCGAATCCCCCCGGAGAGCTCGGCCGGGCTCAGTTGCTCGCGCTCCTGCCCGGTCGGCGGCGTAAATGCGCCGTTGGCGACCTTCACCCGGCAGGTACCGCACAGCCCAAGGCCACCGCAGACCGCGACGAGCTCCAAGCCGCCAGCCCGAACCGCCTCGAGCACGGTTGCACCGCGACTCACTTCGACCCGCCGGCCGATCGGCTGAACCTCGACCCGCACGAGGGACGCGGTGCTGGGGTCAGCCGCAGCCGTCGTCGTGCTCTGGGAATCCTTTCGCCGGACGCCGTCCACTGATCGTCCGGCCGGCTCAGGGCACGCGGGCACGGCCGGTGACCGCCTCGACCATGGCCCAGAAGTTCTCGAGGGGCGTATCGAGCTGCAGGTGGTGGGTCGGCGCCAGGATTAGCCCACCGCCGGCGCCGAGGGTGGCGATCCGGCTGAGCACCTCCTGGCGGACTTGGTCGGGAGTGCCGAACGGCAGCGTGTACTGCTCATCCATCGATCCCCAGAAACACAGCTCGCTCCCGTACTCACGCTTCAGCCGAGAAGGGTCCATCGCGGCGGGCTGGATCGGGTTGAGCACGTCGAGCCCGATCTCGATCAGCTCCGGAATGATCGCGTAGACGCAGCCGTCGGTGTGGTAGGCGACCTTCACACCCGGGTTGATGGCCTTCAGGCGCTCGATGATGTGCGCCATCCGCGGCTTGAAGAAGCGCCGCCAGTGGCGGGGTGAAATGAGCATGCCTTGCTGGTGCCCGACGTCGTCACCGAGCCAGATCATGTCCACCCCCATTCGCACGAGCGTCTCGGCGGCGGCGAGATGGTAGCGGTAAGGGATGTCGAGGATGGCCTCGGCAAGATCGGGGTCTTCGATGAAGTCGGTGAGCAGCTGCTCGAGGCCGCGCAACGCCCAGGCCGTCTCGAAGATCGTGGTGACGGTGGATCCCACGATCCAGTACCGGGCTCCTTGCTCGGCGATGAGCCGTTCGGAGTCCGTGTAGAGCTCCGGCCGGCCAGGGTCAGGTGGCCGGTAGCGCGCGACATCGTCGGCGTCGGCGAGCGGATGCACGCGCGGCTCGGTGTAGTGACCCACGCCAAAGGGCGTGGTGTAGGGCATCGACACCCAGCCGACGCCCCACTCGTCGACGTACTCAGTGCCCTCCCCGTAGTAGGAGTTCGCCCAGCCCACCGAGGTGATGAGAACGTCCTGGTCGAGGGCCATCTCGAGGTCATACGGATTGCCGCCGCCGTGCGGGTTGTGTGCGCTGGCGGCCGCACCGAGGTGCAGATCAGCCCGCAGACGTTCGGCGAACTCGGGGGTGAAGGTGGATTGCCATGGGCAGCGGTCCGGGGTCTCGTGGCTCAGTGCGGCAAGCACTCGTGCGCGATGCAGGTCTCCTTCGTCTCCCGATTCGCCCCACGCCGACCTCGCCATCAGCGAGCCGGGAGGCTTAGAGAAACAAGGGGAACGAGACCGAAGGCGAGCGAATTTGGCCCGTTGAGCCCCATTTCGACCCTCAGTACATCTCACTCGTCCGTGCTGACCAATCGAGCGGAGAGGACGCCAGCTACTGGTGAACGCTAAGCGAGAGTGCCCCGGCGTACAAGGGCGGACGGGCCCGAGGTTGACGTCCGCGCCGACGACCCACCGGCCGCGAGTAAGGCCGCCTCCTCGTCGCGCTCGAAGCTCCTGCTCGCCGGTCGCTGGCGCGACCACCCGAGGTGCTCGTGGGAGATCCACCACGTCTGGGTCGTCGAATACGAGACGCCAGTCGTCGTCTCGATCACGTTCGCAACGCGGGCGAGCGTCCAGAGCTCGGTCGGCAAGCCGTTCTTGCGAGCGCCCTTCGACGTCTGCAAGCTGTCGAACGGTCAGCAGGGGCCGGCGCCCGGCACGCCCGGCGCCGGCGAGGACCTCGAGCCCACCTTGCCGAAAGGCCGCTGACCATTGCGAGGCGGTCGCGCGCGAGACACCGAGCTCACGAGCGACAGAAACATTCTCCCGTGGCCAGCACAGACGTCAGGGCATTACCAAAAGGGTTCTAGTCCACGGTGAAGTGGGTCCCCGTTTGCCCGGCGAGCGCCCGGGCGAGGTTCGGCGGGTCGGTGACGATGGCGTGGCTCCCCCCGTGCTCGAGGTACTCGATGATCGCCTCGACCTTCGGCGCCATGGAACCCGCTGCGAAGTGCACGCCCTCGGCGAGATACCGGCGGGCCTCGTCGAGGGTGAGATGGTCCACCCAGCGCTGGGCGGGGGTGCCGAAGTAGAGCGCCACCTTCTCCACCGCGGTGGAGATCAAAAAGAGGTCGGCCCCGAGGTCCCGGGCGAGAAGCGAGCACCCGAGATCCTTGTCGATCACCGCCTCCACCCCCCGCAGGTCGCCCTCGGCGTCGCCGACCACCGGGATCCCCCCGCCTCCGACCCCGATCACGATCACCCCCGCCGCCACGAGCGTCCGGATCGCCTCGAGCTCCACGATCCGCCGCGGCCGGGGAGAGGCCACCACGCGGCGCCAACCCCGGTGGGCGTCCTCCGCCACCTCCCAGCCGTCCTGGGCCCGTCGCCGACGCGCCTCGCCCTCGTCCATGAACGAGCCGATCGGCTTGCTGGGGTGGGAGAAGGCGGGATCGTCCGCCGCCACCTCCACCTGGGTCACGACCGCCACCACCGGCCGAAGAAGGCCGCGCCGCCGCAGCACGTTCTGCAGGTTCTGGGCCAGGGCGTAGCCGATCGCCCCCTGGGAGTCCGCCCCGCAGGCGTCGAGCGGCACCTCGTGCAGCTCGTGGGCGGCGAGCTCCGAACGCCGCAGGATGAAGCCCACCTGGGGGCCGTTGCCGTGGCCGATCACCACGTCCCAGCCGTCGGCGACCATCGCCGCCACGTGCTCGGAGGTCTCGTGGGCCGCGATGTACTGGTCCCGCACCTCTTGGTGCATCCGGTCCTTGATCAGCGAGTTCCCGCCGATCGCCACCACGACCAGTCGGCCGTCCATCGCCCGGACGACTAGCCCATCGTGAGCGCCATGACGGCCTTCTGGCCGTGCAGGCGATTCTCGGCCTGGTCGTAGACGACGGAGTGCCCTCCGTCGATCACCTCGTCGGTGACCTCCACTCCTCGGTCCGCCGGCAAGGGGTGCATGTAGATCGCGTCCTCGTTGGCGAGCGCCACCCGGCGGGCGTCGGTGATCCAGTCGGCGTAGCGGGCGATCAGCTTGGCCCCTTCGGCCTCGTCCGTCGTCGTTCGCAGCGCCCCCCAGCTCTTGGCGTAGATGACGTCGGTTCCCCGGATCCCCTCCTCGAAGTCGTGGGACACCTCGAACGAGACGTGGGCCCGGCCGGCCTCCTCCCGGGCCTGGTCGACCACCTCCGGCGAAAGCTCGAACTCCGGCGGGTGGACGAGGCGCACGTTGAGGCCATAGCGCGGCAGCAGGAGCGCCAGGCTCTGCGGGACGCTGATCGGCTTCTGGTAGCTGGCGGCACAGGCCCAGCTGATCGTGGCGGTGCGTCCCCGCGGGTCGCCGAAGCGCTCGATGATGGTCATGAGATCGGCCAGCGCCTGGTGCGGGTGGAAGACGTCGCACTGCATGTTGAGCACCGGGACCCGGCTCGCCTCGGCGACTTCTCGCAGGTAGGTGTTGCCCACCAGCCAGTCGACGTGGCGGATGGCGATCCCGTCGTTGTAGCGCCCGAGGATCTCACCGATCTCCTTGGCGGTGTCACCGTGGGCGATCTGGGTGGTGCGGGACTCGATGAACTGGGCGTGTCCCCCGAGCTGCGCCATTCCGGCCTCGAACGAGGCCCGGGTCCGGGTGCTCGGGAAGAAGAACAACATGGCGAGGACCTTGTCCCGCAGCAGCGGATGCGCCCGACCGAGGGCGCGATCGCGCTTTAGCTCCAACGCCACCTCGAGCACGGTGTCGATCTCGTCCTTGGTCCACTCGGAGAAGTCGATGACGTCGCGACCCCGGAGGTGTGTCTGCATGGTCCCTCTCCCTCGTCGTCTTTCGCCCTACTCCACGGCCCCGAGCACCAGCGCCAAGAGCGCCATGCGCATCACCACGCCGTTGAAGGCCTCGAACCAGTAGCGGGCGTGGTGGGTGCTGTCGACCTCGGCGGGCAGTTCGTCCATCCTCGGCAGCGAGTGCAGGATGATGGCGTCGGACTTCGCCTTGGTCGCCATGAGCTCCTTGGTCACCCGGTAGGCGGCAGGGGTTCTCCCGTGCTTTCCCACCTCTTCCCGGGACTTCGTGTAGTCGGCCTGCACCACCGGCTCCATGTAGATGACGTCCGCCTCGGCGAGGCACCCCTCGACGCTTTCGACCTCCCGGTAGCGGACGCCCCGGGAGGTGAGCTCGGCCGAGAACTCGGGCAGCAGCGACATCTCCGGGGGGTGCACCAGCGAGGCGGTCATGTCGAACTGGGTCATGGCGTAGAGGAGGGAGTGCATGGTGCGCATCCGCATGTCCCCCACGCAGAGCAGGTTCAGCCCGTCGAGGGTGCCCTTGTCCTTCCAGATGGTGTAGAGGTCGGTGAGCACCTGGGTGGGGTGCTCGCCCCAGCCGTCGCCGCAGTTGATGACCGGCACCGAGGCCCACCGCGCCGCCTCCTCCGGTGCACCCCGCTCGAAGTGGCGCATGGCGATGACGTCGCCGTAGTACTCCAGCATGTGCACGGTGTCCTTGATGCTCTCCTGGTAGAAGTCGCCGGCGCGGGTCATCTTGGCGTCCGAGAACCCGAGCACGTGCCCGCCCAGCCGGTGCATCGCCGCCTCGGTGGCCAACCGGGTTCGCGTGCTCGGCTGGTAGAAGGCGGTGAGCAGGGTCTTCGAGGAGAGCAGGTCGCCGTTCTCCCGCCGTTCGGCGTAGGGCTTCAGCTCCTCGGCCACCCGGAAGACCTCGAAGTACTCGTCACGTTCGAAGTCCTTGAGCGACAGGATGTCCCGTCCGGCAAAGCTCCTCATCTGGTGGCTCCCTCCTCTGTCCGATCTCCCTAAGAGCCGAAGGTGTCGATCATCAGCCGCACGTCGCTGCCCAGCGGATACAGGATCGGGCAGGTGGCCCCGGCGGCCAGGTATTCGTCGACCTTGGCCCGGCACTCCTCCGGGGTGCCGGAGGCGGTGATCATCTGGACCGCGTCGTCGGGCACCAGCCGCATCGCCCGATGGATCTCCTCGGGTCCCGCCGGCCAGGTGAGGACCTTGCCGATCGCCTCGATGAGCTCCGGGTCGACCCCGCTTGCCTTCATGATGTGGGGCTGTTGGCCGAGGTATTGGGTGAGGAGCTCACGCGAGCGGTCCAGGGCGAGCTGGCGGTCCCGGTCGAGCGAGCACACCACCAGCTGGGGCCGGTCGAGGTCGGCGAGCACCCGCCCGGCGCGGGCAGCACCGATGGCGAGATGCTCCATGGCCTGCCGGTTGTAGTCGGGGCTCACCATGTAGTTGAGCACCACGCCGTCAGCGACCTCGGCGGCGACCTCCATCATCTGCATGCCGGTGGCGCCGACGTAGATCGGCACGTGCTTCGGAGAGCGGTCGCCGTGCACGATGTCGATCTCCACGTCGTCGAGGTGCACGAACTCGCCGTGATAGGTGACCCGCTCCATGGCGAGGAGCTTCCGGGTCGCCTCGACCACCTCGCGCATCGCGGTGAGCGGTCGGCGGCGGTCGACCCCCACCTTGGCCGCCAGCGGTTCCCACCAGGCCCCCAGTCCCAGGATCACCCGCCCCGGGGCGAGCTCGTCGAGGGTGGAGAAGGTCGCGGCGAGCAGCCCGACGTTGCGGGTCCAGATCGGGATGACCCCCGAAGCCACCTTGATGCGGCTGGTGACCGCGGCGTAGGCCGCCATCGGCACCGTCGCCTCCCGCACCAGGCGGCTCTCCGCCTGCCAGACCGCCTCAAAGCCGTGTTCCTCGGCGTAGCGCGCGTAGGCCATGCCGTCGCGGATCGGGTGCAGGTCCTGCAGGTAGAGGGCAGCTCTCATTTCTCGTTTCTCCTTCGCGGATCGTAGGTGTGCGCCGGCGTCGCCTCGAGGCGCCTCCACAACTCCCGGGTGATCGGCACCTCGCGGGCGGCGACTTCGGCCTCGTCGACCTGGGTCGACCGTCCCTCGGCGATCACCAGCTCCCCGGCCACGTAGACGTCGCGCACCTTCCCGGCCGTCAGGCCGAACACCCAGTGCCCGGCGAGATTGTCGCCACCGAGTGGCGTCGGCGGGTCGTAGGCGAGAACACAGAGATCGGCCGGCGCGCCGGGTCGCAGGGTGCCGAGGAGGGGCTCGTCGTAGATCCGGCCCGCCAGGCGGGCGCCTTCCGCCAGACGGACGAGAGGCCACTCCGGCTGCGTGGCGAGGTCGGCCTCCTTGGCCCGAAAGAACCCGGCCTGCGACTCGGCGAGCATGTCCCCGCCGATCCCGTCGGTCCCCAACACCACCGGCCCGGGGCGCCAGGTGAACGGGGAATGGCCCACGCCGTTGTTCATGTTGCTGCGGGGGTTGCACACCACCGTCGCCCCGGCCGACTCGATGAGCCGGGTCTCGGCCTCGTCGACGTGCACGCAGTGGGCGAGGAGGGCCTGATCGTTGAGAAGGCCGGCACCGGCGAGCCGGTCCGCTACCCGTTGGGCGTGGCGCCCCAGGCAGACCTGCTCGTCCACCTGGTCCTCGGCCACGTGGATGTGCACCCCCACGCCGGCATCGGCCGCCAGCTCCGCACAGGCTCCCAGGGTCTCGTCGGACAAGGTGAATGAGGCGTGGGCGCCGACCATGCCCCGGGCGAGAAGACGCGGACGGCCGAGGAAGCGCCGGTTTTCCTCGAGGCCGGCGACCGCCCGCTCCAGGCCGTCCCGGTCGGTGACCTCGTAGCACAAAACCGAGCGGACCCCGATTTCCCCGAGGGCCTCAGCGACGAGGTCGAGCGAACCGTCGATGAGATTCGGCGAGGCGTGGTGGTCGATGATGGTGGTGGTGCCGGCGAGGAGGGCGTCGAGCCCGCCCCGCATCGCCGAGGCATGCACCGACGCCTCGTCGAGCGCCCGGTCGAGACGCCACCAGATCCGTTGCAGGATCTCGGTGAAGTCGGTGGGCGCTTCGAGCCCGTAGGGCATGCCGCGGGACAACGCCGAGTACAGGTGGTGGTGGGCGCACACGTTTCCCGGCACGATCAAGGTGTTGGCGCAGTCCCGCCGCGACACGCCCCCGGGTGCCACACCCAACGCCTGCACCCGCCCCTCGGCGAGGACGAGATCGGCGCGCACGACCTCCGGCGGCCACAGCGCCACCACGACCGTCGCCCCGCACAGGGCTACCTTCGAGCCGGAGCCGCCGCCGGGATCCGCCATCGCTCTAGGGCTCGATCCCGGTGAACAGCACCGCCGCCCGCTCGTCGCGGGCCACCGCTCCGGCCCCGACCAGATCGATCAGCCCGGCCAGACCGGCCGAGCCGGTGGCGCTGACCGGAAAGCCCGCCTGGTGGCCGAGATCCCGGGCCGTAACCAGCCTCTCCTCGCTCACGACGACGGGTCGTCCGCCGGTCGAGAGCATCCCGCGCACCACCGCCAGCCAATCGTAGGTCTCGTCGTCGAGGATCCCCTCGGCCACGCTGGCCGGCTCGGCATCCCAGGGCCACATGTAAAAAGACCGCTTCCTCGCCGCCGCCAAGAGCACCCGGTCGAGCTCCGAGCCACCGCACCCACCCGGCAGCTCGCCACGCACCCGCTCATAGGCGCGCTCCAGCGGGTGGGCGCCGGTCGTCTGCACGGTGTGGACTTCGGGCACCGCACCGAGCGTCCCGAATCGGTGAGCCTCCGAGAAGGCCTGGACGCAGCTGCTGGCGAGGGCGCCCCCGCCGACCTGCACCACGAGGTGGTCGAGCGAGCACCCGCTGCGGACGAGCTCAGAGACGATCTCGTAGCCGAGGGTCTCCCCTCCCTCGATGGCCAAAGCGTTGAGGTTCCCCTGGCAGGTGAAGGCCAGCGCCCCGCGGTCGAGCTCTTCCAGCAACCGGAGATAGGTGGGGTCGCCTCGGCCACCGTCGCCGCGCTCGCAAACCACGATCTGCGCCTCGAGCTGGCGGAGCCGTTCGAGGATCGCCGGGTCGGCACCCACCGGCACGAAGACCCGCAATCCCCACCCGCTCGCCGCCGCCACCACCGCCGCGGCGAGGGCCGCGTTGCCACAACTCGCCACCGCGAGCACCGGGCGCCGGTCGGGACTAGCCAGGCCGAGGAGTTCGGCCACCTCCAGGTGCAAGGCCACCCCCATCAGATGGCGCGCCTTGTGCGAGCCGGAAACCCCGCCGGTTTCGTCTTTCACCCACACTCCCCCGGGTTCGACGAACCCCAGGGCCTCCGACAGGACCTCGCTGCGCGCGAAGGGGGAGGCACGAAAACCGTGGCCGTCGATCTCGGCCACCGCGGAGTCGAGCCGCCGCGTCAGCTCGACGAAGCGCCCGTCGTCGATCCCCCCCGCTACCGCCCGGTGGTAGCTGTGGAGCAAGCCCCGATAGCCCACGAAAGGACAGGGGTCGGTGTCGGCGGGATCCGGGAAGCGCACCTGGTCGGGGTCGAGGAGCCGGGCCAGCACGTGGTCGACGTCGCCTCGCCCGTGATTAGGACAGCGGAACGGGTAGGGATCACGACTTGCCGGGGAGGCGCCGCAGCCGCCACAAACCAGGGTGCTGGCGGGCCGGCTCAACTGACCCTGACACCGGTGCGGGAGTTGAACTCGCCGATCAGCTCGTCCCATCTCGCGAGTTCCCCCCGCAGAGCCCGCCACCAGGACTGCGCACGTCGGGCGATGAACTCGTCGATCGCCACGCCTTGCTGTTCCACCCAGGTGAAGTAGCCGAGGTTGAAGATGCGGTCCCGGTCCCGGGCCCTCAGCTCCAAGAGATGATCGCTCCCGGCGCCCAACAGGAAACGGCCGAAGGCCTCGGCGGCACCGACCTCGTCGAAGCCGTCGGAGAAGTCCCGCGACACGATGCGCGCCCGTTCACTCTCGTACATCTCGGCCCCGTCGGTCGCCACCGTCATGAGCACGTCGTCGGGTCCCAGTCCCAGGTACTTGGCCGTCTTCACCGCGGCCACCACGTTGCAGATGCTCGACAGGCCGAAGTGGTCGAGAGCCGCCAGGATCCCGGCTGGCACCTGGCGGCGGCCCGCCAGGAAGGCTCGGCCGACGGACGAGCCGAAGAGCACCGCCAGATGGTCGGTGGCGCGGTCGGAGACCGCCGTCACGAGGTCGGTGTTGTGGACGTTGTGGATGTAAGGGATGTGCTTGTCGCCGATTCCCTGGATGTTGTGCTCGCCGAAGCCCGAATAGAGCATGGTCGGGCACTCCAACGCCTCGACGGCCACGATCTTGGCCCCGTAGGTTTCCTTCAGGTAGTCCCCCGCTCCCAGGGTGCCGGCCGAACCCGAGGCGGAGACGAAGGCGGCCAGCCGTAACGAAGGTTCTCGTTCCCGCAAGCGGTCGAAGACCTCGCCGCCGGCGGTCCCGGTGCACAGGTAGTGGATGAGGTGGTTGCCGAACTCCGAGAACTGATTGAAGATGACGTTGTCGGGGTCCTTGGAGAGCTCGGCGCATCGGTCGTAGATCTCTTTCACGTTGCTCTCGGTCCCCGGGGTAGCGATGACGTCGGAGGGATCGGCCACCCAGTCGCGCAACCAGGCGAAGCGCTCCTGGCTCATGCCCTCGGGCAGCACGGCGACGCCCCGACAGCTCATGAGACGGGAGATCGCCACCCCGCCGCGGCAGTAGTTGCCGGTGGAGGGCCACACCGCCCGGTGGGAGGTGGGATCGAACTGACCGGTGACCACCCGCGGGACCAGGCATCCGTAGGCCGCGAGCACCTTGTGGGAGCGGATCATCGGGAACCGGTCCCCGAAGAGCACCACGATGGGCGCCTCGACCCCGGTCAGCTCCTTCGGCAGCACCACGTGCCCGGGCAGTTGGTCCTGGGACGTGCGATCCGCCCCGTTGTACCAGTGCACCCGGAACAGGTTGAGCGGGTTGGCCTCGTCTGGCGGGACGGCCGCCAGGGCTTGGCGGATCACAGGAGCGATGAGGCTGGGCTTAGCGAGTTCGGCAAGGGTCGGAAGGAGGATCTGGCGTTCCCGGAAGCGCTCCACGGTGCGCCCGTACACCGCTTGGTCGACGATCTGATGTTCGAGTCCCAGGCTCGGCATGTCCTCTCCTCTACGCCGGGTCGTCGGCGACACCCGCCACTTCACCGCCGACCGGACTTCGGATGCTCTGGCCTCCTTCGAGTTCGCTCGCTACAGCTGTCCTCATAGGCACCCCGGACCTTCGGCAACTAGAGCCGAGAGATCACGGGATCAATCTCCCGGGGCGCGTCCGGCCCACCCTAAGTCGAGCCCGCGGACAGTTCTCGGCGGCCCACGACGGCCCTTCGGGCGGTGCGGTGGTCCTCGCGCCAGGCGCGAGGACCACCGCGACTCGACCTAGGAGTGGCCCTCAACCTCCTTGCGGACCGAGCGGAACGACAGCACGTAGTAGATGATGCCGCTCACCAGCAGCCCGAAGATCCAGCTGAAGTCGGCTCCGTGGGTGGCGTTGGACAGCGGCGAGGAGTACGACGGCCAGTAGAAGGCCGCGTCGATCCACATCATCGCCGCGAACATCCCAGCTGCCAGCGAGATCAGCGCCTTCCAGTTGAACCCACCGTTACGCCAGTACAGCCCGCCGTGCTTGGCGGCGAGGGAACGGAACTCGTAGCGACCCCGGCGCAGCATGTAGTCAACGATGTAGACGCCGAACCACGCGCCGAGCCACACCACGATGTAGTCCAGGAACCCCGAAAGGTCCGTGTAGAAGTTCCCCTTGAAGATCACCAAGGCGGTCACACCACCGGAGATCACGGTGTCGATGACGACGCAGATCCACCGCTTGACCGGGAGCCCCAGCGCCTGCAGCGTGACCCCCGAGGAGTACATGTCGATGGTGTTGATGGCGAAGAGCTGTGGGAGCGCCAGGATGAGGAACGGCCAGAAGAACCAGCTGGCAAAGGCGGCTGGTACCCCGGCCGCCTGGGTGACCGCCGGACTCACCAGATAGGCGGTGGCGCCGAGGAGCTCCAACAGGACCGACGGGATGGCTCCACCGAGCGTCGCGGCCCAGAACGTCCTCGTCGCCGGGGTGTTGGTCGGGAGGTAGCGGGAGTAGTCCGCCGCGTTCTCGGTCCATCCCAGCCCTCCGGCCGAGACGATGAGCACCACACCGGTCGTCCACAACCACCAGGAGTCAGTGCCGTGGAAGTGCAGGCTGCTCAGGTGGGCGTGGGGGATGGTCAGGCACGCCATGATGATGAAGACCACGATGAACACGAACGACAGGTAGCGCAGCACCTTGGTGATCGTGGCGTGTCCGAGGAACGGCACCACGAACTGCACGAGGACCGCGAGGATGATCGCGATGGTCTTTCCGGTGTCGTTGAGGTGGATCCCTTCGTGGATAAACATCGCCCCGATGATGAGCACCACGATGACGAGTCCCTCGACCTCGAAGCCCACCTGGGTGATCCAGTTAAAGAGCGACGGGGCGCGGTTGCCGTTGCGGCCGAAAGGAGCTCGACTCACCATGAAGGCGGTGGTTCCGGTCTTGGGCCCCGACAGACTCGCCCACCCGAGGAATACGTAGAAGATGTTCCCGATGAGGATCGCCACCACGGCTTGCCAGAACGACAGCCCGAACGAGACGATCAGGGCGCCGTAGACGAGGAACTCGACGTTCCAGATCGCTCCGGTCCACATCCAGAACAGTCCCCGCGGACGCAAGGCCCGGTCGGCTTCTGCGACGTGCTCGATGCCCCGCTGTTCGAGCTTGAAAGCGGTGTATCCCTCTGCGACATCGGTCCCAGCACCGCCGCTAGGCCAGCCGGGACCGGTATCCGCACCATTGACCATCGTCAGACCTCCCTCCGTGCGCCCCGGCAAGGTCTGACAGCCCTCGTCGTGCGCACCATCTCGACGTACGACAGAACATGTTGCTGAAAACCTTCAAAAGCCTCCGGAAGCGTATCCGTTTGACAACCGCCCGTCCGGGTTAACCCGATCCCTCGGATTTCCCGTTTGGGGGGGTTTCCGCGGCCTCATGGCACAAATTCACGAGAAGCCTCCGACCCCGGTCGTCAGACACCACGCCGGCCGGGGGCGTTCCGTGCCGCGGCGCTGGTCGGGAGGGTCGGGGACGGCGATACTACGAGCGGTGGGAGAGCGGACGGTTCTTCGTGGCGCGAGGTGGCCCGGGGACGTCGCCATCGAGGAGGGCCGGATCGCGGCCATCGGCACGGTGGAGCGCCGCCCCGGCGACCGGGTGCTCGCCTGCGACGGAACGATCGTCACCGCCGGGTTCGTCAACTGCCACCACCACCTCTATCAGTGGATGACGCGGGGCCGGGCGACGGCCTGTGACCTGTTCACCTGGCTCACGACCCTCTATCCGGTCTGGGAACGGATCTCGGTCGAGGACACCGCGGCCGCGGCCCGCGTCGGGCTGGCCGAGCTGGCGATGGGTGGCGCGACGACGGTGTCGGACCACCACTACGTGGTGCCGCACGGCGACGACGGCGTTTTCGACGCCATCGCCGGCGCGGCGCGCCAGGTGGGCGTCCGCCTCCAACTGTGCCGCGGCTCGATGGACCTCGGCGAGAGCGCCGGCGGGCTTCCCCCCGATTCCCTCGTCGAGCCCCTCGACGCCATCCTCGCCTCGACCGAAGCCGTGGCGGCCCGCCTCCACGACGGCGAGCGGGTGATGATCGCGGTGGCACCCTGCAGCCCGTTCTCAGTCTCGACCGAACTGATGCGGGAATCGGCGGTGCTCGCCCGCCACCTCGGCCTGCGCCTGCACACCCACCTCGCCGAGACCGAAGACGAGGCGGTCCATTGCCTGGCGCGCTTTTCCAAGCGACCGCTCGAACTGATGGAAGAGCTCGACTGGCTGGGTGACGACGTCTGGTTCGCGCACGCCATCCACCTCGATCCCGGCGAGGTCGCCCGGATCGGCCGCTCCCGAACCGGCGTCGCCCACTGCCCGAGCTCCAACGCCCGGCTCGCCGCCGGACTCTGCCCGGTACGGGACCTTCTCGACGCCGGGGCGCCGGTGGGCCTCGGCGTCGACGGGCCCGCCTCCAACGAGATGGGCGTCCTGTTGCCGGAGCTGCGCCAGGCCGTCTACTTCGCCCGTCTGCGGACCGGGCGCGCCGACGCCCTATCGCCGGCGGAGGCCCTCGCCCTCGCCACCTCCGGGGGGGCGGCCTGCCTCGGGCGGGCCGATCTCGGGCGCCTCGAGGTGGGGGCGACCGCCGATGTCGCGGTCTGGCCCGCCGAAGACCTCGGCGACATCCCGGACCCGATCGACGGGTTGGTGCTCGGACCGGATCGTCGGGTCCGCCACCTGCTCGTCGGCGGCGAGAGCGTCGTCACCGAAGGATCACTGGTCGGCGTGGACCTGGCGAGCGAGCACGCCGACCTCTCCCAGCGGGCCCGCCGCCTGTGGTCGTGACCGCCACCCACCCGAGCCCGACCGGGACCACCCCGACGACCGACCACCTGCGCCCCGGAAGGGCCGGCTCCGGTGGGTCGAGGCCGGGGAGGCGGCCGTGCTGATCCGCGGCGGCACGGTCATCGATGCGGCGGGCGAGCGGCCCGCCGACCTGAGGATCGGTGCCGGCGGCCGGGTCGCCGAGGTGGCACCGGAGATTTCTCCCCGTGGCACCGAGCCGGTGCACGACGCCACCGGCAAGCTGGTCGTCCCTGGGGGGATCGACGCTCACACCCACATGCAGCTGCAGGTCGGCGCGGTGCGGGTCTCGGACGACTTCGCCTCCGGAACCCGGGCGGCGGCCGTCGGCGGCACCACGACGATCATCGACTACATCACCCCGGAGCGGGGCGAGGACCCCCTCGCCGCGGCCGCCCGGTGGCGGGCCTTCGCCGAGCTCTCGACGATCGACTGGGGGCTGCACCTCACCTTCACCTCGGCGGTGCCCGAGTCGGTGGTCACCGCCGCGGTCGAGGCCGGCATCACCTCTTTCAAGCTCTACCTCGCCTATCCCGACCGGCTCCAGGTCGACGACGGCACCGTCGTCAGGCTGATGCGTTTCGCCCGCCGCCAGGGAGCTCTCGTCACCCTGCACTGCGAGAACGGCCCGGCGATCGAGGAGCTCCGGCGGGAGGCCCTCGACGCCGGCCGCACCGGGGTGATCGAACACGCCCGCACCCGACCGCCCCTCCTCGAGGCCGAGGCGGTCGCCCGCGCCGCGGTGCTCGCCGAGCTCACCGGCGCGGCCATCTACATCGTCCACGTCTCCTCGGCCGACGCCCTCGCCGCGATCACCGCGGCCCGCGCCCGGGGGGTCGACGTCCGGGCCGAGACCTGTCCCCAGTACCTCTACCTCGACGAGACCAAGCTCCAAGGTCCCGAGGCCCCGGATTTCGTCTGCACCCCCCCGCTCCGCCCGGCCAGTCACGCCGAAGCGCTGTGGGAAGGGCTGGCTAAGGGCTGGATCCAGACGGTGGCCACCGATCACTGTCCGTTCTGGCGGGCCGACCGGCGGGCCGGGGTGCTCGGGCTCCCCGGGGGCTTTCGCGACTTCACCGAGATCCCCGGCGGCCTCCCCGGCGTCGAGACCCGTCTCGCCCTCCTCTGGGAGGGGGTACGGAGCAAACGGATCAGCGCCGCCGACTGGGTGCGGTTGTGCGCCGAGGCCCCGGCCCGGGCCTTCGGGCTGTGGCCGGCCAAGGGTTCGCTCGCCGTCGGCGCCGACGCCGACTTGGTGGTGTGGGATCCGGAGCGGCGTCAACCGCTCGAGGCGAAAAACCTCCACATGTCCGTCGATCACTCCCCCTACGCGGGAATGGTCTCCACCGGTTGGCCGGAGCTGGTGCTGAGCCGGGGTCGCCCGGTGGCGGTGGACGGGCACTTCGTCGGTGAACCCGGTCGGGGTCACTACCTGGTCCGCAAACCCTTCGGCGCCTGACCACCGGGCGGCGCCGGTCCGACGTTAGGCTCGTCGGGACTTTGTCCGGGAGGTGCAGGCTCGAGTGGCAGGCACGACACGGTACTGGCGCCCGCAGTCGGTGGAGGAAGCGCTCTCCCTGCTTGAGGGCCCCTCCACGGTGGTGATCGGCGGGGGGACGAAGTTCAACGCCCGCCCCGGGACCGAGCGCTACGAGGTGGTCGATCTCCAGGCCCTCGGCCTCGGCGGCATCGACCAGAAGAGCGAGGACGCGGTGGTCATCGGCTCGATGACCACCCTGCAGGAACTGGCGGACGACGACCGGGTCCCGTCCGTGGTGCGGGAGGCCGCCCGCCGGCAGGACCCGAGCACGCTCCGGTCCCAGGCGACCCTCGGGGGGTGCGTGGCGAGTGCCGAGTTCGACAGCGAGCTCCTGGCGAGCTTGCTCGCCTGCGACGCCCGGGTCGAGATCACCCGGCGGAACGGCCAGGCGAAGATCCCGCTGAAAGAACTCCTCGCCGAGGTTCCGCTTGCTTCCGGCGAGATCATCACCGCGGTGTCGATCGACCCGCGGGGGCGGGCCGAGCTTGCCCGCACCGGGCGCACCCCGGCCGACCGGGCCATCGTGACCGCGGTCGCCCGCCAGTTCTCCGGCCGGCGGTGGTTGGCGCTGGCGGGGGTGGGGCCCCGCCCGGTGCTGGTCGCCACCGCGGCGACCGGTCCGGTCGCCGCCGACGAGACCGCGGCGGTGATTCGTCGGCTCGAGCCGCCGGGAGATTTCCGGGGGTCGGCGGAGTACCGCCGGGCCCTCGCCGCGGTGCTCAGCACACGGGTGCTGGAGGCGGTGGGAGGGTGAAAGCCCCCAAGACGCCAGGCGTCAAGGAAGGAGAAGTGACGACGGTCGAGCGAGGAGACGAGACCCCGGGAGAACCCGTGGAACGCTTCGATCTCCGGGTCAACGGCACCGATCACCCGGTCTGGTGCCCGCCGGGGGCCAGCCTGCTGGCGGTGCTGCGGGGCCTCGGGTATTTCAGCGTTCGGTTCGGCTCGGAGAGCGGCGAGACCGGCGCGGCGGCGGTGCTCGTCGACGGACGGCTGGTGTCAGCCGACGTCCTGCTCGCCGCCCAGGCCACCGGACACGAGATCACCACCGTCGAGTCGCTCGACGTGGCCACCGGCGAGCTCCACCCCATCCAGGAGGCCTTCGTCGAGGCGGGGGCGATGCAGTCCGGGTACTCGGTGGGCGCCATGGTGCTCGCCACCAAGGCTTTGTTGGAGGCGCATCCCGATCCCTCCGAGACGGAGATCCGTGACGCGCTGAGCGGGATCCTCGACCGGGAGACGGGATACGTGAAGGTGGTCGAGGCGGTCCGGCGGGCCGCGGCGGCGCTCCGCGGGGAGAAGTCCTGTCCGATGGACCCGGTGATGGTGGAACCCCTCCTCGGCCGGGACGACTCGTTGGAGCCGGGACCAGAGGCGAACGGCGAGGTCTCGGACGCCATTCCCCGCCTCGTGGTCTCCCCTGAGGTGCCCCTGACCACGGTGGTCGGCAAGCCGGAGACGAAGGTGGACGCGCTCCGCCTCGTGAAGGGCCATCCCGCCTTCACCGACGACATCGAGCCGCGCGGCCTGCTCTTCGCCAAGGTGTTGCGCAGTCCCCACGCCCACGCCCGCATCGTGGCGATCGACGACACCGAGGCCCGCGCCCTCCCCGGCGTGCACGCGGTGCTGCACTGCCAGAACACCCCCCGGGTGAAGTACGCCTCAGGCGGCCAGACCTGGCCCAACCCGCCGCCGTGGGACCAGGTGAGCTTTGACGACAAGGTCCGCCACGTCGGCGACCGGGTGGCCGCGGTGGCGGCGGAGACGGCCGAGATCGCCGAGGAGGCCTGCCGCCGGATCAAGGTGACCTATGAGGTGCTGCCGGCCGTCTTCGACGAGCTCGAAGCGATCCAGCCCGGTGCGCCCCTCATCCACGACGAGCCGGACACCGAGGGGATCTTCGACGCCGCCCGCAACATCAGTCACCACATCGAGGGACAGACCGTCTCCGACGAGGAGCTGGAGGCGGCCTTCGCCGGGGCGACCCGGGTCTTCGAAGAGACCTTCCACGTCCAGCAGGTCCAGCAC
This sequence comes from uncultured Acidimicrobiaceae bacterium, assembly GCA_963761425.1. Classification (GTDB taxonomy): domain Bacteria; phylum Actinomycetota; class Acidimicrobiia; order Acidimicrobiales; family Bog-793; genus Bog-793. The sequence continues at coordinate 306,638 of CAVXGQ010000005.1, read as the reverse complement.
ACCCCCATCGAGCCTCACATCACCATCGGATGGCTGGACCCAGACGATCGGCTGGTGCTGCGCTCCTCCACCCAGGTCCCCTTCCACGTGCGCCGCATGGTGGCGCCGCTTCTCGGGCTGCCGGTGAAGCGCATCCGGGTCATAAAGCCCCGCCTCGGAGGCGGGTTCGGGGCCAAGCAGGAGATGGTCATCGAGGACATCGTCGGCCATCTGGTGCTCGCCACCCGCCGCCCGGTCCGCTTCGAGCTCACCCGGTCCGAGGAGTTCGCCTCCACCCGGGTCCGCCACGCCCAGACCATCACCTTCCGAACCGCTGTCGACGCCGAGGGCCGGCTCCTCGCCCAGGACGTGAAGGTGGTCTCCAACACCGGCGCCTACGGCACCCACGGCTTCACCGTGAACTCGGTCTCCGGCCAGCACGGCCTGTCCCTGTACAACTGCCCGGCCAAGCGCTTCCGCTGCGACGTCGCCTACACCAACCGCCCGGTCGCCGGCGCCTTCCGGGGCTACGGGGCGCCCGAGGCCTTCTTCGCCCTCGAGTCCCACATGGACGACATCGCCCGGGCCCTCGGCCTCGACCCCTACGAGATCCGCCGCCGGAACTGGGTAAAGACCGGCGATCCCCTCGACATCGTCCCCCGCCTCGGCGAGCGGGGTGGGGTCGAGGACCTCGCCCCCGAGGACCTGCCGCTCATCACCAGCTGCGGACTCGAGGAGTGCGCCCTGCAGGGAAGGCGCGCCATCGGCTGGGAGCGAAGGGGCGACCCCTCGTGGAGAAAGCCCCCGGAGCACCCGCACCTCCGCCGGGGACTCGGGATGGCGCTCGCCATCCAGGGCTCGGGGATCCCCCTCGTCGACATGGGGTCGTGCTCGATCAAGATCAACGACGACGGGTCGTTCAACCTGCTCGCCGGGGCCACCGACCTCGGCACCGGGTCCGACACCGTGCTCGCCCAGATCGCCGCCGAGGTGCTGGGGGTGCCGGTCGAGGACATCCTGGTGTATTCGTCGGACACCGACTTCACCCCCTTCGACGTGGGGGCCTACGCCTCCAGCACCACCTACATCTCCGGCATGGCGGTGAAAAAGGCGGCGGAGGCGGCCCGGGCCCGGGTGGTCGCCCGAGCGGCCCGCCTGCTCGGGGAAAAGGACCCGGGATCGATCGAGCTCCACGACCGCCGGGCCTGGGCCCCGGACGGGCGCTCGGTGTCGCTCGCAGATGTGGCCCTCAACGCCCTCCACACCGAGGATCAGGAACAGATCATGGGCACCGCCTCCCACGTGTCGCCCGAGTCGCCGCCCCCGTTCGCCGCCCAGCTGGCCGAGGTGGAGGTGGACCTCGACACCGGGGAGGTGCGGGTCGCCAAGCTCGTCACCGCGGTCGACTGCGGCGTGCCCATCAACCCGATCACGGCGAGCGGCCAGGTGGAGGGAGCGATGGTGCAGGCCCTCGGGTACGCCGTGTGCGAGGAGGTGGTGCTCGATCCCTCCGGACACCCGGTGAACGACCGGTTCGGCCCCTACTGGGTGTTCCGGGCCGACGACACGCCACCCACCGAGGTGATCCTGGTGCAGACCATGGAGCCCTCCGGCCCCTACGGGGCCAAGGCGGTGGCGGAGATCCCGATGGACGGGGTGGCGCCGGCGGTGCGGAACGCCATCCTCGACGCGACCGGGGTCGCCATCAACTCCATCCCGCTCACGCCGGAGCGGGTTTGGCGGGCACTGCACCAGGGATAGCGGCCCTTTCACCCAGAATCTCGTCGGTTCCGGGTCCCAGTGGGCGCCAGGTCGTAGGCATTCGCGCCCGGACCGTCGACGCGCGAGCGGAAAATGGCCGGAGATAGGCTGCCAGACGTCGTGGGGGGAAGAACTGACGTGGCACCGCCGGGCAAGACCGACCAGGTTGGAACGACTGGGTTCACCCTCAACGGCCTACCCGCCGAGGTCCGGGGCGACCACCCCCACCTGCTGGCGGCCCTGCGCGAGGAGCTCGGGGTCACCTCCCCGAAAGACGGCTGCGCGCCCACTGGCCAGTGCGGCTGCTGCACGGTATTGATCGACAACCGGGCGATGGTGGCCTGCCAGGTCCCGCTGGAAAAGGTGGCCGGAAAGTCGGTCGTCACCCTGGAGGGGTTCGACCCGGCCGAACGGGAGCGTTTCGCCGCCGCCTTCGCCGCCACCGGCGCCCTCCAGTGCGGCTTTTGCACCCCGGGGATCGTCGTCCGGGTAAAGGCCCTCCTCGACAAGAAGGGCGACCAGCTCACCCGGGAGGAAGCCAGCCGGCATCTCGGGGCCCACCTGTGCCGTTGCACCGGGTACACGAAGATCCTCGACGCCGTGGAGGTCCTCGCCCGGGGGGAGTCGCCCCCAGTCGAGCTCGCCGGGGGGATCGGGGCGCGGGCCGCCAAGTACGACAGCCGGGCGCAGGCCCTCGGAGATCACGGCTACGTCGATGATCTCCGATGGCCGGGGATGCTGCACGGGGCCTTTCGGCTCGCCGACCACGCCCGGGCGGAGGTGGTACGGATCGACACCTCACAGGCCCGGGCAGCTCCCGGCGTCGAGGCGGTCCTCACCGCGGCGGACGTCCCCGGGGAGCTCCGGGTGGGGATCGCCCAATCCGACTGGCCGGTCTTCATCCCCGAAGGGGGCCGCACCTCCTACCTCGGCGACGTCCTCGCCATGGTGGTCGCCGACACCCGCCAGGCCGCCCGTCGGGCGGCCGAGCTCGTCGAGGTGGAGTACCGGCCGCGGCGTCCACTTACCGACCCGGTGGCGGCCCTCGCCGACCCCGAGGACGCCACCTGGCTGGTGCCGGGCAACGCGCTCGCCCGCTTCTCCTACCGCCGCGGCGACACCGACGCCGCGCTGGCCGAATCCGCCCACACCGTGCACGAGGTCTTCCAGACCCAACGGGTCGAGCACGCTTATCTGGAGCCCGAGTCGACCCTGGCGGTGCCGACCGGGGAGGGCTCCTTGAAGGTCTTCTCCGGGGGCCAGGGGGTCTGGGACGACCGCCGCCAGATCGCCACCGTCCTCGGGGTGACGGAAGGACGGATCCTCGTCGAGCAGGTCTCCAACGGCGGCGCCTTCGGGGGCAAGGAGGACATGGCGAACCAGGCCCAGACGGCGCTCGCCGCCTTTTTGCTCCAGCGCCCGGTCAAGTGCACCCTGTCTCGCGAGGAGTCGCTCCTCCTGCACCCCAAGCGTCACCCCTTCCGCCTCGAGTACTGGGCCGGTTGTGACGCCGCCGGCCGGCTCACTGCGGTGAAGGCCCGCCTCGTCAGCGACACCGGCCCCTACGCTTCGGTCGGCCAGCACGTGCTGGAGCGCGCCGCCGGTCACGCCTCCGGTCCCTACGTCACCCCGACCATCGACGTCGAAGCCGTGGCGGTCCGCACCAACAACCCGGTCTGCGGCGCCTTCCGCGGCTTCGGGTCCAACCAGGCCCAGTTCGCCATGGAAGGGGTGATGGACCGCCTGGCCGAAAGGCTCGGGATCAGCGGTTGGGAGATGCGGGTGCGCAACGTGGTGACCCCGGGGGCGGTCTGGGGCCCGGGGCAGGTGATGGACGACGGGTGCCGGGGGGCCAGGGCCTGCCTGGTGGCCGTCAAGCCCGCCCTCGACGAGGCGGTGGCGGCCGGCAAGGCGGTCGGCCTCGGGTTGGCGTTGAAAAACGCCGGACTCGGCAACGGCTTAGTCGAGGTGGCCCAGGCCGTGGTGCGGTTCTTAGACGACGGCGAGGTCGAGGTGCGCCACTGCTGGACCGAGATGGGCCAGGGGGTCCACACCGTCGCCCGCCAGGTCGCGGTGGAGGAGCTCGGCGTGCCTCCCAGCCAGGTGCGGGTGGTGGTGGACACCACCCGGGAACTCGGTGCCGGGCAGACCACCGGATCCCGGGGGACGCTGATGGGTGCCGGGGCCATCGCCGAGGCCTGCCGGCGGGCCAAGGCGGATGGTCGGCGGCCGGGCGTCGATTACCTCGGTGAGTATCGGGTGGACTGGACCAATTCGCTCGCCGAGAAGGTGCCGCACCCGGTCGTCCACGCCGCTTTCTCCTACGCCGCCCAGCTCGTCGTCATCGACCGGTCGAGCGGCCGGATCGAGCGGGTGCTCGCCGTCCACGACGTCGGGCGGGCGGTGAACCCGATGCTCTGCGAGGGCCAGATCCAGGGCTCGGTGCACATGGGGCTCGGCTACGCCCTGTCGGAGGACTTCCCCGCCGACGAGGAGGGCCGGCCACGGAACATGACCCTGCGCAGCCTGGGGATCCTGCGCCCGAAGGACGTCCCCCCGATCGAGGTCCTGCTCGTTGAGGAACCCCAGCCCCGCTCCCCCTACGGGATCAAGGGAATCGGCGAGATCGGACTGGTGCCGACGGCCGGCGCAGTGGCGAGCGCCCTCCATGATCTGGACGGCACCTGGCGCGCCACCCTCCCGATGCCCTCGGCGGTGCTCACCGCGGCCGCGAGCCCGTCGGCGTAGGCGGCCACACCCCCCTCCCGGTGGGACGGGCGGCGGCGCCGTCTAGCTCGCCGCCACGTCGACGAGCGAGAAGGTGTTGACGTCGAAAAGGCCCCGGTCGGTGATCCTCAGCTCCGGAATCACCGTCAGCCCGAGGAAGCTCAGCTGCATGAAGGGCGCCTCGATGGTCAGCCCGAGACGGGTCGAGACCACCTCGGAGAGCTTCTTCACCTCGCCGGCGACCGTTTCGGCGTCCTTGTCGCTCATCAGCCCACCGATCGGCAACCGCACCTCGCCAATCACCCGGCGATCGAGCATCGCCACCTGCCCGCCGCCGATCTCGGCGAGCCGGGCCACCGCGGCGGCCATCTCGGCCGGGCCGGAGCCGTCGCCGGCGCCGACCACCATGCAGTTGTGGGCGTCGTGGGCCACCGTGGACGCAATCGCCCCTCGCACCAGACCGAAGCCGGCCACGTGGCCGAGGCCGATGCGCCCGGTGTCCCGATGGCGCTCGACCACGCCGATGCGAGCCACTTCCTGGGCGGGATCGGTGATGTCCACCACCAGGTTCCGGGTCGACAGCGAGCGGGACTCCACCCCGATCACCCGGGCTTTGCCGTTGGGCGGCGCCGGCAGGTCGAACGCCTCCGGGCCCCGGGGGAAATCGAGATGGACGGAGTGGAACATCCAGTCGGGGGCCACCGCGGTGGGAACCACCCCGGACAGGACCCGGCCGCCCTCTGCCACCAGCCGGCCCGCCTGCCACACCCGGGCCGGCTCCAGGGAGGAGAGGTCCTCGAAGCAGAGCACGTCGGCCTGGTAGCCGGGTGCCAGCCACCCGAGATGGTCGAAGCGGTGGTAGTCGGCGGGGTTGGCGGTCGCCATCACCAGCGCGTCCTCCAGGGACACCCCGGCGGCCACCGCCAGGCGCACACAGTCGTTGATGTGGCCCTCGTTAAGAAGCGTGTCGGGCTCCCGGTCGTCGGTGCAGAGGGCGATGCGGTCGGTGCCGTGGGCGAGCACGGTGGGTGCCAGGTCCGCCAGGTTGCGCGAGGCGGAGCCTTCCCGGATGAAGATCCACATGCCCTTGCGGCGTTTCTCGTCGGCCTCCGCCCAGTCGGTGCACTCGTGGTCGGACTCCACCCCGGCGGCGAGGTAAGCGTCGAGCTGGCGACCGCGGATCCCGGGGGCGTGCCCGTCGACCCGGCGGCGGTCGGCCGCCGCGATCTTGGCGAGCACCTCGGGGTCGCCCCCGATGACGCCCGGGAAGTCCATCACCTCGGCGACCCCGATCGCCCCGTACTCCTCGATCAGCTCCACCACCTTGGCGTGGTCGAGCTCGGCGGCCGGGCTCTCGAACGGGGAAGCCGGCACGCAGCTCGAGGCGCAGATTCCGAAGGTGAACGGCAGATCCCGGGCCGCTTCCGCCAGGGCCGCCACCCCCGGGACCCCGAAGACGTTGGCGATCTCGTGGGGGTCGGCGGCGACCGCGGTCGTCCCGTGGGGCAACACGGTGCGCACGAACTCGTCGACCCACAGCTTGGTGGACTCGAGGTGCATGTGGGGGTCGATGAAACCGGCGGTCAGCGAGGCACCGGCCACGTCGACCACCTCGGCGGCCTCGCGGGGACCCCAGCCGGCGATCACCCCGTCCACCACCGCGAGATCGGTGTCGATCCACTCCCGGGTACCCGGGACGAAGACCCGACCCCCTTTGATCAAAAGATCGGCGGGCTCGTCGCCGCGGGCGACCGCCAGCACCCTCGGGGTTCCTCTCCGTGTCGGCATAAGAAGACTCTAGGCGGCTGGTTTTCCAAAACGGTCAGCGAGCCCGACCGGCCGTCCAACTGAAATGGAACCCGGCACCCCCTCCGGCGACATCCCCACCGAGACGGACCCGGACCGGACGCCTGGACCTCGGGCGGAAACCGCGGCGGCCGGGTCGAATCGGTACCCTCTCAACGACCGCGAAGATGAAGCGAAAGCGCGCCACGGTGGGCTCAAGCGACACGAGATCAGCACCAGACGAACGGGTCGCCGGGATCGTGCTCGCCGCCGGGGAGGGACGGAACTTCGGCGGGCCCAAGGCCCTGGTGCGCTTTGGAGGCCAGACACTGGTCGAACGGGCCATACGAACCCTCAAGGGCGGTGGCTGCCACCCGGTCATCGTCGTGCTCGGTGCGGCAGCCGCCGAAGTTAGGCGTTCGAGTGATCTCGCCGACGCCGTCGTCGTCGTGAACCTGGCCTGGTCCGAAGGGATGGGCGGATCACTAAGAAACGGGCTCGACGCGGCACGGGTCGCGCAAGCCAAGGCCGCGGTCGTGCTCCTCGTGGACCAGCCGCTCGTGACCTCCGCTCTCGTCAGCCGCCTCGTCGAAGCTTGGCGCGCCGGTGCCGCCGCCGCCGTTGCCGCCTACCGGAGCCAGGGTCTCACCCCGGTACTGCTCGACCGCTCCCTTTGGGACGACGTGGTGCAGCACGCGGTCGGCGACGCTGGGGCCCGCACACTCCTTCGGGCGAAGCCTGAGCTCGTCACGCTGGTCGACTGCGATGACGTCGGCGCGCCCGACGACATCGACACCCCGGAGGACCTCCACCGGCTCAGGCGGCATCCGTCGGCCTCGGCGAGCTGACGCCACCAGGCCAAGGTGCGGAGCTGGACCGAGCCCGGCGGGTCCCCGGCACTCCCGCGGCTCGGCTGCGACCAGGTCGACCGCAGTCAGAACACAACCGCGTCAGCACAAGTGAACTGGTACGCCCGGCCCGGTAAGCCGGACGCCGAACGCCCGAAACGCAACGGGCGCGCCCGAGCCCGGATCTAGCACGGCAAATGACCCGGCCGGCTAGGGGAGCGTCTCTGTGCCGTGGACGATGCTGACCGAGGAGATTCCGGTTTTGCACGCCGTCGTGCGTATGACGCCGGTCGTCAGGTTGGTGTAGGCGATCAAGCTCCCCTTCAGGTTCTCTTGGGATTGATAGCGAGCTTTGCCAGCAAAGGACCCGGTGACCGAAAACGAGTTACCGGGCGCCGGAAACACAACCACAAATTGGCCAGGCGTCGAGCTGGTGTAAACCAGGCCCTTGCCGCCCGTGTAAGCCCGATCGGTGTAGTCCTGCGAAACCACCTTCGAAGGCGCGATCGAACCGGACTGCCACGTCTCGGTGCCGGTCAGGTCCGCGCCGATCCCCCCGGCAGGGCAACCGCTGACCTCGGTTGTCACCTTGAGGATCAGCTTCCCTCCGGCAACGTGCGACACGTTGGAGTGCTGGGTCTTGCAACCGCCGACGTTGACCGAAAGGGTGAGCGTGTCCTTTTGCACCACCTTGGAGCGGACGGGACGGCTGAACCCTATGGTCCCGGCCACCTGCGTGCAGGTGATGGACCCGGTGGCGACGGTGGGATGGTGCTTGGCAGGTACCATCGCCGGCCCGGCCACGATCCCCGGTACGAAGAGCACCGCGATTGCGGCCGAAGAAAAGATCGAAGCCCGTGCTGCTCGCCTTCCTCGGTGAGCACGAAATGTGGTCGTCATGGGTGCAACATTAAGGGCACCCGAGGGCCGGCACCAGCGTTGACCGGCCTTGGTTCGGGAGGTACTTGCTCGCCGCTCCCCTGGCCCGCGGCTCGGACAGTGCCATCTTGTGGTGTACAACGCCGGTGTAGCTGCTGCCCAGGATGCCGAGCTGGACCCGTGCGTTTCCCGGTTGCCCAACTTCGGAAAGACACCCGGAGATAGCCCGGCCGCCCGATACACCAGGGGCCCCGCCAAGACGCGGCCGGGGGCGTCGACCACCCGGCCGTCGGAACGCCAAGGCGGAAAAGCCAGGAAGGGGCGCGCCGCCGATACCTTGAGGCGCTAGCGGTTCCAGGTGCCCGATCGGCCTCCGGACTTGTGCAGCAGCACGAGGTCATCGACCCGAACCCCAGGATCCACCGGCAACACCGCCCGCACGAGCGCCAGGGCGGTGCAGGCACAGGCGGTGAGCGCCTCCATCTCGACGCCGGTCCGCTCGACCGTCTCCGCGGTCGCCGTGATGGTCGCCTCTCTCTCACCGGTCGTGACGTCAACCCGAATGGCGTCGATCCGGATCGGATGGCACAGCGGTATCCACGCCGCGGTGCGCTTGGCGCCCTCCAGTCCGGCGGCGCGCGCCTCCGAGATGAGGTCCGGGCCCGTCCCCTCCCGCAGCAACCGGGAGCCGGCCGGGCTCATCCGCACCGCGCACGAAGCCCGGGCAACCCGGTGGGTCGGCGGCTTCGACACCACGTTGACCATCGACGCCCGTCCGTGGTCGTCGAGGTGGCTGAGCCCCCGCTCGGCGCTCATCGCCACCGGATCCCCGGGATCATCTCGTCCCGAACCAACCCCCACCGGTTCGGCATGTCCACCAGCCGAGCATCGCGCCCCGCAACCCCGTCGGCCAAGCCCGGGCGTCGACCCGGTCCCAGCAACGGTGGGCCGCTACGCTGCGCTGATGCAGCTCGAGGCCAAGGTCCTCACGGTGTCCACCGGGGTGGCCGCGGGCCGGCGCGAGGACGAGTCGGGACCCGCCCTAGTCGCCTGCCTCGAGACGGCTGGATTTTCGGTAACGGAGCGTCGGGTGGTCGCCGACGGCGTCGCCGCGATCGCCACCGCGATAAAAGAGATGGCCCGGGGGTTCGGTGGGTTGATCGTCACCACCGGCGGCACCGGCTTCGCCCCGACCGATACCACCCCGGAGGCCACCGCATCGGTCCTCGAGCGGGCCGCGCCGGGTCTCGCCGAGGCGATGCGCCACGCCAACCCTCTCGGCCGGCTGAGCCGGGGCGTGGCCGGCACCGTGGGCCAGTCGCTGGTGCTCAACACCCCGGGATCTCCGGCCGGCGCGGTCGAGAACCTCCGGGCTGTGCTCGATGTCCTGCCCCACGCCCTCGAGCTGCTCGCCGGGGAGCGGCCGCACTAGCGACCGGGGACGGTGGGGCCGGACACCGAGGAGCTCCTCTGCCTTCAAGCCCGCGAGGATGAACCGCGCGACCCCTTCTCGGCGGATTCTCGCCTTGCCAACCACCAAAGCGCGCCGCGCCTCTCGCCTTCCGTCACCCACCCGAGACCGGAGGCAGAACCGCCACCTCGTCGGCGGGACGGACCGGGGTGTCGGCATCGGCGACCCGACCGTTGACCCAGATCCGACTGCGCCCGAGGACCTCGGCGAAGCCGGCCCCGTAGCGGGCCCGGGCCTCGGCGAGCAGCTCTCCGACGGTGTCGCCGGCGATCTCGTCGCTCCGGACGCCGGCAGCGTCGCCGGCAGGGCCGAACAGGCGCAGCCGGGTCAGGTCAGCCTCCGATCATCGACATGGTGCGCACCGGTCGGATGAAGGCGGGCTCGCCGATGCCGTGACCGGCCCGCTTGCCCCAAACGGCACGACGCAACACCTCGGCGATCTCCTCGTCGCCCGCCTGTCGGCGCAGTAGTTCCCGCACCGACAGCTCATCGTCGGAGAACAGGCAGTTGCGCACCGCGCCGTCGGCAGTGAGACGCAACCGGTTGCAGGACCCGCAGAACGGCTGGGTGACGGTCGCCACGACCCCCACCTGACCCCCGCCGTCACGGAACTCGTAGACGGTCGCCGGTGCCACTGCCGGCCCGTCGGGGGCTACCGGTCGCAAGGGGTAGCGGGCGTCGATGCGCGCCAGCACCTCTGCCGAGGGCACCACCGCGTCACCGGCCCAGCGGCCTTCGGCGTCGAGGGGCATGAATTCGATGAACCGGACCTCACGTCCGGTCGCACGGGCGAACTCGGCGAAATCGAGCACTTCGTCGTCGTTCACGCCGCGCTGTAAGACGACGTTGACCTTCACCGGCACCAGTCCGGCGGCTTCGGCGGCTTCCATGGCGGCGAGAACGCGGCCGAGCTCGCCCCGGCGCCGGATCTGGGCGAACCGCTCCGCCCTCAGCGAGTCGCAGCTCACGTTGACCCGTTGCAAACCGGCTGCGGCGAGCGCCGGGGCCAGGCGGGCGAGGGCGGTCCCGTTGGTGGTGAGGGCGAGGTCCTCGAATCCCAGCGCAGACAGCCGACCGACGAGATCGACCAGCCGGCCACGAACCAGCGGCTCGCCACCGGTGAGCCGGACCGCGGTGACCCCGAGCGAGCGGGCCACCCGGGCGACCCGCTCGATCTCGTCGAAGGTGAGGATCTCGTCGAGCGGCCGAAAGCTCTGGTTCTCCTCCGCCATGCAGTAGGTGCAGCGGAGGTTGCAGCGGTCGGTCACCGAGATCCGCAGGTCGGTGTGGACCCGGCCGAAGGTGTCGACCAGTGGGCCCTGGTCGGGCATCGTCCGGGGACTCTGGGGTTCGAGCGATCGCCGGCCGAGGTGAACCGGCGTGCCCACCATGGTCATGGCGAGCCCGCCTCCCCGGCCGGAGTCAGGCCTTCGGCGTCGAGCAGCATCACCCTGACCTGCTCCCCGCGGCGTACGCCCTCTCCGTCGGCGAGGAGCGCCAGGGCGTTCGCGCCGGCCATGGCCCGCAGCAGGTGGGAGGCCTGACCTCCGGCCGAGCGCACGTGCACCCGGCCGTCGGCGGCGAAACGAGCCACCACCCGGGCCAGATGCAACTTGCCGTCGGCGGTCCGTCTCAGGTCCTCATCGGCCAGAGCCTTCACCGTCGGCCGGTCGAGCTCGTGATGTCCGGCCATCTTCCGCAGGGCCGGGCGCACGAACAGCTCGAACGACACCATGGCCGACACCGGGTTGCCCGGCAGGCCGAACACCGGGGTTCCGGTGGCCGCCAGTACCCCGAAAGCCAACGGTTTGGCCGGCTTGATCGCCACCTGCATCCACCGCATCGCCCCGTCGGTCAGCTTGTCGAGCACCACCTTCACGTAGTCGCGGTCCCCCACGCTGACCCCGCCCGAGGTGATGACCGCCTCACAACGGGTCGCGGCCTCCGTCAGGGCATCGGTGAGGCGATCCTCATCATCGGCCACGATCCCGAGGTCGACCGCCTCGAACCCGGAGGCGCGCACTAGCGCGAGGAGGGCCGGCCGGTTGGCGTCGCGGACCGCCCCCGGCCGGAGGGGTTCCTCGGCCTCGACGAGCTCGTCCCCGGTGGACACCACCCCGGCCCGGGGCCGCCGGTGAACCACCACCGCCTTCTCGCCCAGACTGGCGAGGACCCCGAGGTGCCCCGGGCCGAGGACGGTCCCCGCCTCGATCGCCACCTGGCCGGCCTCGACGTCCTCCCCGGCGCGGCGGATGAACTCGCCCGGTTGCACCGGTCCGTGCACCACCACGACCGACCCGTCTTTTTCGGTCGAGGTCCGCTCGACCATGCACACCGCGTCGGCACCGTCCGGGATCGGCGCCCCGGTCATGATCCGCACCGCCTCCCCAGCCCCGACCGAGGTCTCCGCCGTCTGGCCGGCCACGATGGTGTCGACCACCCGCAGGCGCGCCCCGTCACAGGCATCCGCGGCACGCAGGGCGTACCCGTCCATTTGGGAGTTCGCGAAGGCCGGCACCGGCCCGGTCGCGACAATGCGGTCCGCGACGACGCAGCCGAGCGCATCGGCGAGCGGCAAGCTGACCGGAGGCATCGGCACAAGCTCGGCCGGGACGAAGCGACGCGCCTCCTCGAGCGGGATCACGGCGCGGCCCCCCCACGTCCATCGGCACCGTTCCAGTCCGAAGTGACCACCACCAGTTCATCGTACCGACGCACCCTTCGGCCGCCGGTAGGCGACGGGCCGACCCGAGAAGTTCGCTCATCGCCCACACCCGTCACGTGGCCCGTGGCCAGACGGCGATCGCCTGGGCCGGCAGATCGATCCGGCACCGCTCGCCGGCTACCAGTCCGGATGCCGCGACCCCCCGTCCTCGCAGGGTGAGCCCATCTCCGAGCGACAAGACCACCTCGCTCGTCGAACCGAGGTCGAGGACATCGACCACCGTCGCCTCGAGGCTCCCTTCCGGGTTCACCGCGATCTGCTCGGGGCGGATGCACCACCACAGCCGGTCTCCGGGCGCCAGCCCGTCGGTCGGGGCGTCGAACTCGACGCCCTGGCATTCGACTCCCCCACCTGACCGGGCCCGACCCGAAAAGAGGTTGGCGATGCCGAGCAGGCGTGCCACCTCGGGAGACGACGGCTTGGCGAACACCTCTCCCCGGGTCCCCGCCTGGAGGAGGTTCCCCTGGGAAATGACCATCACCTCGGTAGAAAGCAGGGCCGCCTCCTCCGGGTCATGGGTGACGAGCACGGTCGATATCCCGGTCTCGCGCTGGAGTTGGCGCAGCTCCCGTCGCAGATCGGCGCGCACCGGCGCGTCGAGCGCCGAGAACGGCTCGTCGAGAAGCAAGAGCCGCGGTGAGCGACTGAGCGCCTGCGCCAAACCGACCCGTTGACGCTGGCCGCCGGAAAGCTCGTCGGGCAGCCGGTTTTCCAGGCCCGCCAGCCCCAGCCGATCCAGCCAGTAGGCGGCGAGGCTCGGCTCGGCGCCGGACCCGAAGAGCAACTGGCCCCACACCGTGAGACGCGGGAACAGGGTGACCCCCTGGGGGAGGTAGCCGATGCGCCGCTCCTCGATTGGCACCCCGGCGACCTCGCGGTTCCCGTAGCGGACGGAGCCGGGCGAGGCCCCGTAGAGGCCGGCCAGGCAGCGCATCGTCACGGTCTTCCCCGACCCGGACGGACCGAGGATGGCGAGCTGGGTGCCGGTTCCGGCGTGGCCGAGCTGCAAATGGAAGCTGCCGAGGCGGTGGTGGAGGTCGAACGAGACCGGCTGGCCGTCAACGACCGGGGGCGCGATGGGACGGGGCAGCTGCCGTACCACCTTGCGCCGGGTCCGGCGGCGCAGCCTGGTGAGGGTGACGACGACGGCTGCGAGTCCGAGCGCGAGCGCGGTGGGCGCCTCCGTCGAAGAGAGTCCGCTGGAGGCGAACTGCACCGAGGTGAAAATCGGCAGGGTGTAGGGGTGGTAGGCGAGGATGACCGTGGCCCCGTACTCGCCCAAGGCCCGCAACCAAGCGAGCAAGAGCCCCGCGCGGATCCCCTCCGCCGCGCCCGGCAGGCCCACCTTCCAGAACCGCGCCAGCTCCCGGTGACCGAGTCCGGCGGCAAGATCGAACAACCCGGGGTCGATGCCGCCGAAGGCAGTACGCGCCACCAGGACGAGGAACGGCGAGGCCACGAAGCTCTGGGCCAGCACGATCCCCACCATCGAGTCGGTGAGGTTGCCGCCAAAGAAGCTGCCGATCGTCGTGTAGGGACCGACGACATAGATCAGCAGGATGCCGGCCATGAGCGGCGGCAGGGCTAACGGCAGCGAGACGACGACGGTGACGAACGACGCCCACCGGGACCTCGACCGGGCAAGGACGTAGGCGAGCGGGATCCCCAGCGCCGCGATGAGGGCGGTCGAGATGGTCGCGGTGATCGCCGACGTATAGAGGGCCGGGAAAAGGCCCGGTGCGGAGAATCCCCGTTGGCTCGACGTCGCCAATCGCACGACGAAGGCGCCGAGCGGGACCGCGAGGTAGAGCGCGAGCAACCCGCCGAGAACAAGTAGCGCGCTGGCGCGCCAGGGTCGCGGTCCCACAGCGAGAAGCCCCCTAGGAGACGAGCAACTTCAGTGGCGCCGGAACCGCGGCCTTCGGGCCAAAAAGAATCGCTGGCGAATCAAGCGTCAGTCCCTCGCTGTGCAGGATCGCCTCGCCCTTGGAGCTCAAGAGAAAGGCCACGAACGCCACGGCGCCGGCCTCGTGCGGGGCGCGGTTCACGACGGTGACGACGTAGGGGTTGGTCAACTTGATCGCTCCGAGGGTGACGGTCGGGATGTTCGCCGCCCTCGCCTCCACCCCATAGAAAAAGCCCGCATCGAGCTGTCCCGCTTGGAGCCGCCCGACGAGGGTTTCCTCGGGAAAGACATCCGAGGTCTCGCGGCCAAGGGTCCTCAGCGCGGGCAGGTTGTAGGCCCGGGCGGCGTCATTGAGGGCCGTCACGGCAAGCACGCCCTTGGGGTCGATGGCCGGGTCGGTCCGCCCGAGGCGGAATCCTGGCAGCGTGATGACCTTGTACCAGGGTTCGGTCTTGAAGTCCTTGGCGAACTTGCTCTTCGGGTTGTAGCCGATGAGGAGGGGCGTCGTCCCGAACTGCGCGTACCACGACACCCAGTCGCCGTTCTTCGCCCCCTCGAGCGAGGCGGGAGCCTGGGTTCCGGCACTGACGAAGACATCAGCCTTCTGCGTCCTCCCCTGGATCTCGGTGGCGAGAGCCGACGATCCGGCCGGGAAACCGACAAACGTATAGCCGGTCGCCTTCTCGAAGGCGGGACCGATCTTGCCCATGGTGTCGACGAGAGACCCGGCGTAGAGCACATCGACCGGCCCCCCCTTGCCGGTTGCGGCGGCGGCGAAGCCCGTGGGCGGGATCATGGCCACAAGTCCGACGAGCGTACCGGCTGCCGCGACCGTCGCGGCCAGCCAGATCCCTTCCCGCCGGGCGGCGCCATTTGCCCGCTGGAGTCGGGCGCGCCGTTCATTTCGAAGGCATCTGCCCAAGTAGGCCATACCCGGCCCCTTTCCACTAGTCCAGTTGTGACTAGTGAACTTAGCCGGACCAACGTCCCGCGCGACACCTTTCGCCGGATTGGCTCAGTGCCCGCTTCAGCGCTCGCCTATCCCGGGGTGTCGTTGCCACCGGTGCCGGGCCCAGCGGGGCGCTGACGATCCGCGATGAGTCCTGCGAGAAACGTTTCCAAGGCTTCCGCCGAATTGAGACGCCAGCGGGCCACCGTCGCGTCGAAGCCCTCGCTTCCGGCCAGCTTCTGGCGCAAGCCGGCCACCATCGGATCGAGGTTGGCCAACTGAGTCTTGAGAAGTCCGAGAGGGTCCGTGCCGGCACGGTCGTGCAGCAGCAGCTTCACTAACAGCTCCGAGCGAGCATCGCGCACGTGCGCCACCGAACTGGCGAGCCAACCCCGCAGCGCCGCCCGCCCGTCCGGCGTCGCCTCGACCAGCCGCCGTTCCGGACCTCGCTCCCCGGGAACAGAGCCGATCTCGCACACGAGCCCTTTGGACTGCAGCGAGGCAATCGCCCGGTAAACGAGGGGTCGTGGGATCGTCCAGATCTTCCCCATTGGGCCACCGCGCACGAAAGCGCGGCTCACCTCGAATCCGTGGGTCCGGCCTTCAGCCACCAGCCCGAGTACGGCCCACTCGCTGAGCGACAGATCGTCCGCCGTTGCCACCGCCTCGACAGTACGCCGGAAGCGTGTTTCTCCTTCTCGCGGGTCGTCACCTGCGCGCGCCGACGGTGGGGCTCCTTGCCAGCGGGGAGGTGGGAACCTACGCTCCCTGGGCTGATCGCGGCCGAACGAGCCGCAGAAGGAGCAGGCGCACGATGCAAAGTGCCCTGGAAATCGCCCGCCAAGCGGAGCTGATGCCGGCCGAGGAGATCGCGGCGCAGATGGGGATTGGTCGCCACCTTCTCGAGCACTACGGCGAGAACGTCGCGAAGATCAAGCTCGACGCCATCGAGGAGCTGGCTGACAGGCCCCGCGCCCGCTACGTCGTCGTGTCAGCGATCAGCCCGACCCCCTTCGGCGAGGGCAAGACCACGATGACGATCGGCCTCGGCCAGGCCATGCGCCACCTCGGCAAGCAGGCCACCGTCACGATCCGCCAGGGCTCGATGGGACCGACGTTCGGCATCAAGGGGGCCGCCGCCGGCGGCGGCTACAGCCAGGCGGTGCCGTTCGAGATCCTGGCACTCAACCTCACCGGGGACATGCACGCGGTGACCGCGGCGCACAATTTGCTCGCCGCGCTCCTCGACAACCAGATCTACCAGGGAAACGAACTAGGCATCGACGTCCACGACATCACCTGGCGACGGGTCCTCGACGTCGACGACCGATCGCTGCGCAACGTGGTCGTCGGTCTCGGGGGCCGGGTCGACGGGATCCCCCGCCAGACCGGGTTTGACATCACCGCCGCCTCGGAGGCGATGGCGGTGCTCGCGCTGTCGTCTTCTCTGGTCGACATGCGGGCTCGCCTGGGCCGCATGATCGTCGGCTACACCCGGGAGGGCGAGCCCGTCACCGCGGAGCAGATGCGTGGGGCGGGCGCGATGACCGTCATCCTGCGCGAGGCCCTGAAGCCGAACCTCGTCCAATCCCTCGAAAACACCCCGGTGATGGTGCACACCGGGCCGTTCGGCAACATCGCCCACGGAAGCTCGTCGGTAGTCGCCGACCTGATCGGAATGCACACCGGTGACTACCTCATCACCGAAGCGGGATTCGGCGCCGACATGGGGGCAGAACGCTTCTTCAACATCAAGTGCCGGACCTCGGGGCTGGAGCCCGACGCCGGCGTCGTTGTCGCGACCGTACGAGCACTCAAGGTGCAGTCCGGCAGGTACCGCGTCGTCACCGGGCGGCCACTCCCGGAGGCGATCACCGCCGAGAATGTCGACGACGTGCAGGCCGGGGCGGCAAACCTCGCCAAGCAGGTCGACAACATCCGCTGCCACGGCGTCACGCCGGTCATCGCGATCAACGGCCTGCCGGGAGACTTCCCCTCGGAGCACGAGGCGATCCGTGAGATCGCGGCGTTACTTGGCGTTCGCGTCGCTCTCTGCCAGCCATTCACCGAGGGAGGCAAGGGGGTCGTCGAGCTCGCCGAGGCAGTCGCCGAGGCCGCCGAGGAGCCGAGTGAGTTCCACTTCCTCTACCCAGAAGAGATGACGCTCAGGCGCAAGATCGAGACCATCGCTGAGAAGATCTACGGTGCCGAGGGCGTCGATTATTCGCCGACGGCCGCGCGCCAGCTCGCGCGGTACGAAGCGCACGGGCTGGGGAATCTGCCGATCTGCGTCGCCAAGACTCAGTACTCACTGTCGGCGGACCCGAACCTTTACGGCGCACCGACGGGATGGCGCCTACCGGTGCGCGAAGTCCGGGCATCAGTCGGCGCGGGTTTCATCTACCCGATCTGTGGCGACATGTCGACAATGCCCGGGCTCAGCTCCAAGCCTTCGGCTTACGAGATTGACATCGATGACAAAGGAGAGATCGTCGGCCTTTCCTGACATCCTGGGGCAGACCCCTGTCTCTTGGTGGCGGGGGCAGGATTTGAACACGACCTTCGGGTTATGAGACCTATTTCGCCCGTCCACCCCGTTTTCCACAGTCCTCCACAGTGGCCAAGATTTGCCACTCTAACAGGGACTTTGCTTGCTTCTCGGCGCAGAGCTGCGACTGGCCATCTTGCACGTTTCGGAAAGTTTTTGGGATTTGTTTGGGATGACAGACCTTCGGGTTCCGTCCCGAAGGTCGCTCAGAGACGCTCCAGAGAGAGGCCTGGTGTCTCCCTCCGGGCGCTCGACTGAGGATTTACTCCAGCACAGAAAACACCCTGAACTCGGGCGATCCGACGTCCAACCGTGCGACTACCAAGGTGTTCGGGCCTCCGCCCTCGTCCAGGGGAATGGGTTCTTACTCCATGAATCCATATCTCGACGGCACCGTCGCAACTCGTTCGACGTTCGGTTCGCGCCACTGAATTCCCTTGAGGGTGACTCCATACCCGGCTGTCCTCGAATGTTCGATTTCGCGGTGGCGTTCGTCAGCGTCGCGTAACTTGCTCAGACGTGGCGCCTCACGTCGCAGTCGTCCTTCTCGCCGTTGCGGCAGCGCTTCAGCTCGCGGGAACGGCAACTGTCGCAATCAATTACGCGAAGGCTGCGCGCGTTGGCGAAGCAATCGTACGGGCCCTACAGGAAGACGACGCGTATGAACGCGAGTTCGGCGAACCCAATGCCTTACGGAAGATGATCCACGACCAAGACCCCTTACTAACCCCCGAACTGCTCACCACCGCGCGCCAACGGATCGATTCGCTCCGGCGCACCGTCGGTGGCTAGCTCACCGCGCGGTGGTACCTCACTGCTGGCCTCGTTTGCTTAGTACTCGGAACGTTGCTCGACACGGCTGCTGGGATCGGCTCACTCGTCCACTGACAAGTCCGACTCGTCCTCGAGCGCGGAAACCCGCACCGCTGCTGTGCCTTCAATCACGGCCTTGCGCACTGCCGGCTCGACCCATCCGGCACGCGCTGCGTCGACGACGTGGAGCGCCTTGATCGTGCAATCACTGCCATCGCCGCGGAGCAGTTGCCCATAGGCATTCGGATTGTCCGGGTCCGGCGGTCGCACAGGCGGACGCAAGTGAACGAGTGCATCTCGGAGTCGTCGCAGGTGCACGAAGTCTTCCCACGCATGGCTTCCCTTGATGCTCGGCTCACCAGTCACCATTGGGACTACAAGATCGAGCTTCTGCGAGACCGAAAGCCAGCGAATCATGCTTTCCTTGTCGTGAACAACATGTAGACCGTTGCGTTCGACGGTGATCGACGCCTCCTCAGGCAGTTCGTCGATGGACTCGTTTGCGATCCCTTCGATCGCCAAGAACGCGAGAAACACGGCGTTGGCCGCGTCGGCGAGCGCGTCGAGTAGCAACTTAGAGTTAGTCGGAGTGGTCGAGCCGTCGCTCGCGGCTTTGGTTTGAGACAGAACGGATTTCCTCAAACGCTCCGCGCGCAACCGGTGTCTGTTCGACTCCAGAAGGTTGAACGAGACGACGTGTGGAGTGTGAAAGCTGACGATTCGTCCGTCGTTCAGGCGAACGCTGCTCGTGATTACCGCCCAACTACCACGTGGGTAGGAATGGTTCGACCACGGCGAGTCGAAGCGCTGCGCAATCTCGATCGCGTGCAGTCGGGGATCTGGAGGCTTCCTCAGCCGCTCGTCTCGCGACTTGGATGATTTCGTCACGGAGACGGTCTATCGCGATAGGGAACGGCGCTAGGTCTAGCCGAGGAAGTACTTAGCACCAGTCCAGGCGATCCGCTGAAGGGCGGACTGCTGTTCCTGTTTGCTGCGTGAGAAGGCCACAACGACGAGGTCCGAAATGAAATCAGCCTCAACGTTGTAAGGAGGCGGCAAAATGGCTTCAGCTGCCAACCTGACTGCCTGAGCGTCTGGTGCCGTAAGCCAGAGGGCCAGCTTCACCATCCATGCGTTAGCCATGCCTCCAATGGCCGCGACTAGTTGATCCGGGCTTTGCCGCCAACGCCATCCACCCACGACTAGCGGAGCGCGAAAGGCGAACGGGCGAGGCTGCGAGCCATCGAACTCTGCCGTTCGACGGACGAGCCAAGGAACTACGGCTTCCTTGAATGCCCAATGGAGTATCCGCTGCCGAAGCACATCCAAATCCTAGCGTTGGGGCATAGGCGACGCCGTCGACTTTCGTGTGTTCGTCGTGTGTTCCCTAACCGTGCAGACCTGCGTTCAAATAGGGCGAACAGTGTCGAACGGCGCTTCCGGGTGATGAAGGATTTCCTCGGACTGGGCCTGATCGACCACTTCACCGAGAACGGGTGCGCGGCCACATCGCCCTTTGCGTGCTCGGAGCGGTGATCAAGGCCGTCATGGGCAAGGACCTCGAAGCCGCTGGCGTGCAGGACTTCGACCTCGAGTACCAGGTGATCTCACCGCGCCGTGCACTCGCCGAGCTCGACCGCATCCGCTTCGTCACGATGGACGTGAACGGCCGGACGATCCGCATCGTCACCAAGCGCGACGCTCTTCACGCGAAGACCCTCACTGCCTTCGGCGTCAACACCTTGAGCTGAGACAAGGCCAACATCGCCTGAATCCTGAAGACCCGGTGATGTAGTGGAAACACCTTCTTGGCGCGCCCCCATCTACCTGCGCTTTCGCGAACAGGCCGCCGAAATCCGGTCGGTGTAGTTACACTGATGTCATGGGATCCGACTCCAGCAACCGCGCTTCTTGCAGGTCTTGCGGCGAGACAATCATGTGGCTCCGCGTCTTCCGCGAAGTGCAGTCGGTCGCTGTCAACCCAGAACCGGACCCAACCGGAAGATTCGTTGTGCTCTCCGACAATCGTCGCGCCTTCCGGATCTCCGACCAGGAGTTGGCGCGCATTTACGACTCTCCCGGCAAGATATGCATTAACCCAGAAGTTGCGGGTCGGCGATTTCGTGACCATCAGACGACCTGCGCCTTCCGCTTTCCCACCTACAGCGTCGCGGGCGCGATACGTCCTTCTGCGCCGAATTCCTTCCAAGAACATCGCGAAGAGCTTCGCCAAATCAGAATCCAGTTCGAGAGATCAAGCCCCGACTACTAATTCGCAGCCTCGAAACGATTCCGCGGATCGGCGCCTGAATCCCTCAAGCCGCCTAGATCCGTCCAACCGGTGTGACTCAATGAGGTTCTGCCTGGTTGTCGGATCGGACCGGTCCGCCGCGTCAGCTTGAGTCATCCCGAATCCATGCCGTTGATCAGCAAATGATTAGCAGGGCTCGGTGAAAGTCCGGCGACTCCTCTGAGCTCGCGGGCTAGTGATCAACTTCGCGGGGACCTGAGACCCGAGTTCCGCGGCAGTTGCCACGTGGATACAGCTGCTCCGCCTGCAAGGACGCTTATTCAGCCCTCTCTCTGGTCAGATTTAGGAGCGCCGGCTGTAGTCCTGGGCGGACTTCCGAGGATCTGCGGCTTGTTCGCGTGCACCCTGGTGGGCGCCAGTACGGATTCAAGGGTCAGGCTCGGTCGCTGCAAAGCATAACGAGGTCGCACTCACTGCACGTCTTACGTCTCGCCACGTCTGTGTCGCCCCGCGGCTCCTTCGGCGGGTCGTTGGCGCGGAGAAGGTCCGCGACGCGGAGCACGGCGTCCATCGCCTCCGAAAGCGAGTCCTCAGTGACCGGGAGCTGGCGGTCGTTGTTCAGGTCGTCGAGGTTCGTCACGACGACCTCGTAGGCGTCCCGCCCAGTCGCCTGCCGGTATCCGAGCGCGTAGACCTGCAGCTGCAGGTCGGTCACTTCCTCCGCCTGTGTGCGGTCGTTCGACTTGAAGTCAATGATGACGACCTCGTCGGTATCGCGGCGCCGAATCAGGTCGATACGGCCCGACACGCGAATGCCGTTGCCGGCGTCGACCTCAATCGGGCGCTCAGCGTGCTCGATCTCAGGGAAGCTGTCGCCGCGCTGCCCGATGTACTCCTGAAGCCTGCGCCGCGCCGACTTGACGATGTTCTCGCGGAGATCGGGATAGGCGAATGGCGTATGCAGATGGCGGTCGACGAGCTCGTCAACGCACCCGACCGAGGTGTCGCCGCCGTTGAGTGCGCGGTCATGCAGTTCGAAGAGGCAGTCGTGGAGTCCTTTGCCGAGGCCCATCGCCTCGTCGATCGGAGGGTTGAATCCGTACATGAACCGCAACTTGAAGGCGTACGGGCACTCGAACGCGTATTTCAGCTCACTGAACGACAAGGCCACTTCGCCGATCTGGCGGTCGGGCTCCGGTGCCACTGCCGTGCGCGACGGTGCAGGATCAGGCGGGTCGATCTCCTCGAGGGCTTCAGCCGCCTCGTCCCAGAACGGCGATGGCTCGTGCCAACTCCGCGTCTCCGACGTCCGGTAGATGCCGCGCGTGAGTCGCAGGAACTTTCGTGCGCGAGTGCAGGCCACGTAGAAGAGCCTGCGCTCGTCCTCCTCAGTCGTCCTGTAGTCGTCTCGGTTCCTCACGGCTCCGTCGGGAATCACGCTCCATGGCTGGACGCCGCCTGCTCCTCTCGCCGGAAACCGGCCACGCACCAGTCCCGGTACAAAGACCACCGGCCATTGGAGACCCTTCGCCTGGTGGATCGTCATGATCTGCACAGCGTTCGGCATGACGTAACGAGCCTCAAGCCAGCCCTCCGGATAGATGCCTTCGGCCTGGTACGTGAGATAGTCCGCGAAGGATCTGTACTTGGCCACCGGATCCGACTGAAAGTTGATCTGCTCGAAGTCGGAGATGATCTGGCTGAACTTGCCGAGGTTGTAATAGACGACTTCTCCACGCGTGTAGCCGTGCTCGCCCGGACCGACGATTTCTTCCTCGCGCAGGCACACACACTCGAGGAAGCCGAGGAACGAACGTTGGAGGTTGTAATAACCGAAACGCTCGGTCCCGGCCTCCTTGTCGGCGAGCGTCTGTCGTGCGTACCTGATGCCGGCGGCGAGCTCCTTCTCATCGATGCCGATGTCCAAGGCACGCCAAGCATCTGCGAGCATCTTCGCGGTCGTGTCGCCGGCGAAGTAATAAAAGAGCATGCGGGCGGCTTGTGCCTCGGCCGTACTGAACAAGCTTGCGACACCTCCGACCACGTACGGGACGTCCGCCGCGTCCAGCGCGGCGGTGATTGCAGGGATGAGCGCCTTCACCCTGACCAGGACAGCGAAGTCGCTAAACGCCAGGCCACGGGCACGGGGCACCGTCGGATCGGACACGAATGGCGTCCCGAGTAAGCGCCTCACCTCGGCAACGACGTAGGCGGCCTCCTCGTCATCGGAGTCGAAGGAATGCATCACGACGTCGCCTGTCTCGTACTTCTGAGTACCGGCGGCGTGCATCTTCTTAGGCAACCGGTCGGGATCGTTTCGCTCAATTACGAGAGCCACCATGTCGACGATGCCGCGGCTTGACCGGAAGTTCTCCTCGAGCGTCAGGCGTTCGACGTCCGGGTAGCGGTCGGCGAACTCAATCATGTTCGCCATGCGACTGCCGCGCCAGTTGTACAGAAGCTGGTCGTCGTCGCCTACGACACATACCTCGACGCCGCGGGCGGCGAGCGCCGCCAACGACCAAGAGAGAGGAGCACACCCTTGAGCACGAGCATCGAGGCGACCATCGTCGACCCGGCCGAACGGGACGAGGTGCCAAGGTGCTGGACCGGCGAGGCTCGGGGGTTGGCCGGCCGGTTCAGCTTCTCGTCGTCGACCCGGCCGTGGAACTGGATGGAGCTTGACGCCGAGGATGCCGACCAGCTCTTCGCGCTCCTCTCCGGCTTTGTCTCCTACTTCAACGCCCGCTACGGCGAACGCCCGGAGCAGCGGATCCCACCGTGCTGGGCGGAACACGGCGCGCTCGTCGAGGAGCTGACGACGCTTTTCTGGGCGCGCTGGCATGCCTTCGAGTCCCCCCACGGCTCGATCGGCGGCGCCCAGTACTGGCACAGCTACACGCTCCCCTCCTTCTATGAGCACATGCGCGGCTGGCTCGGCAGTGGCCTTGTCTCGTGCGAGCACGGATACCACCGCGACGTCGAGGACCGGCCAGTCGCGACGGCGCGGGCCTGGGAGCTCCGCACCGAGGCCATCGCGTCGCTCGACTTCGTACGACGGACGGCGGACGCCGGCTCAACGACGGAGGCAGACGACGACAAGGGCATCGTCGTCGCGTTCTTAGATAGAGAGGAGGAACGACGATGAGCCAGGTTGTTCGTCCGGAACGGAGAAGTCAGAACGTCGCCCGGTCACTGCTGGAGCTCGCTGCGGCGCTGGCTGATGACGACACGGATCTGCCGAACGTGCCGACTGTGCCCTCAGCAGGCGACGAGGGTAACGCGCACGGCATCGGCGTGGGAAGCAACCAGGGGCCCGAGCGACTCACGCTCACCGTCGAGGAGGCGGCGCGAGCACTCGGAGTGTCGCGTGCGCATGCCTACGAGCTGGCAGCTCGGGGAGAGATCCCCACGCTCCGTCTCGGAAGGAGAATCCTCGTGCCGAGGGAGGCGCTTGCCCGCATGATGTGTGGCTGACTGGCTGCAATCGATTGTGAAGACATGCAACGAGAATCGTGTAGCAACCCGATGTCTAAGAGAACGCTTGGTGGACGAGCCCACGGTATGAGTGATATGGAACCGTCTGGTTCCGGCCCGATCGCTCGGATCCAACTGTCGGCACAGACGGC
Source organism: uncultured Acidimicrobiaceae bacterium (assembly GCA_963761425.1). Classification (GTDB taxonomy): domain Bacteria; phylum Actinomycetota; class Acidimicrobiia; order Acidimicrobiales; family Bog-793; genus Bog-793. The sequence continues at coordinate 282,367 of CAVXGQ010000005.1, read as the reverse complement.
TGTCCGTTCACGACCGTGGCATACCGGCACCTCAGGGCGAGCCCGGCCAGGTTACGCAGGCGTGTGTTCCGCGAAAGTCACACGGACGCGTAACGCCGACTCTGATCGCCAGTTGCACGACTTATCTGGCGCCGTTCTGTCGCGTTTCGACCGAGGTAACCGGATTCCCGTGGACGGCGCTCATTTGCGCCTCGGACCGTGCCAAGCCAGGTACAGCATGACTAACCCGTACAGGCCGGTAGTGAGGTTGTTCTCGCGCAGCCCGTAACCGAACGCTTCGATCCGCGTCGCCGCGGTGTGGAGAGCCGCCTGAGCTGTCTCGGCGTCGAGCTGGCCCGTAGCGGCGAGCACCGTTATGAGCGCGACAGCACCGACAAGCGCCGCGAGCGTCTTCAGGACCTGGTCGTAAGACAGAGCCTCCGATGCCGGTGCCTGCTTCTCGTCGGCGGAGGCGCCTATCTTCATGATGTCGACGTGGACGTTTGTCACGATGGGTTGGACGGTGAGTTCCAGGTAACTGACGAGTTCGGCATTCGACCGCGCGTTGCCGAGAAGAGCCTCCAAATTGGGCAGTTGCCCGATGACAGCAGGCATGAGTTGCGAAAGCAGGTCCTGCTGCGCCCTAAGGGGTGCGAGCGTCGCAGCGGCCCGCTCGGCTAAGCGCTGCGCGTCCTCGATGAACCGTTGGACGACCGGAGGTATGGCTGTTGCCCGACGAATCTGCTCCATCGCCGCGGCGATGCGTGCGTTTTCGATCTCCCCGAACTGACGCTCCACTTCCTCGACGTGCCCGAGCGCCGCTTCCACCTGCGGCTGGAATACCCGAGCCGCCTCCATGGCTGCGTCGACGTCCCGCTGAAGCTCGAGCGTGGGCTGAACCAACTCCATCGCTCGTTCCACCTCGCGAGCGATCTCGGACGCATACCAAGGCAACTTGAACTGAGCGTCAATCGGAAATGGCGACGCAGACGACTCGGACTCGCCTGGCGTCTCCTCGGGTTCGCCCTCGCCCTCGTTAGCAGGCTCGTCAGCCACGTCGTGAGCGTACTAAGCGACGGGGCGCGCGTTCGTCGGTATCGGGGCGCTTAGGCGCCCTTCGCCGCTCCGCCTGGCATCTCATCCGCGGTTGCCGCGGTAAGTGGTTGCTCGTCGTTGTTGAGTCCGGTCCTCTCAATCGCCGCCGTGGCGACAGGCGTCGACTGGATCGGCAAGAAGGCGGGCGTGAACCCTTGGATCGTCGGCGGGATTCTCGCGACGATCCTCGGTCTCATCTAGTGGCGCATGGATGAGGACTGGCGCGCGACCACCAAGCAGACGCTCGGGACGTTCGGAACGGCGTATGTCGAGCAACTCGACAGGACCCAGGAGGCTCAGAGAGCGGCGCTTGCAGCGCTCAATGAGCGAATCGTGCCAAGCCTCCAGGGGCGATTCCCCAATGACATCGTCCTCAGACATCTGGCTCGGTCTGACGAACCCATGTCGGCTCAGCGGCTCTGGGAGCAGCTCGACCCGGCAACTCGGGCGAGCTCTGTCTCAATTCGTCAATTGCATCGCACCCACAAGACGGCGTGGCGCTGCGCCGGCCGCGGTCGGAGGTCCTTTGGGATTCCGCTCGACGAACTCCTCGAGATCTGGGGTTTCGAGCCGACTTAACGGCTGAGCTCACTACGGTGCACCGAGCATCCATCTGCCGTCAGGTAGCCGTCTGCTGCCAGCGGTGAAGTCCCGTGCGAGTTCAGCGCTGAACAGCTCGTCTACCTGCAGCACGGGGAGCAGGACGTTCACCTCTCGGACGACGCTCGGCTTGTCGCGAAGCCACGGCAGGATGTCCATTGCATCGGGCCACTCTCGACGCCCGGAGTCATTGGTCAGCACGACGTAGATCGGTGGCCAGGCCATCTCCGCATAGGCGTAGACGCTTGGACCTTCGCGTCGCACACTTTCGTACGCACCACCCGACACCCAGCGCTCGGGTCCACCGTAAAGCATCAGCAAAAGGTGCAATGCAAGGGGCGCTTCGACAACTTTCGCCATCCTTACGGCGTCGGCGAGTTCGGGATACTCCTCGCGGACACTCGGGCAGAGCGCCATGACACCGGCGAGGACCGAGCGGACGATGGCGCCGGGTCGCATCGGTGGCGTGATTGCCGGATGCGGGCCCCTGGCGGTTGGCATCGGCCCAATGAGCAATAGGTCGTGGACAAGGGAGCTCCAGAACTGTCCGAACGCGTCATCGAATCGGCTCGCCTTGTTATTGCACGCTTCGCAGAGGAAATAGCCGTTCGCCCCACCTTCCCGTTCCCGCCCGGTCCCGAGCCGCTCACTACCCCGCTTATCACGATGAGTCACCAGCGCGGCCGCCCGTACGGACTCACCACCGTTGCCAGCGCACTGCGGAGGCACGTGGGTGCGCGATAGCGGCCCCTCTGCTCCGCAGATTCCGCAAGCTCCCCCGGGATCGATACCTCGTCTGCTCATCGGCCGCAGCCCGTTCAGCATGATCCGAACCTCCCAAATGACTATCACAGATGTTACAATAGATTAATGGCAAGGAAACCAACGCCAGGACAGCGGCTTTGGCTCAGTCTCTATAGGGCTGACCAGTACGACCAGCAAGCAGCCCAAATCAATCCGCCACCAGGAACCGGTCGGATGGATCCTGAGCGCGCCACCCAGCGATGGTTGCAAGGTATGTCCCGCCACATGAGAGAGGGCTTTCCAGAGCGGCTCCGACGTGCTCGAAAGGCAGCTGGACTGACACAGCAACAGCTTTCAGAAATTGCCGAACTGTCGGTCACCGGACTAGCGATGATCGAAAGAGGAGAGCGGGCGCCGAGTCTCGATACGGCGGCGCGGATCTGTTGGGCGCTCGACATCGCATCAGGACGGGCTTAAGTCCCGCGCAGAATCGCTGGACATCACTGCCCCCGATCCCCGGGCGAGCGGCACTTCAGCGATAGCCGCTCCACCCTGGCCCGCAAGATCGCCGCGACCGTCATCGGCGAACGTTCGTTCCTCACGGATAGCGTTACGCGCGGATAGCGTTGTGCGGTGTAAATGACTGCGACAAGCCCTCCCGCTAACTTCCCTGGCAAGATTCGCATGACCGCAGTCCTTCCGGTGACGTCGGATCCCCACCTCGCGAACGAGATCGCGGGCTGGATGGATCCAACTAAGACTTGGGCGGGAAAGCCGGCTAAGGTGCCGATGGTCGTCGCTCCGTTCTCGCCATCCGGCGCCATTCGCACTCGCGGCGTTGACATCCTCCGTGACCTAGGCCTCGTGACCACTGTCTGGGACACCGGGCGCATGATGGTCCCTGCAGCGGGTTGGGCGGTGCTGCGCTATGCGCTCGCGTTCGATGTCGCTGGCGATGGCCAGCTGTGCCTCTCACCCGAAGCGAACGCGCTCCGATATCACCATCGGCAGGCAATGTCCGAGTACCTCGGCATTGGCGTCGGCATGCAGGTTGTCCGCGCGATCCTCGAGCAGCGGCATCCAGGTGTCGCGGCGTATTTTGTTGATGCCGAATTCATCCTGTCCTCGGGGTCTAAGTATCCGGGGTTCTCCTCGGCACCGCACAATAAGTTGCGGCCGGACTACTTCGTGTTCGTCCGAAACAAACCCGTCTACGTCTTCGAGTGCAAGGCTGCAGGATCGACGACCTCAAGGACCATTTCTCTCGCTAAGGCGACACGCCAACTCCACTCGGTCCAGTACTACGGATCGACGCCGAGGGGGGTTTGTACGCACGCGTTATTGCGAGAAAGTGGCATCTCTTGCACCGTGTTCGACACCGAAGGAGACGACGAGTGGAACGCACCGGCAGCTTGGGGGACCGATCGCGCCTCCCGCTCGCGACCGGTCCTTCCGGAAGGCGAACACGAATCAGTGGTCAACGACGTCGGATTGCTCCGCGCCGAGCTCGAGGACGTCTCGCAGGCGGCTCTCCTTGACTGGTCTGGGGCCGCCAGGTCCGCATACCGCCTCATTCCTCCTCGACTCGCGGAAGAGCGAGGGCGCCAGCTTCCGGAGGCCGATGCGCCTACGACTCTGGTGACGATCAAAGGGTTCGAGTTCGCTGGCGTTGAAGCGACGTTCCCGTACGCGGGACGTCTGCTGCGCGTCTTTCGCGGAATCGACGCATCGACCCGAGAAAGACTCATGACCGTCGCGTCGACTGATGATCCATCCGGAAGCGGCTTCGTACTCTCCGAAGTAGAGGATCGTTTCAACGTCGAGACCCGGAATCGTCTCACCGACGGCGATGCCGGTGAGGCGATCGCAGTTGGTGGAGACGGTTCGATCCTGCGCTTGAGGATCGAGTATCCACGCGGTGCTTGAAGGCCCCTCTTCACAGAGGACCCTTCAGGCCTGTCATCCCCGAGGGAGCCGAATGCTTGCACTCCCACAGGGACGAACCCTGGCGGTCACGCCGCTGCCTTGCTTCAAGTCTGTGATCTGGTGCTCTATCGCGGCGTCGTCCCAGTAGTGCCAGTCGATCTCTCTAGTGGACGCACGTAGATTCCCGAGAGATTCCCAACTACTCGCAACGCGCGACGACTCGCCATCATGAAGAGGAATCTCGCCGGTTCCCGCGCTGCAGCGCCTGCGGAGCAACAGACAACGACCTCGCGCTTGGAACGCCGTGACGCAGCATTTCATCCCTCGACAAGACGCGCGATGCGTACCTCGCTCTTCTCACGAACGCCTATCGCGTCATCTCGGCGATGAAGTCCGGATCGACGTCCTCAGCTGTCGCTTTGACGAAGATAAGGCGCCCAGCGCTCTGGCGAGAGAATCCGCTCCGACTCGAGCCGGCAAGGGAGGTGCGCGGTATGCCCAGGACATTGCAGACACGGACAAGGGGCTGTCTGTCGTCGGGATTGACGACGAGGACGCGGCTCCGTTCGTTGCTATGTCTGAGGAGGTCGTTGAAATGTTCATCGGCGAGGGCGAACGAGTAGCCCACTACGACGACGAGCGAAGCTCGTTGAAGCGCGTCGTCAGCCGCAACCCAAGTGCGGATCTGTTCGCGCGACAGGACAGGCTTGAAACTGGTTGGTGGGACGATGTCAGGTACATCGACCATTGGCCACTCGCTTGCGTCTAAGCGCCGGGCCTCGAGGATCTTCTCAAACCCCGCCAAGTCGACCATCCTTCGTAGCGCTTCGTCCTTTACGACCGCACGGTCGTCGAGGCGCAGGTATCGATTGAGACTCCCGTGAAAGAACAGAACTCGGCGCCTTACCGCGTCCGGAAAGAAGTCCGTGTAATTGAAAGTCACCACGTCGACGCCTATCGATTGAATCTTGGCGTAGATCGACCGATCGAGGATCGGGCGATTGGACGAGTGCGTCAGGAGGAACACCCAAAGCATCCATACCAAATAGAGGTAAGTGCGTTGGTCGGACGACTTCCCAATTGTCGCCAACGTGAAATAGTGGGACATGAGCTCTTCAAGGTTGCTCGTTGCTTCGACGAAAAGACTGAAGACCTCGCGCTCCTTCTCGTCGAACCTGCTCCCGTCCACGAGCGCCTTGTGGAAAGCTCCGCGGAGCGCACTGCCTGGAACAGGAGTCAGCGTGAGGCTGTTCGGATTGATTATCGGTTCTACGTCGCCGACATCGCCGGCAACGCCGCCGAACTTCGCCAGAGCTGCCAGATCGGACCGATGGAGTTGGTTGTTCTCGGCCATGAGGCACAACTGATCGAGCACTGAGCCGAGCGGCGCGAAGGTGTCGTCAGTCTTTAACTTTGCGACCGCGCCACGAATCGTAGACACGAGGTCATCGGCGTCAGAAAAGAGACGAGAGACCATTTCCTCGCTTCGGTCGGATGCGTATTTGTCGAAGCTGAAACGCAGGTAGCGCAACCGCTGACGGAGCGCCTTGTCGACGGACGCACCGTCGCCAGCGACGAATGCCGCCAGGTTACCGAGAAGCTCAGCGACGAGAGGCACTCCATAGACATGATCTGTCCCGGCTCCGAGCACGAGAACGGTCCGCGACTCGGCGGGATTACGGGCGAGCCGCGGTACCGCTGGGCTACCAGAAGTTTTGCTGGCATCAGCCGAGGCTCGTGTCGAACGTGTTCGCTTTTGCTTAGCCACGTTTGATCGACCTGTGATGCCTCGGGCACCGAGAGAAAATCTGGTTGGCTACTAGTGATCAGCTGCGATGCTAGGTGCTGCTCTTCTCGCTTCCCAGGTATGCCGTGACGACTCCGAAGATTGCACCGGCAAAGCCGAAGAGAAAGCCGGAGGCGGTCGTAAGGTGGATGTCCTCGGTCCAGACTCCAACGGCTACCAAAGCGCCAAAGATAAAGAGGGCGATCAAGAATCGCCCCGTGTTGAAGGATTTGCCGCCCAACAGCTGATTCACCACTGTTTGCGTCGCAGTCGTCGCCGCGGTGTGAGCCGCGGCGTTGGCGTTTGGCCCCGTTGGCAGCGAGGTACTGAGCGCCGTAGCAAAGCAATTCACAAGGGGTTTGATTCTTCCCGCGAGCGCTGCCGCTTCACCGTCGAGATCAGCTACCGGCGGTGGTGGTGTGTTGATTGCTGTCTCTACCAAGTTGACAAAGTCAGTGCTCGGTTTCTGTTCGAAGAAGATTCCCATGTGTTATTCCCTCCGTGTGCTGGCCTCCCAGAACATCTCAGGGTGGCGTGAGGTCCAGCCGCACGTTGCATTCTTTGCCCAACTCAGGTCGGACATGGCCGCCCTTCTACAATGATCGAGGTTGTCCCGGTAGTCGTTGAACTTTGAAGTGGCGGTCCCCCGCCCGTGACCTGCCAGCTGGTAGGTATCGGGCGTTCCACCAAGAACTACCGACAAGGACAGGGGACCACCACCATGAAGAAGGACTACCAGACAACGGTCGATTCCGCCGCGATACCGGTGCCCGACGAGGTCCGGGTCGTGATGGACGAACTCGCCGGTGAGCTGCGCGAGGGACTGCTGGCGATGGCGGTCGGCGCGGGCCTCCAGGTGATGCACGCGGTGCTCGACGAGCAGGTGCGGACGCTCTGCGGCCCGAAGGGCAGACACGACCGGGAGCGAACGGCGAACCGGCACGGGACCGAGGACGGCTCGGTCGTCCTCGGTGGTCGCAAGGTGCCGGTGCGCCGCCCCCGGGTCCGGCGATCGGACGGCTCGGGCGAGGTCAGCCTCCCCGCCTACGAGCTCTTCTCCTCTGCCGAGGTCCTCTCGCAGATGGCGATGGAGCGCATGCTCGCCAAGCTCTCCACGCGCCGCTACGCGCACGGCCTCGAGCCGGTGGGCCAGGCGGTCGAGAAGGTCGCCCGGGCGACTTCTCGCTCCGCGGTCTCCCGACGCTTCGTCCAGGCGACGGAGTCCGCGCTCGCCGAGCTGCTGTCGGCCGACCTCGCTGGGCTCGACCTCGTCTGCCTGATGATCGACGGGGTCCACTTCGCCGACCATCTGCTCGTCGTCGCGCTGGGGATCGGCCTCGACGGGGCCAAGCACCCCCTCGCGCTCGTCGAGGGGTCGACGGAGAACGCCACCCTCGTCGGCGATCTCCTCGTCTCGCTGCGCCAACGCGGCCTCGACACGACCCGCCCGACGCTGTTCGTCGTCGACGGCGCCAAGGCGCTCAGCGCGGCCATCAGGGCCGTGTTCGACTACCCGGTGATCGCCCGGTGCCAGCTCCACAAGATCCGCAACGTCGAGGCCAAGCTGCCGGCCGAGCTCGCCCGCACCGTCGCGACGAAGATGCGGGCCGCCTATCGCCACGGTGATGCGCTCCGGGCCGAGGCGGAGCTCACCGATCTCGCCCGCCAGCTGCAGAAGAGCCATCCCGGTGCCGCGGGGAGCCTGCTCGAGGGGCTCTCGGAGACCCTCACCATCTACCGGCTCGGCGTGCCACCAACCCTGGCGCGCACACTGCGCTCGACGAACCCCGTCGAATCGATGATCGAGATCTGCCGCGACCACTGCACGAACGTGAAGCGCTGGCGGGACGGCGAGATGGCACTCCGCTGGTGCGCGGCGGGGATGACCGAAGCCGTGAAGCAGTTCCGGAAGGTGAACGGCTTTCTCCACCTGCCGGCACTGCGCGAAGCCCTTGACCGCTACGTCGCAGGCGTCACAACGATCGACGAGAGCGAGGAGCACGTAGCCTGAGGATCACAGGACCGCCGCCCGAAGTTCCACGGAACTCGGGACATCCTCACAATGATCTCCAAGTCCTTGTTCATCTCCGTCCCAACTTCGGCCGCTCATTCGTCACGCGCAGTTCTACCTGCGTATTCGCGAGAAGGCCGCCGAAGCAGGGTTCGAAAGCAGTCCCAGCAACTAAATCCATGCGTGGATTGCGCGTTCGCGTGACTCACAAGCTTGTACATGGCTAACAAGAACGACTGCACACCGAGTTGCTGCCCACCAAGGAAAACGTGTCAGCCTCGATCAGCGTTGAGGGCCGGAGGGTCGGGTAGAGAGGCGATATTCTCAGCAGCCAGGATTCAACTGCAAGTACCGATCCCTTTGTGACATCCACAAGAATCTTGACCCGCGTGTCGGTGCCGTCGGCACATATACCCTGACCCTGTCGACCCAGCAGGTCGGTGCCGTTCCCGCATAATTGAATTCCTGGCAGCAACAGGAGAGCTAGCCACATATGCGCTCGCACCGCCGGCGTCAGGGGGGCGACTGCGAGGAGGAAGCCAAACTGTGTCAGCATGCTGGCTGTCGTTGGAAACGATGGTCCTTCGCCCAGCAGATGCGACCTTATATCCTCCACAATTCCCTTGGCCGAGGTGGGCATCAGTCGTACATCCTGATAGGTAAGCGTCGCGCCCTGACCGGACTTCCGCGCCTCAACCCCTGAAATGACGGCTTTCGACTTGATCGTCATGCGCTGAGCAGGGAAAACAAGGCGCGGCACCGGAGTTCGTTCGCCAAATGTGGGGGCGACATATCCTCGACATCGAACACCTACATGGCATAAGATCGGCGTGTGCACGTGAAGCGCACGACTCGAAGGAGGGGCGAAAAGGAGTACACCTACCTCTCGCTCGTCGAGTCGGTACGCGTGAACGGCAAAAAGACCCACCAGACGCTGTTGCGCTTGGGCGAGATCGGCGAGCCGGAAAGAAGTGGCCAGCTCGATCGGATCGTCGCCGCACTTTCGAGCTACACGGAGCGGCACTGGATCGCCGCAGAAGACGTCGAAGGCGCAGGTGCTCCCTCCTTCGGCGCGGTGGCGGCGATCGCTTCGTACTTCGATCGCCTCGGGCTTCGTCCCCACTTCTCACGTGTCGGTGACAAAAGGCGCTCAAAGAACCTCGCCGACACCGTGTTCGTCATGACGGCGAACCGGCTGTTGGATCCCGCCTCCAAGCGCCGGACGATCCTCGAGTGGCTCTCTTCGGTCGCGCTTCCAGAAGGCGTCGCCTCACCGCTTCTCGACCAGTGCTACCGCGCCATCGACGCGATCGCGAAAGAAAAGGAGGCAACCGAGGAGCTCCTCTACCGCCGTCTCACCGACCTCACCAACTTGGACCTCCGCCTCGCCCTCTACGACTTGACCTCGACGTACTTCGAGACGAGTAGAGGGCCGAGCGAGAAGTTCAGCTCGCGGGCCTATGGCTACAGCCGCGACCACCGCGGCGACCGTCCCCAGGTCGTGATCGGCTTGCTCGTCACCGGCAACGGGATCCCGATCGCCCACTACGTGTTCCCCGGCAACACCGCCGACGTGACGACGCTGCGAGAAGTGATGGCCGACTACCAGAGCCGCTTCGGCGTCGGGAAGATCGCACTCGTCTGTGACCGGGGTCTCATCTCAGAAGAGAACTTGGAAGACGTCGAGCGGGCTGGCTTCGACCACGTGCTGGCGACGCGCCTCCACCACGACGACGACGTCGCAGCGGCGCTCGAGGTGGCGGCGTCTGTTGACAATGACACCTGGGTCACGATCCCGGGACAACAAGGAACGAAGGCGCTCGAGGTCCTCTTGGAAGGGCGGCGCTTCGTCGTCGTGTCGAGCACAGAGCGAAAGGCTCGCGACGACCGTCGCCGCCAAGAGCTGCTCGAGTGCACCGAACAAAGGCTCATCGCGCTCGCGGAACGCGTTCGGGTGGGCAAGCTCACCGATCCGGCAAAGATCGGCGCATCAGCGGACCGCATCCTTCGTGACTCGGGAGTCGCTCGTTGTTTTGCGACGACGATCCGCGACGGCTTTTTCTCATGGGGCTATAACGAAGGCGCGCTTGAGTTCGAAGAGAACCTTCTCGCCGGTCGCTACGTGCTCACCACGTCACTTACCAAAGAGCAGGCGTCGACCGCCGAGGTCGTCCGCCACTACAAGATGCTGAAGAACGTCGAGCACCGGTTCCGAGTGATGAAGGACTTCCTCGGTCTTCGACCGGTCCACCACCGAACAGAGGACCGCGTCCGGGGTCACATCGCTCTGTGCGTGATCGCTGCGGTGGTCGAGGCGGTGATGGGGAACGACTTGGAACGATCAGGAGTGAAGGACCCCGATCTCCCCGAACAGACGATGACGCCGCGGCGCGCCCTCGCCGAGCTCGGCGCCATCCGTCTTCACAAGCTGAACGCCGGTCGGCGCATCGAGCTCGTCGACCGGCCGACGAAGCTCCAGCAACAGATCCTCGCCGCCTTCGGTGTCGACGCCACCGCGTGGGTGAGAGCCAAAATCTCCTGACCAGGGACGATGTGAAAACTGTGGGGGAAACACTGATGCCTCGCGCCCCTATCTACCTGGAGTTACGCGAATGACCCGCTGAACTCCCGCCTGAGGGATGAAACTGAAACGAGGCGATGTCATGACGACGCGTTCACGCGTCCCATTCCCACTCGGTCGACCCGCTGCGAGCCAAAGGACTCGGCTCGCAGCCGTCGCGGGATGTAGCGCCGTCACATCCGTCTGTTCGAACCGAGCGATCGACGACGAAGCCACCGTGACATTTGCGGCGGTGGTGCCGGCTAACGTGTATCCGCCGATGCTTCCAGCATCCGAGATTTCTAAGTGATACTGAACGTCTCGAAACTTCACAGAGGTCTCCGGTCCAGGGGAACTCCACGCGGGCGACCTCACCGTACCGGCAAGGATATCCAGAAGACTCATCAGCCTACTTTTTTTAGCGGCCGCGCCCTCCATAGGCGACTCCTGATGGCGGGCACTGCTGGGCCTATTCGTCTCGCCGCACGCCAGGCACAGGGCGCTAGCCAAGACTAAGGCGACAACCAGCGCGCCTTTTCTCACGCCCAATGCCAAAGCATGAAGAAACACCTATAGAACGCCAATTCTAGACCTCTCGACTGGCTCATCTTTTGAACAAGTAAGTTCCTTAATGTACCTCCTTGTCTATTGACCTAGAAACCGATGCAAGTTGACACAGGTCAACATACGTTGGAATTTAGGAGGTTGAAGGACGAAATCGAATCATTCGCTGAGGATCCGTCGGGCCAAGTATAATTAATGAGGTTTGAGTACACTTCCTGCTCTGATATACAAACCTCGTCAGGGCTCGTCGGTGGCATGTCCTTATCAACATAGGTTGAGTTGGTTCGATTGTTGTAGATAGATGAGATTTGGTCGTTAGCTGCCTTCCCAACACCGAGCCATTCGTTTGGTGGGTAGTCCTTAAGACTCCAGAACCAGAGCGTGCCAGTGTAACCGGCATTTTCCCACCCACAGAAGTCCATGGCCGCGCAACTAGAGAACGTGTCATCCGGAGCGGCACCACTCGGAACTCCAAGCGCTGCTTGGGCGCCATTCAATCCAATAAAGTGTGGTGGCACATTGGACGGTGCCGAGGAGGCGCCGACGCCGGCAAGCGTGCCGAAAGTTATGCCGACAGCAGCCACAATTGATATGAGAATACCTGCGCGTCTATGCATCACAAGATCTACTCCCTTCGGTCTGCATGAGCTACGCGAGTTGCTCGCTGCGGAAGTCTCCGAGCCAAAGATCGTGGGCTCATGTTCGGCCTGCATTGAGTTGTGAGTTACCGCCACCAAGCTAAGGGGCGGCATGGTGACAGGTCTATGACTGACTTTGGCGGGGTCCTGCCAGGAAGCAATGAAGTAGTGGCCTACAGGAGCCCCCACCGGCCAGCGGTAAGAAGAGCTTGAGCCCTCGACGCCACTCCCATGCGGTCGTAAAGGCTGGCGAGTCGCCTGAACATTTCCCGCTCCGAATATCCGGCCTTACGGGCGATCTCCGCTACCGTCGCGCCTTCGAGCAAAGCGGAAAGCCAGGTCACCTCAGCCGAGAGCAAGAGTGGGTGCTCAATGGGTGGAGATTCAAAGGCAAGAAACTGAGCAACCGAAACCGGAAGGAGGCAACGGCCAATGCAGGTCGCCACAAGAACGGCTGTGATCTCCTCGGGGCAGGCATCCCGACTTACGACACCCCAGGCCCCAGCCCTGAAGGCGCAACTGAAAGCGGCCGGGCCGGGCTCAGTCACGAGAGCAACGAGTGCACATTCCGGCGAACGCCCCCGGAGGCGCGTCATACGCTGGTGCTCCTCTTCCCCAAGGAGAGCCAGGACAACGGCTCCATGCTCGCCAAACGCGGCAACCCAGTCTTCAAGATTCGGCGGTTCGTACGGTTCAAAACCTGCCTGGTAGAAGGCGCTAGATAGAGCACGGCGAACCGAACAGATCGGGTCGCTTACAGCAACTCTTAGCACACCTTCCGCCCTCCCCACCCGTTGGAGGCCGTGAAAGAGTCCGATCGCGGCCTCGAACTCTGCAGGCGATACGTAGCTCATGTGCCCCTGCTTTCTCACCACCTCAGCTCTCGGTCAAATGCTTCGCATGGCAGGCCACCTCTTGATGAAACCCGCAAAGGGCGAGTCGCATTTCGAGTTCGGGGGAGGTTGATGAGGGCACTACAGGCATCGATCGTGGCCCCGCTCACGATCGGCTCTCGGGCCTTACTCATCTCGGGTTCTCCTAGTGCACGTGATAGACGAGGCAGAGGGTGAGACCTAGGACGGCTCGGCGCCCCAGCTGCATCGGCACGTCTGAAGGAGCGGCACTGCATCCAGGACGCGCGGACGGGCCGCCTCAAGATCAGGGCCAAGTTCGACCGAAATCTGTGTCGCAAGTTCGTAAGCCTCCCGGAGGAGACCAACGAGAATGCGCTCCTTGCCACCACGGTGGTGGTGTATGCACAAGGCATCGCCCAAGGAGAACTCAAGGGCCCTCGTGGCCCGGGGGGCACGGGCCGTTCGCCAGTAGGGTAGGTGCCACCTGCTCCAACTCGCTCTCGGAGGCGCCGCCGTACCTCCCGCAAGAAGACACTCGGACAGATGAAGAACCGCGCCACCCCGGCCTCCTCGTCGACGAGCGATCCAACGAAGAAGTGCTCAATTCCGATGCGATTATGGTCAAAAAGGCCGACTTCCTCGTGAGACCGCGCGAGCACACCGTGTGCTTGGTCGGTGAAGCGCTCCCGCATGTGGCCACCTATGTGTGTTGCGGATGATCAAAGACGTGCATTGCTGTAGCCCATTCCTCGGAATCAAGCGCACGTCCCGTCGAGAGTCGCACCCGTCAACTGCCCATCGTTGTCTTCGGCACGGTCATAAGCGGTCCCGGAGGCGGTGAAGACGGTGCCTGGTGGGTAATCGAACTGCTCGGTGGCAGTGAGTTAACGATGGTCGAACGAACATACACAGCCCAGCCGATCAGCGTGCCGACGGGAGCTTCGTAGCCAGATGTGTCGTCGGCGATCGTCTCTTGCTCACCCAAGAGCGCGCTCGTACTGGAGTCGAAAATGAGCTCGTAGCGGACGCCTCGGGTCACGATGGCGAGGCCGACACCAGAACGTCCCGCTTGGTCCATGACTGACCCAAGAGATTCGACCCCGGGCAGACTGGCTGCCACCTGGAAGAGCGCTGAACGCAGCGCCGGTGACGCGTCGGTCTCGCGGAGTAAGTCGCCCACCTGTATGAAGTCCTCACCAGGTCCGGGAGGCCCGCCTTCTATCTTGCGCTGAGCGATCTCGGCGCCAAGCGTTGTGGGATCGGTCGGCAGGCTCGCGAGATCGGACGGACTATCACTGAGCCCGTTGGGGCCGAACGCTGTGTCGGATGACGCTGTTGAAATAGCCGGGCTACCCGCTGCTCGCCATGTTGTCTCATCGGCGGGAGTGAGAAACGTTGGCTGCCCTAGATGATCGATAAGGCGACCCGAGCCGTTGGCTGCAATCCAGACTTGGCGATGATCGACTTGCAAGTAGCTGTAATGGACACCATCGGGACCTTCTGCGATTGTCAAGCTCTCCTCATCAGAGTCGACATACAGGTACTGACCGGGACCGAGCGGGACCGTGGCCGATTGAGTGGCGGCGAGCTTCGCCAGGTGACGGAGGACTGACGCTGCTGCAGATGGCGCGCTGGACTGCAACACACTCGTGAGGGCAAGCGCCGCGCCAAGGAGCGCAGCGGCGACACCGACTTGCAAGATCCTTCGACTGCGACGAGGCCGCTCGCGGGTAGGCCGACAGGCACGTCCGAGACCATGCTGTGCTGTGCTTCGACCGAAGCAGCAGCAATTTCCCCGTACAACCTTGCGATAGCCTGGGCGACTACTTCGCACTCGGGTGGATCGACTTTGCCCTTGCGCTCGAGCAATTGGGTGTAGTCCATCTCACTCCTCCTTGACCTGTCGACTGCCGACGACGGGCGACGGGACTGCGACGTGTTCACGCATAATGGCCCGCGCTCGATGAAGTCGACTGCGCACGGTCCCTTGTGGGATGCCGAGCTCCAACGCGATCTCAGACTGAGTCAGGCGCTCCCAGGTAAAGAGGAGCAGGATTTCTCGCTCGTCGTGAGAGAGGAATTCCAGCGCTCGCTCGAGTTCCGTTCGATGTGACTCTGCGTCGAGCTGGTCATCGACATCCGGCCAAGGGTCGCTGGCCGCAACCTCCAGCGGGGCTTGAGGGCGAAGGGAGGTCCTCCAGTATGCCTGGAGCACATGCCGGGCGATCCCGTACAGCCAAGGCCGCGCGTCAGCCGAACGATGTTGATACCCGGCGCGGGATCTGAAGGCTTGGACGAAGACTTCGCCAAGTAAATCATCTGCATTCTGACGCCCAGCGCGACGGCAAAGGTAGCCGTGGATGGCGGTGGCGTGACGCCAGGCCAGGTCCACGAAGGCAGTCGGCTCGTCCATTATTGACAAGCTGACGATCTCGGAATCCGTCCTGTCCATCACCTCTCCTGGCTCCCTACCCTGTTATTGCGCGTCCGGGTCAGATCTGTTCGCATCAGCGAGATCTTCGCGAGCAACAGACAGGACGAGCGTTGAACTGAGTCTTGACCCTGTGGTCTCGGTCGAGTCCTAAGCACCCTGTATATCGTGATCACTGATTGCATCATGGTGCTTCGCGCTCGGTGATCCATCTTGGTCGCGCTGCTCGATCTTCCGTCGACGGGCGACTTGGTCATGCCAACGCGGTAACGACACTCGGAGTTTGCACACCTTCCGTCGAAGAGTCCGATCGAGACGCTGCGAAAAATCTGGGAGCGTCGCTAAGGACGAGACGACGGACCAAGCGTCTGGCACCGTTGGACTTCCAGCACCTCGGATCATGAGACCTATTTCGATGGTCTGGCGTGTTATGGGTGGTGGTCCGGTATAGCCCAGATTTCGAATGTGACCTTCGGGTTGATCTGCGGGTCACACTTCTGCTGATGGTGTTCCGGCATGCACTCCTGTTTTGGATCAGGATTCACATCAGGTGTGTCAAAAGAAGTCCGGGTCGTAGCTACATGAGCTGCCGCCGGTTCTCCGGACAGGTTGGCTGTTGATCAGGCCGCGACGGCGGCATCGGTGAAACGGGTCAGACGCCGGAATGTATGAGCTGTTACTCCGTCGATACTGAATTCGGTTACACGGAGCGGACTGAGACTGATAAGCGGGACGCACCACCTGACCTGAGCTGCCGGTGCGGACGGCACAGAGTCCAGGAGACGACCCGAACTGGACGTTTAATCCTCTCTACAGCCGAGCGTGCAGGGTGGAGAACGCGAGGAATGACGCTCGAGTGGCTCGGATGACACAGCGCCTTTCCAGTCACTCGCCGTGCCACTGTCGTGCCACTAGCGCGCAACATTTGTTCGCACAGTACGGACGAGACGGACAGGACAGACGGCCTGACATGGGCTTTCCTGAGCTGCCCTGGTCAGCGGTGTGAAGGGATCAAATTACCAAGGTAAGGGTCGCGGGTTCGCGCACCGTCATCCACTCCAAAAAGCCTTATGAAAGGCCAAATGGCCAGCTCCCACGACGGAGGGCAGACGCCGTATCAGCAATGGTCGCGCACAGCCCCTCGGGGATTGCCGTCGCGTTCTTGGATAGAGAAGAGGAACGACGATGAGCCAAGTCGTTCGTCGGGAACGGACCAGCCAGAAGGTCATCCGGTCACTGCTCGAGCTGGCGGCGGCGCTAACCGATGACGACACGGATGTGCCGAGCGTGCCGACCCTTCCCTCGGTAGCAGATGACGGCCACGCGCACGGCATCGGCGGGGGAAGCAACCAGGGGCCCAAGCGACTCACGCTCACCGGCGAAGAGGCGGCGCGATCACTCAGAGTATCGCGGGCGCACGCCTACGAGCTGGCAGCTCGGGGGGAGATCCCAACGCTCCGCCTCGGAAGGAAGATCCCCATACCGAAGGAGGCCCTCGTTCGCATGATGTGTCGCTGACTCGCCCGGATCGTTCAGTCTGGACCATAGGCGCGATTGCGCGCTCCGTTCGCGGTCGTCGCATAACGGCATGTCTGAAGGAGCGGGCCTGACCGCCTTTCTTGCTGAGTGTTCTGGGACACTCTGCAAGAAGCCACGTCAACTATTTCGCGCGGCCCGATTGGTATCGGTCGGTCACTATGAGCGATGTCGCCCTGGCTCAACAATTCGCCGCCTCCTGGAGGTCACGGGCGATCTGGCAGCCTGCCGCCTCCATCGGTCGGGTTCAGGTTGGCCATAAGGGAGGTCGACTGCCCGGCGGTAACGCTTGATGGACCGTTGACCGTTGTCGTCGTCGGCTGCGGGGAAGGCGACTCAACGCAGAACTTCCCCCTGCGCCGAGCTGGCAAACCGGGTATTCGTCAGGTCGAACTGGTCGATCGTCGGCCCGCCAAGTTGCGGGGGCGCGCCCGCTATTCGCCGTTACCCGGCGCAGCACCCCCTCGTCGGACGAGGCGTGGCCAGAGCTCGCGAGGTATGAGGCGGAGGTGGGTCAGCAAGATGATGAAGGCCGCCAAGGCCGTGTAGCCGCTGTCGATGAGCGTACGCCCGGCATCTACGCGGCTCGCCGCGGCGTAGGTTCCCGGGCCGATCAGCTGCAAGATCGAGTAAATCGCTATCGCCAGTGTGAAAAGCACAACGAAGACCGAAACGAAGGCGACGGCGGCCACGTAACTCTGCGCGACGCGGCTCGCTGGGCCCGCGGCGTTCGGATTGGCGATGGCGAGCCCTCGGCTGAGGTGAGTGGCGAGGATCGCACCGGCGATGATTGCCATGATCGCCCCGATGCTCGCCCCGCGGGCCGCCGCGTCGCCGGATTGGCTCGTGCCCATCAGCGAGACAAGCGAGGCGACGATGACGACCGTCCCGATCAAGGTCAGCCAGACCGAGAGGAAGGAAGCGCCGAACAGGTAGACGGCGATCGGGCGGCGGTGCGTCTCGTCGGGCTCGGCGCGGTTGGCGACGACGACGATGACCAGAACAGCGATGACCACCGCGAACAGCACCGCCAGAGCCAGGCCAGCGATCAGGCCGATAACGGAGACTGCGGCCGGCAAGAAACCTGAGATCGTCACCGGTCAAGCGTGCTCTTCGCGACCAAGGAATGCAAGCATCGGGAGTGGGCCGGCAGCAGAACAGGCCGATCATCACTACGGCCACCGCCGGCGCGCGGAGTGATCGGGCGGTGCTTGGCACAAGAAGAGTCCTGATAGCTCACGAGGAGGCAGAATGTTGCTGCCCGGACGTGAGCAGCCGAAGTGCCCACCGGCTTGACGCCGAACGAGACGGATCTGATTGCGATGCGCGTCCCATAACAATCAGTCCCTCACGCGACCAACGCTTCCCCGACCGCTGGGCTGATGACATCACCTTTCGTACACAGGGCAATCCTCGAACCTCCGGCCCGGCGCGCGTTCTGCGTGCTGTCGATGGACACAGATCGGCCGAATAAGCGCTCCTCAAGTTGGCTGGAGATGAGGACACCTTGGTGGAAGGTTCTGTACGCCCCTCGACCCTGCGTGCTGGACCAGCTCAGAAGACGAAGGGCATCAGCATCTTGGTCAAGCGCTTGTACTCAGGATACGTGTCGGGGAAGAGATCAGCCATGTTGCGCTCCTCGACGGTGGCACTGTAGATGAAGTACGCGCCAATGATCACCAGGCCGATCAACCAGTACAGGCTGACAGCTATCGTCGTTCCGGCCGTTGCCAGGATGATGCCCGAGTAGATGGGGTGTCGAACACGACGGTAGGGGCCAGTCGTGACGAGTTCCGGATCGATCTTTTCGGACATCGGCGTCCCCCAGTTGCTGCCGAGATACACACGGGCCCAAACAGCCAGCACCAATCCCATGAGGAACACTGCGAGGCCGATGCCTTGCAACCAGGGGTTGTCCGTTACAGCCGAGTGCCCTTTGAAGACTCCAGCGCGAAGCAGGAGGAGAACGACGAGAACGAGGGCGACCCTCATGCCGGCAAACCCACGAGATCGTGTTCGTGCCGCCTTCACACCGACGGAGGCCGAGAGCCAGTAGATCCAGAAGGCGATCCAAACGCCCAGGATTACATCGTCGACGACATGCACGAACAACAACCTTTCTCAGGGACACGGTACCCAGGCCCAAAACCGCTCACCCTGGTCGAGGTTAACGGCGCGGCCGTGTCAACGATCAGTGGTTCGACCTAGAGGCTTCGGCGGCGGCATGGCCCGCCCGTGCTCGTCGATCTGCGCCTCGTCCACGAGTCCGCGTACTGAGTAGCGGAGCGCCTATTGGCGGTGGCGGTTGAGGATCCCCCGAAGACCCGGGGGGACCAGGTGAGCGCGCCGCCTACCACCAGGCGTCAGATCACTCCCCCGACCCGTCGGATCGAGGGTGCAGACGACCGCGAGCGCGCCCGAACAACCCATCTACAACTCCCCCGCGCCGCCGTCGCCCAACGAAATACCGAACGAGGAGGTGGAATACGTGGCGTGTCCCCGAAGGCGCGGCGAGACCACCGGCGCGATCGTCACCTACCGCCGGCTTGACGGCACGGCGCAGTCTGACAATCACGCCCCGGAGTGATGCAGCAGGGGTGCAGTCATCACGGCGCTCCTAGACCCCGCACTATCGGCGGCATTACCGCTCGCCTAGGGGGGCTGGCCTTCGCTGGGCGATCGGAGGCGTAGCCAGGCACCGACACGCGTGAAGCGAGGTAGCAAGATAGCGACGGTGAACCCAAAGACGAAAGCTGCCAACACCACTGGCCAAAGCGGCTCGTAGCCACTGGCCTCCACTGGCAGGGCGATTCCCAAGATGATCGCACCAATAAAAAGCCTGTAAAGATTGACTCGCCAGGTGAAGTAACGCCTTAGCACACCACCAATCGTAAGCCTTACCAGGCCCATCCGGGAGGTGCTGTTACATCACCCTCCGCGTTCAGATAGCACGACGGATTCCAAGTGATGGAACTACCTACTCCACGCGACAGCGACCGCAGTCGACTGCAGCTTCCCTACCGCGGTCGTCCCGCTGAACTTTATCGAGCGGACATATTCGACCACCCAAGGCTGTCGGCCCGTAGACAAAGAGCCCGCGCTGCCGTCTCGGAAAGCTGTGCTGCTCGCGCCGGTGCAGAGGTAGATCAAGGAAACGCCTTTGATTACTTGGGCCGCCCCCGTTGCATTGGAGCACCGAGCTCCATTACTCAGCTCGAATGCCCACACCCTTTCCGACGGACCGGACACGGGGTATCGATCAGCGCTCTTCAGCGGCAAGGCGGCGGTCAGCCGCAGCAGAGTGGCACCCGACCAGGGAAGTGGGTCGCATACGACCTCCGTCGCATGGACCTCGTCTATCGGGGCAAAGCAGGGGTCATAGATAGCGTTGCCGCTCACACAACGCCACACATGCGAGTTGTCGACCGCGATCGATCCGGTCCAACAATGACCCGTGCGACGAGCCGAGATCGTCACGGCCGGGTTGAGAGCGCCGTTCCTCTCCCACGGGGCGAACTTGTAGACGATGGTGCGAGTCGTTGTTGCACTTGCTGGATCGGCGGTCGCTGTTCCGGTCGTGCTCGAACCTGTCGCCGGGCTCACCTGAGAGTCGGAGAGCGACGCACCATAGGTCGTGCCAGGCGAAGCAGCCGCGTACGGAACGGGAAGGTAGAAGAGCCATATCAGAAGCGCAGCTCCGACCGCTTGCGCGCCGCGGGACAGGACGCGCCCTAAATTCCAGGATTGACTCATCCGCCCGACCCTTCACGACAGGTCGCACCGGACTTTAGCGACCGGACGGCCATAAGCCCTGGTCAGTAGACGGCCATCTTGCAACAACTCTCCACCGCCGCGTAGTCACGGCGGTCCGCTGTTCCGCCAAGGTGGCAATCCGAACGCCGAACGGGGCGCTCACCTCCTGCGGCGAAACCTGCTTGGCGCCTGTCGTGCTGGCGCGACCCTGGGCTGGTTCGGCGTGGATTCTCACCGGGGGCGCATACTGGGAGCCCGTCTCGACCAAGGCTTGGAGGTGTCAGATGGCGAGGAACCGCAGCTACTGGACCTACAGCATGAGCTGCTTTGCGGTGTGGGCGGTCGTTCTGGCTGTCGCTACGGCCAAGAGAAAGAACGACACCAAGGGGAACCATTTCCTGGTTTTCGGCGGCTGGGTCATAGCTTGGGTGTCGGGCACCATCGCCAGGTTCGTCTATCCGCCGCCCCAGCGCTGGCTCGAGGCGAGCAGCTCGCCCTGAGGGGCCAGAGATCGCCTTGGCTCAGCCATCGCCGCCCCGAACCTCTCGCCAGCGAGGCGCCCGACTGTTCTGATCGCCTCGAAGCGGTGCGGAGTCGGACATCGATGTTCGCAGAGCGCCCATTACTTGCGCTCTCTCGCTAAGTCCGTCCACACTGAAGGTGACGGGAGAGTAAGCGTTTGCGTGGGTCACTGGGGGTACCTTCCCTTCCATGAGCTACGAGATACTCGAACAGGCTTGCGCCTCGACCAGCGCGGTCCTTCGGGCTGTCAAGCCCGAGCAGATGCACGACGCGACGCCGTTGCCAGGATGGGACGTCCACGAGTTGGTGCGCCACATCATCGGTTGTGCATCGTTCTTCGCCGACACCGCAGAGATGGGGATTTGCCGCCCCGAGGACCGTGAATGGCCTGACTACGCGGCGGGCGACTTCAAGGAAGCATTCGCTTTCGAATTCCGACGGCTTCTGAAGGCATTTGCGGCGCCGGGGGCGATGAACAAACCGATGTCACTGCCGTCGGGACCGACCACAGGCTCGCTCTGTATTCTCGTTGCCACGGGCGAGATCTTCGTGCACGGCTGGGACCTCGCCAAATCGACCGAGCAGAGCACTGACCTAGCCCCCACGGTCGCTGAGCACCTGCTGGCGTCCGAGTATGTAGATCTCTGCGACACTGTCCGCGCCAATGAGCCCGCCCCCTTCGCGGACCCAGTCGCCGTCCTGGAAGATGCTCCACCAACGGACCGCCTCGCTGGTTTTCTGGGTCGCGTGCCCTAGGACCTCGCGGAGCTGCAGTCAGAACTGCTCGTCTGCGCCTAGTAAGGCTCGCGAGCGAGTCGGCTCGAAGCGCCACGAGCGGCGGTTAGACCACCCCAAGACGCTGTCCAATAACACGCGCCGAAGACTTTGGTGAAGGCGTCACGGATCGCCGAGTGTGCGACACACTTCGACGTCGAATCGCCCCAGCACGTGCTCGTCGCTTGACTAGCCATCCACGACGACTGGCTGCCACGAAATGCCGCCGTTATCGGTGAGAAAGAGCGTGCCGAGATCCGGCACATGGCCGCCTAGGTACCTGAAAGAGAGAACGAAGTCGGCTAGAGCGTGGATCACCGCTCCGTGAGTGGAGTCCGTGAAGGAGAGATCCCCAAGACCGAGGCCGCCGTCGCCGAACGTCAAGGACGTGGTCCACTTCGTATCGGCCCCTGAGGTACGAAATACCCAACTTGCCCCTGACCTGGCCGTCATGACGAGCGTGGTCGGGCTTCCCGCCGCCAGCTCTCCGACATCACCTTCAAACGGTGGGGTGGCCACCTGGCGGAAGGTCCTACCGTCATCGGTCGACACATAGACCTTCTTACCTTCGCTGCCAGCGGCAACACCATCCCCGCAGAGCACGGCGAGGGTCTTCGCCGCGGGCAGGGCGAGACTGTCAAGCACGTACCCGGGTCCAGTCCGAGATGACGGGCAGGGATCGGTCAGCTTCGCGAAGTGACGCCCGTTGGTGGCCCCAACGAAGTACTTCGTCCCGCCGACGAGCAGATCGACGGCTGAGCCCCGTACGTCGAGGACGACATCCTCTTGATCATCGGGGAGCACGACCCCGGGCACTTCGTTCCAGGCATCGGCTCCGACTGGCGATCGGTAGAGGCGTGTCGGGCTCGAGCACTTGGCGGAAGTGAACGGCCAGCACGGTGCCACGACCGCGTAGGCCATACCTGCTGAGGTCGCAAGGGCGAGAACTGCACCGTGCAGGTTCACGCGATGCCAGTGAGCAGCCGCGTCATGGGTGACCCATAGCCCCGGATCGAAAGCAAAGCCGTCAGAGGCGTTTGCGAAGCGCAGCTCGGTGATATCCGGAGAGCTGTTCTCGCTAATCGGAGCGGGCGGGGAAGGAACCGCGGACCAATGTCGGCCGCGGTCCGTCGTTTTGCGCACCGCGGTACACCAGCCAGTTGGGCAGCGGGCCGCTCCGAGAAGCCAGCCGTCATCGTTGGAAATGAAGGTCATCGATTGAGCCAAGAAGGCAGGCAGCCCTGAGACCAGGCTCGGTACACCACCTCGTCTTTCGCTATTGACAGGCGCGGCAGCCCCTGGGAACGGACGGATCGAAGCCGGGGCGGGCGCGACGAAGACGGAGAGAACCAGTGCTGAGGACGTAAAGGTGATGGCTAACGCCGGGCGGAACAATCGTCGCGAAGTCGCGGTCATCTGTAACGCCTCATCGGTCTTGTTCGATTGGGTGGGGCGAGGGCAGGATCATCGGATCATCGCGCTTCATGCCCCCAACCGCCGGTTGCGCGCCATCCGTCAGCACTTCTGCCACGCATCGGTTGCTCGGGCTGGCGCGCGTTATGGCTTACTTAATGCAATGCGGACCGCCGAATCCGCGCTCTTGTCGACCATTCGACGATCGCTGACCGCGGGACCCAGAACATCCTCTGTGGACGAAACGCGACGAGGGCTGTGGTCATACCTGCTGACTGAAAGAACAGCTGATGCTCAGCGTCGTTGATCGACGGGCACCGAACTCTTGGCGATCTTGGCGTTAGCCTCAGCGACGTTGCCGCCCATGCCCGAACCGCGACCAAGGGGTGCCATGGAAATGTCGTTGCCTACGAGTCGCCTACTGAAGGTTCCGGGAGCGAGCCTGTATTACCAGGTCCAGGGCTCAGGGCCCGTGATCATGCTGGTTGGGCATCCAATGGGCGTTTCGGGTTTCGCCGCCATCGCGCCGTTGCTCGCCGAGGACCACACCGTCGTTACCTACGACCCGCGAGGCTTCGCTCGCAGCACGATTGACGACCCTGACCAGGACGCCGAACCGGACCTGCTGGCCGACGACGTGCGCCGGGTGCTGGAAGAGGTTGGCGGCGGACCCGCGTCCGTATTCGGCAGCAGCGGTGGCGCGGTCACCGGGCTCGCCTTGGTCGCCCGCTACCCCAGTCAGGTGGTGACCCTTGTCGCCCACGAGCCCCCGCTCGCCCTGCTCCTACCGGAAGCCGAGACGGCACGCGCCGGGATGCACGGCATCTACGAGACCTACCGCGAAAGCGGCATCGGCTCCGCGTGGCAAAGGTTCTCCAGCTTCACCGGCATGAACCTGCGCTCGCAGGGTGAGGACACCGCGCCACAGCCGCTGTCGGCCGAGACGGTTGCAACGAGCGAGCGCTTCTTCGGTCACGGCCTGCTGCCCATCACTCTCTACCAACCGGACTACTCCGCGCTGGCGCGAGCTCGGGTGGTGGTTGGGGAAGGGACTACCTCCAAGGGCCAGTTCGCCCAGCGAACGGCTGTTTCACTCGCCGAACGCCTAGGCACGCCGCTGATCGAGTTCCCCGGAGGCCATACCGGCTTCGCCAGCGACGCCGAGAGCTTCGCCAGCGTCCTGCGACGCACCCTGGCATAGCTCGCTGGGGTGAACGGCCCGGAGAGCGTCCCCGATTTGTCAGTCAGGCTGATCGCCGAGCCACCTACCTACAGGACGTCGGACACAGGGCTGGCAGCAGTGGTTTGCCGAGCCGGGCCGGACACCAAGGCACCGAAACACCTGATCTGGGCGTGCCAGGCCAGCGGCCATGAACGGATCCCGGAAGCGCCGATCAGAGGTTCGGAAGTCCGATACGCTGTCCGACAATGCGCGCCGAGATGAGCCCTGCGACTGCCCCTCCCCGCCGGGACCGAGCGGCACGTCGGGGACGGTTGACGGCAGGATGGTGCGATGGCAGGACCGGATCGACGTGACCTCGGTCGGGTGTTCAACGAGGTGCCGGAGCTCTACGACCGCGTCCGACCGATTTACCCTGACGAGCTGTTCGCGGACTTGATCGCCATCACCGGCATGGACCAACGGTCGTTGGTGCTCGAAGTGGGCTGCGGTACCGGTCAAGCGACGCGCTCGCTGGCCACGCTCGGGTACTCGGTGACCGCCATCGAGCCCGGCCCGGGCATGGCCGCGCTCGCTCGCCAACGGCTCGCCGCCTTCCGCAACGTCGAGGTCGAGACTTCGACGTTCGAGGAGTGGGACGACCGCGGTCGGCGCTTCGATGTTCTCGTGGCCGCCTCGGCCTGGCACTGGGTCGACCCCTCCATTGGCTGGCGCCGAGCGCATGATGTGCTCCATCCCGGAGGATGGATGGCGCTGCTCGGCAACGTGGTTGTCCGCCGGCCGGGTGAGCCGGAGGTGTACGCCGAGACCGCCGATCTCCACGAGCGATTTTCACCCGGCAATCCCGATTGGGGTCATCCGCCGCTCGAGGACGCGGTGCGCACAACCGACGAGGGTTGGGGATCGGTGAAGGACCCTGGCGGCTTGTTTGGCCCCACGATCGTGCGGTGGTACCCGACGGTCCAGTGGTTCGATGGAGACGGCTTCGCGGATCTCCTTCGCTCGACGTCGCCGTACCGGAGGCTCGACAGAAAGGTCCGTGATCCCTTGCTCGATGCGATCGCCGAGCGCATCCGCACGCAGATGGGCGACCGAGCATCACGCCGCTACCTGAGCGTCCTCCGTGTCGGACAGTGCGCCGAGTGATCACCGTGGAAAGGGGAGACCGGATCGCAGACATCTTGCGGGGGCCACAGCGCTCCCGCCGATGCGTCGTCAACAGGGTCCCATACCGCCAGGGGCATGGCGCTTCGCGCTAGCGAACCTCTTCACCGGCGCGACACGATTTCGCTTCAGTTTTTCGGCGCTTTTTTATACGCTTGACGTCATCCTCCCCTCGAGGGCTTGGGCCCCCTCTTTCCCCCGCCTTTGACATGGGTCGTTCGAGCCTGCAACGGCGTGAACGCAATGCCTGGGCGCGCGTAGAAGTGCCGCCCTTCGCCCCCGGATTCGTCGTCGGGTGGCAGATCGATGTCGTCGGGCCACAGGGCGGTGGCTCTCGACGCAGCCTCGAGGATCAAGTCGGCGTCGACGACCGTTTCTGTTTCTTCGATGCCAGCTCCCTTCCACTCGCACACGAACCGCATCGGACCTGGAGGAGGGAGTGGTTCACACCAGAGTCCCTGGGTCCACTTCCGACCTCCGCCTCCGCCCCCTCTCCCCTCGAGCGAACGAGACGATGGGTGCTCTCGGTGATGAGGGCCGGGGACCTGGCGATCCGTGACCTTGGATCCGTCCGAAAAACCGATTCCGAAGTGCAAGGCCTTGCCCCACTGGATGCGACCCCGCCGCCATGGCCCCAGACCGATCGTGCCGCGCAACTCTTCTTTCGGCGGGTCCATTCGAAGCAGCGTGATCAGACTCAACCGGAATCCGGCCGGAAACGCGAAGAGCCCGCTTACGGACACCGCGACTTCCTCAGTACGGGCGAGCAGCGCAGTAATCGGAACCGAGACCCCGACAGTGTCTAAATCGTCGCCGCGCCAACGGTGCCGGCGAGGCTCTGGCTCCTCCTCATCGGGCCATGAGTCGTCTGGAATCTCAAAAAAGCCCACCGCATCCTCCAGACCCGTCAGCTGCCCCCGGTTCTCCGAACAATTTGACTGAGGTGATCATGCCGCAGCTGTGGTGGCAACGTCGCTCGGCGACGGATCCGAGACCTGCGGTTTGAAGGATCGTCCGGGCGCAGGTGAACACCCGCTCGGCGGTCCCCCACGCGACCTCGAGGTCGCCGTTCGACCAACGTGCGATGTACGGGAAGCTGTAGGAGTCGGTCGTGATGCCGACGGACTGGCAGGCCAGGTTTATGTGGACAGATCAAGTCGCTCGTTGTCCAGCGTTGCGCCAGGGGCTTCTCGCCCCAGGCCGGCAGCGTTCAGGATCGAGCGGGCGCAGGTGATCACGCGGTCGGCGGTCGCCCTGATCGTGGAAATGTTCCCTTCGGCCCACCGTGCGACGTAGGGGAAGGAGTAGCCGTCCGTGGGCACGCCGACCGAGGAGCAGACGAGATACGCCACCGACTCAGCTTCGATCTCCGCGATCCCCCGGCATCCGGTGGCGTACTCGCGGCCATCGTGCAGGCGGACGTGAGCGAGCTCATGGCACAGGGACTTGGTGGCCTGGGCGGGCGAGAGGTCCGGACGGACGACGACGGTGCGGGTGAGGAAGTGTGTGGTCGCGTTCGCCGGACGACAGTCGCCTCGCAAGAGGTTAAACCCCGCGGCGCGCACCTGGGTCTCGAGCCGTTCCCAGAGCACGGAAGGAGCGTTGCCCTCTAAGAGGACCGGCGCGACCTCACTCAACGGAGCCCCCTCGGTCTGGGCCAGGTCCCAAACGTGAACCACCCGGAAGCCACGGAGGATGCGAGCGAGCTCCGGGTGCTCGACCTCCTCGGTCGGCTCGAGGGGTCGGGCCCGGTAGACGCAGGGGGCCAGGATGGCGAGCCCCTTCTCGCCGGCCCGGACGAAGCGACCGAGTTTCTTCCAGGTGTGGAACCCCGCCACCCGAGTCGCCTCCGGTCGCTGGGCGAAGATGAGCCAAACGTTGTTCGGGCTGTAGGTGTGGAACTGGCGCGCGACGTCGAGCATGCGCTGCCAGTCTTCGCCGCTCGTGAGCGACTCGACCGCCTGGACGAGCCGATCGTGGGTCTCGGCGAGCCTGTCCCTCCGGGGCATCTCGCTCTTGTGGTGTGCTGGTCGCTGCATCGGACTCCGCCTTTCTTCGGCGGGACCGTCCCGCCTTGGCGGCGGGCGACCGACGGGGACCCCGCCGGGGTCAGGGGCGAAGAGCAGAGGAAGCGGAGCCCGGTGGGCGAGGCGCGAGCCGACCCGGAGGGTCGCCCACCGTGGCGGCGCCCCGGAGCGTCCCTTGAGCCCGGAAGGGGTGTCGGTAGACTGCGGCGACCTGGCGGGAAGGAATTCCCTTCACCAACACCGACCTCGCCCCTCGACGGGGCAAGGCCGGTGAGACCTTCAAGACTCCGCGGCTCGCGAATAGGAAAGGGCCGCACCGAGAAAACGGAAGCTCCACTCCTCGGCGAGTGGCCGGGTGTCCAGAAAGACGATCGGGACGCTCGGGTAGCGGACCTGGACGGTGGCGAGGAGTTCGGCGACGAAGCCGGCCTTCACGTGCTCGAGCTTCAGCAGCTGCGCGTAGCGGCCCTCGACGACGAGGGCGGCTCGGGGGAGGGCGGAGAGCTCGGCGAGCAGGTAGGCCAGGCTGCCGTCGACGAGGCAGCTCGCGAGGTCCTGCACCGTCTTGCGCTCGACGACGGCGACCAGGTCCCCGTCGAGCTCGACCCCGTAATCCCCGGCGGGAATTGCCCGCCGCTCGGTGACGGCTTGCTGGCGTGCGAAGCGATAGGGGTAGCGCTCGCGGCTGTCGACGAGAATCTCGAGCGCCTGGTGACGAGAGGCCCGCCGGGTCGGCACCCGGAGGCCCGGACGAGCGGTCCGTGTGGTGCGAGGAGACTGCCAGAAGATCGCTTCCCGCCCGCCCTGGATCTTCGTGAACACGAACTGCGAGCGATTCAACCGCGAGCGGTCGAGGACGAGATCGATGGCGACGCCGCGGCGCTCGCAACTGCGGATCGGGGTCTCCTCGACGAGGTCGGGGTCCTCCGGCCAGAACTCGGCCCGGTGGCAGTAGACCTTCGTGGTTCGGGGCCAGGGGTCGCGAGCCTTCAAGAGGAGCGGGCCACCGGGAAGCGGCAGGCGCAAGAGGTAGGGCAGGGTGGAATCCGGATCGGGGTTGCGGGCCACGAGGAAGCTATCCATCACTTCTCACCTTTCTCCTCGGGTTGGTCGAGCGGCTCCCGCAACTCGTCGAGCAGGCACTCGATGCGGTTCGCGATCCGGCGGTGGCGCTCGACCTCTCGCTGCCAGTCACGAACGGTCGCATCCTCGGCGAGTTGAAGCTCGAGGGCGCGCCGACGCCGCAGGCGTGGCGCGTAGGCGGCGCTCGTCACGAACTTCGCGCAGTTGAGGTAGAGATCGCACTCGCAGGGCCCTTCCTCCGGCAGCCGCAGGCAGTGACCGAGCTCGAGCTCGGTCTTCAAGAAGTTCGACTTCAGCCAGTCGACCGCCTCGGCGGGAAGGGTCCCCGAGCGCAACACCTCGGCGCTCGGCCCGGCGAGCGCGGCCCCGGGACCGAGCACGGCCTGGTAGTCGCGGAGCACCTCCCGGTCGCTGATCTGCGCATACACGAGGGCCATCGACACGCTCGTGTGGCCGAGGACACTCATGATCGTGTGCAATTTCGCACCCCGTTCGGCAAGCTGGGTCCCGACAGTGTGGCGGAAGCGGTGGGCGCTGATCGTCGGCTTGCCCTCCGGCGTCACGAGTCCCGTCGCGCCACAAGCCGTCCGGAGCGCCGCTTCGAACAGGTAGCCCATGGAGAGGCGGGTCCCGTGGCGGACGAAGAGGTAGCGCGTCGGGGTCCCGGTGAGCTCGTCGACGAATCCTCGCTCGGCCCGCCCGGAGCGCAGCGCCTGGACCGCTTGGATGGCCTCCGCCGCCTCAGGGTTCAACGGCACGACCCGCTCCCGGTAGGTCTTTCCCGCCGGAAGGCGGAGACGCGGCGTGCCGTCGGGGTAGGCGTCGAGGCAGTCGAGGTGCAACCGGCCGATCTCGCCGCGGCGCGCCCCGCTCCAGCGGGCGACCAACAGGGCGGCCCGCTGGAAGGGGCAGGAGAGCTCGCGCACCGCGACCATCAGGCGGAAAAGCTCGTCGTCGGGGATGTAACGGGGAACGGCGAGGGGGATCTTCGGCAGGTCGCCGCCAGCCAGCAACGGCCGGGACGGCATCTCCTCCCACCCCCAGGCCGAGGCGTCTCGGAAGAACGCCACCACCGGAGCGAGCAGGCCACGTTTGGTGTTGGCCGCCAGCGGGGCCCCGGTGCGGGAGTTCGGCGCCTCACCCAGCCACCCGGCGTAGGCGAGGACCTGCTCCCGGGTGAGCTCGGTCCAGCTCGAAAGCCCCGGCACCTCCGCCGCCAGCCAGCCGGCGAAACGGCGAAGGCCCCGCTCGAGGTTGTCGAGCGTGGCCGGACGGTCGAGCAACGCCCGCGCCGCGAGGTAGCGGGTCACCGTTTGGGCCATCGGCTCGGGCAGCGGGGAGGGGCGAGACGGGGCGACCAGCCGGCGTCGCGGAGGATCGGCAACCTGGCCGCGGTGGTAGAGGAGGACGTGAAGGAGGTGCAGCACGCTCCGCCAGTCGGCCGAAAGGCGCTCGTAGCCCGGACCGTGGAAGCTGGCGACGTCTCCGCGGTGCCCGAAGGCGCGGATCGCCTCGGAGAGCTCGTCGAGGTCGGCGACGGTGATCCCGTCGAGGCTCGCCTCGGCCTTGTGCAAGAACAACCGGGCGAGTGCCCAGTGCGCCGCCTTTTGGGCGGTCCTCGAGCGATAGCCGAGCTTCTCGGCGACGGCGGGCAACTCCTCGGCGGCGACGCGGGCCACGTCGAGGTCGAGGGCGGCGGCGAAGCGCCAGATGCCGACGTAGGGAACGGCGAGCAGCCATTCGAAGTCGAAGGCCACCCGGCCGGTGACACCCAGGAACAGCAGGTAGGTGCGGGCCTCGTAACTGACCGGGTCGACGAGCTCCCCGGGGGGAGCCCCGAAGCGGCGCCCCACCCGTCTTCCGAGCGGCTCGGCGAACCAGTCGGCGAGGTCGGGGTAGCGATCGGCAAAGTCGGCCCGCTGGCGCTGGCGGCGGTGGCGGTAGTCGGGGTCGGGGGAGAGCCGGCGCACCAGCTCGTCGAACTCCTCGGCGCTCGCGTGGGTCGGGGTCGGGGCCCCGGCCCCGACCCCGGTGGCGAGGGCGGCAAGGGCGGTCATCGCTTGGAGGCTCCCGGGGCCGGGTTTCCGAGCGCCTGGTTGTACTCGGCGACGACCATTCGGTCCGCCACCCTGGTGTAGAGCCGGGTCGACTCCGCCGAGGCGTGGCCGAGGCGACGCTGCAAGGTGAGCTCGCGCATGCCCCCCTCCCACATCCTCGTGGCATGGGTGTGGCGCAGGGCGTGCGGGGTCACCCAGGGCTCGCGGATGCCGGCGCGGGTCGCCGCCCGGGCGAAGGCCTTGGCGAGAGCGGGGTAGCCGAGCGGCTCGGCCCGGCGGGGACCGCGGCCGCCGACGAGGAAGACCCAGGGCACCTCCAGGTGGCGCGGTCGGCTCCCCATCACGTAGGCGCTCAGCGCGGCGAGCGCCGCCCCTTCGCCGAGGTCGACGACCCGCTCGGTGCGGGACTTGGAGCGGACGCCTTTCGGGTGGTCGTCCCGACAGCGGACCACCACCCGGCGCCTCCCGTAGGAGATGTCGGCGAGCTGGAGACCGAGGGCCTCGCCAGGACGCAGGCCGCCCTCCAGCATGACGAGCACGAGCGCGCGGTCACGGTCGCTGTGCAGCTCGCCGAGCAGCGCCGCCACCTGTTCGTCGCTGAGGGGCCGTGGCAGGCGCTCGACCTCCCGGACCCGAATCGATCGGCGCATCGGGCGCTGGCGACTGGCACGGCCCATGAAGGGGCGGTGCCGCTCCGACACCCGCGCCGCGGCCGGGTCCGGGCGCTTCAGCAGCGGGTTGTCCCCGGCGGTGAGGTTGCCGCTCAAGATGAGGTAGTCGTAGAGGGACGAGACTGCAGCCAGCACTCGGTTGACCGTGGGCGGGCTCAACTGGGTCGCGCCGCCAGAGCCGGACCTGGCGACGGGAGCGAGGCCGAGTCGCTGGCCCGGGCGGCGAGCCGGCACGGCGCGCAGGTACTCGAGGAACTCGATCGTCTGCGGTGGCCCGAAGGACTGCCAGGTCAGCTCGGCGACGTCGAGGAAGCGAAAAAAGTGCAGCAGGTCGTGCGCGTAGGCCGAAACGGTGTTCGGTGAGCAACCCCGGGCCGTCAAGTATCGGAGAAAGCCCGAGATGATCGGCACCGGATGGCCCGCGCCGTCGACGAGTGCGCAAGGAGCGCCGCTGGCGCCTTCTCGACGACGCCTCACCCGGAACTCGTTCGCCTCCACCCCACCAGAAGACCACTCTCGACCGCCGAGCTGGGGGACCCGAGCGACCTCTTCCTCAACGACTATCGATCTCTCATTGGAAACTGGGCCGAACAAGTCGATCTCCTTCTGAAGTCTCCACTTGTCCAGATAAGTGGGTAGGCGGCCGACTCCGCCTCGGTCTCGATCACCCCGCGGCAGCTTGTGTTCTCGCTCCCGTCGTGGAGCATGGTGTGGGCGAGGGTCTTCGTCGCCTGGGCCACCTGACAGGTCATCGCGGAGGCACACGCCGGCCCCGGCTCCTCGGACCGATGTGGGTCCGCAGAGCCGGGGCCGGTGGCGCGGCGCTATCTGCCTAGTCAGCAGGCCGACAGCAGTTGCCCCTAGTTCATTTCAGCGGGGGGTTGGCGTTCTCGGCGAGCTGAAGTGCCTGCTGGGGGAACCAGTCACCAGCGGCCGGGTCGGTGAAGACCGAGTGGGTCTCGATGCTCCACAGCGGGTCGAAGGTGCTGAAGATGCTGCTCGTGGTTGCCGGCCAACCCGGAATCGTGGCCTCGATCGTGCCGGCTGCGTCGTCCCAGTTCCGCACACCGCCGGCAAGGTCGCACTGACCGTCCGACTGCCCCGGGGTCTTCACCCAGAGGTACGCGTCGAGCAGCGACGTGTCGGCCGGAAGGTAGCTGTCGAGCGAGTTCGCCACGGTGCTCGTGTTCGCTGTCGGCGCGAGGCCGAGGCCGGAGTCAGGCGGGTTGCACCAGTTTCCGTTCTGGAGCGAGCCACCTGGCGGGCTGTTGTCCGGGTACTCGACGCCCGGAGTGCTGCCGACGATGCTCTCGGGCTGGTCGTACGGAGCGCTGTAGTAGGTCTCCATGTCGTTCGGCCCAAGGCCGTCACGGCTCGTGTCGATCACGAAGTGGGTGGTCGGCACGGTGGTGCCCAGCAACGAGGCGTACCAGCTGTCGGTCCCGGCGGTGTCGAGGTCTCCGGTGGTGCCGGTACCCGTCGGCACCGGTCCGCTCTCGCTCCACACGCCGTAGGGGCTCATTGCTACCCCGACCCAACTGACTGCGGGCCCACCGTTCCAGTACTGGTTCGGGCAGCTGGCGAAGGCGCCGCTCGGGTTGTTGTCTGCTGAGTCGAGCGTGCTGGCATAGCCCAGTGCCTCCGCTGGGGTCACGCCGTTGTTGACCGTCGCGTAGGCGATGCACGAGGACACCCACGTGCCGTAGAAGACGTTGTTGGTCGCGTACTGGTAGTTGGAGACGTTGAGGAAGAAGCCCTGAGCCTGCTGCACGCCGGCCGCCACCAGGACCTCGGCGATGTTGCCCGTGGTCTGCCAGGCGCTGTGGCCACCGTCGATGTACAGGCTGATGTTGGGGTCGTTCTCGAGGGTGGTGACGCCGTAGTTGACGTCGTCGATGCGGGTGGTGTCGGTGATGTTAGGGAATTCCGTTTCGTACGCCGACCCGCAGTACCCCGGCAGGTTCGCCAGAGCGTCGGGCTCGAGGATCATCACCGCTTGGGCGTTTCCCAGCGCCCCCTCGATGGAGTCGATCCAGGCATCGTAGGCGGCGTCCGACGGAGCTCCGCCAGCCGAGTACTGCGAGCAGTCACGACCCGGGATGTTGTAGGCGACGAAGATCGGCACGGCGTGCTGGAAGCGCGCCGCGAACAGCGCCTGGCGCACCTGCATTGCGACGTCGAAGTTGGCCTGTTCCTCACCGCGGGCGCCCTTGGCCGCTTGCGCTGCTGTCTCACCGTCGAGCCACACCGCCGACGGATAGGACTCCATCGTGGCGATCAGCCCGGCGTCCTTGAACTGGCCGCTCCAGAGCAGCTGGAAGATCTCCTGCAACGATCCTTGGGCGGGCGGAGGTACGTAGAACTTCGTGCCCGCCGGCAGGGTGTGCCCACTTCCGGTGGTCGTCGGCGACGCCGAGGCCGATACCGCCAGCGGCATAGCGGCGAGCGCCCCCGCGGCGAGCGCGAGGAACGCCAAGATTCCGATCCGTCGCGCGGCCGGATGTCTTGATGACCCGTGCAACGTTGTTACATGACGCTCTCGTCGAGAGCGACCTACAGGACGCTCAGGACTTGACCAGCGCCCGAAAAAGAGATCTCCCATCTTGCCCTCCTCTGTTGTCTTCGGTATGCGTTCTTTCTTCCCTCCTTCCTTGTGGAACGAAGTTTTCAAATACAAGCTTCAAAGAAATAAACTATATGCTCGGAAGGTTAGATGGTCAATGTGGGGCGACCGCTCGCGGGGGCAGGCGAATCCTCCTTCCAGATCGTGCCAGGCTGGCGTCAGCGGTCTCGATACGGAGGAGACACCGCCAAGCTGGCGCGGTGCCATCCACTGCATTCTCTGTTCTCTTGGCGCGTCGCGCCGCTCGTCTCCAAACTGTGTCCAAGGCGCGCGCGGATCGTCTGCCCTGTACTGGGTTTTTAGTGGCGCCGAGTGGCGAGCCCCAGTGCCCGATGAACCCACTGAGCAAGTCGGGAAGCACTCTCCTCTTGAGTGTCGTACCGCTCCCGGCGATCTGTGGGCGTCTGCCGGAGTCTTCCGCGTGCAGCTGGCGAGAATCAGTCGCTTTGCGTCGTCGACAGGCGCTCTCGGGGCGTGCTGCGAAGCTGTGAAATAAATAACGCTCGATATTTGGCAATTCTTGCCAAGATATCAGTGTATTTTCCCAGGTCCCCGATTCAAGGTAACCAGGGAAGCGAGGCTGAAAACGACTACGCACAACTGATCGCAGCAGACGAAGCGGCGGCGAAGGCCGCCAACGACCGTGAGAGAGGAGCACGCCCTTGAGCACGATCATCGAAGCGACCATTGTCAACCCGGCAAAACGGGACGAGGTGCCGAGGTGCTGGACCGGCGAGGCCCGGGGGTTGGCCGGCCGGTCCAGCTTCTCGTCGGCGACCCGGCCGTGAAACTGGATGGAGCTTGACGCCGAAGACGCCGACCAGCTCTTCGCGCTCCTCTCGGGCTTCGTCGCCTACTTCAACGCCCGCTACACCGAGCGCCCGGAGCAGCGCATCCCGCCCTGCTAGGCCGAGCACGGCGCGCTCGTCGAGGAGCTGACGACGCTCTTCTGGGCACGCTGGCACGCCTTCGAGTCCCCCCACGGCTCGATCGGCGGCGCGCAGTATTGGCACAGCTACACCCTTCCCTCCTTCTACGAACGCATACGCGGCTGGCTCGGAGCTGGCCTCGTCGCCTGCCAGCACGGGCACCACCGCGACGTCGAGGACCGGCCGGTCACGACGGCGCGGGCGTGGGAGCTCCGGACCGAGGTCATCGCGTCGCTCGACTTCGTACGACGGCCGGCAGACGCCGCATCAGCGACGGGCGCGGACAGCTCCACGGGGATCGTCGTTCCGTTCTTGGATGGAGAAGAGGAACGACGATGAGCCAAGTCGTTCGTCCGGAACGGACCAGTCAGAAGGTCGCCCGGTCACTTCTCGAGCTCGCTGCGGTCCTGGCTGATAACGACGCGGATCTGCTGAACGTGCCGACAGTGCCCTCAAAAGGCGATAACGGCGACGCGCACGGCATCGGCGTGGGAAGCAACCATGGGCCCGAACGACTCACGCTCACCGTCGAGGAGGCGGCACGATCACTCGGAGTGTCCCGTGCGCATGCTTACGAGCTCGCGGCTCGGGGGGAGATCCCAACGCTCCGTCTCGGCAGGAGGATCCTCGTCCCGAGGGAAGCGCTCGTCCGCATGATGTATCGCTGACTCGCCCGGATTGTTCAGTCTGAACGATTGGCGCGATTTGGCGCTCCGTTCGCGGCCGTCGCATAACGGCACCTCGGGGCGAGTGCAACCGCCCCTCCAGGTGCGTGTTATGGGCTACCCCTCGCGAGCTACTTGATCGAACAGACCACCTCGACGCCGCGCGCCACGATGGGCCAATTCGACTCCACCCAACTCGGCACTCTCACCCGGTGGCCCGCCGCGCAGAGTTCCTCACGGCCATTGTCGAACACTTTCGGGCTGTAACCCGTCACCCGGTAGGTGAAGCCCCCGGGCACGATCGCAACGAACGTACCGTTACGGGCGGTGGGGTAGGTAAACGTACCGCTCGTCCCGACGGGAGAGAACACGACCCGACCCGGGATGCCCACTGCGGCGCTCGTCGTCGACGGCCCGCCGACTCGCACGAGTTGTCCGAGGACACGCCCGAAAGGAGGCAGAGTGCCGTGCGACGAGAACGCTGCTGTCGAGGCCGTGCCGACGCCAACCGTGAGTGTTACCGATACGGCTTTGGGAGCGGGGAGTCGCAGCCCCACGCCGACGAGAACCGCCTTGTACTGGCCCGAGGGCAGTGGCGGCATCCGAAGACCCGGTAGGCACTTCGGTACAGATTTCGAAGCCGTGGTGGGGCTGCACTCCTGGTAGGTCGTGAAGACCGAGACCGGCAGACGGGTAACGCCTGATGCGATGACCAATGGATGAGGCCTGCAGTCCATTTCAAACCCCATGTCCGGCGGGAATCGATTGTTCGTCAGTGTCACGCCGTAGCTGGGCGTGCATTCGAGGGATCCGCTGTGGTCCCAGAGCTTGAGCGGTTTCCCTCGATTGGTCACGACGACGAAACCTTTGATCGGCGAGCCCGCAACCACGTGGGTTCGCGAAAGGGCGATCCGTGTCGAGAGTTGGGGCGATGCGGGCAGGAGACCGAACTTCTGGTTCGGGATAGTCGTCGCGGACTGGGAAAGCAATCCCGCCGATACTCCCGCCACGACCGCGACCACCGCGACGGCAACCGAGACAACCCAGCGCTTCACGTGCACACACCTATTGATCACTGTTAGTGAGTTGAATCTACGCCGTCCGCCGGGCCTCCACTACCCCCGATCGACCGGAAGTCTCAAGCGTCGCCGTAGATCAGTGTCCCCGAACGTTCACTCGGAGCGCAGGCGAGGAGGTGCCCCCGACCGCCGGTTTTGCACCGGTCACTCAATCCGCGGTCGAGAGATTCCGCCGCGGTCGGCACAAGCGCCACACTCGGGACTGCTGCAGGTTTGGTTGACATCTTGTCAACTGAATCTGCAGCAGACCCAACCTTCCTGCGAGGACGACGCGTCCGGCTACTCCGAATAGGGCGCCAGGCGAGAGGCGCCCGCGACCACAAGCGCGTCCACCATCCGTTGCCACTCCGGGAGCAGGCCGCAATCGGACGCCTCCGAACGGATCTCGATGAGCCAGGTCGAGATGAAGAACGAGTGCCTCGCAGCTCGATCGGGCCCCGCGAGAACGAGCTCGGCGACCCAGCGAACCCCGAGCCGCGCCTGCTCTACGAGCGAGAGCGGCCGGAGAAAGCTGATCAACTGGTCCAGGCACGGCTCGACGCGTCGTGCACCGGGCAACCACGCCTCGACTGTCTCGACCAGTCCAGTCGGATCCCACCACGTCTGTGGAGCGCCATCGAGCTCCCGATATAGGTACGTGGCCTCACCGGCCGCGTTCGGCAGCAATGCCGCGCGCGCGTAGTCGCCGTCGTGCCGACCGTCGAACGGAGCGTGTCCCGACCGGTCGAGATCGAAGACGTGTCCGACCACCGTGGGCCAGATCCTTCGCGCGGTCTCTGCACGCTCGAGTGACTCCTCGGCAGCGGCGGAGAGCGCTCGGAGGAAGCTGTTGAGAAGCGTCGCGTCGTCCGCGAACGCGTCGATGTGCTCGTAGACCGGTGCGTCGTCACCGTCGCGCGCCAGCGTCAATAACGCACGCGCAGCGATGAGCGCTTGGGAGCCACGACGGTCCATGTTCCGCTCGTAGGCGAGCATCGATCGACGCTGCGTCGCAAGAAGGGCCAAGAGGGTTTCGCGCGCCTCGCCAGACACGCAGATATCTGCCATCGCAGCCGGAGCGAGCCCGCGGATCGCAGCATCGAACCGCGAGAAGTCGATGTCGTCGCCATCAGCGAGAGCGAGCTCCTCGATCACGGGATCGGAGAGGCGTCCTCGCGACCGACGTGAGTAACCGTCCCAAGGCCCGAAGACGCTGTCGCGCACGGTCTCGAGGAGCAGGTCGACGGCCACCCGATGGTGGCAGCGATCGCCCGTCTCGCACGGCGTCGCCCACACCGCGTCCATCCCTCTCGCGAGGTGCAGCCGCACCTCGTTCGCGACGCGCTGGGCGAGGTCATTCGCCGCCGCACGAACGCGATCGGACGTCGGGATCTCGCCATCACGGCCCACGAGCGCTCGCACCTCTGCGGCGACAGGGAGGAGCATGAGCGGAATCACTCCTGCCGCGATCCGGTCGCTTCCCTGTTCGAAGTACGACTCGGAGATTTCGTACTCGCGCTCCGGTGGCGCTCCCTCACCGACCTTGAGCACGACCTCAGCGGCGAAGCGGAGGGCCTCGTCCGGCAGGTCAGCATCGTCGAGGAGCGCTGTCGACAGCGCGTAGGCGGCGACCATCACTGGCGTGTCCCACGGATCGCCGGCGTTGAGCGCCGGCGGATTCTCGAGTAGGTCGGCCGCGATCGCCAGGTCACCGACGATCTCGTCGACGGTCGGCGCCACGAAGCCGTCCTTCCTCGGATCGAGGTAGTAGCGGACGAACAGGCGAACCGCCTCGTGGGAGCGCCGAACCTCCTCGTTTCCCTGCTCCATCGACTGCGCGACGTCTTCTGGCGGTCTGCTCTGGATGTAGAGATTCCCGTCGTCGCCCTGGCGCGCTTCATAGCTGGCCCGGTCGAGGCCAGCCGCCCAGTTGCGCACGACCGCGAAGTACTCCTGCGCGGCGGGTTGCTCCTCATCTCCGGAAGCCGCGGCAACCAACCGGTGCGCGTTCTGCACGAGGCGATCCCCGAGGGCGCGCAGCTCCTCGGCCCGGTCCTCGTCGGCGTGGAGGACCAACCACGTCGCCGCCTCGCGTAACGACCACTGACGGCGCTCAGGCGACACGAGCTCATCAGAGGGCGCTGCGAGGCCGCTGTTCTCGCTCGCTAGCCGTGAGAACTCGAGGTTCCACGCCGCTGGCTCGACGAGGAACGGGTCGAGCAACCGATCCGCTTCATCGAGGTGTCGGACGAGAACGCCAACAAGGAGGCCGACCATTGCGAGGTTCTCACAACCGTCCATGAGCATTGCGACCAGGTTCGAGATCGGCATCCCCATCCCGAGGAGCTGGTCGCATACATGTTCGAGAGCCTGCAGTGCGCTGATGCATGGATAGGGACCGACGGCGGTGCCGCGATACCAGCACCACACGTGGCCGTCGCCGACGTAGCGCCGACGGTCTGCGGCGATGTCGAGCTCCACCTTGAATCGGTCAAACTCCGCCTGATCGACCGGGCCGCCATATTGGTGGAGACCAACCAGGTTCCGCACGCGGCGCGTTCGCCGCGTGGTTCAGCAGGCGGTTGAGCATCGCGACGCCGTTGCGGAAGTCCGACTGGAACAACGGCATGAAGGGTCCCCGGTACCAAGCGGCGAGCGGGGTGATCCCAAAGCTGCGGGAGTGGTGGTCGCGGATCCCGTCCTCGTGGAACCCGGAGCCGTCCTCCTCGTCGTCGAGGTAGTACGCCTCGGCGAGCTCCGCGAGAAAGCCGCGCCGGTACATCGATAGCGCCGTCCCGCAGAACAGCTCCTCGAGTGCCGGGTGAAGCGACCATGGCTCGTCGGTCGCGACGCGGCGCAGGATCTCCTCACCGCCGGCGCCGAGATCCGGGCCGAGGAGCGCAAGGATCTCGATAAGCGCCTCGTCGGTCAGTTCCCGCGGAAGGTCGTTCCGCCTCCGATGCGCTCTCGGCGACTGCGAAACCGAGAGAGTCCTCCAGAGCCCGCGGCGCTCCGCCGCCCAACGCTCGCCCGCTTCGACCTCCTCGGGCGTGCGAGCGGCGAGTCGGGCTTCCTCTTCTGCCTGGCTCTCGGCAAGGCGGCGATCAGCAGCGGCACACGCCGCGACCAAACGATCGCGCAGCCGAACACGCAACGGCTGACCTTCGGGCACGCGGGTAACCACCAACGAGCGAAGCCATTCCCGGACGACCCGCTCCAGGTGCTCGTGCGACCAGAAGAGCAGTTCGTCGTCGAGCATCGCTTCGATCAACGGTTCGACTGCCGAGACCCGGACGAACCCGTCCTGATCCCGAAGGCGCTGGTCGACGAGCCTGCTGAGACGCTTAAGCCCGCCTCCCTCACTTCGCAAGTCCGCCCACGCATCGCGTAGAACGGGGCCTGGGTCACCGATCGTGAGCAGCGCCTCTCCTGGCACGTCACCCCAGCGGTCTCCGTAGCCGGCCGCCGACAGCCCATTGAACGCGCCCTGCACGCGGGCGAACCTCCCGCGGAGGGGGTTGCGCGGATCATCGTCAGCGGCCAGCAGTTCCTGACACGCGAGCCGCGCGGCTCCAAGTGCCCACCGAGGCACATCGCCCTCGATCAGCTTCGCTGTCGGGTCGCCGCCGTCGAGAAGCACGCGAGCGATCGCGTACCGGCGGACCTCGTCGTGCGCGAACTCGGGGCCGATGCTGAACGGATCGTCTTCAGCAGCGCTCTGCAGAAGACCGTCTCGACGAAGCCCGTCAAGCGCAGTCGGATCAATCGAGCTCAGCACCTCGAGCGCATTCCCGCCCCGCAACGCGAGATCTGCAAGCCGAAGAAGAGCGAGAGCTCGCGCGTCGGGTGTGCCACGGTCCGCCTGCTCGTGGCGACGCACTAAACCAGCCCAGACGGCACGCATCGCGTCAGCCTCGCTGAGCGGCATTCCCGACACGCCACCGCGTGTCAGGAGGTCTACGACGACGGGCCGTCGAAGCAGCTCGCGCGAGCGCGTACCACCAGCGACGTCAACAAGCTCGGGAAACTCGGTGACCAGCGCGTCGATCTCGCCATCGGACAACGGCGGCACCACGAACTCTGCAACTTCGCTCCGGCTCCGCTCCGCGATCTCGTCCCGGACGAGCTGTTTCACGTCGTTCGCGGCTACCGCGACGAGGACCACCCCGGCCCGGGCGCTCGCCTCCACGAGGTATCGGAACGTGTCCAGCTTGTCTTCGGCAATCGCGTCGGCTGCGTCGACTACGAGAAGCCTCCGAGGCGCGCTAAGGCGCTCCAGCAGTGACGCGAACGGGGCCCCGAGATACAACTCCAATGCGATCGCGTGCACCGGCAACTGCCGGAGGTTGACGCACAGGACAACCGTCTTGTCAGGGTCCTGCATCTGCTCGTCGACGAGGGTGCGGATCACGAGCGAGCTCTTTCCGACGCCAGACTCACCGACGACGACGATCGGAACGGCAGAGGTTCGGGCGAGGTCGCGCAACCCGACAGCGACGTCGCTCCGGTCGAGGTGCAGGGTCCGCGCGCCGTCTCCCGATCTGATCTCGGCCCTGACGGCGGCGCGGGCTCGCTGGTCAAGGTGAGCGACGGCCGCCGAACCGGTCTGACCAGCGCCCGGCTGCGAAGCGAGGGTGTCGTGCGCGTCCCGCCGCAGCACCGTCAGGTCAACCCGGGCCGCTGCCGGTGCGTACCCGCTTGCCAGCACCTCGAGCCGATCGCGCAGCCGCGAGGCCCCGAAGAGGTCCTGGCCGCGAGCGTGCGGTGCCAGCCGGTTTGCGAGGTCGGCCCAGTCCGACCCGTCCGGGGCTTCGAGTCGGGGGAACAGCACCGTCAGGTTCGACAGGAGGTTCCATGTACGCACACGAACGACTTCGGCGTCGGGAACCGGCACGCCGAGCGCTTCTTTCACGAGCCCCTCGATCTGCGCGAGCCGATCGACGACCGGCCGCTCGAACTTCCGCGACGTACGAATGAGATTGAAGAAGCCGGCCGCGGTCGACTGTTTGGCGGCGTGATCGGCGAGGATGCCGAGCTGCCGGGCGTGGTGCTGCTCTCCGGCCACGACGAGCGCGAGTCGGTGCTCGACCTCCGTCTCGTCTACTCGCCCCGCCTCTCGGACGAACGAGCGGACGAGCTTCTGCGTCGACTCGTCGCTCTCCACGAGGTTTGGCGAGCGGCGAACGGCCACCGTGACCACGAGCGAGGTCGCCTGGCCGTCGCGAGCCGCGCTGATGACCAGGTCGTCCACCGCGTGCTCGGGCGCCTGCTGGAAGGCAACCTCGACGACGTGTCGCCCTTCGCCAAGTTCCGGCGCTCCTTCGCCGGTGAGCAGCGCGCCCAAGTACCGAGCAGCGACCTTTCGCTCGAACGTCACGCCGCCGCCGCCGGTGGCGTACGGGCTCATGCCCTCGACCTCGCCCTCGGTGCCGTCCCGCCGCTCCTGCAACCAGGCGACGATGAGGGGGTTCTCCATCGCTAGGTGCCAGAGGTCGGCGCGCCCTTGCCGGCTGGCTCCAGCAAGACCTGCGTCTCGCAATCGGTTCAGCGCGGCGTTCGCCGTCGTCGGTACGACGTCGAGCTGAGCCGCCACCATCCGGCCCGACATGGGGGCCATCCTGTCGGCCAGGACGATGAGTGCCTGGTAGGCGGTCACGGGAAGCGAGTTCTGCAGAGTGTCGGTAGCCGTGGGCACGCCAGCAACGTTACACCGATCTGTGTCCAGTTTTTCTACATATCCACATAATCTGGACATCTTCTGCGTGGTTCTTTACTATCGTCCAGTGGCGAACGATCCCGCGTTCGACTCTCCCTCCGATCCGGTCTCGACGGTCACGGAGGCAGAGCCGCTGGTCACAGGATGGTGCCGGAAGGAAGATGCCTCCAATGGCCAACGACCAGCTCCCGTCCCGACAGATACGCGCCGTCCATAACGCGAAGACCCTGGTCGTCTATCAGGCGTTCTCGGTCGAGATCGCAGAGCCGGCCTTAGCCGCTGGCCGGTTTGTGCCGCCCTTCAAGCTCGACCGGATGACCTGGATCAAACCATCGTTCTTGTGGATGATGTATCGCTGCGGCTGGGCCACCAAACCAGGCCAAGAGCGTGTCCTGGCGGTCACCATCAGTCGTAACGGGTTTGAGTGGGCCCTTGCCCACTCAAACCTCAGCCATTACGACCCATCCGTCTATGCCAGTGAGGCCGACTGGGCTGCGCGCAAGAACACGACGCCAGTCCGTGTCCAATGGGATCCTGACCGCTCGTTGATGCTTGAGCCTCTCGGTCATCGTGCCATCCAAGTTGGTCTCGGCGGTCCGGCCGTGCCCTCCTTGTCCTCGGTGTGGATGTCGACGAGCGACGCGTCGACGTCCAAGACGACCGGGTCATCGCCACCCGTCACCGACGATCGCGCCCAGACCGACCGCCGGGTCTCGGGGAGTGCCGCTTTCAGCGCGTCGCGCGTCACTGGCGTGATCTCGTGGAAGGTGCGCCACACCGTCGAGTCCGACGCGACGGCACCGAACAGGCTCGGCTGGGTGCGCAGGTGCTCGATGTCCGCGCAGCTCTCGCCGCCGCCGGCGAGCACCGCCATCTGCTGAAC
Source organism: uncultured Acidimicrobiaceae bacterium (assembly GCA_963761425.1). Taxonomy (GTDB): domain Bacteria; phylum Actinomycetota; class Acidimicrobiia; order Acidimicrobiales; family Bog-793; genus Bog-793. Next base: position 239,125 of record CAVXGQ010000005.1, on the reverse strand, counting down.
CAAGAGCTTGCCGCGATCATGGCCAGGAGCGCGCTCATTGCGCCAGGGAACCGCGGCGGAGAGCGAATCGGTGAGCCCGATCCGGTCCGCGAACAGACACGGAGCATGGAGCCCGATGTGGGCAACGCCGCCCGTTCCACCGGGTCCAACAACGACCGAACGCGCGCTGCTACCTTGCATCTTGGAAGTGGCCCTTCTTGTGGTGGGACTGTTGCTTCGACAACACCAGTCTTCCCTGCAAGAGGGGTTTTTCCGCGGATACGCGCTGGTCAGGTCACGGGGACTCGTGAAAGATCGGGGCTAGGAGAGTCTCCTCAGCGGGTGTACGAAAACATCGGAATCGGTGTACGGATTCGATCGGAACGGGTGTACAGAGTGGCTCGGAATTCGCATCCCGACCGGCCGAAATGAACAGATACCCGTCTGGCATCATTACGCGGTGCTCATCACCGGGATCGAGGTACGGGATCTGCTCTCGTTCGACGCCTTGGACGTCCGTTTTCAACGAGGTCTGAATGTCATTGTCGGCCAGAACGACGTTGGCAAGACCAATCTGATTCGTCTGGTCAAGTTGGTGAGGGACTTCGTCGCCGCGTCCCCCTCCGCTGGGTTAGTCGCCCACTACGGATTCGAGCAGCGTTACGTTCGGCTTGACGGTCCCGGCCAAGGCCGAGTCGCCGTGAAAGTGAAGTTCACCGAAAGCGACGAGCAGACATTGCTCCTGCTGTTCGTCCGAGCTGTCGCGGCGCAGGCGACTGAACCACAGATGAATCAGGCCCAGCCGAGAACGCCCGACGAATGGCTCGCGCTCTATCAGCGGATCGCCGAGTTCGTCGAGAGCTACCTCGACCTCGAGGGAATCTCCGATCTCTTCGAAGGGCAGCTCGTCATGGAAATGGACGCCCGCCACCCCGCTCGATGGTCGCTCGCGTACGAATTCACACACGCGGGGGAGATCTTCCATGTAGGTATCCAGGGCCACACCGCGTCCGTCGGGGCCATCGCTCGAGGCACGCTCGACCTAGATCGACCAACATGGATTCGAACTCAGCTGAACCTGAGCGAGAAGATCGATCCGCAGAAGACCACCTGGGAACCCGTCGCTTTTGCGGACCTGCTCCCGCTGGACCAATCCACGGGATAGGATCTCGGGTCACCGCAGGGAAACGCGCAACGGCCACTGACGCTTCAGCTGGCTAGGGCGCTCGGCCTTGCGGCCGACAACTTCCGGCCTCCCAATTTCTGGTGGGTGCTGCGCAGCATCGTCGGCCGCGGGATCGTGACGACCGAAAACCTGCGACGGCCTCCGAGGCGCGTCTACACACTCAAAGAGACCATCTCCGGATTGGCCGTGGAAGATGCCGGCGACCTCCCCCTCGAGCTGTACCGGCGCAAGATCGGGTCCCACGAACAACGCAAACGGTATGCCGACTTGCAACGTCGGTTTCAGGACATGACGGGACGGAACTTCGATCTTTCCGCTGGCGTGGTCGAACAGTCCGACGATGGGATCGCGCAGATCGACGTCGAGCTCCAGATTGAGTCCCCTGCTGGATGGGTGCCGATTGAATACGCTGGCGCCGGCCTTTGGGAAGCCCTAGTCGCCCTCAGTGCGGTTGTGCCCGAACCCGGGCAGGTGGTGCTCTTGGACGAGCCCGCGACGCATCTGCACACTGGCTGGCAGCGGGAGTTTCTTCGCTACCTACGGGCGCAGCACGAGGTCGTAGTGATCACCCACTCACCGTTTCTCGTGCCTGCCGACTCGCCTGACGACTTCGCGCGAGTCGTCCGTCTTGCGTCGCTGGAAAAGGGAACCCAGGCAGTGGGGACCGGCCAACACGAGGTTCCGGAACAGTGGAAGGAGCGATGGCGTCGAATATTCGCCGGCTCGGCCGACGCGCGAGCCGTACTTTTCGCGCGTGGCGTGATTCTCGTCGAAGGTGACACCGAAGTTGGCGCCTTCGCCCGTTGGTTCAACGACGGAGCAGTCGTCGGCGGCGTCAACCGAGGGGCTGAATCTCGAAATCTCACTGTCATCTCGGCGGACGGCGACTGGAACTTTGGCGCGTACGTCAGCTTTTTAGAATACATGCGGATTCCGTGGGCGATCCTTGCCGACGGCCCGGCACTCTCGCCTGATTATGAGCACTCGCTTATGAAATCGCTGTCGCTCGATCCAGCGACCGGACGTGCGCCTACCACTCTCATGGGCGCGCCGCCAGACTCGCCGGACTTCGATGCTTGGTGCACCTTCTGGCACGCGAACGGCGTGTTCACTGTCGCGAAGACTTTCGGCCTCAGGGTGTCGGGCGAAAAATTCGAGGGTGATTCGGAGGCGTCCGGAGAGATCGAACGGTTCTTCTCGATGATGGACGAAAGCCTTTGGATGACGATCAAGGAAGCGGGCACGGGCAAGGTTCGTCGGGGATATCAATTCGCGGATCAGCTCGATTTGGAGATCCACCCCAAGGCGTTGGTGGCCCTACGTGGTCTGTGGCAATCCATGATCGAGCGGCTGGACTCGACGTCACGATTCGATTGACCATGTGAATGGCTATCCGGGCGAGTGCGAAGGCCTTGAGAGTTTGGCGAACGAAAGGGTTTATTGTTGCTCCACTTCGGCCAGCCCAAACGATGGACCATCCAAGAGCGAATGCGATGAGTTGGCCCTCCGGACCTCTGCTCGGTTTCGACCTCGAGACGACAAGCGCCGACCCGTTCGAGGCGCGGATCGTTTCGGTCGGATTCGCGCACTTCGACAACGGCGTGAAAACCGGGGCGGCCCACCATCTCGTCGACCCAAGCGTTCTCATTCCGGCTGAGGCAACCGCGATTCACGGGATCACAAACGCGATAGTCGCCAAGAATGGGATGACGCTCGCGGAGGGGATCCAACTCGTCGTCGGATTACTCGAGCGGATGCAAGACGCCAACACTCCGATTGTGGGAATGAACATCGCGTTCGACCTGACGATCGTTGACTGCCTCGCACGCAGCCTTGGCGGCGAGGGACTTCTTGAGCGGGGGTGGCATGGACCCGTCATTGATGTCTGCGTGATTGACCGACATGTTGATAAGTGGAGAGGAGGGAAACGGCGCCTTGGCGACCTCTGCACAACGTACGGAGTGACCCTTGACAATGCACACGAGGCAGAAGCCGACACTGCCGCGAGCGTCGAGGTGCTGCTCGCTCTTGTTCGAAAGTACCCAGAGCTCGCTGTTGCCGAGCTAACGAGTCTGATGAGAGATCAGGCGATCTGGCGGCGCGTATGGCACGCAGACCTGAGCGCTTATTTCGTGAAGCACGGGCGCCGCGCCCTTCCACCCCATGAAGGCGACTGGCCGATCATGCGCAGCCCGGGCGCGCCTTAGTCGGAGCCGCAGGTCGGTACGCACGCCGACGCTGCAAGTCGTCGGTCAGGCCCGCGCGCGATGAACACATCGCACGTCTCCGAGACGCGCCGTCAATGGCGGTGTAAACCTCAGCCTGCGGGTGCACCTGCAGGAAGCTCTGCTGGTTCCATCGCTGCAAGGAGTGCTGCCTTCTTGGTCGGGTTGAGCACCTGCCCCATGATCTCGGCAGCAGCCCGATCCCGTTGTTCGATGACATGGGCATAAACCCGGAGGGTGAGCGAGGGGTCGGTGTGGCCGAGCCGTTCTGCAACGGTTCTGATGTCCACACCAGCTCCGATGAGTTGGGTTGCTGTGAAGTGCCGGAGGTCGTGCAGTCGGACGCTCGTTGCTCCGACTGCATCCCGGACCCGGATGAAGAACGAGGTGACGTTGTCGGGCCGGAAGGGAGTCGTTGCCTCCACGAAGGGGGAGAAGACAAACGCATCTTTGGCGAGCTTTGCTCCCGCCTCTTTCGCCCACTCGTCCACCTCGGCCCGGTACTCAGTGAGGAGGGCAATGCCGACAGCATCGAGAGCTACCTTCCGGGCGCGGTCGGTCTTGGTGGACTTCTCGGCAAGGCCACCCGGCACGACAACAACGGACCGGGAGACCTCAACGATGCCGAGCGTCAGGTCGAGGTCGGTCCAGCGAAGGGCGCACAGCTCCCCCCGGCGCATCCCGGTGAGCGCAGCGAGCATGAGGAGCGGAGCAAGCCGGGGGTCCCGGTCCTCGGCCTCTTCAATCACCTGCCGGACGACTTCGACAGACGGAGCACTCACCTGGGTCCGAGGCACCCGAGGGGGCTTTGCCATCTCAGCAACGTTCGTCTTCACCCATCCCCAGCGGACAGCCTGGTGGAGGGCAGCCGAAATGATGGCGTGGTGATTCCGAATCGTCTTGGTGGACTTCCCAGCTGCCTTCATGGCCCCGTAGAGGTCGTCGAGGTGCTTGGCCGTGAGAACAGTGAGCGGCACCTTCCCGAGCCGGGGGCGGATCGTCCCCTTGACCTGTGCCCGGTAGGTCCGGAGGGTGGTGGGCGAGAAGTCGAGCCGCTCGCACTCACAGAGCCACTGGTCGAGGAGTTGGCCGAAGGTCGCTCCCGCACCCTCCACCCCTGGAGCCTGCTGGTCGAGGAGGTCACGGAGGGCTGAGTCGGCAGCTCTCCCTGTGCCGTGAAACGTCTTCGAGATGAGGCCGTACTTGCCGGTCACGGGGTTCTTCCCCGTGGAGACCCGTAGCTCCCAGACACCCTTCCGAAGTTCCCGCTTCGACCCACGCACAAAGATCAGCGTAGCGAACCTTCAGGCGAGTTTTTGGGATTGATTTTGGGATGGCAGTCCGGGCAGTAGAAGAGCCGGTCCCTAAAGACCGGCCCTGACCTGCTCTTATTTTGGTGGCGGGGGCAGGATTTGAACCTGCGACCTTCGGGTTATGAGCCCGACGAGCTACCAGACTGCTCCACCCCGCGTCGCTTCGAGAAGATGAGTTTACCATCGCCGGTCCCGCCAACTACAGGAGGTACTGGCCTAGTTTGAGGACTGACATACTTCACGCACCCGACTAGGTGTAGTGAGTATGTTGCGATTCATCGAAGTTTTCGACCCCGAAGCGGTAACGTGTCGAGACTAGTTCTTGTTCGTTTGCTCGCCGTCGTCGCGCTGCTCTTTGTTGTGACCTCAGCGATACTCGCTGCCGGGCTCCCGTCGTCAGTGACAGCTTCGTCAGCCACCGTAAATTCGCGGCCCGCTCTGCGAGAGCCGCAATTGGCGGAGCTGAAGGGATCCGACACTATTGCTGGCAATCAGTTCGGCTCCTCGGTGGCCATTTCGGGCATGACTGCCGTCGTGGGCGTATGGCGACACGACGACTGGGCTGGCCGGGCCTGTATATTCACCGAGACGGCGACCGGCTGGAAGCAGACGGCGGAACTGAAGGGTTCCGACACCGTTGAGGGCGACAGCTTCGGATTCTCCGTGGCCATCTCGGGTATGACGGCCGTGGTGGGCGCGCCCGACAAGACCGACGGTGGCCGAGCCTATGTATTCACCAAAACGGAGACCGGTTGGAGGCAAGTCGCCGAGCTGGGGGGATCCGATACTACTGGAGCCACTACCCCATTCTCGGCTGACTACAGCTACTTCGGCAAATCGGTCGCCATCTTGGGCACTGCGATCATAATAGGTGCATATAACAAGACCGACGGTGGCCGAGCCTACGTATTCACCAAGGCAGCGACCGGCTGGAAGCAGACGGCAGAGCTAAAGGGTTCCGACACCGTTAGGAACGATGGCTTCGGCTGGTCGGTCGCCATCTCGGGTACGACTGTCGTCGTGGGAGCCGCATTGCATGGTTTAGGTGGCGCGGCGTACGTGTTCACTAAGACAGCAACCGGTTGGACACAGGTAGCTGAACTGAGGGGTTCCGATACTGCTGACGAGTTCGGCTTCTCAGTAGCCGTCTCCGGCACGACTGCCGTCGTGGGTGCGGTGAGCGAGACCAATGGTGCTGGCAGTGCATACGTGTTCACGAAGACAGCAACTGGCTGGACAAAGGTCGCCGAACTGAAGGGTTCCGATACTGCTGACGGCGACGGCTTTGGCTCGTCGGTCGCCATTGCGGGCACGCTCGTCGTTGTGGGTGCGCCGAACCACGCTAAGGGTGCCGGAGCGGCATACATGTTCGTCAAGACGGAGACTGGTTGTAGACAGTTCACGGAGCTAAAGGGTTCCGACACCGTTACTGGCGACAACTTCGGCTTCTCGGTGGCCATCTCGACTGCCATCCTGGTGGGTGCACCTGGTCACGCGAAATCTGCTGGCCGGGCGTATGTGTTTGCCGGACCAGGGATCATGGCGTATCTGTTGCCGAACTAGGGATCATAACTGACTAGAAAAGCGAGGGGATTGACATACTTCGCGTACCCGTTCTGATGTGTCCGGGTAGATATACGCTGAACAATGCTTGGAAACCCACTCCACTAATATCAATGCCACTTAGGTTGCTGACCAGAACTTTCACAGCCTAGGTGTGGCAAATATATTAGTTCCCTAGTTTGAGTTTGAATTATTGCGCCTTTGACCTGTGGCAACGTGAATAGGTTTCTCTCATCAGCACAAGATTGCATTATGCCAAGCCTCAGAGCATCTGGAGAACCGTTCCTGTTCACGTGCTTTATGCACTACTTCAAAAACCCGTCCGGTGCTATTCTGGCGATGTCGTGAGTGCGGCCCATCGGGGGATTTGCCCTCCGTGAGGATCGGAAAGCTCTTCCAAAAATCGGCTATAGCTAAATGACTTCACTGTGGCCATAACTATCCTACTAATCTTCCTCACCCGAAAGATCCTTTTCTGTCAACAACTCAGATTTTGGCTGCCCAGCTAACCTTCTTAACGCTAAGTAGCCGACTTTTATTCCTCGGGTGGCATTGGCCTGGTTCAAATTATCATGTCTCTGGCCTGCAAAGACGCTAATACGCTTCCTCTAGTCAGAGAGTTTTTCCGGTGAAACTAGGCCAGTACCCTACAGGGTCGACGAACGCGAACTGGTACCTCCATCCCAACGACCGAGACTTCTCCCGCCCCTGCGGCACGCCGTATTGATCGGCCGATCACGCCGTCGAGGACACCGCCGTGTGTCGCTGGGACTTGGCGGGCGGCGACGTCGTGGTGGTCGTCGAGGATGTCGGCGCCGCGTTCACGATGGCGTTCGCTTCCCCGAGCAAGGTGCCCGCCTTCGTCACGTCTTGTTGATAGGTGCCGAGGTCGCCACGGGCCAGCGCGGTCTGGGCGGCCTGGTAGGCGGCGACCGCTTCGGCGATGTCTTGGCGCGCTTGCAGCGGCACTGAGCTCTTCGAGCCCACCGCCACGCCTTTCGGCGCGACACCCGGGGGCGCGGTGCCGAAGATGTAGGCGAGCGCTCCCGCAAGGGTCGGTTCCATCGCCACGTCTTTCCCGTACACCGCGACCACGTCGACCAGTTGCGGGAAGGGTGTCTGCGAGGAGGACACGTAGAGCGGCCGCACGTAGATGAGCGAATCGGCGATGGGCAACACCTGGACGGTTCCGAGCGACACCGTCGATCCCCGGCTGTCAAGCAGGGTGATCGCCTTGGAGATGGTGGGGTTGGCGTTGATGTCGGCGTTGGCGAGAGCCGGGCCGTGGATGGACTCCCCCGGCGTCACGTAGGCGTCGAGCTTGCCGTAGTCGTTGGCGTTGGAATCCGCGATGAAAAGCGCCCGCAGCGTCTGCAGGTTGTCGTTGGCCGAAAACGGCACCAAGGGCTCGACCGCATCGAAGGTGAGTGAGCTGTCCCCCGGAAGCTGGAGGAGCTCGTAGATGGGGGTGAAACGGGCCACCGCGCCGTTCGGGGAGAGCGCCAGCTGGTTGGAGGGCGACCCCGTCGCCGAGTTGGAGGTCTGCGAGAGGTCCCAGGCGTCGGACAGGCTGTAGAAGCCCGAGGGCGACTGGATGTGGTAGCGGCCGTACATGTCGGCCTGGACCATCAGCAGGTCCTGCGGGTAGCGCAGGTGCTGGCGCAGCACCGGGTTCATGTCCCGGAGCGGCTGGAACAACCCCGGGAAGGCGTCCTCATAGGCCCGGATGAGGGGATCGGACGGCGCGATCACGTAGAAGGACATCTTCCCGGTGTAGGCGTTGACGACCACCTTGACCGCGTCGCGCACGTAGTTGTAGCTGCCAGCCAGCCCGCTGCCCCCGGGAAGCTCGCTGGTCGCCGCCGGCTGGCCGTAGGGGTAGTAGGCGCTGGTGGTGTAGGCGTCGACCACCCAGTCGATCTCGCCGTTGACGACGACCGGATAGGGATGGGCGTCCACCTGTAGGAACGGCAACGCCTTTTGGACCCGGGCTTCGATGTCTGGGATGTAGATGAGCCGGGACTGCCCAGTGACGAGGTTGGAGATCAACAGGTTCAGATCCCGCAGGTGGATCGCGTAGACCAGCCGGTTGAGGAACGAACCGATCGGGATCCCGCCGCAGCCGTGGCAGTGGCCCTCGACGTTGGTCCCGTTGGCCGCCTGGTACTCGACCTCGGGCTGCTTGGTGTCGACCACCGCGTACTGGCTGTCGCCCGGCGCGTAGTACACCTCGGGGTGCTTGAGCGCCAGGGCCGGCGACGACGAGGTGGCGGGGATGCTGCCGGCGAGAAAGCTCGGGAGGTTGCTCGAGTTGGCGAGGTTGGCGGTGGCGGCGACCACACCGTAGCCGTGGGTGTACTGGAGATGGGTGTTCACCCAGCTCTTCTGGGCGAGCCCACCGGGGTTGAGCGATCGCACCCCGATGACCACCGGGGTGGTCTTGCCGTCGATCTGGTAGCGATCGACCGCCAGGGTGTTCAGCTGGTAGTAGCTCTTGATCACCTGCAGCCTCTGGAAGGTGGGAACCGCCACCGACGGGTCCCACATCACCACGTCGGACAGCGTCTTCTGGTACTGGGTGAGCACGGCGGGGGTGAGGTCCTCGTTGGCCGGGAAGGTGTGTCGGACAACGTCCTCGATCCCCATGGCGTAGCGGGTGGCGGCGATGTTGTCCTTGATGTACGGAAGCTCCAGGGTGCTCTGGGCGGGGGTGACCCGCAGGGCCTGGAAGATCGCCGGGTAGATCACCCCGACCACCAGGGCGAGGAAAGCCCACAGCCCAAAGGTGATCGCCGGCAGGACCAGCGAGCGCTGGTAGATGTTCACGCTGAAGGCGACGAAGGCCACCAAAGACACCACCGCCAGCAGCGTGAGCGCCGCCAGGCGCACGTGGACGTCGGTGTAGGAAGCCCCGTGGACGACCCCCGACGACGACAGGTCCAGCCCGTACCGGTCGACGTAGTAGTAGGCCCAGGCCCGCTCCAGCACCATCAAGGCGAGGATGAACGACAGGTGGGCGATGGCCCTGGGTTCGACCCGGCCGGCCCGGCGGAGCTGGATCGCCCCGTTCAGGAAATAGGCGATCCCGGTCACGATGAAGGTGACCAAGAGGGCGACGAAGATCCAGTCGACCAGGAACGACAGGAAAGGAAGCCGGAAGACGAAGAAGCTCACGTCCCGGTGGAACAGGGGGTCGACCCGGCCGAAGGGCAGCGCGTGCTCGAACAGGATCCAGTGCTGCCACTGACCCGAGGCCCCGGTCCCGAGGATGAGGGCGATGACCAAAGAGACCACCGTGCGCAGCAGGAGGGCATACGGAGCGACCGCGGACTGATAGCGGCGAACGAGTTCGTTGTCCGAACTGAGGAGCATCGCCCGGGGCCCCACGGTGTCGGCGACGAACAGCGACACCCACAGGAGGGCCCAGGCGATCACCACGAAGACGACCGCCAGCACGATCTTGGTCACGGTCACCTCGCGCCAGACGCTGCCGAGGCCGTCCCAGTGGAACCACAAGAAGTTGGCGTAGAAGCCGGCGAGTCCCTGCGCCACGAGCAGCAGGACGATCACCCCGACGACGATCGAGATGATGACGGCGGGGCGATGGCTGGTCGGCGGCCGGATCGGTGGCTCGGTCGGGATCCTCACGATCCGCTAGGTCCCCGCCGGCACCAGGAGACAGCGACAGCCGCCGTGGGCAGGCGGGTGGGGCTGTCCGGTCGGGAAGGCCACGCCAGGCTCCAGCAGGCCCGCCAGCTCGTTGTCATCACAGTCCGCGCAGCGGCTCGCGCCGTCGTCGACCACCCAGGAAACCCGGGTCCCGACGGACCGAACCACCTCGAGAGTCCCGAGACAGAAGGCGTTGGTGGCGTAGTCGCCGGCGGCATCCTCGATCCGCTCACCCTTCCAGTCCCGGTAAGCCGCCCCCACGGCGCGCTGGAGCGACTCCCCCTCGGCGTCGGCGTCGCTGAGGTTCCGCGCCAGTCGGGTAGCGATGGAAGATGCGATCTCGGTTCCAAGGCTCGCCGCGACGGTCCCTGCCGCGCCGCGGCAAGCGGCTTCGTCGGAGCCGTCCACCTCCACCACCCGGCCGACCGAACTCAGCCTTTCCCGCCCGAACGCCGCCCCCTGCCTCCAGATCGCCGACAGCGCCGGGATCGCCGCCGCCGAGTAACGCTCCGCCTCCTCCGCCGTCGACGACAACGTGGACGGATCGGTGCCTCCAGGCGCGGCCCGCAGGCGGTGCAACAGCTCGTTCTGCTCGACCCGCAGCGCCCGCTTGAGCACGTGGACGAGCTCCCCGAGGGCCCCCTCGATGAGTTCGTCGCGCCGTCGGAGCAGCTCGCTCCGCTCCACGGCGACATCGCCCACCCGTAGACCCGCGGGGACCGGCTCGTCTTCGTCCCCGCGGCTCGTCGTCACCTGGTCGGCGACCGAGCCGACGTCGAGGGGTTCCGGTGGCGCGGCACCCGCCCGGGCCGCCTCGTCCGGCAAAAGCCCCGAGGCATCCGCCGTTGGCGCCGGGGCGGTGGACGACTCGCGGATGCGGGCGAACAGTTCGTCGACGATGGTGGCCCCCGAGGTGTCGGCGACCACCTCCTCCCGAGCGGTGAAGGACTCTTCGATGGGAGCCTCCACGGTGTCCGCTCGCTCCAAGGGTTCTTCGGAGGCCTCGGCCGTCGCCTCGGCCAGCTCCGTCGCTCCCCCGCCGACGTCCAGCTCTTCGAGAGGGTTGGTCGCCAACGAGAACTCGGCCGGGACGGACCCCACCCCGCCGACGCTCTCCGACTCCGGTCCGAGCTCGGTGGCACGCCGGGCGACCTCGGCGGCGGCACGGGCGTCCTCCTCGGAGCCGTCGAGGCGGGCCTGCACCGCCGCGATGGTGCCCGCCACGTGGGCGACCACCTCGGAGAGGGCGTCCTTGCCGGCCCGGAGCTGTTCGATCTGGGAGTAGTAAACCCTCCGACGCTCGGCGAGGTCCGACAGGATACGTCGACGCACCTCGCGTGACTCGTCGATCATCGCCCGGCAGTCCTCTTTCGCGGCCTCGATCGTGGCCGACGCCGCGCCCCGTGCCTCGTTGACGATCGCCACCGCCTCGGCCTCGGCCCGGCGATGGATCTCACGACCCGCCGCCTCCGCCTCGGAGACGAGGTGGGCGGCACGGGCTTCCGCCTTCGAGACCACTTCGTTCGCCGCGGCGTGCGCCACGTGAATCACCCTCGCGGTCTCCGATCCCAGGGCGGAGGAGATGGTCTCCTCGTCGAGCTCGGGCTCGGCGGCCCGTCGCTCCGCCTCGACGAGCCGGTCGGTGAGCTCCCGCTGCTTGGATCTCGACAGGCGGACCAGCTGGGCCACGTCGACCAAGAATCGGTGAACGGCCTCCGGGTCGTAGCCACGCCAGCTGACCGGGAATTCCCGACCCGCGATGGCATCCGGGTCGAGGTTCGGGTGCGAGGAGATCGGGATCGGTCGGGAATCAGGCACTCGGTGCAGCCTATGACGTCATCCGGCGGTCGTCGCAGGCACCAGCTTGCCTCCCAGGCCCTCCAGCGCCGTGACCGCCTGGCCGATCGAGGCGACCGCGATGACCCGGAGATGCGGACCGGCGTTGGCCCGGGCCACCGAGGCGTTCGACGGTGGGACCAGGAACACGGAGGCCCCCGCCTCCCGGACGGCCGTCGTCTTTTGCGCGATGCCCCCGATGGCGCCTACCGAGCCGTCATTCGATATCGTCCCCGTCGCCGCGACCCGGCGGCCCGCCGTCAGGTCACCGCGATCGAGCTTGTCGATCACCCCCAGGGTGAACGAAAGTCCCGCCGACGGACCGACGATCCCCTCGGGGTTGATCGAGATCCGGAACGGTGCGCCTTCGTTCCGGTAGAGCTGCTCCGGGTAGAAAGGAAGGCAGCTCGCCACGCCCCCTTCCCGCCGGACCACCCGGCCTCCTCCTGGCGAGCCGGCCGGGACACAGGTGTAGGTCGTGGCGGAACCGGTTCCCGAGCGCTTGAGCTCGCCGACGACCACCGTCTTGGTGCGCGGGGCCGCCGACCCCCACCGGTGAAAGCTCAGGCGGATCGAGCTGCCCGGCCGTGCCTTTCCCACCGCCGAGGCGAGCGGCCCCAGGGCGGCGGTCCGCGTCGAGCCGACCGCGGTGACGACGTCGCCGACCGCCAGGGTCGAGGCGGGTGACGCCCCGGGCTGGATGGCGAAGACCACCACGCCGGCCGGCACGGCGCGGGGGTGGTAGCCGAGTTGGCGCAGGGCGACGAGCACCGCGGCCTGCCGTGCCGTCGCCATCTCGATGACGCCTTCCTCGTTGTAGGCGGCAGAACTCGACCCTCCGGTGAGCTCGGTCGCCGAGACGATCTGGGCGCCCTTCTCGAAGCGGTAGTACAGGTAGCCGAGCGCGGTTAGGTGGACCAGCTCGACGTCGGTGAGGACGATGCTCCCCTGGTGCGAATGCGAGGTCCCGCGAGGCACCGAGATCAGCCCGGCGACGTTGAGCGCCGTACCCGGTGTGACGGCGTAGTACGGCACCACCCACCTGGCGGCCACGAAACCGGCTACTACGAGCACCGCGACCGCACAGGCGGCGACCTTCCAGGCCATCCGCCACCCCCGGTTCGGGGCCTGGTCGTCGTTTCCGGGAAGGCCATAGTTCGGGAGGCGGGGGGGAAACCAGCCCGGTTCGCTCGCCATCCCCCCGGTGTCGTCGCGTACCACGCCTCGTAGCCTGCCACGGTGTCGGCGCGAAGAAAGCCCGCCGGCACGGCCCTTTCACCGCGAGATCCCCGAGGCTCACCCGGGCGCGGCGACCTCGAGGCCGGGCGCGCCGACGGAAGACGGCCGCACCGGGCTTTGTCGAGATCCCTCGTCCAGGGTTCGTTCGGCCATGGTCTCGTCTCTCGTCGGTCGGTGGCGGAAACCGGTAAGAAGTGGGGACCCCGTAGATCGAGGGGCTATCCGACGCGGACGGTTGGGTCCGCCCGGCGGACAGGATTCACCCGGGCTAGCGAATCCGGGACACGTTCACCGCATACGACAGCCCCTCGGGCAGCTCGAGGCAGCGGGCCGCTCCGAGCACCGCGCAGCACCCGGCCTCGGCGGCGACGTGAACCGGCACCCCGGTCACCTTGGCGAGACGTTGGTCGAACCCGTCGAGCAGCCCGCCGCCGCCGGCGAGCAGCAGCCCCGAGCCGATGAGGTCGTTGACCAACTCGGGGGGCGCCTGGATGATGCCGTTCACCGCCGCATTGAGCATCTCGGTGACTACTGGCTCGAGAAGCGGCCTCAACTCGGCACGGCTGAGCGTCACGGCGGTTGGCCGTCCGGTCCGCGCCTCACGACCCACCACCTCGATCCGGGCCTCAACCGCCCGCGGCGCGACCGTCCCCACGGCGAGGCGCGCCGCTTGGGTCGCCTCCCGATCCACGAGGATGTCGCGCTGGCGCACCAGGTAGCTGCGCACCGCGTCGTCCAGGTCGTCGCCCCCGCGGGCACACGACGCCGAAACCACCACCCCGCCGAGGGCGAACACCGCGACGTCGGTGGTGCCGGCGCCGACGTCGACCACCATCGACCCGGCCGGTTCGTCGATCGCGATCCCGGCGCCAATCGCGCAGGCGGTCGGATGCGTTATGAAAAGCACGTCCTTCGCCCCCGCCTTACGCACGGCCCGGTCGAGGGCCCGGTTCTGCACCCGGGTCGCACCGATATGGGTGCACACCAGCACCCGGGGATGCGTCAGGCGGGAGGCTCCCGCCCTTCGCAGCGCCTCGGCGAGAACCTTCTCCACGAGCTCGAGATCGACGAGCTGGCCGTGGCGCACCGGATGGCGGACGGCGACCCGGCCGGCCGCCCGGGCGCCGAGGCCGAGCACCTCGGCGCCGAAGGCGACCACGCGACCGCTGTCCTTGTCGACGGCCGCGACCGTCGGCTCGTTGACGAGAAGAGCTCCGCTGGGGTCGGCGATGCGCGTGGAGCCCGTTCCGAAATCGAGCGCGAGTTCCGCGCTCAACCTGACAATCCGATCCTCACCGGGTGACATCGTAGGAGGGGTGACGACACCTGAGTGCCGGCAACCGTCGGGTACAGCCGCTGACATCCCTTCCGATCCCCGGAGAATTAGCCTGCGGGTGCGTGACCGTCCCTCCGGGCGATGTCGGCGGGCCCCCCGACGACGACCCCCACTCCCCGCTCCTGCCCCCCGACGACCGTCTTTGGCGCCACCCCTCGGAGGTCGGAGCGACGCACCCCACCCTCCCGCTTGATCAGGTCGCGGTGCGGCGTCGGTGGTTGCTCAGCCATCCCTCCCGGCGAAGTGCACTCACCGCCGGGGTGGTCGGAGCACTGCTGGCGACCGGTGTCGTGGCCCTCGGCACCCATCTGGCGGACTCCATGGAAGGTGCCGGACGCGCCCAGCCCGGAGTCACCACCGGAGCCCTGTCGGCCACGTCGGGCGCTTACGAGCTCAGCCCCACCCTGGAGGCGAACATCGTCCGGGTCAGCGAGGCGATGGTCTTCGTCGACACCACCCGGGGCACGACCCGCGCCCGGGTGCTCGGGCTGGTGGTGCGCTCCGACGGGATGATCCTCGTTCCGGCCGGGGGTATCACCGGAGCCGCCAGCCTGCTCGTCACGCTGGCCGACGGCGACCTCTACGTCGGCTACCTGGTCGCCAGCGACCCCAATAGCGGGCTCGCCATCGTCCGGATCAACGGGGCGACCGGCCTTGCCACCGCCACGCTCTCCGTGGACCCGATGTCGAAGGGATCGTTCGCCCTGGCGCTGACCAAGCCAGGGGGAACCGCGTTCTCGCTCGGCACGGTGCGCACCCTCGATTCGGCGCCCCGAGTCGACGGGTACCGGCTGGTCGGTGCCATCACCACCGACCTCGCCCCGTCTTCGGACCCCCCCGGCAGCCCCCTCCTCGGTCCGACGGGCCTGGTCGAGGGCGTGGTCACCGGCTCGACCAAGGCGGGGGTGGTCGTCGCGCCCTCGTGGCTGGTGGCCTGCGTGGCCAACGAACTCATGACCACCGGCAAGGTGAACCACGGCTGGCTCGGCCTCTCCGCCGCCACTCACACCGGCAAGCCGGCCGGCGTGCTCGTGAAGTCCGTCACGGCGAGGGGCGCCGCGGCCCGGGCGGGCATCAGAGCGGGGGACGTGATCGTCGCGCTGGACGGTAGCCCGGTGTCCTCGCTCGCCGAGCTCCAGGCGCAGCTCTACGTGCTGCGGCCCGGGACCCGGGTGAGCGTCGGCGTCGTCCACGGAATGGCGAGATCGACCCACTCCGCGATCCTTCTCGCGACGCCCAACCACTGACCCCGCCGACGTCTTTGGCCCAAGCCCGCCTCGCCTAACGCCGACGGGGTTCGAGTTCGCTTCCCGCTCGCCTCGAACCCACAGCACCTATGGCCCGGCGTCACCGGGCGCCACCGGGATCGCCCTCGCAAGCACCGCTCCGGCATCCCTGACTCGGACGCCCCGGCCGTCTACTTGCGGGGAGCGCCGAACGGCTGGCGCCACCCGGGGCCTAGATTCATCGCGTGGATTCAGGATCGTCCCCGGACATGGGCGGATTCCTTCCCGGGTTGCTCGGCGACCTTCTCCGCCTCATGCGCACCGACGCGCCCCTGCAGTGGGATCTCGCGGTGCAGCTCGCCGTGAATGTCGCCTCGGAGGGACTTCCGGAGCCGAACGTCGATCCCCTCCAGAGGATGCGCCTCGAGGAGATCACCCGTATCGCCGAGCTCCAGGTCGCCGACGTCACCGGCATGCCGACTACGCCGAGTGGAGGTCCGGTCACCGTCGTCGCCGTCGGCCACGCCGAATGGGCGAGGCGAAGTCTCGAGTCCTGGCGACCGCTCATCGAGGAGTTCGCGGCGGCGATCCGTCCCCCGGTCATCGCAGAGCCGGTCGGCGAGGAGTCCGGCGACGAGGAGGGGGAACTGGTCTCTTTCATGGAGAAGTGGGCCTCGGCGATGGCACCGGCGATGATCGCGCTCCAGGTCGGCTCCATCATCGGTCACCTGGCTCGGCGCACCCTCGGGCAGTACGAGCTGCCCCTGCCGCGCACCGCCGGCGACGAGATCGTCGTCGTCCCGTGGAACGCGGCCCGGTTCGCCTCGGACTGGAGCCTCGACCTCGACGACGTCACGATGTGGCTCTCGGCGCACGACCTGGCGTCCCACGCGGTGCTCTCCCGACCCCAGGTGCGCGCCCGGCTGCAGTCGCTGCTCGTCGCCCACGCCACCAGCTTCCGCCCCGACCTCACTGCCTTGGAGACTCACCTGCGGGAGGCATCGGCCGGTGAGGGCGGCGACCTGGGGGAACTCGGACGCCTCCTCGGCGACCCCCGGGCGCTGGCCGAGCCCCC
This sequence comes from uncultured Acidimicrobiaceae bacterium, assembly GCA_963761425.1. Lineage (GTDB taxonomy): Bacteria > Actinomycetota > Acidimicrobiia > Acidimicrobiales > Bog-793 > Bog-793. The sequence goes on along the minus strand of CAVXGQ010000005.1, from coordinate 222,478 downwards.
GGACACCCCGGAACTCCGCCGGGTCCGGGCCGAACTCGCCGCCCTGACCTCGGCGGTGGCGGGCTACGTCGAGTGGGTGGCCGACTCGGTCACCGCCCGGACGATCGGGGCCCGGCGACCGGTCCGAGAGGCGCTGCGACGGCGTCGGATCGAGCGCTCCGACGAGGAGCAGGCGGCCGAGACGCTGTTCGGGCTCCGTCTCGACCAGGAGGCGCTCGACCGCGGGGAGGCCTTCGTACGGGGGGTCCTCGAGCGGGGCGGAGACACCGAGCTCGCCAAGCTGTGGTCGACCGAGGACAACCTTCCGACCCCGGCGGAGGTCGACGCCCCCGGTCTTTGGATCGCCCGGGTGAACCTGCCCAGACCGGACTGAGGGCCCACCCCAAAGCCCTTCTACGCCTCGGTCGGCGCCGGCTCCTCCGGGATGCCGAGATCCCATTCCAATAACAGGTTTTCGCGTTCCGCGTCCCGCACCACCCGCTCCCGATTGCGCCGGAACTGCGGGTCGTGGGGGGGAAGCAGGACCAGACGGGCGAGGGCCCGCTCGCGGAAGGCCTCGATCACCGACCGTTCGCCGAATTCGGACTCGATCTCCCAGTGGGGTGCCACCGGGCCGAGATAGACGATGCGGACGTGCCCACGGGGGGGTTCCGGCGTCTCGTTCTGCCCGCTCAACGGCGTGGTCATGGCTCTCCTCCGACCGGGATCGACCCGAGTCTACCGACGACCTGGTGGCGGCCCCGGAAAGGCGACGGGGCGGCGGGATCGGGCCGGCGCGCCCGGCGGCGCGAGCCTGTGAACACCCTATGAATTCCCCATAACCGGCCGGTTTTCAACCCGACCGGGTGTAGGGTCGTTTCAAGCCCGTGCTGGGCTGGACCGAGGACCCGGGGGAGGTCCCTGGCATCCTCGGCCTGGTAAAGGGACGGTGGGGCGTGGAAGCGGAGTGGATGGCCAGGGGCAAGTGCCGGCTGCTCCCGCCCGAGACCTTTTTCCCGAGCGACGGTGTCGGGGTCGACATCGCCCGCCGCATCTGCCAGGACTGCCCGGTGAAGTCGCCTTGCCTCGAGTACGCGATGGCCAATCACATCGACCACGGCGTCTGGGGCGGCACTTCCGAGCGTGAGCGGCGTCGCCTGGCCCGCCAGCGGCGCCGTATCCCCGTCTACCAACCCCAGTAGCCGGCGCTTCCGTCCGGCCACGGCGGGCCTCACCGCCATGCTCGAGTGCGTGGTCAATCTCAGCGAGGGCCGCGACACCGCGCGGCTCGAAGGCTTCCGCCACCTCGCCGGCCCGGCCGTCCTCGACCTTCACGCCGACGCCTCGCACCACCGGTCGGTCTTCACCCTCGCCGGCCCGGCGGTCGACCAGGCGGTGCGGCATCTGGGCCGGGCGGCCGTCACCCAGCTCGACCTCACCACCCACCAAGGGGTTCATCCCCGCCTCGGGGTGGTCGACGTGGTGCCGTTCGCGCCGCTCGGCGAGCAGGCGATGCGGCCCGACGGCGACCTGGCCGAGGCGATCGCGGCCCGGGACCGGTTCTGTGGCTGGGCGTCCGGCGAGCTCGGCGTGCCCTGCTTCATCTATGGGCCCGAGCGATCCCTGCCGGAGATCCGCCGGCACGCCTTCCGGGAGCTGGCACCGGACTTCGGGCCGGACCGCCCCCACCCCTCGGCGGGAGCCTGTTGCGTGGGGGCGCGCCTCGCAATGGTGGCATACAACCTCTGGCTCGTCCGGGACGACCTCGCCCTGGCCCGGCGCATCGCCTCGGCCCTGCGGTCACCCGAGGTCCGCACCGCCGGGTTCGCGGTCGGCTCCGGGGTCCAGGTCTCCTGCAACCTGGTCGCCCCCTGGAGCGTCGGACCGGCCGAGGTCTACGACCGGGTCGCCGGGTTCGCCGAGATCGAGCGGGCGGAACTCGTCGGGCTACTCCCCGACCGGGTCCTGCGCGCCATCCCGGCTCACCGCTGGAGGTCCCTCGATGTCGGCGAGGACTCGACGATCCAATCGAGGCTCGCCGAGCGCGGCGGGGCCTTATCGCGCTAGGAGGCGGCCACCTCGCGTTGCTGCAACAGGCGCGCCCGACGCACGCGACGACGTTCGCGTTCGCTCATCCCGCCCCAGATGCCGAACTTCTCACCGTTGGCGATGGCGAACTCGAGGCACTCGTCGCGCACCACACAACCGCGACAGACCTCCTTCGCCTCCCGGGTCGAAGAGCCCCGCTCGGGGAAGAAGAGCTCGGGATCGACCCCCATGCAGTTCGCCCGCGCCTGCCACGCCCGCGGGCCTTCACCTATGAGCGCTTGGATGTCCACCGACACCCCCTTAGCGTCTGCCACTCAAAGCGAGTCGCAGCCGTGAAATTACACGGTTCGTATTATGATGACGCCCAGCTCAGCGAGATGCAAGGGGCAGTCGCGGTTGGCCGTGAGGGGGTTCCCCGTGGCGCGGGACGCTGGGTGGGACCTCGCCCGGCGCAATCGCGAGTGGAAGGATGACCGGGTCGCCACCGGGGCCGTTACGGTGAAGACCGCGGCCCGAGGGGACCGGTGGCCGGCGGCAGATGGCACCACGAGTTCCGAGGAGTAAAGGTGGCCGTCGTCGAGGAGAACCCAGGACCCGGGCCGATCCCCGTGCAGATCGGTGGGGTGCGCGCCGGTCCCCCGCGCTCCGTCGTGCTGCGACGGGACCACTGGCGGTGGCAGCCGGCGGCGACGGTCGTCGGACTTTCCGCCTTCATCGGGTACGCCACCTGGGCGGCCTTCCGCAACGGCGACTACTACGCCGGGCGGTTCGGGCGTGACTACCTGTCGCCTTTCTATTCGCCGTGCCTCACCCACAACTGCCAGGGCTACGTCTGGGGGCCGATCACCGGATCCTGGTGGGAGGTCTCCCCCGCCCTGCTGATCCTCATCTTCCCGCTGGGTTTCCGGCTCACCTGCTACTACTACCGCAAGGCCTACTACCGCTCCTTCTGGCTCTCGCCCCCCGCCTGCGGCATCGCCGACGCCGGGTCGACGAGGACCGGCGGGGTGCGGGCGCGCTATACCGGCGAGACGCGCTTCCCCCTGGTGCTACAGAACTTCCACCGCTACTTCTTCTACGTCGCGGTGGCCTTCGCCGGGATCCTCACCTGGGACGCGATCGGATCCTTCCGCTTCCCGGGCGGGGTGGGGCTGGCGGTAGGGACGCTGATCCTTGTGGTGAACGCCGGGCTGATCTGGGCCTACACGCTCGGTTGTCACGCCTGCCGCCACCTGTGCGGCGGCAGCTTGCGGGCCTTGTCGCGAGCGCCGCTGCGGCGATGGTTCTGGCAGGAGGTGTCGGGGCGCCTGAACCCCCACCATCAACTGTTCGCCTGGTTGTCGCTCTTCTGGATCGCCTTCACCGACCTGTACATCTGGCTCGTCGCCAGCGGCACCATCCATGACCCGAGGATCATCTGATGGCGGACTACGAGACCCACGCCGTCGACGTGCTGGTGATCGGTGCCGGCGGAGCCGGCTTGCGCGCCGCGATCGAGGCGGCCGCAATGGGGGCCACCACCGCGGTGGTGTGCAAGTCGCTCCTCGGCAAGGCCCACACCGTGATGGCCGAAGGCGGGATCGCCGCGGCCCTCGGCAACGTGTGGCCCGAGGACAACTGGCAGGTGCACTTCCGCGACACCATGCGCGGCGGCAAGATGCTCAACAACTGGCGCATGGCCCAGATCCACGCCCAGGAGGCCCCGGACCGGGTGCTGGAGCTGGAGAGCTGGGGGGCCCTTTTCGACCGCACCCCCGACGGACGGATCCTCCAACGCGACTTCGGGGGCCACCGCTACGCCCGCCTGGCCCACGTCGGCGACCGCACCGGGCTCGAGATGCTCCGCACCCTGCAGGACCGCGCCGTCGCCGCCGGCATCGAGGTCTTCATGGAGTGCAAGGTCCTCCGTCTGCTCACCGATCGGTCCGGGGCGGTCTGCGGGGCGCTCGGGCTGTGGCGGGAGTCGGGCAAGTTCGTGGTCTTCCGGGCCAAGGCGGTGATCCTCGCCTCGGGGGGCATCGGCAAGATCTGGAAGTTCACCTCGAACTCCTGGGAGTCGACCGGCGACGGGCACGCCCTGGCCCTCTGGGCGGGGGCCGACCTCGTCGACATGGAGTGCGTGCAGTTCCACCCGACCGGGATGATCTGGCCGGCCTCAGCGAGGGGGCTACTCGTGACCGAGGGCGTGCGCGGCGACGGGGGGGTGCTGGTGAACCGGAACGGCGAACGCTTCATGTTCTCCTACATCCCCGAGTACTACGCCGCCGAGACCGCCGACACGGTCGCCGAGGCCGACCGGTGGTACGAGGACAAGACCGTCCGGCGGCCCCCGGAGCTCCTCCCCCGCGACGAGGTCGCCCGGGCCATCAACGCCGAGGTGAAGGCGGGTCGCGGCTCACCCCACGGGGGCGTCTACCTCGACATCGCCTCGCGCCGGTCGCCCGAGTACATCCGCCGGCGACTGCCCTCGATGTACCAACAGTTCCGAGAGCTCGCCGACGTCGACATCACCACCGACGCCATGGAGGTCGGCCCGACCTGTCACTACATGATGGGAGGGGTGCGGGTCGACGCCGACACCGAGGCCTCGACGACCCCGGGCCTCTTCGCCGCCGGGGAGGTCGCCGGCGGCATGCACGGCGCCAACCGCCTCGGCGGCAATTCGTTGTCGGACCTTCTGGTGTTCGGACGACGGGCCGGGATCGGCGCCGTCGCCTACGCCGAAGGGCTGAACCCGGCGCCCACCCCGGAGGCCTCTGGCATTGAAGCGGCCGCCGCGGCCGCCCTCGCCTGCTTCGACCACGACGGTGGGGAGAACCCCTATGCGGTCCATCACGACCTGCAGGAGACCATGCAGAACCTCGTCGGCATCATTCGCACTGAGGCCGAGCTCACCGCGGCGATCGAGCACCTCGACGAGCTCGACGCCCGGGCCCGCCACCTCGGGGTCGAGGGTCACCGGCAGTTCAACCCGGCCTGGCACCTCGCCCTCGACCTCGAGTCGATGCTCGCGGTGGCCCGGGCGACCACGCTGTCGGCGATCGCCCGGCGCGAGAGCCGCGGCGGACACACCCGCGACGACTACCCGGACCCCGACCCGGATCACTTCGCCAAACTGAACATGGTGGTGCGCCTCGAGGCCGGCCAGGCCACCGTGGCCGAAGAGCCGCGCCCCGCCCTGCCCGACGAACTCGCCGCCCTGCTCGAGGAGGGACGCTGATGCCGGAACCCTCGGTCGCCGAAGGCCGCCCCGCAAAGACGCCCACCGTCACCCTTTCCATCTGGCGGGGAGACGAGCACGGCGGGGGGTTCTGTGACTACACGGTGCCGGCGGTGGAAGGCGAGGTGGTCCTCGACGTGGTCCACCGCATCCAGGCCGAACTGGCCCCCGACCTCGCGGTGCGCTGGAACTGCAAAGCCGGCAAGTGCGGATCGTGTTCGGCCGAGGTCGACGGCAAGCCGCGCCTTCTGTGCATGACCCGCATGAGCACCCTCGACGCGACAAAGTCCATCACCGTCTCGCCGATGCGGGCCTTCCCGGTCATCCGGGACCTCGTCACCGACGTCTCGTTCAACTTCGCGATGGCCCGGCGGATCCCCCCGTTCACGCCCGGTCCCCCCGACGCCGACGGCACCTACCGGATGTCGCAGTTCGACGTCGACCGGGCCCAGGAGTTCCACAAGTGCATCGAATGCTTCTTGTGCCAGGACGTCTGCCACGTGATCCGCGACCACGAGGAGAACAAGCCCCGCTACGCCGGTCCGCGCCAGTTCGTCCGGCTCGCCGCGCTGGAGATGCACCCCCTCGACACGCTCGACCGCCGGGACCTGCTGCGAGCCGAGCTCGGGATCGGCCTGTGCAACATCACCAAGTGCTGCACCGAGGTGTGCCCGGAGAACATCCACATCACGGACAACGCCATCATCCCCTTGAAAGAGCGGGTGGTCAACGCCCACTACGACCCGGTGGCCTGGCTGGGCCGGAGGATCCTGCGCCGGCCGCGCCCCACCCCGGCCCGCAGATCCGCTGAGGTGGTCGAGAAGCGGGCCACCGGTCCGGGGAGCTGACGGCTGTGCCGCCGTTTCTTTCGGAGGCCTGGTTCGCCGGTCTCGCCGCCGAACTGGCCCGGGTCGAGCCGGTCGCCGGCACCCCGCCCCTCGCCCTCGGGCAGGTGGTGACCGGGGCGCCGGGGGGTGAGGTGCGCTACACCATCCTCGTCGACGGCACCGGCGCCGAACTGGTCCGGGGCTCGACCGACCAGGCGTCGGTGACCCTCGTCGAGGACTGGGAGACCGCCCAGGCCATCGCCGCCGGAGGGCCGGTCTCCGAACTGCTCGCCGCCGGCCGCATCACCCTGCGCGGGGACGCCAACGCGCTCCTGGCCGGCCGGGCGTATCTGGAATCGCTGGGGCGCGCCTTGGCCGCCACAGGTCGCCCGACCGAGGCCGATCAACCCGCCAAAGGAGGACCATGATCATCGAGAAGGCCCAAATCACCGTGGACCGAGGCCGCCAAGAGGCCTTCCAGGCGGCGTTTTTCGAGGCGGAGCCATTCCTCTCCTCCTCCCCCGGCTGCTCTTCGGTACGCCTCTACGACTGCGTCGAAGTGCCCGAACAACTCATGTTCATCGTGGAATGGGAGTCGGTCCAAGCCCACGAGGAGGGCTTTCGGAAGTCCCCGGCCTTCGTCGAGTGGCACCGGATCGTCGGCCCCTATCTCGGCGGGCTGAGTGATCTCGCCCACTACCGCCCGATAGATAAGCCCTAGGAGGCGGCGCGCAGCCGGGACCAACCGAGGAACTCGGCGGCCTCTTCCCGCTCCTCGGCGAGCTCGGCGGCGGTGACCCGGATGCGCTCGGCGGCGAAGGCGCTGTGCTCGAGGTCCTCGACCACCCGCCAGGTCGAGCCGTCAGAGCGCACCGGGAAGCCGAACTGCAGTCCCTCGGGGATGCCGTACTCGCCACGGGAGACGACCGCCAGGGAGGACCAGTCGCCCTCCGGGGTGGGTTTGAGGATGCTCCGGAAGGAATCGAGCGCCGCCGTGGCCGCCGACCCGGCCGACGAGCCACCCCGGGCGGCGATGACCGTCGCCCCCCTTTCCTGGATCATCTTTAAGAACGGGCCCTGTAGCCACTCCTCGTCGCCGATCACCTTCCGGGCCGGTTCCCCGTCGATCAGCGCGTTCTCGTAGTCGGGGAACTGGGTGATCGAGTGGTTCCCCCACACCGCCAGCCTGGTCACGGCGCCGGCGGTGCGGCCGGCTCGCCGGGCCAGCTGGGTCTTGGCTCGGTTCTCGTCCAGCCTCGTCATCGCGAACCACCGGTCGGCCGGCACCTCGGGGGCGTTGGTGCGGGCGATCAGACAGTTGGTGTTGCAGGGGTTGCCGACGACCAACACCCGCACGTCGGAGGCGGCGTGGGTGGCGATGGCCCGGCCCTGCGGCCCGAAGATGCGCCCGTTCACCCCGAGCAGGTCCCGGCGCTCCATGCCGTTCTTGCGGGGGATCGACCCGACGAGGAAGGCGAGCGAGGTCCCCTGGAAAGCGTCCCGCAGGCTCGAGGTGGTCTCGACGCCGGCGAGCAACGGGTAGGCGCAGTCGTCAAGCTCCATGGCGATCCCCTCGAGCGCCGGCATCGCCGGCTCGATCTCGAGGAGCCGCAGCACGATCGGCTGGTCGGGACCGAGCAGTTCGCCCGAGGCCAGCCGGAAGATGAGCGTGTAGCCGATGTTGCCGGCGGCACCGGTAACGGTGACGGTCACCGGGTGCTTGCCGGTGTGACCCCCAAAGCCCCTCATCGGTTCGAGGCTAACGGGGGCGGCGAGAATTCCAGCCGGCCCCCCGGGTCCCGCCAAAACCGGGGCCTTTCTACAGACGCTCCGCCACCGCCTGGGCGAACTCGCTGGTGTGGACCTCGTGGGCCCTATCCATCTGGCGGGCCAGGTCGTAGGTCACCACCCGGTCGGCGATCGTGGCCTCCAGGGCCTGCACGATGGCCGAAGCGGCCTGGTCCCAGCCGAGGTGCTCGAACATCATCACGCCCGAGAGCAGCAGAGAACTGGGGTTCACCTTGTCCTGCCCGGCGTACTTCGGCGCCGTCCCGTGGGTGGCCTCGAAGACTCCGTGGCCGGTCAGGTAGTTGATGTTGCCGCCCGGGGCCATGCCGATCCCACCCACCTGGGCGGCGAGGGCGTCCGAGAGGTAGTCGCCGTTGAGGTTGGTCGTGGCGATGACGTCGAACTCCTCGGGACGGGTGAGCACCTGCTGCAGGGTGATGTCGGCGATGGCGTCTTTCACCAGGATCTTGTCCCCGGGATTCCCCCCGCAGTCCTCCCAGCTCACCGCGACGTCGCTGAACTCGTCGGCGACGAGCTCGTAACCCCAGGCCCGGAAAGCGCCCTCGGTGAACTTCTGGATGTTCCCCTTGTGCACGAGGGTCACGCTCTTGCGGCGCCGCGCCACCGCGTACTTGAGCGCGGCGCGCACCAGACGCTGGGAGGCGGTCTTTGACACCGGCTTGATCCCGATCCCGGAGTCGGCGCGCACCTCCCATCCGAACTCGTCGGCCAGCCACTCGATGAGCCGTCGGGCCCCCGCGGTTCCCGACTCGACCTCGAGGCCGGCGTAGACGTCCTCGGTGTTCTCCCGGAAGATCACCATGTCGACCCGCTCGGGGTGGCGGACCGGCGACGGCACCCCCCGGAACCACCGCACCGGTCGCAAGCACACGTAGAGGTCGAGGACCTGGCGCAACGCCACGTTGAGCGAGCGGATGCCGCCGCCCACCGGGGTGGTGAGCGGTCCTTTGATCCCCACCAGGTGCTCGCCGAAGGCGGCCACCGTCTCCTCGGGCAGCCAGCTCCCGGTGGCCCGGAAGGCCTTCTCCCCCGCCAGGACCTCCTTCCAGGCCACCCGCTTGCCGTATTTGTGGGCCGCGGCGTCGAGGACGAGCTGGACGGCGGGCCAGATGTCGACCCCGGTGCCGTCACCCTCGATGTAGGGAATGATCGGCTCGTCGGGGACCCGCAGACGCCCATCGGCGGTCTTGGAGATCTTCTCGGGCACCTCCGGAGCCTAGTTTCGAGACCTGGCCCGACACCGCCCGTTCGGCGAGGGGACGGTCACCTCCCCGACCGCGCCAGCCCGAGGTTCTCGCAGATGGCGACCGTGGCGCTCACCTGGTTCATGGTGTAAAAGTGCAGTCCCGGCACCCCCTGGGCGAGGAGCTCCCGACACAGCTCGGTGGCGATCTCTATGCCGACGGCGCGCACCGCCTCGGGGTCCTCCGCCACCCGCATCACCCGCTCGACGACGGCGGACGGGATGATCGCCCCGGAGAGCTCCGCCATGCGGCTCACCGAACGCAGATTCGTGATCGGCATGATCCCGGGGATCACCGGTTTGGTGACCCCCAGCGCCGCAAGGTCGTCGACGAGGCACAGGTAGTCCGCCACCCGGAAGAAGAACTGCGTGATCGCGAAATCCGCCACCTCAAGCTTGGCGGCGAGGTGACGCCGGTCGGCGGCGAGGTCGGAGGCCTCCGGGTGGCCCTCGGGGTGGGCCGCCACCGCCACGCAGATCGGCGCCACCGACTTGACCAGCTCGACGAGTTCGATGGCGTGGGACAGGTCGCCTTGGGGCAACGGTCCCGGCGCCCCTTGGGGAGGGTCGCCCCGCACCGCGAGGACGTTCTCCACCCCGGCGGCGGCGTAGCGCTCCACGATTTCCACCAGTTCTTCCCGTCGGTGGGCCAAGCACGCCAGGTGCGCCATCGCCTCGGTCCGGGCGGCCTGATGGATGTCGACCACCAGTTGGTGGGTTCGGTCCCGGGTGGATCCTGCCGCGCCGTAGGTGATCGAGGCGAAGGTTGGGTGGAGCTCGTAGAGGCGCGGCAGCGACTCTTTCAGGTGGGCCAGCGCCTCCGGCGTCCTCGGCGGCCACATCTCGATGGAGAGCGAGCTGGTCGACCGCAGCAGCTCGTCGATGCGGGCCATGGCGAGCCAGTCTCGCAGTCCCGCCCGGCCCTGGTGCAATCCGTGGCCTGGCGGGTGAAGACGGCACTGGAGCCGCTGGCGGACCGGTTCGGCGCGGCCGGCGCCACACCACCGCTACCGTCGATCCGTGCCGAAAGCGCTTCGCGTGCTGCGCGAGCGGGACTTCGCCCTCCTCTGGGGCGGCCAGACCGCCTCGATCATCGGCGACGGGGTGTTCACGGTCGCCCTGGCCCTGGAAACGCTGCGGGTCAGCGACCACGCCAGCTCGCTCTCCTACGTCATCGCGGCCCGCACCGCCCCCACCGTGTTGCTGCTGCTGCTCGCCGGGACCATGGTCGACCGGCTGCCCCGGCGTCTCACGGTGGCCGTCGCCGATGTGGTGCGCGGCGTCGCCGTCGGGGCCATCACCGTCCTGGTCGTCGCCCACGCCCTCACCGTCGGCGATCTCGTCGCCATCTCGGCCTTCGTCGGAGCCGCCGACGCCTTCTTCTTCCCCGCCTACAGCGCCATCATCCCGGAGATCCTTCCGTCGTCCCTCTACCTGGAGGGCAACGCCTTCAACAGCGCCAGCCAGGTTCTCGGCCAGTCGCTCACCGGGCCGGCGGTGGGCGGCGTGTTGATCGCGGCCTTCGGGGCAGCCTCCGCCTTCGGGGTCGACGCCGCCAGCTTCTTCTTAAGCGCCGCCTGTGTGCTGGCGATGCGGGCCAGGCCCGCTCCCAAGCCCTCGGGCCGCTCGATGTTCGCCGACGCCCGCCAGGGGCTCCGCTGGACCCGGTCCCAGCCCTGGCTCTGGTACGCCATCATCGCCGCCTCAGTCGCCAACTTCGCGGCCTTCACCCCCTTCGCGGTGCTCGGACCCCTGCTGATCCGCAACGTCCTGCACCAGGGCCCGACCCAGTACGGGATGGTGTTCGCGGCAGCCGGGCTGGGCGGGGCGGTGGCATCGGTGGTCGCCATCCGATGGGGATCGCCTCGAAAGCGTGTCAGCTGGATGTGGGGTGGCTGGGCGATCGCCTCCCTGGCGCTGACCGGGATCGGTCTCGCCCCGGACGTGTTGGTCGTGGCGACGCTGGGGGCGCTGGCCTTCGGCTTCCTGCAGTACGGCGGGATGCTCTGGTCAACCATGATGCAGCAGCTGGTGCCGGCCGAGATGTTCGGCCGGGCCTCCTCCGTCGACTGGATGTTCTCGATCTGCCTGTCGCCGATCGGCATCCTGATCGCCGGGGTGGCCGCCACGGGGATCGGCGTGCGCACCACCATGGTGGCTGGCGGTCTGATCTCGGCGGCGGCGGCCCTGGTGGTGTTCGTTCCCGGGGTCCGGGACCCCGAGCGAAGCCGGCCCCCCGCTCCGACGCCCGAAGCCGTCGCCCTTTCCACCGACCCCGACGAGGGCTAGAGGGCCGAGGGGCGCCCTTGGCCTGCTAGCTCGTGGCGAGTGGAACGGGCTGCCGGGACCGCCCGTAGCGCATCTCCGCCGCCACGGCGGCGGAGATCACCGCGGCCCAGGCGCACCACACCGAGGCAAACCCGTCGATCGTCAGTCCGGCGATGACGGCGACCGCGACGAGATTGGCCACGCCAAAAATGACGATCCGCCGGTCGCTCGACAAAAGCACCGCCCCACAGGTCGCCAGCACGTAGAGCCCGACCAAGAGCCCGCCTTCGGAGAGTCGGACGCTGTAGGCGAGGTGGTAGGGGCGCATCGCCACGGTCATCGGCCCCCGGACCATCGCCGCCAGGAGCACACCCCCGACCACGGTGCCCACCACCGCGAGGGAGGCGGCGAGCCGCCGTCGCCAACGCGACGGCTCGATCGCCGCCACCGCGATCGGTATGAAGATCGGCAGAACCACGAAGGCGACGACGAGGTAGACCCACAGCGCGGAGCGCCCGAGACCGTTCGACAGGTGGCCCTGGAGGCTGAACCACAGGACCGACTCCACCAGTTGGTGGGCCCCGAACACGACCGGCAGGCTGGCCAGGCCGACATGGCTCGGCCGGCGGTCGACGTGACGGAGGGCGTCGACCCCGATCCCGCAGATGACCGCACCCCCGACGAGGTCGGCCTGAGGCGAAAAGCACACGCCGGCAACCTACCGCTGGCGATCCCACCGCCTCGGCCCCGGCCTCACCCGACCCCGGCGAGCGGCGATCGGTCCCGGAAGGCCGAGGGAGGCGGCCAGCTGCCTACGAGCCCGGACCGAGCCGGCGACGGGCGGCCCGCACCGCGTTCTTCAGCAGCATCGCCCGAGTCATCGGCCCCACCCCGCCGAGTCGGGGGGTCATCCAACCCGCCACCTCGGCGACCGCGTCATCGAGGTCGGAGAGCAACCGGCGTCCCTCCCACGACGTCCCGGCCCCGACGACGGCGGCCCCGGGCTTCACCATGTCGGCGGTGACGATCCCGGCCCGTCCGGCAGCGGCGATGACCACATCGCCCTGCCGCACGTAACTGGCGAGATCGGCTACCCCGGTGTGGACGACGGTCACCGCCGCGTTGCAGCCCCTCCGTTTCAACGCCAAGAGCAGGGCGAGCGGCCGGCCGATGGTCAACCCCCGCCCGATGATCACGACGTGTCGACCCTCCACCGGAACGCCGTAGTGGCCGAGCAGTTCGACGATCCCGGCCGGGGTGCAGGGCAGCGGGCCCTCCACTCCCATCACCAACCGACCGAGGTTCACCGGGTGGAGCCCGTCGACGTCCTTGTCCGGGTCGACGGAGAGCAAGGCGGCAAACTCGTCGAGCTGGGCCGGCAGGGGCACCTGGACGAGGAAGGCGTCGACCGCCGGGTTGGCGTTAAAGCGCGCCACCGCCGCCAACAGCTCCGCCGGGCTGGTGTCCGAGCCCAGGTGCTCGTGCACCGACGCGATGCCCACCTTGGCGCAGTCTTCGTGCTTGAGCTCCACGTACCGGGCGCTGGCGGGATCGTCGCCAACGAGAATGGTGCCCAGGCCGGCCTGGATTCCCCGATCCCGCAGCCGGGCCACCTCCTCGGCCACCTCGGCCCGCATCTCTTCGGCGAGCGCCTCGCCGTCGAGAACCTTGGCGGTCACCGTGGGCCGCCCGCCCGCCGGGGCTCGGTTGTCCGGGGCCGCCCGCTCATCTACTGGTCACCATCGGTGCCACCGGCGCCACCATAGGCGCCACCTCAGACCGTGGCAGACAAGGAAGGTGCCACGCCGGCCGACGCCCGGGGAGCGGGAGACCGGACCGGGCGGTATGCCTCAGAGCCCGCCGTGGCGGGAGCGGCCGGTTCAGTGATGGAAATGCCGCTCCCCGGTCAGCACCATCGCGACTCCCCGCTCGTTCGCCGCCGCGATCACCTCGTCGTCCCGCAGGGAACCGCCGGGCTGGATGACGACGGCCACCCCGGCGTCGCAGATGGCGTCGAGCCCGTCACGGAAGGGGAAGAAGGCGTCACTGGCACCGGCCCCTCCCTCGGCCCGCCCGGCGGCCTTTTGCTCGGCGAGACGGGCCGCGTCACGCCGGTTCTGCTGGCCGCAGCCGACGCCGACCACCTGGCCGTCGCGGGCCAAAACGATGGCGTTCGAGGTGGTCCTGGCGCACACCCGCCAGGCGAACTCGGCGTCCTGCCACTCACCGGCAGTCGGCTGTCGAACGGTGACGACCCGCCACCGGTCGCTGCGCCGGGCCACGACATCGGTCTCCTGGGCGAGAAAACCGCCCGCGAACTGTCGGAAGCTGAGCGGATCAACCCGCGGAAGCGGTGCCGCCAGCACCCGCATGTTCTTGCGCCGGGCGGCGAACACCCCGAGGGCCTCGGGGTCGTACCCGTAGGCGATGAGGACATCGGCGAGAGGGTTGGCGACGATCTGGCCGGCGAGGGCGGCGTCGATCTGGCCGGAGAGGGCGACGATCCCCCCGAAGGCCGACTGGGAGTCACCCTGGAAGGCCCGGGCGTACACGGTGGGGAGATCCGACCCGATAGCGACGCCGCAGGGGTTGCCGTGCTTCACGATCGCGCCGGCCACGCTCGCCTCCCCGAGGCCGAGCACGTCGTGGCAAAGCAGCCAGGCAGCCTCGGCGTCGACCAGGTTGATGAAGGAAAGCTCCCGCCCCCCGTGCTGGGTGACCGAGGCCCACCAGTCCTCGCCGGCGCCCACCCGACGGTAACGGGCGGCTTTCTGGTGCGGGTTCTCCCCGTAGTGGAGCAACTCTTGGCGGGCCAGCGCGAACTCGATCGATACCGGCAGGGCCCCCCGCTGGGCCGCGGGTGAAGCCAGCCAAGCCGCGATCGCGGCGTCATAGGCGGCGGTGTGGGTGAAGGCCACCTCGGCGAGACGCCGCCGCGTCGCCGCCGTGATGGCGCCCTCCTGCCGGATCTCGTCGAGGACCGGCCCGTAGTCGGCCGGGTCGACGACCACCGCGACGTGGGCGTGGTTCTTCGCCGCGGCGCGCACCATCGCCGGGCCACCGACGTCGATCATCTCCACCGAAGGGGCGGAGGAGAACGGGTAGAGGTTGCAGGCGACGAGGTCGATGGGCACGATCCCCCGGGCCGCCAGGTCCTCGAGATGTTCCGGCTTGGAACGGTCGGCGAGGATCCCGCCGTGGATCGCCGGGTGAAGGGTCTTCACCCGGCCGTCGAGCATCTCCGGCGCCCCGGTCACCTCGGCGACGTCTTGATGGGCGATGCCCGCCTTTTCCAGCTCCGCCGAGGTTCCCCCGCTCGCCAGGAGCTCCCAGCCGAGCTCGCGCAGCCCGGCGGCGAACTCCGCCAGGCCGCTCTTGTCATAGACCGACAGCAGCGCTCTCATCGCCGTCCCGCCTCGTCGGACCAGACGCCGGCATCACCGGCCGGCGCTCGGGCCATCTCGATGAACGAGCGGATGGTGGCGGGATACAGGCGCCGCTCGACCTGCTTGATGCGTTCGTGCAAGGTCTCCTCCGTGTCGCCGGGCCGGATGGGCACGCGCTCCTGGGCGAGGATAGGACCCGAGTCCACCTCGACGGTGGCGAGGTGGACCGTGCAACCCGTCGTCGCGTCCCCGGCGGCGAGGGCCATCTCCACCGCGTGCCAGCCCTTGTAGGCCGGCAACAGCGAGGGATGCGTGTTGAGGACCCGACCGTCGAAAGCGGGGAAAAAGCTGGGACCGAGCACGGTCGCGAACCCGGCCATGGCGACGGTGCCGACCAAATAGCCACGGAGCACGGTGATCAGCTCCTCGGTGTAGGCGTCCCGGTCGAAGGCCTCGGAGAAGTCGTGCCGCTCGACCGACTCGACCGGGATCCCCGCGGCCCGGGCGATCTCCGCGGCGCGGCAGGGTCGGTCCACCCCGACCACGACGATCGGCAGTTGCGCCCCGATCAGGGCCTCGAGGATGGTCCCGGTTCCCGAGGCCAGCACGGCGAGCCGGCGGCGCCGATCCCCTCTCGGCGGGGCGCCGGTGGCGGCGCTCTCAGTTGAGGCCACGGACCACCTCGACCATCATCTCCCCCGCCTGGGCCGGGTTGCGCGCCACCCGTACGCCGCCAGCCTCCAGCGCGGCGATCTTCGCTTGCGCGGTCCCCGAGTTTCCCGAGACGATAGCCCCGGCGTGCCCCATGGTCCGGCCCGCCGGCGCGGTCACGCCCGCCACGTAGGCCACCGCCGGCTTGGTCATCTTCTCGGCGATGAACTGGGCGGCCCGTTCCTCTTCGCTGCCGCCGATCTCGCCGATCAACAGGACGGCTCCGGTGTCCGGATCGTCTTCGAAGGCCGCCAGCACGTCGGAGAACGAAGTCCCGGGGACCCGGTCGCCGCCGATCCCGACGCAGGTCGTCTGGCCGATTCCCTGCTCGGAAAGCTCATGGAGGGCCTGGTAGGTGAGCGTGCCCGACCGGCTGACGATCCCTACCGGGCCGCCCGGCAGGGCGATCTCCCCGGCGGTGATGCCGATGTTGCACTTGCCCGGCGAGATCACGCCGGGAGTGTTCGGCCCGATGAGCCGGGTGTGCGGGAAGTCCCGCCGGAGCCGGTTGACCAGGAGGACCTCGTCCTTGGCCGGGATGTGCTCGGTGATGCAGACCACGATCGCGATACCGGACGCGGCCGCCTCCAGGATGGCGCCGGGGGCGGCCGGAGCTGGGACGGCGACGAAGCTCGCGTTGGCCCCGGTGGCGTCGACCGCCTCGGCGACCGAGTCGAAGATCGGGATGCCTTCGAGTGATCCGCCCCCCTTGCCCGGGGTCACCCCGGCGACCACCTGCGTGCCGTAGGCGCGGTTCCTCAGCCCGTGAAAGCTTCCCTGGTGCCCGGTGAGGCCCTGCACCACCACCCGGGTGCGCTCGTCGACGAAGATGCTCATCGGGCCGTCCCCGCGGCGATCTCGACCGCCCGCCTGGCGGCCGCCAGCATGGTCGGCTCCCGGCGGAGCTGGCCGGACAGGTGGGGCCGCAGCAGCTCGCTCGCTTCGGCGGCGTGGGTGCCGTCGAGACGGACGACGACCGGTGAGGCGAGGTCCAGCCGCCCCATGGCGGCGAGTACCCCCCGGGCCACGTCGTCGCAACGGACGATGCCGCCGAAGACGTTGACGAGGATGGCGCGGACCTGGTGGTCGGCGTTGATCACCTCCAAGGCGTCCGCGATCACCTCGGCGTCGGCCTCGCCACCGATGTCGAGGAAGTTCGCCGCCGAACCGCCGACCTGGCTCACCACGTCGAGGGTGGCCATCGCCAGACCGGCCCCGTTGGCGATGATGCCGACCGATCCGTCAAGGCCGACGTAGCTGAGGCCGCGCTCCGCCGCCAGGCGCTCCCGGGGATCGTCGGGTTCCGCCTCGGCGAACTCCGACCACTCGGGATGACGAAAGGCGGCCTCGTCGTCGAGCGTGACCTTGGCGTCGAGGGCGCGGACCTCTCCGTCGGGGGTCAGGACCAAGGGGTTGATCTCGACCAGATCGGCGTCGCCTTCCAGGTAGCACCGGTAGAGGTTCAAGACGACCTCGACGACGCCTCGTTGCGCCTCGGCCTCGATCCCGGCGCGGGCGACGAGCCCCGCGGCCTCCTCGGCCGGCAGCCCGTCGATCGGGTTGATCTCGAGTCGCGCGATGGCCTCGGGGGACTCCGCGGCGACCTGTTCGATGTCGATGCCGCCCCGGGCCGAGACCATGGCCAGATGCAGCTGCGCCGCCCGATCCAGGGTGAAGCTCAGGTAGTACTCCCGGGCGATCGGCGAGGCGGCCTCCACATAGAGCCGGCGGACCGGATGGCCCCGGATCACCAGGCCGAGGACCTCGCCCGCCACGGCGGCGGCCGCATCACGGTCGGCCGCCAGCCGGACCCCGCCGGCCTTGCCACGCCCGCCGGCTTTGACCTGCGCCTTGACGACCACCGGATAGCCGATCCCGTCGGCGGCGGCGACCGCTTGGTCGACGGTGTCGGCGACCGCCCCGGGGAGCACCGGGAGGCCGAAGCGGGCGAGATACCGCTTGCCCTGGTACTCGAAAAGATCCACCAGCCCGTCTCCTCGCCGCCGCACCGGGGGCCGGGGCGCCGGGGCGATCCTATTGAGCGGGGTCGGGCCCGACGAACCGGCGGTGGGGAGCCGAGCCGCCGGCGGGGCCGATGGTGGCCGCTAGGCGCGCTTGACCGGGGTGGCGGAGAGGAGGAACCGCTTCTCGCCGTGACGCTCGAAGGCGATCACCGCCTCGGCCTTTATCCCTTCGCCGTGCACCTCGACGATGACGCCCTCGCCCCAGCGGGCGTGCACGATGCGCTCGCCGGGTTGCAGACCCAGTCGTTCGGCTCCGGTCGTCGAGGCAGGGGCGACGGGGGGCGCGTCGCGCGGGAACCGGAACGGCCGAACGAAGGCGGGGCGTCGAGGTCGGGATCGGTCCGGCGGTTTCCCATCCAGGGAACCGCCCCCGGATCGCCGAGATCGACGATCAGGTGGTCGGGGATCTCCTTTACGAAGCGGCTCTGCAGGCTTTCCCGACTCTGGCCGAAAAGCGTCCGTTCCCAGGTGTGGGTGAGGTAGAGGCGACGGCGGGCCCGGGTGATGCCCACGTAGCAGAGCCGGCGCTCCTCCTCGAGGTCGTCGGGTTCGGCCAGGGCGTGGTCGTGGGGGAACACGCCCTCCTCCATGCCGGTGAGGAAGACCACGTCGAACTCCAACCCCTTGGCGGCGTGGAGGGTCATGAGGCACACCCGGCCGCCGGAGTCGTCGAGGTCGTCGGTCGCCGCGACGAGGGCCATCGACTGGAGGAACGACTCGAGGTCCTCGAAACTCGCGCCGACCGAGACCAGTTCGGCGAGGTTCTCCAGCCGGCCCTCGGCCTCGAAGGCCCCGAATCCGCCGAGGGCGACCTCCGCCTCCAGCGCCTCCCGGTACCCGCTGCGCCGGAGGACCTCGATCAGGATCTCCCCCGGCGGTTGACCCGCCAGTTCGCCGAAACCCCCGAGGAGCTCGCGGAATCGCCCGATGGCCCGCACCGCCCGGCCGGTAACCGCGGCGACCTGCGGGTCGGCAAGCACCTCGGCGAACGACGCCCCCGAGCGGGCCGCCCACTCGCCGATGCGCCCCACCGTGGTCGCCCCGATGCCCCGCTTGGGCACGTTGAGGACCCGGCGCAACGAGACCTCGTCGGCGGGATTGGCCACCAGCCTCAGATAGGCGAGGGCGTCGCGCACCTCCCGGCGGTCGTAGAAGCGGGCGCCCCCGATCACCTGGTAAGGGACGCCCCGGTCTGCCAGGGCCTGCTCGATGGCCCGGCTCTGCGCGTTGGTGCGGTAGAAGACGGCGATCTCGCCGCGGTCTATCCGCTGCGCCCGGTGGAGCTCCTCGATCTCGTTGACGACGAACATCGCCTCGTCCCGTTCGTCGCCGGCCCGGTAGCGCAGCACCTTCTCGCCCTCGCCGAGCGCCGACCACAACGACTTGTCCTGGCGCTGGAGGTTGTTCCCGATCACCGCGTTGGCGGCGTCGAGGATGGTCTGGGTCGAGCGGTAGTTCTGGTCGAGCACGATGGTGCGCGCCTCGGGGAAGGCGAGCTCGAACTCCAACAGATTGCGGATCTCCGCCCCCCGGAACCCGTAGATGCTCTGGTCGGTGTCGCCCACCACGCAGACGTTGCGGTGGACCGCCCCAAGGAGTTTCACGATCTCGTTCTGGGCCCGGTTGGTGTCCTGGTACTCGTCGACCAATACGTGCTCGAAGCGGTTCTGGTAGCGGAGGAGCACCTCGGGATCGGCCCGGAAGAGACTCACGACCACCGACAACAGGTCGTCGAAGTCCATGGCGTTGCCGGCTCTTAGCCGGCGCTGGTATTCGGCGAACACCTCGGCGACGCGCCGCTCGTAGATGGTGTAGGCCCGGGCCTCGTAGCCGGCCGAGTCGAGCAGTTCGGATTTCGCCTGACTGATGGCGCCGAGGACCGCCCGGGAGGGGTAGCGCTTGGCGTCGATTCCCAGATCGCCGAGGACGTGTTCGACCAGCCGCCGGCTGTCCCCCTCGTCGTAGATGGTGAACCCCGGGCGATAGCCGACCCGGTCCGCTTCGCGCCGCAGGATCCGGGCGCAGGCGGAGTGGAAGGTCGACAGCCACATCTGGTCGGCCTCGGCCCCCACCAATTCCGTGACCCGACGCCGGACCTCGTCGGCCGCCTTGTTCGTGAAGGTGATCCCGAGGATGCGCCAGGGTGCCACCCCGGTGGCGACGAGGCGCGCGATCCGGCGGGTGAGCACCCGGGTCTTGCCGGAACCCGCCCCCGCCACCACGACCAACGGACCACCGTCGTAGCAGACCGCCTCGCGCTGGGGAGGGTTGAGATCGCGGAGTATCGCGGCCAGCACCGCCGGACCGGACCGGTGGGCACCGGGGGTCGTTTCGGCGGCCACCGCGTCGTCGACACCGCGTGGGCCGATCACCGCCACGGATGCCTCATTCCCATTCGATGGTGCCGGGCGGTTTCGACGTGATGTCGTAGGTGACGTGGTTGACCCCGGGGACTTCATTGATGATCCGGCTCGAGAGCCGCTCGAGCAGTTCGTAGGGAAGACGGGCCCAGTCGGCGGTCATCGCGTCGTCGCTCGTCACCGCCCGCACCACGATCGGGTACTCGTAGGTCCGCTCGTCCCCCATCACCCCCACCGCCCGGACGGCGGGAAGGACAGCGAAGCACTGCCACAGCTCCCGGAGAAGCCCGGCGCGCCGCACCTCTTCGAGGACGATGGCGTCGGCCGCCCGAAGGATCTCCGCCCGTTCGGGCGTCACCGCCCCGACGATGCGGACCGCCAGCCCGGGGCCCGGGAAGGGCTGGCGCCAGACGATCTCCTCCGGCAGGCCGAGCTCTTCGCCGACCTCCCGCACCTCGTCTTTGAACAGCCAGCGGAGCGGCTCCACGAGTTCGAGCGCCATGTCCTCGGGGAGTCCCCCGACGTTGTGGTGGGACTTGATCGTCGCCGCGGCGTCGGTCCCCGACTCGATGACGTCGGGGTACAAGGTCCCCTGCGCGAGGTAGGCGACGCCGGGAAGCTCCGCCGCCACCTCTTCGAAGATCCGGATGAACAGCTCGCCGACGATCTTGCGCTTCGCCTCGGGATCGACGACGCCGCGCAAGGCCTCGAAGAACCGGTCGGCGGCCTTCACGTGATGGAGGTCGATGCCGAACTGGCGGCGGAAGGTCTCCTCGACCTGTTCGGCCTCGCCGGCTCGCATGAGGCCGGTGTCGACGAAGACGCACGAGAGCTGCTCGCCGACGGCCTTGTGCACGAGGGCGGCCGTCACCGCCGAGTCGACGCCCCCCGACAGGGCGCAGAGGACCCGCCGGTCGCCCACGATCTCTCGCACCTCGTCGATCGCCGCCTCGATCACCGAGGTGTGGGTCCAGGTCGGACGGCACTGGCAGACCTCATAGAGGAACCGCTTCAACAGCTCCTGCCCGCGGGGGGTGTGGACGACCTCGGGGTGGAACTGCACGCCGAAGACTCCCCGCTCGACGCTCTCGCAGGCGGCCACCGCCACGTCAGGGGTCGAGGCGATGGTGGCAAAGCCCGGGGGCGCGGCGACGATCGAATCGGCGTGGCTCATCCAGACTTCGGTCGTCTCCGGCCACTCCGAAAAGAGCGTCGAGGCCGGGTCGAGGTGGAGCTGGGTCCGACCGTACTCACCGGAACCGGTGTGACGGACCTCGCCGCCGAGTTGTTGCACGAGGAGTTGCGCCCCGTAGCAGATGCCGAGCACCGGGATGCCGAGCGCGTACACCTCCGGGTCGAGTCGGGGAGCCTGGTCGGCGTAGACCGACTTCGGCCCGCCCGACAAGATGATCCCTTTGGGCGACCGCCGTCGCATCTCTTCGGCACTGGCGCTGTGCCGCACGATCTCCGAATACACGTGCGCTTCCCGCACCCGGCGGGCGATGAGTTGGGCGTACTGGGCGCCGAAATCAACGACGAGAACCGTGTCGAATCCGGCGGCCACCGATCGAGGCTACCAAGCACCTCCGTTGGGCGGGGTCACCCTCCCTCCACCGGCAGCCGGTCGCGCGCGGCCACCCCTCGTCATTGAGCACGCCATCCGGGAGGACAGGACCGGGTAAGTGCACTGCCGGCTCGATTCCTATCCGCCCGGATTCCCCGGGAACTGCCGCCGAGAAAAGGCCGGCCTCCATGCGATGCGACCTCGAAGGGGTCTCGATCGGCGAGGTGTGCGCTGACAAACCGGCATCGAGAACAATGCCCGCAGTGGGATGATCTCGACGGCCGTGGCGCTTCCGACCGAGGTGCCGAGATGAAGCAAACCAGCTGGAGGGAAACAGCAACTCGATTGCCGAAGAGAGGATTCCACCGGCGCTTTGTTGCGGTGTTCACGCTGACGTTGGGAATTGCTGGGCTGGTGGTGCTTTTCGTGGAGGGGTCAGTGTCGGCAAGCCCGGGGATGCTGCGAGCCAGAGCTTCGTGCCGAGGGGTGGAATGCTGGCAGAGGCCAGCGGGCTACGTTCCGGTGCCAAAGACCGGCCTCTCGGCGCCCGGCGTGGCTTCCCTCCGATCAGGTTCCCCGAGTGGAAGTCGCTCCGTTCTCCATTCGCGTTCTGCAACGCGTGCGGAACCAACGCCCTCGACGATCTTGCGTCTCGCCGAGCGAGGCCTCGGCGGCAACTACGAGGCGACCTACCGGATCACCGGCAAGCTGGGTGTGTTTCCTGGTCCCCAATGGACGGTGGTCGTCGCTCACCGCGGACGGGCGCCCTCGTTGAACTGGCTGTCGAAGGGTGACAACTGGTCATTCTTCCTGAGGGCTGGTCGCGGATTCTCCTTGCAGTGGATCGAGGAGGGCGATCGGTACGACGCGTGCTGGCGACGGAGTGCCCAGCGTTGGGTGTGCGGGAAGGGAACCTATTACCCCTCCAACTCGTGCTCTCTGAGCATCGTCCCTTACGTGCCAGGAGAAGTTGTCGGCGACATCCGTGACACACTCAGCGGTTCGCTCCTTTCCCCCGGTGAACATCAACGTCTCTCGACCTCAACAAGACCAGATGCGCGATTCGGCGAACTGAGCTGTCTCACAGCAAGTACCTGGTTTCAATCGGCAAGTACCGGTGGCGTCGTCAAAGACCGATCGTCAGCTACGTGGTGTCTGACTCGCCAAGGACTCGCGGCAAGCGAGATCGGGCGAGGCGACGATGATCCGATCCGCACGTGGACGGCTCTTAAGTTGGTCAGCCTGAAGCCGCACACTCCCACCGTTGATTTCATGCCTAAATCCAGCCAAGCCGTCCACCAAGGAATGCCACCGATTGGATAGAGCTCCCCGGGCCATGAATGGACGGTTGGTCGACGCAAACATCGCCGATGGGTCCTCCGACTTGTGGCCCTCTACACCCAGTAGTGCACCGCCACGGCGATTCCCGCCACGACAACGATTCCGCGCAAAACCATCGGGCTGATGAGGTGGGCGACCCGTCCCCCCGCCAGGCCACCGATCACGCTCGTCGGCGCCACGACCGCCACGAAGCCCCACGCGGCATGGCCGAGGAAGGCGAGGAACACGCTCGCCACCACCCCGATCACGAAGGAGAGGGCCTGTTTGACCGCGTTCAGCCGCCGGAGGCTCTCGCCGGAGAAGAGACCCAAGAAGGCGAGCAACATGATCCCGAGCCCGGCCCCGAAGAATCCGCCGTAGACCGAGGAGAGGAACACCCCGGCGCGCATCGCCGCGCCGGGACGGTGGTGAGGGTCCGTCACCCCCTCCGGCGCCGGCGGGGGGGAGATAAGAGCTCGCAGCTTGTCCTGGACGACGAGCAGTCCGCAGGAAAAAAGGATGAGGAACGGCACGATGTCCCGAAACTCGCGGGGGGAGCTGAGCACCAGGAGTGCCGAGCCGACCAACCCGCCGGCGGCCGCGTAGGCGCCGAACCGAAGGGTGCTCGGACCCTGGCCTTCCAGGTCGGCGCGCTGGGCGTAGGTGCCGGCGCCGTAGCCCGGAGTGAGCGCGATGAGGTTCGTCACGTTCGCCCGGACCGGTGACAGTCCGAGCCCCTGCAGCGCGGGGAACGACACCAGCGTGCCGCCCCCCGCCACCGCGTTCACCGCACCGGCGACACAACCAGCCCCCCCGGCCAGGACGTAGCCGAGCACGCCGAGGCTCACGCTCTCGCGCCGATCGTCGACCTCATGACCCGCGCACCAAGCCGACCCCGGGGACGAAGGGCCTGACCGGCCCGTTTTCCCGAATCTGCCCCTTTTTGCTCGGTTTCATGCAATCTCGTCTACCATCAGGAGGGAACCGGGTCAATCGCCTCGGAGAGTCTGCCAGCACGAACCCGGTCAGGTTCTAGCCAAGAAGGTGCCAGGTGATCGCGGCCCAGCGCAGGCGCGCCATACTCCGCCAGATCGAGGAGGACGGCTACGTCGAGGCGAGCCGCCTTAGCGCGGATCTCGGCGTCGACGTCTCCACCATCCGACGCGACCTCGACTCCCTGGCCCGGCTGGGCCTCGCCCATCGCACCCACGGTGGCGCCCTGCGATCCGGGCCCCCGGGCCCGGTCGAGCCCGGCGCAGGACCAGGTGAGCAGATCCGCGCCGGGCGCGAGCAGGCGATTGCCCGGGCGGCGGCCGGTCTCGTGGCCACCGGCGACACCGTCGCCCTCGACGCCGGCTCGGCGACCTCCGCCCTCGCCCGGGAGCTCACCGGCAAGGAGCACCTCACCGTGGTGACGAACGACCTCCGGATCGCCCACGATCTGGCGGCCCCACGCCGGATCCGCCTCCTCGTCATCGGGGGCGAACTGGCCGAGGGCGACGGTCTGGTCGGTCCGTGGTCGGAGCAGATTCTCGCCACCATCCATGTCGACTGGGCCTTTCTCGGTGCCGATGGCCTTGACGCCGCGGCCGGGGTGACGACAGACGACGTCCTCGCGGTGCCGGTCAAGCGGGCGATGCTGGCGGCGTCCGGCTCGGCCGCGGTCGTCGCCGACAGCTCGAAGTTTGGCTTGCGCGCCCTGGCGACGGTGGCCCAGCTCCACGAGTTCGACCGCATCATCACCGACGACGGTCTCGCCGTCGCCGATCGCGCCCCCTACGGCCCCGCCCTGCTCTTAGCCTCGACCGGCGACCAGATCGCAGCCGGCTGAACGCGGCCTCTTTCGCCGACGGCCACGAAGACGGCGGCTCGAGGCTCCGGCTCGGGTTCAGCCGGCAGCCGGGGCCCGACTAGTCGTCCCCGGGCCCCTCTTCCCGGTCCCGCCTGGATCGCCGCGGCGCGATCCGCCGGCGCCCGAAGGCCACCGCCGCCAGACCCAGGTCGCGGGCCGCCGGGGAGAGCGGGGCGAGGACCAAGGCCAACAGGGCCAGGAGGGCCAGCACGATCCCGTAGGTGAAATCGCGGGGCCAGTAGTGGGCGACCACCGTGTGGGTGCCGGCGGGCACCGTGACCTCCAAGAAGGACCCCTCGTAGTCGTGCACCGCGAGCGGCTGTCCGTCGGCGGTGACGTGCCACCCCGGCACGTCGGTGATGCGCAGCACCAGCTCGGAGGGCTTTTTCACCCGCACGGCGAGCGAGTACGAGGCGTCGCCCGGGTGTTTCGCCGAGAGGACCGCGGCCTTGGACGGGGGAGCGAGAAAGGTGAACCGGGAGGAGTCCGGGACCTTGGCGAGGGTCAGGGAGTAGCCATCGCCGAGCGGCAGCTTGGTCACCGTCTTCATCCCCGCCGGGACCGGAAGACCCCACCCGACAAGCACGTAGGAGACCCCGTATCGGCGCGCAAGGGCCAGCGAGTTGATCGAGGGGGCGAAGAACTGGAGATTGCCAACATAGGTCTGTCCGGCATCGGGAACCGGCCAATTCGTGAAGTAGGTCTGGGGAATGGTCGGGTCGTGCATGGCCAGCTCGTCGACCTGGTAGCCGAGCTGGATGTTCGGGATGAAGCCGATGCCCAGCCACAGCCGGATACCGCAGGCTTTGCCGACCCGGCTGGGCGAAGGGTTGGCGCACGTCACGTTCGGCCCGTCGCTAGCGACAAGGCTCGACCCGACCACCCGCTGCACCGTCGCCACGTCCGGCGTCACCGGGAAGAGCGACGTGGCGTAGCTGTTCTCCCCGACGCCGGCGAACACGAGGAAGGCCCCTTGGGCCGAGACCAGCGCCGCTCCGACCAGGGCCCCGAGACGCCGGCGCGCCGGGACGGAGAGGCGCTGGGCGAAGGTCACCCCCAGCCAGATCACCACCAGGAGGCCGATCGTCGCCGAGGGCCAGATCAGGCTGGAGCGCCGGAGCGATTGCTCGAAGGGGGTCAGTCCGTCGTTGTTGACGGCTCGCCACATGAAGCCGAGCACCACCGCGACGGCGGCCGTGGCGCCGCCGAGGGCGATCCGCACCGAGCGCTCCTGGAACCGTTTCACGACGATGTCGGCACCGAGGCCGGCGAGGACCGCCAGCGGGAAGGCCAGCACGATGAGGATGCGGTGGATCGGCAAGGATTCCAGGCCGAGGTCGCCGACCCATTTCGCCACGTAAGTCCCGCCGACCTGGTAGGCGACGAAGATGCATCCCACCGCCCCCAGGGCGAGCCCGGCGACAATGGGCCGGCGCCCGGCGATCACCACCGCCACCACGACGAGCACCAGCGCGATGACCCCCATGTAGGCGGCGGACTCCACGTAGTTGGCCGGACCGAACCAGGTGCTGCCATTGATGGGCAGGCCGTAGAAGCCCTGGGCGAACAGCTCGGTGAGGGCCCGGAGCCCGAACTGCCCGTTGAGCTGTTTGGTGAGGCGTGCCGAGCGGGCGAGCAGTTGCAGGCCCGGCAGCCACAGCGGCGCGGACAGGGCGAACCCGGCCCCGATGCCGGCCGCCACGCGGACCAGCCCTCGCGCCTCCAGCCGGCGGTTGACGATGAGGATGCCCACCGCGGCCACGAAGAGCACCCCCGCCAGTACCGCGCCCATCATCACGTACTCCTCGGGAAATCCGCCGTAGACCGCGAAGGCGACCGACAACGCCAGCAGCCAGAGATCCCGCACCCGGCGTCGGGATCGGTAGGCGAGGAGGATGCCGGCGACGATGAAGCCCGACCACGCCACCGGTCCGCCGACCGCCCAGCCCAGCCACCCGGTGAAGCTCCCCGAGAGCATGAAGGTGATGCCCCCCACCGTGGCGCCCACCGGCCCGGCTTTCAGCACCCGGCAGCACAGGTAGGTGCCGAGCCCGGCGATGAGGAGCTTGCCGAGCACGGTGACTAGGAACGACGCCGACAGCGGGAAGAGATAGCCAACAAGTGACGGCAGAGCCAGCGGGGCCGACTCGAAGTTGAAAAGCTGC
Organism: uncultured Acidimicrobiaceae bacterium; assembly: GCA_963761425.1. GTDB lineage: Bacteria > Actinomycetota > Acidimicrobiia > Acidimicrobiales > Bog-793 > Bog-793. Next base: position 195,701 of record CAVXGQ010000005.1, on the reverse strand, counting down.
GGCAGACCGGTGCCGGCGTAGCTGTCCCACAGCGGCAGCGAGCCCTGATGAACGATCCGCCAGTCGAGGGTGTTCCAGGGGACGTCCTGGTCGATGACGTCGCCGATCAGGTGGTTGTGGATCGGCGTGGTGACGAGGTTCCGGGTGAGGAGGGAGGACGAGGCCCCGAGCTGCGCCGGACCGAAGCTGAATCCGTCCTTGACGGCCGGCGACAGGTAGAGGAGCGCGAAGAGCACCACGACGCCGATCCCGGCAGCGTCGGCCAGCCAGCGGTGGCGCTGCAGGCGCGCGACCAACTCACGGATCATGTCCCGCCGCCCCCGCTCAATCGCCCCGCCGGGACTCGCCCGGGCTACCCCCCGACGGGGTCGGTCCGGGTGGGTCCGGTGCCACCAGCAAGGCCGCCTTGTGGAACTCGCGGATGGTCGCGTACCCCGACATCGCCATGGCGACACGCAGGGCCCCGAAGAGGTTGACCCGCCCCTCGGCGTCGTGCGAGGGGCCGGAAAGGATCTCTTCTAAGGGGCCGAGGACCGGTGCCCGCTCCCGGAAGCCCCGCGGCAGGGTCGGGTGTCCAGCGGCCGCCGCGAACCAGACGCCCCGACCCGGCGCCTCCGACGCCGAGGCCAGGGGGCCAGCAAGCATCACCGCGTCGGCGCCGCAGGCGATCGCCGTCGCGATGTCGCCGCCCGTGGCGAGGGGTCCCTGGGCGATCACGTGCACGTAGACGCCGGTCTCCTCCAGATGCCGGCCCCGCGCCCCGGCGGCGTCGGCGATCGCCGTGGCCAGGGGAGCGCCGACCCCCAGCACCTGCCGGGTCGAGCGGGCCGACTCGCCCGGACCGACGCCGACGAGCACGCCGACCGCACCGGTCCGCATGAGGTGGAGAGCCGCCTGGTACGACGAGCATCCCCCGACGATCACCGGAAGATCGAGGGCCCGAATGAAGCGCTCCAGGTTGAGAGGGGTCGCCGTGCGCGACACGTGCTCGGCCGAAAGGGTCGTGCCCGCCACGACCAGCACGTCCAGCCCCGCCTCCACCGCCGGGGGCACCAGCTCCTCGGCCCGCTGCGGGGTCACCGCGCCGCAGGCCACCGCCCCGCCTCCGGCGATGGCCCGGACCCGGCTGGCGAGGAGTTCCGGCTTCACCGGTTCGGCGTAGATCTCCTGCAGCCGGCGGGTGACTCGGTCCGGCGCCAGCCGGGCGACCTCGACGAGGAGCGGCAATGGATCGGCATACCGCGTCCACAGGCCCTCGAGATCGAGAACCGCGAGTCCCCCCAGCGAGTCGACCAATCCGGCGGTGTCGGGGCCGACGATGCCATCGCGGGGGGCCGCCAGAAAGGGGAGCGCGAACCGGAAGGCGTCGAGCTGCCAGGACAAATCGACGTCCTGGGGGTCACGGGTCCGCCGGGAGGGCTGGATCGCCACCTCGTCGAGGCGCCAGGCATGACGAGCGAACCTGCCAATACCGATCTCGGCGTCCGCCACCGGCGAAAGCTCTCCTTGCTGAGAAGGCCACGTCCCGCGACAGGCGGGCGATCCTGGACAGTAGTCGAGGCTCGGGCTAGGTCTCGGTGAAGATCGCCGTCAGCAGGTCCCAGACGATGTGGGCGGTGAGTCCCCAGATGAGGTCGTCGGCGAGCTCCGGGGTACCGGCGAAAAAGCACACCCCGACGTCGGCGCCCGGCGGGCCCCAGCGCTCCTGCCAAAAGACCCCCTCGCCCGCCAGCGACGCCACCGGCACCTCGAGGATCGCCGCCACCTCGTGCCGGTCGGGAACCAGGCAGAGCTCTCCCGGGACGATCCCGACGATCGGGACCACCCGATCGCCGCGTCGGCGGCGTTCGATCACCCCGAACGACCCGAGCACCTCGACCAGGTTCGGGTCGAGCCCGATCTCCTCCTGGGACTCGCGCAACGCCGCGTCGAGCGGTCGTTCGTCCGCCTCGAGGTGACCGCCGGGGAAGGCGATGTGACCGGGATCGCGGGCCAGCCCGCCCGCCCTCCGGATGAACACCAGCGTCGCCTGCCCCTGGCGCTCGGCGACCGGGACGAGCACCGCCGAGTCGACCGGCTCCGCCGGCGCCGGCGGCAGACCCGTAAGCGCGCGCCGCAGCCGTTCGAGCGAAACGGCGGCCCGTTCCGCGGGTGGCCGCCCGCTCCAGGGAGCCAGGCTGCCCGGGCGGGCGTCCGGCGGACGGGGAACGCTCTGGCGATAGGTCGCCGGCACGCGCGGAGCGTACCGGAACCCGCGACGGCCGCCGGGTCGAACCCGGTGGCCGTCGCGGGCCGGCTACGGACCGGCTACATCATCCCCGAGCCGTCATAGCCCCCCGGGGTGGCGGATTCCGCCTTCTTCTCCGGCTTGTCGACGACGAGCACGTCGGTGGTGAGCAATAGCGCCGCCACCGAAGCCGCGTTCTGCAGGGCCGACCGGGTCACCTTAGCCGGGTCGATGATCCCCGCTTTCACAAGGTCCTCGAGCGCCCCGGTCTCGGCGTTGAGCCCGACGGTGTCCTTGAGGCCCTCGACGTCACGGACCATCACCGAGCCCTCGAATCCGGCGTTCTGCGCGATCCACTTCAGCGGCTCCTCGAGGGCGCGGGCGACGATCATGGCTCCGGTGGCCTCGTCATCGCTGAGCTGGCCGGCCGCCTTCAGCACCGCGGCGCGACTTCGGAGCAAGGCGGTGCCGCCACCGGCGACGACGCCCTCTTCGATCGCCGCTCGGGTCGCCGACAGCGCGTCCTCGATGCGGTGCTTCTTTTCCTTCAGCTCCACCTCGGTGGCCGCTCCCACCCGCACCACCGCCACGCCGGCGACGAGCTTGGCGACACGCTCCTGGAGCTTCTCCCGGTCCCAGTCCGAGTCGGTCTCCTCGATCTCGTGCCGCAGTTGGGCGATCCGGGCCTTCACGGCTTCCTCGGTGCCGGCGCCTTCCACGATCGTCGTGTCGTCCTTGGTGACGACGACGCGGCGCGCCCGGCCGAGCACGTCGAGGGTGGCCGACTCCAGCTTCAGCCCGAGTTCCTCGGCCACCACCTGTCCACCGGTCATCACCGCGATGTCGGCGAGCATCTCCTTGCGGCGCTGGCCGTAGGCCGGCGCCTTGACGGCGATCGACTGGAAGGTGCCGCGGATCTTGTTGACGACGAGGGTGGCGAGCGCTTCTCCCTCGACGTCCTCGGCGATGAGGAGAAGCGGCTTGCCGGTTTGCATCACCTTTTCCAGCACCGGAACGAGGTCGTGCACCGCCGAGATGCTGGACTCGACGATCAAGATGTTCGGCTCTTCGAGCACGCCCTCTTGACGATCGGGGTCGGTGACGAAGTACGGCGAGAGGTAACCCTTGTCGAACTGCATACCCTCGGTGAACTCGAGCTCGAGTCCGAAGGTGTTCGACTCCTCGACGGTCACCGTCCCGTCCTTGCCCACCTTGTCGATGGCGTCGGCGAGAACCTCGCCGATCGAGTGGTCGGCGGCCGAGATGGCGGCGATCTGGGCGATCTCGTTGCGACCCTCGACCTCCCGGGACTGGGACTTAATCGACTCGACCGCCGCCGCGACCCCACGCTCGATGCCGCGTTTCAGCGACATCGGGTTGGCACCGGCGGCCACGTTGCGCAGACCCTCGTGCACCAGCGCCTGGGCCAGCACCGTCGCCGTCGTCGTCCCGTCTCCCGCCACATCATTGGTCTTCGTCGCCACCTCCCGGACGAGATGGGCGCCGAGGTTCTCGAACGGATCGTCGAGTTCGACCTCCTTGGCGATGGTCACGCCGTCGTTGGTGATGGTCGGAGCGCCCCACTTCTTGTCGAGAACGACGTTGCGGCCCTTGGGTCCCAGGGTCACCTTCACGGTGTCGGCGAGCTTGTTGACGCCGATCTCGAGACCGTGTCGCGCCTTCTCGTCGAACAACAGGATCTTCGGCATCAGCTCACGACCTTGGCGAGCACGTCACGGCCCGACAGGATGAGCAGGTCCTCCCCGTCGATGGTGATCTCGGTGCCGCCGTACTTCGAGTACACCACCTTGTCGCCGACCTTCACGTCGAGCGGGATGAGCTCTCCGGTGTTCTCGGCCCGACGTCCCGGACCGGCGGCGAGCACCTCGCCCTGCTGGGGCTTTTCCTTGGCGGTGTCGGGGATGACGAGGCCCGAGGCCGTCTTCTCCTCGGCCTCGCTCGGGCGAACGACGATGCGGTCGTCCAGCGGTTGCAGCTTCATTTCCACGGCCTCCTGTGGCTTCGTTGGCACTCTCTGGAACCGAGTGCCAACGATACCGGCACCCGCGCGCCCTGGCAACCGGGGGGCCGGAGTGCTGAGCTGTCCCCACGGTCGCGTGGTCCGCGTGGCCACCTCCCCCACCGGTCGCCGGGGTCAGTCGAAGGTGACGAGACCCCAGGCGCCGACCGGAGCGGCATCCCCGACCACCGAAACCGACCCCGGCTCGGGCGGAATCCGGTGGAGGAGCCACAGGTAGAGGTCCGAGGCCGAGGCCCGCACGGTGGTCGGCGCGGGTCCCGCCACCTCCCGCCCCAGGTGGTCCGGCGCCAGCTCGAGCTGCCAGCTGGCCTGGGCGTCGGTGGCCTCCAGGGCGAGCGAGCCGGTCAGCCCCGCGATCGGGGCGCGGGCGACCGTCCCGGCCACCATCCCCAAGAACTCGTCGATGCCGTCGACCGCCAGCTCCCGGTCGAACGGCGCCGCCGGGCCGAGACTCCCCTCGGCGTCCCAGCGGTGCACCGCGGTCTCCTGGGCCATGCGCCGGAACCAGAAGCGGGCCGGGGCCACCCCGTCGGCCTGCCAGTTCCAGACCAGCTCCTCGGGGTCGGTGGCGGCCAGCGCTCCGACCAGGTCGGCGAGCCCTCGGTCGTAGGCGGCGGCCAGCTCGGCGAAATCGACCTCCCGGCCGATCTCGGTCCGTCCGGGGCGCTCCGTGGCCCTGGCCCGCAGGATCCCGCCCACCCAGCGGTGGAGCGCTTCGACGTGCCCGAGGAGGTCCCGCAGGTCCCATCCGGGACAGCTCGGGACCGGCGCGGCCGGGGCGGCCCGCGCCGCCGTGCCGAGACGCCCGCCCTCCCAGCGGAGCTGGGCGAGATACGAATCCGGGTCCACGCCCTAGATCCTCCCCGGCCTCCCCGAGCCCCGGCCACTCCCCGGGCCGCGGTCCACCCGGCGGGGTGGCGGAAGGTCGGGCCCGCCGCCACCCGGTCGGCGCCCGGGGAACGCCAGCCCCGGTTCGGCTCCCGAGTAAAGCGGGGTCGGGCCCTGGGCGACGAGCTGGAAGTGCGCCGCGGCAGCGATCATGGCGGCGTTGTCGGTGCACATCGCCAGGCTCGGGAGGTAGACGCCGAGCCCGGCCGACTCGGCGGCGACCCGGAGCGCGGCCCGCAGCGGGCCGTTGGCGGCCACCCCGCCGGCCAGGCAGACCGACCGGGCCCGCGCCGAGTGGGCGGCCCGAATCGCCTTGGTGACCAGGATCTCGACCACCGCGGCCTGGAACGAGGCCGCGACATCGGGACCGGACACCTCCGGGTGGGCGCGCACGTAGTGGACGACCGCGGTCTTCAGCCCCGAAAACGACAGGTCCAGGCCCTCGCGCAGCATCGGCCGGGGGAAGCGGATGGCGCGGGGATCACCGTGTGACGCCAGCTTCTCGATGGCCGGGCCGCCCGGGTAGGTGAGGCCGAGGAAACGCGCCACCTTGTCGAAGGCCTCGCCGGCGGCGTCGTCGGCCGTCTCGCCGAGCACCTGGTAGTCCCGCGGCCCGGTCATCTTGACGAGGAGGCTGTGACCGCCCGACACCAGGACCACCACCGCCGGGAGCGCGATCTCGGGATCCTCGAGCAACGAGGCATAGAGATGGCCCTCGAGGTGGTTGACCCCGACGTAGGGCACGCCGTACGCCATCGACAAGGCCTTGGCGAAGGACACCCCGACCAGGAGGGCCCCGATGAGACCGGGACCCGCCGTCGCCGCCACCGCCTCGAGCGGCGGCGCCGACCCGGGAGACACTCCCGCTTCCTCGAGCGCCTCGGTGACCACCGGGACGATGCGCTCGAGATGGGCCCGCCCGGCGAGCTCGGGCACCACCCCGCCGAAATGCGCATGGAGGTCGACCTGGCTCGACACCACCGACGAGCGGATCTCGCGGCCCCCGGCCACCAGGGCGGCGGCCGTCTCGTCGCAGGAAGTCTCCACGCCCAGGATGAGCCCGGACATCAGCGGTCCGCCCCCGGCCCGGCCCGGCCGGCGAGGGCCGCGGCGATGGCGTCCAGTCGGGCGCCGTACTGGTCCGAGTCGACGTCGTGGACCCACATCACCAGCCCGTCCTCGTGGGACTGGGCGTAGTAGCCCTTGCGGATCCCGACCGGGGCGAACCCGAACCACCGGTACAGTCGCTGCGCCACCGAGTTCGAGACCCGCACCTCCAGGGTGAGCGCCGTCGCCCCGGCGGCCCGCGCCTCGACGACGAGACGGAGCAGCAGCCGCGCCCCGATCCCCCGGCCCCGCCAGGCCCGGTCGACCCCCAGCGTCGTCACGTGAGCCTCGCTGGCCACCAGCATGCAACCGGCGTACCCCACCACGGCACCGCCGGAGGTCGCCACCCAGTACTGACGGGTGGCGCGCCGGGCCAGCTCCGCCAGGTACAGGCTGGCCGACCAGGGCTCGGCGAAGATCTCCCGTTCGATCGCGACGACCGCGGCGACGTCCGGCCGGCGCATCGGGGCGATGTCGACCGTCTCGTCGTCGCGGGGCGGCGACGGCTTGGTGCCGGGCGGTCGGTGTCTTAGAAGTCGCACCACGGTCAGGTGGCCCGCATCGGGCCACCGGTCGCCCGGGTCTCGAAGTTCGGGCGGGCGTCGGCGTCCCGCAGGTAGCACGGCTCGATCGACACGGCATCGGTCGTCGCACCCTCAAGCACCCGTTCGACCCCGATGGCCCCGAGGGCGCCGACCGGCGGGGGCGAGAGCGCCTCACCGCCGAAGCTCCACGCCCCGCCCAAGGTCGTCCCGGACATCGCCACCTCGACCGCCCGCGCCCCGTCGCCGACCACCAGCACCTCACCGGCCAGGCCGGCGAGCCCCGCCAGGCCGGCGAGCCCCGCCAGGAGGGCGGGCACCGGGCCGCACTGGAGCGAGCCGTCGGGAAACTCCCAGGCGACCTCGCCACGGCGCATGTCGACGACCGGCACCACGACCCGCCCGGCCGCACGCGGGTCGCCCGCCGCGGCGCGTCGGAGCACTTCGGTGCTGCGCACCGCCACCAGCGGGAGGCCGAGCGCGAAGCCGAACGCCTTGGCCGCCGCGAGCCCGACCCGCAGGCCGGTGAACAGCCCGGGCCCGACGTCGACGGCGACGGCGTCGAGTTCGCCGAGGCCGACACCGGCGGTCGCCAGGACCTTGGCGATGGCCGGATGGAGTGTTTCGGCGTGACGACGCGGCTCGCGCGAGCGCACCTCGGATAGCGATCCCTCCGCCCCCACCAGTGCGGCACCGACCTCGCCGGTGGCGGTCTCGATGGCGAGGACGATCACCGCCGCGCTCCATCCCCCAAAGGTGGGCCCCCGACCGCGATCCCGGCCCGCTTCAGCCCCGCCACGAGCTCCTCCAGGCGGGCCGACCAGGACGGGCCCCGCGCACACAAGGCGATGGCCCGGGCCCGGTCGTCGGCGGAACCCGGCCCGGTCGGCAAGGTGGCGAGGACGCACTCGAGGGCGTCGGCGCCGAGGGAGTCCCGCACCCGCTCCCCCCACTCCACCACCGCCACGTACCCGTCCTCCAGCGCTTCGTCGAGCGCCAGATCCGCGAGGTCGTCGGTCGGTTCGACCCGGTAGCAGTCGACGTGGGCGACCGGAGGGTTCGTCGCATAGAAGTGGCAGAGGGTGAAGGTGGGGCTCGTCGTGTGCTCGCCGCCGAGCGCGGCGACGAGGCCCTTGGTGAGCACGGTCTTGCCCGATCCCAGCTCGCCGATCAGCAGGACGACGTCACCGGGTCGGACCGCCCCGGCGATCGCCGCGCCCACCGCCCGGGTCTGCTCGGGTGACCGCGTGACCACCTCCAGGCGCCGTCCCTCCGGGATCACCGCTGACCCGCCTCGGCGAGCGCTTGCCCGGCCCGCACGAAGTCCGCCCGCATCTGGGCGAGCACGAGGCCGCCGCCCCGCAGCGCCGCCGCCGGGTGGAAGGTCGGGACGAGCACCCGGGAGCCGAAGGGGTACACCCGGCCCCGCAGGCGGGTCACCCCCTCGACGCTGCCGAGCAGGCACCGGGCCGCGAAGTTGCCGAGGGTGACCACCACCTTCGGCCCGACCAGTTCGACCTGGCCCTCGAGGAAGTGACGGCACGCCGCGACCTCCTCGGGGAGCGGGTCACGGTTGTTCGGCGGCCGGCACTTCACCACGTTGGCGATGTAGCAGTCCCGGCGGGCCAGCCCGAGCTCCTCTTTGATCAGGCGGTCGAGCAGCTGGCCCGATCGGCCCACGAACGGCTCGCCCGCCAGGTCCTCGTCACGGCCCGGGCCCTCGCCGACAAACATGAGCTGCGCCCGCGGGTCGCCCGCCGCAAAGACGACGTTGGTCCGTGAATTCGCGAGTGGACACGCCACACAGGACCGGGCCGCACGCTCGAGTTCCGCGAGCGTTGCCACGCCGGCATGCTACCGCCGGGCGGGACCCGGAAACCCGGGGAGGCTGGGTCAGTTCGATCTGCGGGTCCAGGTAAGCGCTTATCGCTTCCTCTGGTACTTGCTCCTGACGTACTCGTCGACCCAAGCGCGCGAGCTTCTCCACTGACCGTCGGGAGCCTTTTGCGCCTTGAGACGTCCACGCTTGATGGCGGCTCGCAGGGTGAAGACGCTCTGCTCCTTCGTCGCCAAAGCGACAAGCGGCACGAGCCTGACAGGTCCAGCTACCGCGGGAACGACAAAGCGGTACAGGTTGTCCAGCACCGCGCGGGCGATCATCTCTCCCAAAGGTCCCGGGTCTCCGGCATCGCTTCGGCGCAACGCCTTGAGGTAGCGGGATCGATCCCTCTTGTAGATGATCGCCGGCGGATAGCCAAACCGAACAAGGAGCATGTTGAGGATGAGACGACCCGTACGGCCGTTGCCGTCGAGGAAGGGGTGAATTCTCTCGAACGCTCCGTGGGTGGTTGCAATACCCTCGACCACGTGCTCACCGGCAGAGATCGCTGTCAGTGATCTCTGCCACTCCCCAATCGCTGCCGGCACTTCGACCCACGAAGGCGGCGTCATTCCCTCGGGGAACGGCCCGATGTCGTGCTCTCGGAAGCTTCCCGGGCCCTCGGCTGGCGTTGCGTTCGGATGGGGGGCAACCCCCCACGCCGGCCCGATTACGAGTTCGTGGACGTAGCGCAACTCCGTCAGTGTTAAAGGATCGCCGGTGCTCCAATCTCCTGGATTCAGCGCCTGGTTGTAAACCCAACGGGCAGCATCCGCGTAGCCGCGAACCTCCATGTACTCCTTCAGATCCTTGTCACCGACTGCCCTGCCTTCAGCCAGGAGCGCCTCGACCTGTTGCATCACGAGGGTGTTGCCTTCGAGTGCTGTTGAGTTGTGAGCCTCTTGGTACCAGATGCTCGTCCAGATGTCCTCCGCTTCGGTCGGCCTCGGCAACCCTCCCAGCTGTTCGCGCAGTTCTAAGATCGCGGCTTCTAAGCGCTGGTAGACGATTTGTCGGGACGGGCGCCCTCTAGGAGATTTGTTGTGTTCCACGAGTTTTAATGTTAACACAACAACTTCTCAAGTTGTCGTGTCCTAATTAATTCACCTTAAGCGCAACACTTTTCTACAGCCCCGGATGAGTCAGGATGGGTCGCTTAGGCGTTTCCTCCGTCAGGCGGCTGGTTCAGTCCAGCAACTGCGCTACCTGGGTGTAGCTCCAGGGGTACTTAGCAATCCCGCGGCCATCGCTGGCGTAGTTGGTTTGCCGTAGCGCTACGTAAGGGTCTGATGCGGACGCACGAAGTTGTAGTGCACGTAGTGAAGATTGACCGCGTGAGTCAGGTTCTCCAACTTCTTTGAGAACGAGTTAGTGAGTCGAGTGAAGCGCCTCACCCCCATCCTCATGGTGAGGTTCTGTCGCTCCCCGCCGCTGGTCCCGGCCCTGTCGAGGTCGGGCGTGTCGGCGACGACTCGCTGGGGGAGACGGTCACCCCCCGGTCTCCGCGACCTGGCGCGGCACCCGAACGCCGATGCCGCAGAGGACCTCGTAGACGATGGTGCCGAGCCGGTCGGCCCACTCCTCGGCGGTGATCTCCTCGGTCCCCTGGCGTCCGAGCAGGACCACCTCGTCGCCCGGTCGCACGTCGCCCTCCGCACCGCAGTCGACGAGGAGCTGGTCCATGGTCACCGTGCCGGCGATGGGTCGGCGGCGCCCGCCGATGAGGACCTCGCCTCCGGTCGTCGCCAGGCGACGTCGCACGCCGTCGGCGTAGCCGAGCGGCACGTCGGCGACGAGCGAGTCCCGAGCGACCTCGAAGGTCCGCCCGTAGCTCGTCTTCTCGCCAGCGGCCAGGCGCCGCACGCAGTGGACGCGGGATTTCAGCGACAACGCCGGCCGCAGACCTTCGCCCGGGCTGACCTGGGTGGCGAGCAACCGGGCGACCGGCGGGGAGGGCGCGTGCCCGTAGCAGGCGATGCCGCAGCGGACCAGGTCGTAGCGGCTGCGGGGGTGGGCGATCGCCCCGGCGGAGTTGGCGGCGTGCAGCGTCGCCGGGCGGGCGCCGGCGGCCCGGACCGCGGCCACCGCGGCTTCGAACCGGTCGATCTGGATGGCGGTGAAAGGGTCGTCCGGGTCGTCGGCCACCGCGAAGTGCGTCCAGAGTCCGCCCAGGGTGAGGGAACCCGACCCGGCGACCCTTTCCGCCAGCCCCGGCATCTCGGCCACCTCGGCGCCGACCCGGTGCATGCCGGTGTCCACCTTCAGATGGACGGCGATCGAAGTCCCGAGCTTGGCGGCGGCTGCCGCCACCCGAGCGATGCCGGACCCGCTGTACAGGGTCGGCGTGACCCCGATGGCGCACGCCGCGTCGAGCGCCTCGGGGGGCGCCTCGGTGAGGAGCAGCACCGGCGCCTCGATCCCGGCCTCGCGCAGCCCGACCGCCTCCTCGACCAGGGCGACTGCGAGCATAAACGCGCCCCCGTCGAGGGCGGCCCGGGCGACGTCGACGGCACCGTGCCCGTAGCCGTCGGCCTTCACCACCGCGCACAGCCGGGCCGGCGCCACCAGCCGGCACAACAGGGCGACGTTCGACCGGATGGCCCCCAGGTCGACCTCGGCCCAGGAGGGGCGGTAGGAGGCGGTCATCGCCCGGATCCGGCCTCGGTGGCACCGGCCGAGAGCACCGACGCCACCAGCAGTGGGAGGTCGGAGGCTTCGAGACCCTCTCGGAAGCCGATCGCCGCCGCCCGGCCGTGGACGTGGGCGGCGAGACCGGCGGCCCGCAGCGGCTCGAGGCCCCGGCCGAGGAAGGCGCCGATCACCCCGGACAGCACGTCGCCGGTCCCCGCGGTCGACAGCCGGGACGACCCGGCGGCGGCGATCAAGGCCTCGCCACCCGGGGCGGCGACCACCGTCGCCGGGCCCTTCAGAAGCACCACCGCCCCCAGCGCGGCGGCGAGTTGGCGGGTGGCGCCGAGACGGTCGTCGCCGGGAGGAGCGCCGACCAGGCGCCGGTACTCGCCGTCGTGGGGGGTGAGGATGGTCGGTCGTCGACGGCGCCGGAAAAGAGCTGCGGCCTGCGACACCGAACCCAGCGCGAACAGGCCGTCGGCGTCGATCACCACCGGGACCTCGGCTCGCTCCACGAGCTCGAGGATGCCCTGGGTGGCGGAGTGGTCTCGGCCGAGACCCGGCCCGACCACCAGCGCCTGGCAACGGGGGAGCTCGTCGGCTACCGAGGCGGCCCAACCTTTCTCCGGGAGGGCGCGGGCCACGGCCTCGACGACCGGGATGGTGCCGGGCTCCACGCCGGGAGAGCCGAGGCGGACCATCCCCGCTCCCGCCCGGATCGCACCGCCCGCCGCCAGGGCCGCCGCGCCGTACATGCCGGGCGACCCGGCCACCACGTAGACGGCGTGGTCCCACTTGTTGCCGAGCGGATCACGCCCGGGGATCCACCCCAGGTCCTCGTCCTCGACCAGGTGCTGCGCCGGCGTCCCGACCTCCAGACCGATCGGCTCGACGATGACCGCTCCGGCCAGTTCGGCTCCCGGACCGAGGATCAGGCCGGGTTTCAGCGCCCCGAAGGTCACCGTCACGTCGGCCCGCACCGCGCCCGGCGTCGCCACCCCGGTGTCGGCGACGACCCCGGAGGGGAGGTCGACCGCCAGGACGACCGCCTGGTCAGGAGGGTGCGGGGCCCGGTACTCGCCGTGGAAGCGGGTCCCGAAGGCAGCGTCGACGACAAGGTCGCACCGCGGGAGCTCGTCGGGGGCCCCGGACGCCTCCAAGACGGTGACCCGCGCCCCCTCCTGGCGAGGAGCGCCGAGGCCACCCGCCCGTCGTCTCCGTTGTGGCCCTTGCCGGCGACGACGACCACACGACGCCCGTAGGTGCCCCCCATGCAGGCGACCGCGGTGCGTGCCACCGAGAAGCCGGCCCGGGCAACGAGGGTCTCGAGCCCGACCCGGCTTCGGGCCTCCTCGTCGACCACCGCCATCTCCGCCGAGGTGAGTACCGGTTTCATGGGGACCATCCCTGACCCCGGGCGCGGCGCGCCCGGTCACTCGGCGACAACGACCGCTCCCGCCTGCGTGGCCGTGTGGGTGAGCGAGACCCGCCAGGCCTCGACCCCGAGGGAGGCGGCGCGGGCCGCGGCCCGGCCGGTCGTCTCGAGCAACGGGGCACCCGACTCCGCCCGCACCACTCCGATCTCGCCGAGGCCCACCGCGCCGATCCCCACCCCGAGGGCCTTCATCGCCGCCTCCTTGGCCGCGAACCGCGCCGCGAGCCCCGGGACCGGATCGGCCCGGCCCGCCATGTCGGCCTGCTCGCGGGGCGTGAACACCCGCTCGACGAGGAGGGGGTGACGCGCCAGCACCCGCCGGAACCGCGCCACGTCCACGGTGTCGAGGCCGATGCCGATCACGAGCCGACCGACCGGCCCCGGCGGACCCGTCCTTCTTCGGCCGGCGTCATTCGACGGTCACCACCTTGGCCAGATTGCGGGGCCGGTCGACGTCGTTGCCGCGCTCCCGGGCGATCGCGTAGGCGAAGCACTGGGTGGCCACCGCGGCCACGATCGGCGTGAGGAGCTCGAGTGTCGGGGGGACCTCCAGCACCGCGTCGACCAGGCCGGCCGTCTCGGTGTCGCCCTCGTCGGCGATCGCGACGATGGTGGCTCCCCGCGAGCGCATCTCCTCGACGTTGGCCATCACCTTGTCCCACAACCCCGAACGCGTCGCCACCACCACCACGACCACCCCGGGCTGGATGAGCGAGATCGGTCCGTGCTTCATCTCTCCGGCCGGGTAGGCCTCGGCGCGCACATAGGCGAGCTCTTTCAGCTTGAGGGCGCCCTCCATGGCGATCGGCAACCCGCACCGACGACCGAGGAAATACACGTCGTCGACCGCGGCAAACCGTCGGGCCACGTCCATGTAGGCGTCGGCCCTTCCCACCGCCCGCCCGACGAGCCCAGGCATCGACTGGAGCCCGTCGGTGATGACCCGCGCCTCCGCCGAAGCGAGCGTGCCCCGGGCTCGGGCCAGATACAGCGCCAGCACCTGCAAGAGGGCCAGCTGCGCGACGTGGCTCTTCGTCGAAGCCACGCCGATCTCGGGCCCGGCGTGGGTGTAGCAGACGCCGTCCGACTCCCTCGCCATCACCGAGTCGACGACGTTCGACACGGTGATAACCCCGGCCCCCCGCCGGCGGGCCTCCCGGATGGCGTGCAGCGAGTCAACGGTCTCGCCGGACTGGCTCACCGCCACGACGAGCGTCGTGCGGTCGACGACCGAGAGCCGGTAACGGAACTCGCTGGAGATCTCGGCGTCGGCGTGCAGGCGGGCCCAGGCCTCGATCGACTGCCGACCGACCAGCGCGGCGTGGTAGCTCGAGCCACAGCCCAGCAGGAGCACCTGGGAATAGGAGGCCAACTGATCGGCCGGGATGGTCAGTTCCTCGATCTCCGCGGCGCCGTCGGCGGTGATCCGGCCGAGCAGCGTCTGCGCGATGGCGTGCGGCTGTTCGTGGATCTCCTTGGACATGTAGTCGGCGTAGCCGTCCTTTCTGGCGTCGGCGACGCTCCAGGTCACCTCCAGACGCCGCAGCGCGACAGGGTTGCCGGCCAGATCGCAGGCCTCGACGCGACCCGGGCGGATCTCGGCCACCTCGTCGTCGCCGAGCAGATACAGCTCCCGGGTCGTGCCCAGCAGGGCCGCGATGTCCGAGGCCACCAGCCCCAGCGAGTCGGTGCGGCCGATCACGATCGGCGAGGTCCGACGGGCGATGACGATGACCTCGGGATCGGCGAGAGCCACCACCGCGATGGCGAAGTCGCCCCGCAGCAACGCCATGGAGCGGCGCACCGCCTCTTTGAGGCCAGCTCCTCCGGCCAGCTCCGCCTCGACGAGGTGGGCGATCACCTCGGTGTCGGTATCCGACACCAGCAGGTGGCCGTTCGCCACCAGCGCCTCGGCGAGCGCCCGGTGGTTCTCGATGATCCCGTTGTGAACCACCGCGACCTTCCCGGTGCAGTCGCGATGGGGGTGGGCGTTGCGATCGGTCGGTGCCCCGTGCGTCGCCCAACGGGTGTGACCGATGGCCGCGCCGCCGGCCATCGGCGCCCCAGCAACCATGGTCCGCAACTTCTCGACCGAGCGCGTGAGCTCCGCGACCCTCACGACCTGCAGCTCGCCCGAACCCACTTGCACGTAGGCGAGTCCCGCCGAGTCATATCCCCGATACTCCAGGGCTTCCAGCCCCGCGAGGACCACGCCGAGGGGCTCAGCCGTCCCAGTGACCCCGAAGATGCCGCACATGGCCCCAGGCTAGGGGCTCGCCGGACGAGCCGGGGGACGGGATCAGGCCGAGCCGCACGAGCCCGTCAAGGTCCGGCGGTGTCGAGCTCTCGCCGCACCACCGCGATGATGCGGTCCAGCGCGGCGTCGACTGCTTCCCGGCTGTCGGCCTCAACCATCACCCGCACCGCGGACTCCGTCCCGCTCGAGCGCAACAGGACCCGGCCGGACTCGCCGAGATCGCGCTCCACCGCCTCCACCTCCCGCCACACCGCGTCGGCCCCCTCGAGTCGCTCCGGGGTGGCTACCACCACATTGCGCAGCTCCTGGGGAACCCGCTTTATCGCCGCCTCGGCGAGCTCGGCGAGCGGGCGACCGAGCCGTGCCACCAGCTCGATGAGCTTCAAGCCGGTGAGGATCCCGTCCCCGGTGGTGGCTTCCCGCCGGAACACGATGTGCCCCGACTGCTCTCCGCCGAGCACCAGGCCGTTGCGCACCAGCGCGTCCGCCACAAAACGGTCGCCGACCGGCGTTTCCACCAGCCCGATGCCCAAGCCCGCCAGCGCCCGCCGCAGACCGAGGTTGCTCATCACCGTGGCGACGATGGCCTCATTGGCGAGCTCTCCGCGCCGGTGCAGGTCGAAGGCGAACAAGGCCAGCAAAGCGTCGCCGTCGACGACGCCGCCGCGGTGGTCGACGGCGATCATCCGGTCGGCGTCCCCGTCGAAGGCGATGCCGAGATCAGCTTTCCGCCGGACCACCTCCCCGGCCACGAACTCCGGCCGGGTCGCGCCACAACCGCCGTTGATGTTCACGCCGTCCGGGTGGTCGCCGACGATCTCGGCGTCGACACCGAGGCGCCCGAGCACCACCGGGGCCAGGGTCGAGGCCGCGCCGTTGCCGCAGTCACACACCACCCGGAGACCGGGGGCCACCGGTATCTCGACGGCCCGCACCAGATGCTCGGCGTAGTCCTCGATCGCCTCGCGGCCATCGAAGACCTGCCCGACTTGCTCGCCGACAACGGAGCCGTCGGCTTGGCTGAACGCCCCTTGGACGAGACGATCGAGTTCTCCCTCGATCGCCCGCTCGATCTCGTCGGGGATCTTCGTCCCGGTCGCCGACAACAGCTTGATGCCGTTGTCCGGGAAAGGGTTGTGGGAGGCCGAGACCATGGCGCCCGGCACCGCGCGGTCGGCCGCCAGCCAAGCCAAACCGGCCGTCGGCACCACCCCGACGTCGATCACCCGCCGTCCCTCGGCGGCGAGCCCCGCCGCCAGCGCGGCTTTCAGCATCGGACCCGATCTGCGGGTGTCCGATCCGACGATGAAGTCGGCGCCCCCGAGATGGCGAGCGGACGCCCGCCCCACCACCAGCGCGATCTCCGGGGTCAGCTCGCGGTTCGCAACGCCCCGGATGCCGTCCGTCCCGAAACGCAGCAACATCGGAGGCTGGCTCGGGTCAGCGCTTCGAATACTGCGGGGCCTTGCGGGCTTTCTTGAGGCCGTACTTCTTGCTCTCTTTCTCGCGGGAGTCGCGAGTGAGCAAACCAGCACGCTTCAAGGTGTTGCGCAGTTCCGGTTCGACCGCGATGAGACCACGGGCGATGCCGAGGCGCAACGCCCCGGCCTGGCCGGCGATACCACCGCCATCGATCGTCGCGACGACGTCAAAGCTGTCAGTACGCCCGGCGACCCGCAACGGCTCGGTCGCGTGCATTCGGTTGGTGATCGACGAGAAGTACTCCTCGAGGGGACGCCGGTTGACCGTCACCTTGCCCTCACCCGGCAGGAGCCGGACTCGGGCGACGGCCGCCTTGCGGCGTCCGGTCGTCTGACACAGCGGTGCGGGCATCGGTGTCTCCTCGCTACGAGGCCGACCGCGCCCGCTCGACCAGGCGCGGCTTTGGCATCTGGGCGGCGTGGGGGTGGTCCGGACCGGCGTAAACCTTGAGCTTTCTCAGCATCTGGCTGCCGAGCGGGCCTTTCGGCAACATGCCGGCGACGGCGCGCCGCACGACCTCCTCCGGCTCGGTCGACAGCAAGGTGGCGAAGGATCTCGCCCGGAGCCCACCGGGGTAGCCGCTGTGCCGATAGGCCAACTTGTCCTCGGCCTTGTTCGAGGACAAGACCACCTTGGCGGCGTTGACCACGATGACGTGGTCGCCGGTGTCGACGTGGGGGGAAAAGATCGGCTTGTGCTTGCCGCGCAGCAGCCGGGCCACCTCCGTCGCCAGCCGGCCGAGAACGAGGCCGTCGGCGTCGATGGTGTGCCACTCGCGGACGATGTCCGTCCTTTTCGGGGAGAACGTGCGCACTGCCCAGTCCTTTGGCCGCGGCCCTAACCGCGTGCTTTCCGAGGGGCCGAAGGCAAAATATGGTACGAATTTGCGCTTCGAGCCAGCGAGTAAGGCTAGATGACCTGCTCGAGGGGTGCAAACAACCCGGCAACCACCGGGCTCTCCTCGTCAGCCCGCAGACTAGCGGAAAAGGCGCCCTCGACTTCCTGCGCCCGGATCGCCTCCCGCCTACCGTGGAGCCGTGTTCCGGAAGCGGCCCGCCGTCCCGCCCCCGACGAGCGTCGAACGACCCGTGCCCGACGACCAAGCGCACGGTCCCTATGGCGAATTCGTCCACGACCTCGCGAGGTGGGCTCGGGCCCACCTGATTGGTCGGCTCAAGGAAAGCTCGGTGCTCTCGGACCGCGCCAAGCTCATCGACGGGGCCGTCTCGCTGGCCGGGATCGCCTCGGCGGACTGGTACCTCACCACCGAGATCGCCTCCGGAGGCGACGGGGGCGGTTCCGGGCTCGCCCGCCTGATGCGTCGGCGCGCCGAGGCCGGCCTGCACCCAACCGAGGAGGAGTTCCTCATCGTCGCCCTGGTCTGCACGTTCTTCTACCTGTTTGCCGTGATGGCCGACCGTGACCGGCTCTCGGCGGCGCGCACCTTCGTCGCCGAGGTCGGCGCCCCAACAGAGCTCGGCGACATGGCGCGGGAGCTCGAACGCGTCTACCCGACCCGCCGCGTTTCCCCCCGGCCGACCGCCACCCTCACCGCCTACCTCGCCCACGCCGATCAGCTGCTCGGCCGCCACCTAGGAGTTGACAACCGCCCGGGGCTCAGCGAATCGCAAGCCGCGCGCGTCCTGCAGCAGTTCACCTCGCTCTACCTCAAGAACGTTCTCCCCGTCGTACAGCAACTCAGCTAACCGAACCGGTGGAGGGGCTCTCCGGTCCCCGACCCCGAGGGCCGGCCCCCCCGGGTGGCTGCGGGGCGCCGGGTCGGGTGCCGTCTATTAACCAGCGTCTCGGCCAGCTCGAGGTGCTGGGAGGCGACGATCGAAAAGGTGGCCTCGCGACGCACGAAGTCCCGCGCCAACTCCCCCGCGGCCCGGGCGGATTCCGGATCCTCGATTACCTCCCGCATCCGCTGGGCGAGCACCGCGCCCTCGTCGTCCCCGGTTGGCACCCTCCAGCAGTAACGCGGATCGAACTCCCGGTTCTGTGGCACGTCCGACGCGATCACCAGCCGGCCCATCCCGAAAGCGGCCATCACCGGGCCGCTGGTCTCACCGACGGTCGGCCACCGCAGCGCGATCACCGCGTCGCAGTCGGCGACCAAACGATCCATCTCTTCGCCCGGGGCGTCCTCGCGCCACACCACCGAGTCGCCGAGCCCCAGCTCCGCCGCCGCCTCCCGGGTCTTCGCCACCCACCACCCCCCGGGATCCGGACGTCCACAGATGACGAGCCGAACTCGGGGGGACTCACGCCGCACCCCGGCGAAGGCCTCCAGCACCCGCACGGTTCGCTTCGGCCGGGTGATGCTCCCGAACACGCCGAAGCTCACCGCGCCCCGCTCGGCTCGCCGGTGCCGAGCGGGCCTGCCGACCACGGCGGCCTGGCGACGGTGCACAATCGCCGCGCCCGGGTAGCGCCGGGCGAGCGTGTCACGAGCCCAGTTGCTGTGGACCAGGGTCAGCGCGCTCGACTCCACCACCCGTCGGGCCAGCGGCAGCCGGAGCCAGTCCACCTCCACCCGGCCGTCCACGTAGCGCACCGGATAGGCGGTGTCCGCCTCCGGCCCGTCGAAGCGACACTCCTCGACAAAGAGCGGCGAGAAGAACCCGCCACCCAGGTCGCAGTGAAAGTCCGGGAGCGCCGGGTCGTGGAGCACGAGCAGGCCGGGGCGCCGACGGATGGCCTCGTACATGTAACCGTGGAACCGGGCGTGGTTCCCGAAGTGGTAGATGTCAAGGTCGGCTGAGCGCGGGTCGTAGTCCGACCTCGCCAGCACCTCGACGCCCCTCGGCGGCCGTGCGGTGCGAAAGGCGTCATCGCCGACGACAGCGACCACCTGGGCACGCTTGGCGAGTTCGACGAGCAAGCGACTGGCGTAGTCGGCGATCCCACTCGGTTGCGGGGGCAGCGGCGTCCACACCGCCAGCTTCAAGGTCGTGCGACCCGGCCGAGCGCTTCTTCAGCTTCCCGACGGGTTTCCTCGGTCTTTTCCCCCAGGTCCCTCAACCCCTCCCGGATGCCGCCGAGGGCCTCCTCCAGGCGGTCGAGGGTCTGCTGCCGGGCCAGTTCCACCTCCTGGTGGACGAGGTCCCGGTCGACCCAGATCTCCTCCACCCGGGAGTGCACCCCGCCTAGCCAAGACGACACCTGGTCGAGCTGGGAGGACAGCACCTTAACCTGCGCCACCAGCGTGGCGAACTGCGCCGTCCGCTCGTCGAGCGCCCGTATCTCGCCCAGCAGCGAGTCCCGGATCGTCGCCAACTCGGCGAGCAGTTCGACGTTGTACACCACCTGGTGTCTCAGGATCGGCCGAAAAAGCCTCGTCACCGCCCGCTTCACCAGGCGATGGCGCTCCCCCGGCGCCACCGGCAATCCCAGGCGCGCGCTCGAGCTCGCCGCCAACCAGTGCTGCGACTCCTGTCCCGGTTCGCTCACCCGATCGCTCCTCGCCGCGACCCGAGCCGGATCCTCCCACGGATCGTCGCCCGGTGACGGGGGGGTTCCGGCCAATGGCCCGGTCAGCCCTCGCCGGACGGACGCGAGGTCGCGGTGTCGCCGGTCGCGGCGCCGGCGCGCCCGGACGCGGCCTTGGCACGCGCCTGGGCATCAGCCCGGACGCCACTTTCCTCCAAGAGCCCCCGCATCCGGTCGCCCACCACGCGGCTGGCGCACTTCTCCCGGATCGTGCGGGCCGCGGCGCTTCCCAGCCGTTCCCGCAAGCCCCCGTCCTCGTAGAGGGCGCGCATCCAGCGCGCCGCGTCGTTGAGGTCCGGCTCCGCCCACCACTCCCCGGGGCGGTAGACCTGCTCGGACCAGCGATTGAATCGCAGCTCGCCGAGCTGGATCTGGGCCATCCGGTAGCCGACCAGGCAGCTGTTCCGGAGGTTCATGAAGTCCATGTTCCCCGAGTACGCCGTCCCGATCACCGGCCGGGCGAAGTACATGGCCTCGGCCAGCCCGAGGCCAAATCCCTCGGCGCGATGCAAAGAGACGTAGACATCGCACGATCGGGTGAGAGCGGCCATCTCCTCGGCTCCGAGCTCGACGTCAAGAACCGTCCCCCCGACGAGATCCATCGCCTCCTGCAGCTCCGCCTGGGCCTCCGGACTGCGGGCGAGGTTGATGGTCTTCATGACGAGGTGCACGCTTTGCGCCCGCTCCGACCGGGAAAAGGCCCGACGATAGGCCTCAATCACCCCGCGGGGGTTCTTCCGGGCCAAGGTGGAGTTGACGTCGAAGTGGAAAAAGAACAGGAAAGGCCCTTCGGGAACTCCGAGATCCCGGCGGGAAAGCGAGGGGTCGGCGACCGGCTCCACGATGCACGGAACGACCTCGACCCGCTTGGTGGTGTAGCGCCGGAAGGTCTCCGCGGTGAACCGGCTCGACACCCAGATCTCGTCCACCCGGTCGAGCTGCGCCACGAGCTCGGCGGGGAGGCTGACCTGCTCCCAGTGCCAGTAGGCGACGATGCGGCGGGGGTGGCCCGGCGGATAGAGATACTCGTCGGGGATCAGGGTCAGCTCGTTCACGTTGAAAAAGCACAGGTCGAGGTCGTGGGCGCGACCCTTCGGAAGGACGCGCAACCGAGGTGGCAGTCGCCGCGGCTCCAGGGGCGCGGCGATGTCGTAGTCCTCCATCGACACGTCGACACCGGAGTCGATGAGGGCCCCCACGCAGCGGCGGGCCGCCTCGGTGATCCCCGAGGTCGCCTCCCAGCTGGCGATGGCGTTCACGCCGACGGGAGGCCGGCTGGTGAGCTCCCTCGTCCGGGCGCCGGCGGAGGCCGGCGGGCGCTGACAGCTCTCGAGAACCTCGAGCCAGGTGCGGGCCAGAGCCTCGGGGGCGACCGTCGGCCCCACCAGTTGCGCCGCCAGCTCGCCGGCCGCCCGCACCGCCTCCGGATCGGCGGCCGCGGCGCGCAGCTGCGCCTGGAGGGCGACCGATTCTGCGCCCGGGTCGGTCGGCACCCGCCAGCAGATGCGCTCGTCGAGCTCGCGATATTGGGGAGCGTCGCTCACCATCACCATCCGGCCGCCACCGAGGGCGCCGACCACGAAGGCGCTGGTGCCGCCGGAGGTGGGCCAGGTGAGATCGACGAACACGTCACATCGCCCCAAAACGTTGAAAAATCCGCCGGGGCCCGAGATCCTCCCCTCGGCCGAGACCGCTCCGGCGACCCCCGAGTCCCGCACCAGTTCACGAACCGCGTCCTCGGCATGGGAGACATCGTTGGCGCCGATCATCAGGCGGATCCCGCCGAGCTCCCGGTGGACCTCACCGAACGCCCCCACGAGGGTCTGGAGCCGGTTTCGATCGGCCTGGCCACCGACCGCGCCGAACACCACCGCTCCCCGGTCTCGGCGCGTCGCGACCGGGGCGAGCTCGACCGCCGGAGAAACGCAGAGGATCTTGGTTCCCGGCGAGCGACGGCCGAGTTCCTGGGCGGCCCAGGAACTGTGCACCACCGTGGCGAGGCTGGCCTCGACCAGGCGCCGCGACATCAGCAGCGCCAGGGGGTCGAGCGCGGCCTCCCCGGCATCCCCGACCCCGGCGGCGCCGAGCGCCTCGGGACAATTGAACGCCACCTCTTCCCGGAACACGGCGCCGCGGGCGCCCCCGGTGAGCCGCAGGTAGAAATCGACGAGGGCCGGATCGGAAAGGACTAGGACCCCCGGCCGGGTGAGCGCCGCGGTGTGGGCATACCCGTGCAGGTCGGCGTCGTTGCCGATCTGGTAGACGTCGAGGTCCACCCGGCGGGGCTGATAGTCCGATGCGGCAACGACCGCCACCTCGCCGGGGGCCTCGGCCACCTCGACGACGTCGTCGCGCACCACCGCCACCACCTCGGCGTGGCGGGCCAGCGCCTCCAGCAGAACGTGCGCGTGGCGGGCGACCACGCCGTGCTGGGGAGGCAGGGGGGTCCAGACGGCGACCTTCACCGGTGAGTTCCGCCCATCGACCCTCAGGGACGACGCGCCAGGATGGCGTAGTCCGGAGCGTTGAACAGCCGCGAATTGACGAGGTCGAGCAGCCGCTTGATGTCCTCTTCCCACGGCTCGCCCACCGCCCAGGGCCCCGGAGCCGGGGCGTCGGGAAGCTCGAGCTGACGCACCTGGACCTCGGAGAACCCGCGGGCCTCGACCAGGAACGCCAGCAGCTCCGAAGGCAAGGGCTCCTTGTGCGTCGGGTCGAGGCGGAACGACGACGCCCCGACAACGAGGTTGTCGGGGTTGGGCGTTTCCAGGATCAACAAACCGCCGGGTTCGAGGGCGCGCACCGCCAGATCGAGCATCAAGATGAGCTCCTCCATGGGCAGGTGCTCGGCGACGTGGATCGCCGTGATAGCGCGCAAGCTGTGCTCTTTCAGGCTCGTCAGGTGCTCGGTCGCCTCGGCGAGCCGGACGTCGAGGCCCCGCTGTTTGCCGAACTCGACGTAGTACGGGTTGGTGTCGACGCCGTAGCAGACGGCACCCGACTCGCCGAGCAGCTCCAGCAGCTCGCCCCGGCCACAGCCGACATCGAGCACCGGCAGGGCGGAGTCGACCGCCAGGATGTCGACCAGGTAGCCCCGCATCCGCTCCTTGATCACTCCCCGCGGTCCGCGGAACGCCTCCATGAAGGCGCCGTAGAGGTTGTCGATGGCGCTCGGCAGGGCGGCCAGCTCCTCGGCGGGCGGGACCTCGGGCAGGCTGTGGCGGACCCGGTTGAGCAACAAATCGACCTGGGCGAGACGGATCTGGGCCTCGTCGAGTCGCGAGCCAAGCTCGGCGATCCAAGGGCGTAGCTCCGTGCTTTTGGAGGCGACCTCCGCCATCTCGGCTCGGATCTGCTGGACGATCTCACCCATCTCGGTGCGGATGGTGCCGACGGCGTCGTGCAGGCGGGCAAAGGATTGCTGATGGGCGAGCTCGATCTCCTCGCGCAGCAGATCCCGGTCCCACAACACGTCCTCCAGGATGTCGTCGTGTCGGACCAGTTCGCCGAGCAGCTCCCGGTTGAACTCGACTTGGGATCGCAGCACCGGCCAGCACAGGCGCGCCACCAGGCGCTTGGCGAAGCGCCACCTCACCCCGCGGCCAATCGGGAGGCCGAAACTCGCGTTGGCGCGCAACGAGTTGTACCGATCCGGGGGAGACGGTGGACGGGGCATCGGCTATTCCTCCCAGGCAGCCTTCTAAGGCTGACGGACGGCAGACGTGAACGAAGCCTAACGTCCCGCTTCCGCAGGATGGGGGTGCGTCACGGCGAGGCCCTGCCGAGATCCGACCCGGCCGCCCCACCCGACCTTCCGGGGCATCCCGGTCGGCGGGACGCCCCGGCTTCCGCAAGAAAAAAGGGCTCTAGGTCGTGGGGGATCGGTCGCGGCGCGCCCGCCAGCGCCTCGGATGCACCAACCAGTAGAAGTTGATGGTCCAGCCCCAACCGAAGCTTTTCGGAGGGAAAAGGCGCGGATCGTCAGGATTCCACAGGCGCGACTTGGCCCGCTCCGAGGTCGGGCGCCTCCAGTCGTAGGGTGCGCCGAGAAACTCCCCTTGCCGATCTTTGCCCTCTGGTTCCCGCTCGCCGTCCACCGCTCACCTCCGTCGTCCCGTCCGCCATTATCCCCGCCCTCCCGACCAGGGACGGCCGGGGCGCTTTCACCTCCAGGTTCCGGTGAGCGCGGCCGGATAGCGCACGGCCACCAGGCAGAGCCCCCCGGGTGGCGCCGGCGATGGCGCGCCGGCGCGAGAGGCCCGGTTGAGCCGGGTGACGAGATCGCTCGGGCGAAGGCCGCCGGTCCCCACGGCGACCAGCGCACCGACGATCGAGCGCACCATCTGGTGGCAGAAGGAGTCGGCCTCGATCTCGAAACGCAGCAGCCCCTCGCCCGGGGTGGTGAAGCGCGCCTCGACCACCCGGCGTCGGATCGGACCCTCCGGCACCCCCGGTGGCCGACGGCAGAACGCCGCGAAGTCGTGCTCGCCAAGCACCGCGTCAGCGCCGAGCCGCATCGCCGCCAGATCGACCGGCGCCGAGAGGTGCCAGACGGACCCGCGTCGCAAAGGATCCGGCCGGGGGGCTACCTCGAGGTCGTAGCGATAGCGACGAGCGATCGCCGACCGGCGGGCGTCGAAGCCCTCCGGCGCCACCAGCGCCCGCCAGACGGCCGTCTCCGGCCCCAGCTGGCGCGACAGGGCCTCGGCCAGCTTGGGCAGCTCCCCTCCCGGCTCCGTCGCCCCGGCGCCGTAATGGGCGGCGAGGAAGTTCTCGTCCAAGTCGACGTGGACCACCTGGGCGGAGGCGTGGACGCCGGCGTCGGTCCGTCCGGCGCAGGTGCAGCCGAGGGCACGCCCGGACATCTGCTCGAGGGCCGCGCACAGCTCGCCGCCCACGGTGCGCTGGCCGGGTTGGGCGGCAAAGCCGTGATACCCGGAGCCGTCATAGGAAAGGCCCAGCGCGATCCGGCGGGTCGGCGCTTCGTCGCCGTGACCCCGCCGGCTTCCGGCGGTTCGGTCCGCGCCGGCCGGGTGCCTCACGGCGAAGCCGTCAGGCCGGCCCGACGAACTCGACGCGTGCCATGGGGGCGTTGTCCCCCGGACGGGGGCCGAGCTTCAGGATCCGTAGGTAGCCGCCGTTGCGGTCGGCGTAGCGGGGACCGATCTCGGCGAAGAGCTTGTGCGCCATGTCCTTGTCCCGCAGGAAGGCCACCACCTGGCGCTGGTTGTGTACCCCGCCGGCGCGGGCCCGGGTGATCAGCTTCTCCGCCACCGGGCGCAGCGCCTTCGCCTTGGCCTCGGTTGTGACGATCGCCTCGGCGGCGATCAGCGAGGCGATGAGGTTGCCGAGCATGGCTTTCTGGTGCGCGGCGTCCCCCCGAACCGGACGCTCTTGCGCGGGGCCGCCGGCATCTCAGTACCGGTCGCCGGCGAGCGACAGGCCGCGCTCGTCGAGGCGCTGGAGCACCTCGTCGAGGGACTTCTGGCCGAAGTTGGTGATGCTGAGCAGGTCGGCGGCGGTGCGCTCTACGAGCTCGCCGATGGTGTTGATCTGGGCCCGTTTCAGACAGTTGCGGGGACGCTCGGTGAGGTCGAGCTCCTCGATCGGCTGGTCGAGATCCGGCGAGCCGCTCGACGCGGTGGCGGCGTCGCCGAGTTCCAGGCCGCGTGCTTCGTCGGAAAGCTCCGCCACCAGGTTGACGAGCGACCGCAGGGTCTGACCGGCCGACGCCAGCGCCGAACGGGGGGAGATCGAGCCGTCGGTCTCGATGTCGAGGACTAGCCGGTCGTAATCGGTCGACTGTTCGACGCGCGTCGGCTCGACGGTGAAGGCGACCCGCCGAACCGGCGAGAAGATGGCGTCGACCGGGATGACGCCGATCGTCGAGGATTGCTTGTTCTTCTCGGCCGAGACGTAGCCCTTGCCGCGCTCGACGGTGACATCCATCGCCAGCCGCCCCTTGGCGTTCACGGTGGCGATGCGCAGGTCCTGGTTGAGAACCTCGACGTCGGAGGTCAGCTTCAGGTCGGCGCCGGTCACCTCGGCCGGTCCGCGCACGTCGACGCGCAACGTCACCCGCTCGTCGGTGTAGACCACGAGGACCAGGTCCTTCAGATTCAAGATGATGTCGCTGACGTCCTCCTTCACCCCCGGCAGGAAGGTGAACTCGTGGAGGGCGTCGTCGAAACGGACCTGGGTCACCGCGGCGCCGGGAATCGACGACAGCAGCGTGCGGCGCAGCGAATTCCCGAGCGTGTGGCCGAAACCCGGGTCGAGTGGGCCGATGGAGAACCGCTGGCGGTTCGCCTCCTCTTCGCCGATGGCTTCGACGGCGGGGCGCTGGATGATGAGCATCTGGGGTGGCTCCTGTGTTCGAAAGGGTGCTTACTTCGAGTACAGCTCGACGATGAGCTGCTCGCGCACCTGGGTGTCGATCTGTTCGCGTTCCGGCATCGCCCGGACGGCGACCGCGAGGCCGCCCTCTTCGACCTCGATCCAGCCCGGGACGGGCCGGTCGATGAGGTCGAGGTTCTGCCGCACGGTGATGAGATCCACCCCTTCGGCGAGTGAGACGGCGTCTCCGACACGCACGCGGAAACTCGGGATGGTGACCCGATGGCCGTTCACCCGCACGAGACCGTGGCTCACGAGCTGGCGCGCCTGGGACCGGCTCGTACCCCACCGTGCCCGGAACACCACGTTGTCGAGGCGGGTCTCCAGCATGCGGAGCAGGTTGTCGCCGGTGATGCCGTGCTGACGGCTCGCCTCCACATAGAGGCTATGGAACTGCTTCTCGAGCACGCCGTAGATGCGGCGCGCCTTCTGCTTCTCGCGCAGCTGGGCCAGGTATTCCGAACCCTGCCGGGAGCGGTCCCGACCGTGCTCGCCCGGCGGGTACGGACGACGTTCCATCGGGCACTGGGGGCTCTCGCACTTCGGCCCTTTTAAGAACAGTTTGACCTTCTCGCGGCGGCACAGCCGGCACACCGGACCCAGATAGCGGGCCATCGTCGTCCTTTCGTCCGCTAGACCCGGCGCCGCTTCTTGGGGCGGCAGCCGTTGTGCGGGATGGGCGTCACGTCCTTGATCCCGGTCACCTCGATTCCGGTCGCCGCCAGCGACCGGATCGCCGTCTCCCGGCCGGAACCGGGACCCCGCACCAGGACGTCGACCCGCCGCACCCCGTGCTCCATCGCCCGGCGGGCGCAGCTCTCGGCGGCCATCTGGGCGGCAAACGGCGTCGACTTGCGCGAACCCTTGAAGCCGACGTTGCCGGCCGAGGCCCAGGCGATGACGTTGCCCTCGTGGTCGGCGATCGACACGATCGTGTTGTTGAACGAGCTCTTGATGTGGGCGACGCCTTGCACGACGTTCTTGCGCTCCCGCTTGCGGGGACGGCGACCTCCGGGCTTGGTCGGCTTGGCCATCAGGCCTGGCCCTTTCGGGTCGACGCGGGCGCCTCGCCGAGGCGGACGGCGGCCGATCTGAGATTGGAAATTGGGATCAAAATTGGGATCATCAGTGCTTGCGGACCTTCTTCTTCCCGGCGACGGTCTTCTTCGGCCCCTTGCGGGTGCGGGCGTTGGTGTGGGTGCGCTGACCCCGCACCGGCAACCCCCGGCGGTGCCGGACACCCTGGTAGGAGCCGATCTCCATCTTGCGCTTGATGTCCTGGGCGACGTCGCGGCGCAGGTCCCCTTCGACTTTCAGGTTGGCGTCGACGAAGCTGCGGATCCGGGCGACCTCTTCCTCGGTGAGGTCCCGCACCCGCGTGTCGAGGTCGAGTTCGGCGGCCCCGCAGATGCGCTGGGAGGTCGTCCGGCCGATGCCGTAGATGTAGGTGAGGGCGACCTCCAGACGCTTGTCGCGCGGGATGTCGACGCCGGAGATCCGGGCCACCGTCTCAGCCCTGCCGCTGCTTGTGGCGCGGGTTGTCGCAGATCACGACCACCCGGCCGTGCCGGCGGATCACCTTGCACTTCTCGCACATCGCTTTGACGCTCGTACGCACCTTCACTGCCCCATCCCCTGATTCATGGTTTTGCCGGGTCTGGCGGAATCCAACTCGTGCCTACTTGTACCGATAGGTGATCCGTCCCCGTGACAGGTCGTAGGGAGTGATCTCGACCTGGACACGGTCGCCAGGGAGGATGCGGATGCGGTGCATACGCATCTTGCCCGAACTGTGGGCGAGCACCTTGTGGCCGTTCTCGAGTTCGACGCGGAACATCGCGTTCGGCAACGGCTCGACGACCGTGCCCTCCAGCACGATCGCGTCCTCTTTCGGCTTCGGCAGGTCAACCTCCTCGACGAAACTCTTCGTGGCTCCGGGTGGCAGGCGACCCACAACCCGGGGCGGCGGCCTCGAACCCCGACGAGCGGTGGGAGGCCCCCACCGTCCGCGTGGCCTGCGGCCGTGGGGCCACAAGATGCGCTTCCGCCCGCGCCAAACCCGTCGCGAGCCAACCGACCCGAAGCAGCAAGGATTTTAGCACCTCACGGCCTTTCCGGTCACGGTCGGGTGAGCACCTCCGGGCCGTCGTCGGTGATCGCCACGGTGTGCTCGAAATGCGCCGACAGGCTCCCGTCGGCCGTCACCACGCTCCATCCGTCTTCGAGCTCGACGGTGTCGGGACCACCGACGTTCACCATCGGCTCGATCGCGAAAACGTTGCCCGACCGCATCTTCGGCCCGGGGGCGCCCGGCCAGAAGTTTGGGACCGCGGGTTCCTCGTGCATCTCGGTCCCGATGCCGTGACCGACGTACTTGCGGACCACCGAGAACCCCGCCGCCTCCACGACCGTCTGCACGGTGCGGCCGACCTCGTGCAGCCGGTTGCCAGGGACCATCACGTCGATCCCGGTCCAAAGCGACCGCTCGGTCACCTCCATCAACCGCGCCGCCAGGTTGGAGACCTCCCCGACCGGGGCGGTGAAGGCGGCGTCCCCGTGATACCCCTCGACAATGGCGCCACAGTCGACGGACAGGATGTCGCCGTCTCGTAGCACGTAGCCACCGGGGATGCCGTGGACGATCATGCTGTTCGGCGAGGTGCAGATGACCGCGGGGAAGCCGTGGTAGTGGAGGAAGTTCGAGCGGGCCCCGCGCCGTTCGATCACCGCCCGGGCGATCCGGTCGAGCTCGAGGGTGGTGATCCCCGGGCGGATAGCGCCCCTCGTCTCGGCGATGATCTCGGCGACGACCCGCCCGGCTCGGCGCATCTTTTCGATCTCTTGGGGGCTGCGGATCACGCCTCGGCCTCAACCCCGACCCAGGTGGGTGTCGAGGAGCGAGCAGAGTCGGTCCGCCACCTCGTCGATGGTGCCGGTCGCCTCCACCGAGACGAGCTTTCCGGCGGCCCGGTAGCGGGCGATGAGCGGGGCGGTCTGGGCGTCGTAGAGGGCGAGACGCCGGGTCACCGCCTCTTCGGTGTCGTCCTGGCGCTGGACGACCTCGCCCCCGCACTCGTCACAGGTCCAGTCGACCCGGGGCGGGGTGCCGAGCGAGTAGACCCGGCCGCACCCGGAGCAGGTACGCCTCTCGGCGATGCGCGCCACCACGACGCTCGTCGGGATGTCCAGGCTCACCACCAGGTCGACCGCAACCGGCCGCAGGATCTCGTCCAGGCGGTCCGCCTGGACGACGGTGCGGGGGAATCCGTCGAGGACGAACCCGTGGGCCGCGGCGTCGCCTTCGCCCAGCCGATCGGCGATCAGCTCCAGCATGACGTCGTCGGAGATCAGTTCGCCGGCTTCCATGGCGCGCTTCACCCGCCGACCGAGGGGGGTCTCGGCCTTCACCGCGGCCCGCAGCATGTCGCCGGTCGAGATGTGCGGGATCCCGTAGTGCTGCGAGATCCGCTGGCACTGGGTTCCCTTCCCCGATCCCTGTTTGCCGAGGATGATGAGACGGCAGGCCCGGTCCACCTAGGTGAGGTATCCCTCGTAGTTGCGCATGGTGAGCTGGCTGTTGATCTGCTGGTTCGTCTGCAGCGCGACGCCGACGCTGATGAGGAGCGTGGTCCCGAAGAACGGGATCCCGGTCACGTGCCAGGCCGCGAGGATCGCCGAGGGCGCCAGCGCCACGAACGCCAGGAACAGCGACCCCGGCAAGGTGATGCGGTTCAGGATCTTGGACAGGTAGCTCTCGGTCGGCGGCCCGGGCCGGATCCCGGGAATGTACCCACCCTGCTTGCGGATCTGGTCCGCCTGCTGGACCGGGTCGAAGCTCACCTGTACGTAGAAGAACGTGAAGGCCACGATGAAAAGACCATAAAGGATGAGGTACACGCCGCCGGTCGGGTTCACGAGGTTCGCCGTGATCCACGCCCGCACCCCGACCCAGGGCAAAACGGTCGAGACGAGGACCGGGATGTAGAGCAGCGAGCTCGCGAAGATGATCGGGATCACGCCGGCCTGGTTCACCTTCAGGGGGATGTAGGTGCTCTGGCCCCCGTACATCCGGCGCCCTTGGACCCGGCGGGCGAAGGTGACGGGGATCCGCCGCTGACCGAGCTCGGTGAACACGATGGCGACCAGGAGCGCCACGCAGACCAGCGCCATGATCACCAGTCCCGACCACGACTTGTCCGCCCGGATGAGGTCGACGTCGAGCGGGAGCGACGCCACGACGTTGGCGAAGATGATGATCGACATCCCCTGGCCGATACCCCGCTGGGTGATGATCTCGCCGAGCCACATGACGAACGCCGTGCCGGCGGTGAAGGTGAGGATGATGAACAGCACCCGCGGGCCGGTGAAGTCGGGGATGAGGTCGACGTTGGTCCCGGTCAGCTCGCCAGAATGCAGCAAGAACACCAGACCCGACGACTGCATCAGGGCCAGCGAGACCGTCAGGTAACGGGTGGCCTGGGTCAGCTTGCGCTGGCCGACGGCACCCTGGTCGCGCCATTCGGTGAACTTCGGGATCACCGTCGTCAGCAGCTGGATGATGATCGACGAGGTGATGTAGGGCATGATCCCGAGGCCGAGGACCGCGGCGCGGGCCAGCGCGCCACCGGAGAACAGGTTCAAGAACCCGAGGATCCCGGAGCCCTTGGCCGCGTTCGAGATCGACTGGATCGCCTTGAAGCTCACCCCCGGCACCGGGATGTTGGCGCCGAACTGGTAGATCGCGATCACCAGCAGCGTGAAGAGGACCTTGTTGCGGAGGTCGGCGACCCTGACGATGTTCTTCAGGCTCGAGAGCACGACCCCTCCCGTTCACCGGCGCTGGCGCGCCGGCCGGTCATCCGGAATTCCGACCCCACCGTTGGGCCCTTCACGGCTCCGTTCCCGTCAGCTTCCCTAGCGGTTCGCCAGCGCGTTGCCCCGGACGGGAGGCCGCCGGCCCCCATACGGCGACGGGACGACGGTGACGGAACCACCGGCGGCGGTGATGGCCCGAACGGCGCTTTTCGAGAAGGCATGGGCCTCGACGCTGACCGCCCTCGAGATCGATCCCCGTCCGAGCACCTTGATCAGGCCCTTTTCATGGACGACCCCAGAAGAGCGCAAGGTCTCCGGGGTGACCGCGTCGACGGAGAGCTTCTCGAGGTCGTCGAGGTTGACCACGTTGTACTCGACGCGGAAAGGGTTCTGGAAACCGCGCAGCTTCGGAATCCGCTGGGTGAGTGGCAGCTGGCCTCCCTCGAAGCCGGGGTTCATGGCGCTCCTCGCCAGTTGTCCCTTGGTGCCGCGCCCGGCGGTCTTGCCGCCCTTGCCGGCGGTTCCCCGGCCCACCCTTCGTGGCGCCCGGTGGGCCCCCGGTGCCGGGGCGAGGTCGTCGAGCCTCATCGCCCACCCGACCTGGTCGCCGGGGAGTCCTTCACCGGTCCGCCGGGCGCCGGGCCTCGGCGGGCCGGGGAGGCGGTGATCCTCACGAGGTGGGCCACGCGCGCGAGCATGCCACGGATTTCCGGCCGATCGGCCAGCACGTTCGACTGGCCGATACGGCGCAGGCCGAGGGCCCGCAGGGTGGCGCGGTGCTTCGGCTTGGCGCCGATCGCCGAGCGAACCTGGGTGACGACGATCTCCGCCGAACCCGACGGTGTCCGCGGTGCCATGATCAGCCCGCCCCGCCGGCGATCGTCGCCTCCCGGCGTCGTTCGTTGTACCCGCGCAAAACTCCCGCCGGGGTGATCTCCCCGGGGTCCTTGTCGCGCAGCCGGGCGACCTCGTCCGGACGGCGGAGCGCCTTCAGCCCGGCGATTGTCGCGTGGGCGACGTTGATCGCGTTGGAGGTGCCCAGCGACTTGGCGA
This sequence comes from uncultured Acidimicrobiaceae bacterium, assembly GCA_963761425.1. Lineage (GTDB taxonomy): Bacteria > Actinomycetota > Acidimicrobiia > Acidimicrobiales > Bog-793 > Bog-793. The sequence continues at coordinate 163,456 of CAVXGQ010000005.1, read as the reverse complement.
CCACGTCGCGCACCCCCGCCATCTCGAAAATCGCCCGCGCCGCCCCACCGGCGATGACGCCGGTTCCGGGAGCCGCCGGCTTGAGGAGCATCCGGCCCGCCCCGGCCCTGCCGATCACCGGGTGGACGATCGTCGATCCGGCGAGGGGGACGTCGAAGAGGTTCTTCTTGGCGTCCTCGATCCCCTTCTGCACGGCCAGGCCGGCTTCTTTGGCCTTGCCGTAGCCGAGGCCCACCCGACCCTGGCCGTCACCGACCACCATCAGCGCGGTGAACGAGAAGCGCCGGCCCCCCTGGACGACCTTGGCGACTCGGTTCACCCGGATCGTCCGCTCCTCGTACTGGGACTCTGGCATCTAGAACTCCAATCCCGCCTGTCGAGCGGCCTCGGCCAAGGCCGCGACGCGGCCGTGGTACCGGGAACCTCCCCGGTCGAAAACCACTTTGCCGACGCCCGCCTGTCGGGCGCGTTCCGCCACCAGCCGGCCGACTTCGGCCGCGGCGGCGACGTTGCCGGTCGGCTTTCCCCGCAGACCGGCCTCCATGGTCGAGGCGGCGACGATGGTGCGCCCCGCGGCGTCGTCGATCACCTGGGCCACGATGTGGCGGCTCGAACGGAAGACCGCCAGGCGGGGCCGGTCCGCGGTGCCGGACACCTTGTGGCGCACTCGTTGATGGCGTCGGCGGCGCAACACGTGGGTGCGCTCGATGTCCGTCACCGCTACTTCCCAGCCTTTCCGGCCTTGTGGAGGACCTTCTCGCCCGCATACCGCACGCCCTTGCCCTTATACGGCTCGGGCTTGCGGATCTTGCGGATGTCGGCCGCCACCTGTCCGACCCGTTCCTTGTCGATGCCCCGCACCGTGATACGGGTCGGCGCCGGCACCTCGAAGGTGATGCCCTCGGGCGCCTCGACGACCACCGGATGGCTGAAGCCGAGCGCCAGTTCCAGCTGGGTCGGGCCCTTCGCCGTCGCCCGGTAGCCGATGCCGACGATCTCCAGATCCTTGGAGTACCCCTCGGTGACGCCGAGCACCATGTTGGCGATCAAGGTCCGGGTGAGCCCGTGGAGCGCCCGGCTCATCCGTTCGTCATTGGGACGCTCGACGACGAGCGTCGATCCTCCTTCCTCGACGCGCACGGTGATCCGGGACGGGATCACCCGTTCCAGCGCGCCCTTGGGGCCGCGCACCGCGATGCGGTCGTCGAGGACCGTCACCTCGACTCCCGCCGGCACCGTGATCGGCACACGCCCGACGCGCGACATCAGAGGCTCACCGGGCGCCACGCCGGTCCCCGCTCACCACACATAACAGAGCACCTCTCCGCCGATCTTGCGCTGGCGGGCCTCCCGGTCGGTGAGCAGTCCCTGACTGGTCGAGAGCACCGCGACGCCGAGGCCACCGAGCACCCGCGGGAGGTGATCGGCCCGCGCGTAGACACGCAAGCCCGGCGTCGAGATCCTTTTCAGTCCGGCGATGGCGCGGGCGCGGTCTGTCGTGTACTTCATCCGGATCTCGAGGGTCGCCCCGGGACGTGAGCCGTCTTCGGTGGTCGAAAAACCGGCTATGTAGCCTTCGCGCTCCAGAATGGAGGCGAGCGAGGTCTTTAGCTTTGATCCGGGCATGCGGACGGTGTCGTGCATCGCAACGTTGGCGTTGCGCACGCGGGTCAACATGTCGGCGATGGGGTCCGTCATGGTCATCGGCGATCCCCTCCCGTCACCAGCTTGCCTTGGTCACACCGGGGACTTCTCCTGCATGTACGAGCTCTCGCAGACAGATCCGGCACAACCCGAAGCGCCGGTAAACGGACCGCGGGCGGCCGCATCGGCGGCACCGGGTATACCCGCGCACCTTGAACTTCGGCTTGTGCTGCTGCTTCTCGACAAGTGCCTTCTTTGCCATGGTTTCCCTACTACCCTTCGCGTCGGAACGGAAAGCCGAAGGCGTCGAGCAGCGCCCGTCCCTCGGCGTCGGTACGTGCCGTCGTCACGATCGTGATGTCCATTCCCCGGGTCGCGTCGACCTTGTCGTAGTCGACCTCCGGGAAGATGAGCTGCTCGGAGACACCGAGCGTGTAGTTGCCGTGTCCGTCGAACGAGCGCGGGGATAATCCACGGAAGTCCCGGATACGGGGGATCGCCAGGCTGATCAGCCGGTCGAAGAACTCCCACATCCGATCTCCCCGAAGCGTCGACATGGCACCGATCAGGTTGCCCTCGCGCAGCTTGAAGGCCGAGATCGACTTGCGCGCCCGCGTGACGACCGGTCGCTGTCCGGTGATGGTGCCGAGGTCGCGCACCGCACCTTCCAGGAGCGACTGCTGCTGGGTCGCCTTACCGACACCCATGTTGACCACGATCTTGCTAAGACGCGGCACCTCCATGACGTTGGTGAGACCGAGCTCGCGCTGCAACCGATCCCGGATCTCGTCCTCGAAGCGAGCCTTGAGGCGCGGGCGCTCGGCCACGGCAGTCGCCGCGCTCACAGCCGGCCCCCGCACTTGGCACAGACCCGGTTCTTGGATCCGTCGTTGCCGACGACGTACCGGGCTCGCGTCGGACCGTCCTTGGCACAGATCAGCGCGACGACGCCGACCGGTAGCGGCATGTCCTTGTCGATGATCCCGGCTTGCATCGTCGAGCGCGTCGGACGCTGGTGACGCTTCACGATGTTGACTCCGGAAACCATGACTTGGCGTTTGTCGGGAAGGGCGCGAATCACTTCGCCCCTCTTGCCACGGTGCTTGCCCGACAGGACTTGAACCTCGTCACCCTTGTGAACCTTCACCTAGATCACCTCCGGCGCGAGGCTGACGATGCGCATGAACCGCTTGTCACGCAGCTCACGACCGACCGGGCCGAAGATGCGGGTTCCCCGCGGCTGCAGCTGCTCGTTGATGAGCACCGCGGCGTTCTCGTCGAACCGGATGTAGCTGCCGTCCGGACGACGACGTTCCTTCTTCGCCCGCACGACGACACACCTCACGACCTCACCCTTTTTCACGGCGGCTCCCGGCACGGCGTCCTTCACCGTGGCGATGAAGACGTCGCCGATGGACGCGTACCGGCGACGGGAGCCCCCGAGCACCTTGATGCAGAGGACCTCTTTCGCCCCCGAGTTGTCGGCGACCTTGAGACGAGACTCCTGCTGGATCACCGCGCACGCTCCAGGATCTTCACGAGCCGCCATCGCTTGAGCTTCGAGATCGGGCGCGTCTCGGCGACGCGCACCCGGTCCCCGACGACCGCCTGGTTGTCCTCGTCGTGGACGTAGAGACGCTTCGAACGCTGCACCGTCTTGGCGTACTTCGGGTGGCGGACGCGTTCGACGACCGTAACCACCGCGGTCTTGTCCTTGGAACCGGAGATCACCGTCCCCTCGCGCACCTTGCGACGGTTGAGGCGGGTGGCGCCGGGCTTGGGAACCGCTGATTCCGTGTCGTCAGTCACGGCTGCTCCTTGTCCGCTTGGCGGGCCGCTCCTCGGCTGGGGCACCCTCCGCCTCGATGGTCAGGAGGCGGGCGATGTCCCTGCGCACCAGCGCGATCCGGCTCACGTTGTCGAGTCGGCCCGTCGCCAGCTGGAAACGCAGGTTGAAGAGCTCCTTGCGGGCGTCCGCCAGACGCTGGGCCCGGTCGAGCCCGGAGAGGGAACGCAGCTCTGTCGGCTTGGTCATTTCGCTACTCCCCCCGCCTCCGCCACCGCGCCGGGACGGACCACGACCTCGGCCTGGATCGGGAGCTTCTGGATCGCACGTTCCATCGCCTGGCGCGCCAGCTGCTCGTCGACGCCGGCCAGCTCGAACAGGATCCGGCCGCGTTTCACCACCGCGACCCAGTGCTCGGGGTTCCCCTTACCGGAGCCCATGCGGGTCTCGGCCGGCTTCTGCGTGACCGGTTTGTCCGGGAACACGCGGATCCAGACCTTGCCGCCACGACGCACGTGACGGGTGATCGCGATGCGTGCCGCCTCGATCTGACGCGCCGTGATCCAGCCCGGCTCCAGCGCCTTGATCCCGTAATCGCCGAAGTCGACGGTGTGGCCACTCTTCGCCAGGCCGGTACGACGACCGCGATGCTGCTTGCGGTACTTCACTTTCTTCGGCATCAGCATCGTCAGTCGTTCTCCTTGCGGAAGTGCGGCGTCTCGTGGTGCTCGTCACGCGTGCGCCGTTCGATCTCTTCTTCCTCGGCGAGCAGCTTCTCGAGAGCGTCGTCCGCCGGCGCCGCAACCGGCTCGGTCGCCGCCTCGGCGGGCGCTTCTTCGGGCTCGGTCGCCGCCGCCGGGACCGGGATCTCTTCCAGCGGTACGCCCGGCTCGCCGAGCTCCGGCCGGCGCCTGCCGCCGCCCGCCGACACGATCCGGCGGGGGCGGGCTTGGCCCGAGGTCTCGCCGACGGCCATCGCCGCCTCACGCGAGATCTTGTCCTCCGGGGCGGCCCGATAGGGAAGGATGTCGCCTTTGTAGATCCAGACCTTCACGCCGACGCGCCCGGTCGAGGTGCGTGCCTCGCGGAAACCGAAGTCGATGTCCGCGCGCAAGGTGTGGAGCGGTACGCGACCCTCGCGGTAGGACTCCTTGCGCGACATCTCCGAACCGCCGAGGCGTCCCGAGCACTGGACGCGCACCCCCAGCCCCCCGGCCTTTTGCACGGTCTGGATCGCACGTTTCATCGCCCGCCGGAAGCTGATACGACGGGAAAGCTGGTCAGCGATCCCCTGCGCGATGAGCGCGGCGTCGAGCTCGGGCTGCTTGATCTCCTGGATGTTCAGCTGGATGTTGGCGTTCTTCGTCATCCGCCCCAGGTGGCGACGCAACCGGTCGGCCTCCGCCCCGCGGCGACCGATGACGATCCCCGGCCGGGCGGTGTGGACGTCGACACGCAGGCGGTCCCTCGTGCGTTCTATCTCGATCCGGCTGACGGCCGCCGACTCCAGCTGGGTCATCAGGTAGTCACGGATCTTCCAGTCTTCGACGACGGCGTTCTGGTAGCCGCGATCTTCGAACCAACGCGACTTCCAGTCGGTCGTGATACCGAGGCGAAACCCGTACGGGTTGACCTTCTGGCCCATCAGCTCCTGTCCTTCCCGGACGGCTTGCGCGTGGTCTTCTTCGCGATCTTGGCAATTGCCCGGGTCGCCTTGCCCGCCTTCTTCGGCGTCGCCGAGCGCCCCGCCGGAGTCGCCTTGCCCGCCTTCTTCGGGGCAGCCTTCGCCGGGGCGGCTTTCTTCGGGGCGGCTTTCTTCGGGGCGGCTTTCTTCGGGGCGGCTTTCTTCGGGGCGGCCTTCTTCGGGGCAGCCTTCGCCGGGGCGGCTTTCTTCGGGGCGGCCTTCTTCGGGGCAGCCTGGTCGGCGGTTTCGCGCGTCGGCGCGGCCTTGCGGGCCCGTCGGGCCCGCGGCTCGGCCGGTTTCGCGGCCTCGCCACCGGATTCCGCGGCCAGGGACGCGGCCTCCTCGCCCGCCTCCAGCGCCCGGGCCCGTCGACGCGCCCCCGCCACGCGCCGAGCGCGCCGGTCGGCGTGCTGCGCCTCCGAACGCGCCTTCAGGCGGGCGATCTGGTCCTCGGGCATGCGCGACAGGATGATGGTGATGTGGCAGGTGCGTTTACGAATCCGCGTGGCGCGTCCACGGGCACGCGGGCGGAAACGCTTGAAGGTGGGACCTTCGTCCGCGTAGCACGCCCCGATACAGAGCTCCTCGGGAAACTGGCTGTCGTTGTGCTCGGCGTTGGCGGCCGCCGACCGGAGCAGTTTGGCGACCACGGGCGCCGCGGCACGTCCGGAGTGGTCGAGCAGCTCGACGGCCCGTGTGTAGTCAAGCCCCCGTATGAGGTCGAGCACCTCCCGCGCCTTGTAGGCCGACATCCGGCAGTACCGGAGCTCGGCCCGGGACCCGGGACGCTCGTTCGTCTTGACCGCCATCGTCACCGTCTCGCCTGCCGTTCTTGGCCGGCGTGGAAGCGGAAGGTCCGGGTCGGCGCGAACTCACCGAGCTTGTGGCCGACCATCGCCTCGGTGACGTAGACGGGGACATGCTTGCGCCCGTCGTGGACGGCGATGGTGTGACCGACCATGTCCGGGATGATCGTCGAACGGCGGGACCAGGTCTTCACCACGTGCTTCTCGTTCTTCGCGTTCAGGTCGTCGATCTTTCTTAGGAGATGGTCATCGACGAACGGTCCCTTTTTCAGGCTACGGGGCATGCGATCCTCGTCCGGTTCCTAGCGGCGCGCACCGCGGCCGCGACGGCGGCGCACGATGAGCCGATCCGATGCCTTGTGGCGGGGGCGGGTGCGGCCTTCGGGCTTCCCCCACGGCGAGACGGGATGGCGCCCGCCGGAGGCCTTGCCCTCTCCACCGCCAAGCGGGTGGTCGACGGGGTTCATCGCCACCCCTCGCGACTGGGGCCTCACCCCGTGCCAACGGTTGCGCCCGGCCTTGCCGATCGAGACCAGCTCGGCCTCGGCGTTGCCGACCTCCCCGATCGTCGCCCGACAGTCGATCGGGACCCGACGCATCTCGGTCGAAGGCAGCCGCAAGGTCGCGAGCGCCCCTTCCTTGGCGACGAGTTGCACGCTCATCCCGGCGCCGCGCGCGATCTTGCCGCCACCGCCCGGTCTGAGCTCCACGTTGTGAACCACCGATCCCACGGGGATGTAACGGATCGGAAGGGCGTTGCCGGGACGGATCTCCGAACCGTGCCCCGACTGCAGCACATCACCGACCGCGACACGCTCGGGGGCGAGGATGTAGCGCTTCTCGCCGTCGGCGTAGTGGAGCAGCGCGATACGGGCCTTGCGGTTCGGGTCGTACTCGATCGCCGCCACCCGGGCCGGGACGCCGTCCTTGTCTCGCCAGAAGTCGATGACGCGGTACTGACGCTTGTGGCCACCGCCACGGTGACGGGCGGTCATGCGTCCGTAGCTGTTGCGTCCTCCGGAGGACGGGAGCGGTTCGACGAGCGTCCGCTCCGGCCGCTCCTTGGTGATCTCCGAAAAGTCCGAAACCGATTGGAACCGCCGTCCGGCGCTCGTCGGCTTGCGCTTGCGCACTGCCATGGCCCGTCCCTCAGCTCTCGAACAACTCGATGCGGTCGTCGCCGACGAGGCGCACGATCGCTCGCTTGGTGTCCGACCGTCGGCCGAAGGTCCCGCTCCGACGGTTCCTCTTCCGCTTCCCCTTGCGGTTCATCGTGTTCACGCTGGCGACGTGGACCGAGAACGTCTCCTCTACCGCGTCGCGGATCTCCTCCTTGCTCGCGCGCGGATCGACCACGAAGACGTAGGCGCCCTGCTCCATGAGCCCGTAGGACTTCTCGGAGATGATGGGTCGCAGGAGAACCGCCCGGCTGCTGCTCATCGATCACCCCGCTTCTTCGCCGCCGGCGGCTTGCCGGCCGGCTTCTTAGCCGGCGACGACTTCGCCGCAGCCGGGGCCGGGGCCTTCCTCGCCGGGGCCTGGGCCGGGGTCGACGGTGCCGCCGCCGACTTCGACGGCCGCGCCGGGGCCGCGGTCGTCGTGCCTGGAAGTAACTCGTCCGTGAACACCACCACGTCGGCAGCGAGTAGCTCGTACGCGGTCAGCTGGTCGCCGGCCAAGGTCAGGACCTCGGGAACGTTGCGGAACGACCGCGCCACGACGTCGTCCTCGTCCGCCACCACCACGAGGACCCGTCCCGAACAATCGAGCGCCGCCAGCGCGGCGAGGGCGTCCTTGGTGCGCGGCTTCCCCATCGTCCAGCGGTCGATGAGCCGCAGCGCCCCCTGCCGGGCGCGGTCGGAGAGCGCGCAGCGGAAGGCCTGTTGGATCATCTTGCGCGGCGTGCGCTGCGAATAGTCACGGGGCTTTGGGCCGAGCGCCACGCCACCCCCGGCGTAGTGCGGGGCGCGGATCGTTCCCTGCCGGGCACTCCCGGTGCCCTTCTGCCGGTAGGGCTTGGCCGACCCCCCGCGCACCTCGGCGCGCGTCTTGGTGCTCTGGGTCCCGGCCCGCCTCGCCGCCAGCTGGGCGGTGACCACCTGGTGGACGAGGGGGACGTTGGCCGCCACAGAGAAGAACTCCCGGTCGAGCGAGACCTGGCCGAGCACCACGCCGGCGTCGGTGGTGCGGTTGATCGTCACCGACTCGAGCCGGTCCATGGGACGGGGGTGGCGCCCGGCGATCACTTCGACGCTCACCTCGCACCGCCCTTCACCGCCCGGCGGATCACCACCAGGCCCCCGCGGGGACCGGGCACCGCCCCTTTCACCAGGACGATCTCCCGCTCGGCGTCGGCCTCGACGACCTCCAGGTTGAGCGTGGTCACCCGCTCGGCGCCCATCCGTCCGGCCATGCGGGCGCCCTTGAACACCCGGGCCGGAGTGGCGCACGCCCCGATCGAGCCCGGGGCGCGGTGCTTCTTGTGGTTGCCGTGGGCGGCCCCCTGGCCCGTGAAGTGGTGCCGTTTCATGCTCCCGGCGAAGCCTTTGCCCTTCGAGATGGCGGTGACGTCGACCTTCTCCCCGGCCGCGAGGATCCCGACGTCGATTTGCTGGCCGACCGCGTAGCCCTCGGTGTCGTCGACGCGCAGCTCGACCAGGTGCCGCCCGGCGTCGACGGCGGCCTTGGCAAAATGCCCCGCCTCGGGCTTGGTCAGCGTGCTCGGTCGCCGGAAGCCGTAGGTGACCTGCAGGGCGGAATAGCCTTCCCGTTCCGGCGTCTTCACCTGGACCACCCGCAAGGGCGCGACCTTCACGACGGTCACGGGGACCGCCCGGTTCTCAGCGTCGAAGACCTGGGTCATGCCCATCTTCTCGCCGACGACCGCCTTGAGTGTCATCGCCGTGTCGCTTCTCCGTGCCGACCCGGGGCCACCGGGTTGGCGTTGTGGTCCTGGCGGCCGCGGCCAGGCCGCTGACGCCAGGATCGACGGGATGGATCACGCCACCCCGTCTCACGCGGGCGCTCCGCCCGAGAACCGGGCGGAGCGCAGATCGTTTCCGCCGGGCGGTCCCCCGACGCACGGGCGACGGGGCACGCTCGGACATCGTCCTCACACCTCGCCGGGACCTGCCCGGCGAGGAAAAAACTATATCACCAGCTCGTTCCTAGGCCTGTTGGATCTTGATCTCGATGTCCACCCCGGCCGGCAGGTCCAGCCGCTGCAGGGAGTCGACGGTCTTCGGTCCGTGCTCGACGATGTCGACGAGCCGCTTGTGGATGCGCATCTCGAAGTGCTCTCGGCTGTCCTTGTGCTTGTGGGGCGAGCGCACCACCGTGTAGCGGTGGCGTTCGGTCGGCAGCGGGATCGGTCCGCGCACCTTCGCCTGGGTGCGCAGCACCGTCTCGACGATCTTCTTCGTCGACTGGTCGAGTACCTCGTGGTCGTACGCCTTCAGTCGAATGCGGATCCGCTGCGCCACGGGCCCCCTACTTGAGGATCTTGGTGACCCGGCCGGCGCCGACGGTGCGGCCGCCTTCCCGGATCGCGAAGCGAAGTCCCTCGTCCATCGCGATCGGCTTCTGCAGCTCGACCGTCATGGTGGTGTTGTCGCCCGGCATCACCATCTCCGTCCCCTCGGGGAGGGTGATGGAACCGGTGACGTCGGTGGTGCGGAAGTAGAACTGCGGCCGGTAGTTGGAGAAGAACGGCTTGTGCCGCCCACCCTCGGCCTTGGTGAGCACGTAGACGCCCGCCTCGAAGTTCGTGTGCGGGGTGATCGACCCCGGCTTGCAGACCACCTGGCCCCGCTCGACCTCTTTCTTGTCGATGCCGCGCAGCAACAGGCCGACGTTGTCGCCCGCCTGGCCGGAGTCGAGGGTCTTGCGGAACATCTCGACGCCGGTGACGACCGTCTTCTGGGTCGGCCGCAGCCCGACGATCTCCACCGTCTCGCCGACCTTGATCTGGCCCTGTTCGATGCGGCCGGTGACCACCGTGCCCCGGCCGGTGATGGTCATCACGTCCTCGACCGAGAGCAGGAAGGGCTTGTCGATCTCGCGCTTCGGCTCCGGGAGGTAGTTGTCGACCGCGTCCAGCAGCTTGAGCACGTCCTCGGCCGCCACCGGATCGCCGTCGAGGGCTTTCAGCGCGCTCATCCGGATGATCGGGATCTCGTCGCCGGGGAACTCGTACTCGTTGAGGAGCTCGCGGATCTCCAGCTCGACAAGGTCGAGGAGTTCCTCGTCGTCCACCATGTCCACCTTGTTGAGGGCGACGATGATCGACGGCACGCCCACCTGGCGGGCGAGCAGCACGTGCTCTCGCGTTTGGGGCATCGGTCCGTCGGCCGCCGAGACGACGAGGATCGCCCCGTCAACCTGGGCCGCGCCGGTGATCATGTTTTTGATGTAGTCGGCGTGGCCGGGCATGTCGACGTGCGCGTAGTGGCGCTTGTCCGTCTCGTACTCCACGTGGGCGATCTGGATGGTGATGCCGCGCGCCTTCTCCTCCGGCGCGGCGTCGATCTTCTCGAACGCGATGTACTGCACCTTCGGGTTGCGCTCGTGCAGGATCTTCGTGATCGCCGCGGTCAGCGTCGTCTTGCCGTGGTCGATGTGACCCATCGTCCCGACGTTGATGTGGGGCTTGGTCCGTTCGAACTTCTGCTTGGCCATTGGTGCCGACAGCTCCGTTTGTTTGGGCAGCGCCCCTCGGCCCTGCCGCTACCTGACTGCATTGAACCTGCCGGGCTGGTCCGCCCGCTTGCTGCCCAACCCCGGGCATTCGGCCTATCCGGCGTCGACCGCCCTGGCCGGCGCCCGATGGTCCCGAAGGCCCCGGGCCCTTACTCCCCGGTCACTCGGGCGACAATCTCCCGGGCGATCGACTCGGGAACTTCCTGATAAGAGTTGAACTGCATCGTGAACGTCGCGCGACCCTGGGTGCGTGAACGCAGGTCGGTAGCGTAGCCGAACATGTCCGACAATGGAACCTGCGACCGGATCACCTGACTCGTGCCGCGTCGCTCCACGCCCTCGACCTTGCCGCGCCGGGACGACAGGTCGCCGATCACCTCTCCCATGTGCTCTTCGGGCGTCACGATCTCGACCTGCATGATCGGCTCCAGCAGAACCGGCTCCGCCTTGCGGGACGCCTTCTTCCACGCCAGCGAGCCGGCGATCTTGAACGCCATCTCCGACGAGTCGACCTCATGGTACGAACCGTAGGTGAGGGTGACGCGCTCATCGACGGCCGGGAATCCGGCCAGCACGCCGGACTCCATGGCCTCCCGGATCCCGTGGTCGACCGCCGGGATGTACTCCTTGGGGATGACGCCTCCGGTGATGCGGTCGACGAACTGGTAGCCCCCGGCAGGACCCGTCGGCTCCAGGTCGATGACCACGTGGGCGTACTGGCCATGTCCCCCGGTCTGGCGGACGTAGCGCTCCTCGACCTTGTGCACCTTGTGGCGCACCGTCTCGCGGTAGGCCACCTGTGGCTTGCCGACGTGGGCGTCGACGTTGAACTCCCTCAGCATCCGGTCGACCAGCACCTCGAGGTGCAGCTCGCCCATGCCGGAGATCACCGTCTGGCCCGTCTCCTCGTCGGTGTGGACGCGGAACGTCGGGTCCTCCTCGCTGAGGGCGAGGAGAGCCCGGCCGAGCTTGTCCTGATCGGACTTGGTCTTCGGCTCCACCGCGACGTGGACGACCGGCTCGGGGAAGGTGAGGGTCTCGAGCACGATCGGATGCGTCAGGTCGCACAGGGTGTCACCGGTCGTCGTCGACTTCAGCCCGACCACCGCGACGATGTCGCCGGTGTAGATGGTGTCCCGGTCCTCGCGGTGGTTGGCGTGCATTTCCAGGATCCGGCCGATGCGCTCGCGCTTGTCCTTGGTCGAGTTCAGCACCGCCGAGCCCTTGGTGAGCGAGCCCGAGTAGACGCGCAGATAGGTGAGCTTGCCGACGAAGGGGTCGCTTTGGATCTTGAAGGCGAGGGCCGAGAACCTTTCGTCGTCGGCCGCGACTCGCTCGATGATCTCTTCGCCGCGCAGGCTGTGGCCGATCGTGGACGGCACATCGAGCGGGCTCGGCAGGTACTCGACGACCGCGTCGAGCAGCGGCTGGATGCCCTTGTTTTTGAAGGCCGAGCCGCAGAGCACCGGCACGATGTGGCCGGAGATGGTGCCGACCCGCAGCGCCCGCCGGAGATCGTCGACGGTGATCTCCATCTCGTGGACGTATTTCGCCATCACCGTGTCGTCGTAGTGCGACATGACATCGACGAGATCGTGGCGGGCCGCCTCGGCGGCGGCGCGCATCTCGGCCGGCACCGGCTCCTCACTCCACCGCTCGCCACGGCCCGAGTCCTCCCAAACCAGGGCCCTCATGGCGATCACGTCGACCACCCCACGGAACTGCGACTCCACCCCGAGCGGCAACTCGGTGACGGTGGGGATGGCGTCGAGGCGGTCCCGGATCATCTCCACGGTGCGGGTGAAGTTGGCGCCGACTCGGTCCATCTTGTTCACGAAGCAGATGCGCGGGACGTTGTACTTGTCCGCCTGGCGCCAGACCGTCTCGGTCTGGGGTTCGACCCCCGCCACCGCGTCGAAGACCGCCACGGCTCCGTCGAGGATCCGCAGGGAGCGTTCCACCTCCACGGTGAAGTCGACGTGGCCCGGGGTGTCGATGATGTTGATGGCGCAGTCCCGCCAGGGGGCCGTGGTCGCCGCCGACGTGATGGTGATGCCGCGCTCTTGCTCCTGGATCATCCAGTCCATGGTCGCCGCGCCGTCGTCGACCTCGCCGATCTTGTAGTTGCGACCGGTGTAGTAGAGGATGCGCTCGGTCGCCGTGGTTTTGCCCGCGTCGATATGCGCCATGATCCCGATGTTGCGGACCTTGGCCAGGGGGGTCGTGCGGGGTGCGGGGTTCGTCATGGGTTCGTCTTCACTTCGTTGCTGCGTAAATCGCTACCTACAGAGTACGGGGCGCGAGGGTTGGACCGGTGCGAGGGGGGCTCCGGACGGCCGGAGCCGGACTACCAGCGGTAGTGGGCGAAGGCTCGGTTCGATTCCGCCATCTTATGGATGTCCTCCCGGCGCTTCACCGCGGCGCCGAGTCCGTTGGCCGCGTCGAGGATCTCGTTGGCGAGTTTCAGCGCCATGGTGCGATCCCGGCGCTCCCGGGCGTAGCTCACGATCCAGCGGATGGACAGCGTCGTGGCGCGACGGGGCCGCACCTCGACGGGAACCTGGTAGGTGGTGCCGCCGACCCGCCGGGAGCGGACCTCCAGCTCCGGACGGGTGTTGTCGAGCGCCCGTTTCAGTGTGGCGATCGGGTCGCCAGCCGCCCGCTCGCCGACCACGGTGAGCGCGTCATAGACCATGCGCTGGGCGAGGCTCCGCTTGCCCCGGGACAGGACCTGGTTGGTGAGCTGCGTCACCAGCACGGACCGGTAGACCGGGTCCGGCTGGAGCTCTCGACGGGGGGCGGGTCCGCTGCGGGGCATCAGGCTTCCCTCTTGGCGCCGTAACGGCTGCGGGCCTGGGCGCGGTCCCGCACGCCCGAGGTGTCGAGGGTGCCGCGCACGATCTTGTAGCGGACCCCCGGGAGGTCCTTCACCCGGCCGCCACGCACCAACACAATGGAGTGCTCCTGGAGGTTGTGTCCGACGCCGGGGATGTACGCCGTCACCTCGACCCCACTGGTGAGCCGCACCCGGGCGACCTTGCGCAGGGCCGAGTTCGGCTTCTTCGGGGTCGTGGTGTAGACGCGCGTGCACACCCCGCGCCGCTGGGGCGCGCCCTTCAGGGCGGGCGTCTTGGTCTTGGACCGCTTCGACTCCCGCCCGCTCCTCACGAGCTGGGCGATGGTGGGCACGCGCTTTCTCAACTTTCTCGCAGGTGAGCCGCCGGCCGGACGCGAGCGCCCAGCTCAGACGGCAGGTGAATACTAGGTGCCGACCTCGCGACCTGCAACGCCCAGAAGACCTGCTCGATCCCGGGGTGGTGCCGCCGCGGCACGGTGGGGCGGTAGCTCAGACGGTCGCCTCTCCCAGGTCGGGGCGGTCGTCGGATTCGCCGGGTAACTCCGGGGCCGACTCCGGAGGGGTCGGGGACGCCTCCTCCTCCTCCCCGTGGTAGCAGGTGAGCGCGTCGTCGACGGCCTGCTCCTCGGAGAGATAGCCGCCGAAGGGCGCGCCCTCGATGTTGCGGAGCCATTCGGCGAGCTCCTCGGGGCCGGGCTCGGCGAGGTCCGAGGACCAGAACGACATCCGCTGGGCGTCCGGAGTTTCGACCGCGAGGTTCCGGTAGCGCTCCATCCCGCTGCCCGCCGGGATCAGCTTGCCGATGATGATGTTCTCCTTCAAGCCGAACAGGTGGTCGGACCGGCCCTCGATCGCCGCCTCGGTGAGGACCCGCGTGGTCTCCTGGAACGACGCCGCCGACAGCCAGGAGTCGGTGGCGAGCGACGCCTTGGTGATGCCCATGAGTTCGGGACGACCCTCGGCGGGGCGTCGGCCCTCCTGGACCAGCTCCCGGTTGACGTGGGCGTAGCGCTGGCTGTCGACCCGCTCCCCGGGCAGGAACAGCGAGTCGCCGGCCTCGGCGACCAGCACCCGCCGGAGCATCTGGCGCACGATCAGCTCGATGTGCTTGTCGTGGATCGAGACCCCCTGGTCCCGGTAGACCTTCTGGACCTCTTCCACCAGGTACTGCTGGGTCTCGCGGATCCCCTTGATCTCCAACAGCTCCTTGGGGTCTTTGGGTCCCTCGATGAGCGGCTCCCCGGCCTGGACCTCCTGGCCCTCGGCCACCTCGAGATGGGCGCGGGCCGAGACCGGGTAGGTCTCCTCCTCGTCGCGGTCGCCGACGACGGTCACCCTGCGGTCGGACTCGTCCTCGGTGATGCGCACCACCCCCGAGGTGCGGGCGAGGACGGCGGCGCCCTTCGGGGTGCGCGCCTCGAACAGCTCGACCACGCGCGGCAGCCCGTGGGTGATGTCCTCACCGACCACACCGCCGGTGTGGAAGGTCCTCATCGTGAGCTGGGTGCCGGGCTCGCCGATCGACTGGGCGGCAATGACGCCGACGGCCTCGCCGAGCTCGATCATCCGTCCGGTCGCCAGCGACTGGCCGTAGCAGGCGGTGCAGACCCCCTGGGGCGACTCGCAGGTGAGCACGGAGCGGACCCGGATCCGGGTGACCGTCGGGTCGGCCGCCAGCCGCCCCACCTCGAGGTCGCCGAGCATGGTGCCGGTGGCGAGCTCCGTCCCGTCACCCAGGGTGACCGGCTCGGCGAGCACCCGCCCGTAGGCCCGAGTCTCGAGGTAGGAACGGACTCCGGCCGAGTCGGGGACCACCCCTTCGATCCAGATCCCCCGCGTCGTCCCGCAGTCCTCCTCCCGCACGATGAGCTCCTGCGCCACGTCGACCAGCCGGCGGGTGAGGTAACCCGAGTCGGCGGTCCGGAGCGCGGTGTCAGCGAGCCCCTTGCGGGCGCCGTGGGTCGAGATGAAGTACTCGAGGACCGACAGCCCCTCGCGGAACGACGACACGATCGGACGGGGGATCATCTCGCCGCGCGGGTTGGAGACCAGCCCTTTCATGCCGGCGATCTGTCGGACCTGCTGCGGGTTCCCCCGGGCCCCGGAGTCGACCATCATGTCGAGCGGGTTGAAGGCGATCGTCGCCAGGGTCTTCTCCATGGCCCGACCGACCTCGCTGTTGGCCGAGGTCCAGATCTCGATCTCCTTCTGGCGCCGTTCGTCGTCGGTGATGATGCCGCGCTTGAACTGCGCCTCGGCCTTCTCGGCTTCCTTCTCGTAGCGGTCGAGGATGGTGAGCTTGTCCGGCGGCGTCTTCACGTCGTCGATCGAGATGGTGAGACCGGAACGCGTGGCGAACAGGAATCCGAGCTCTTTGATGCGGTCGAGGCTCTCGGCGACCGTCGCCTTGGGGTAGTGCGCGGCCAGCCGCTCGACGATGGAGCCGATCGAGGTGGCGCGCTTGCCGACCACGTCGTTCACGTAGCCGAAGTCCGGCGGCAGCGCGGCGTTGAAGAACAGCCGGCCGGGGGTGGTTTCGATCTCCGCCGGCTCCTCCTGGTCTGCCTCTCCGCCCTGGTGCAGGCCGTAGTAGGCGAACGGGTAACCCTCCTCGCTGCGGCGCAGCCGGATCTTGGCGTGCAGCGCCACCGAGCCCCGCTCGTAGGCGGCCTCCACCTCGTGCAGCCGGCGGAAGACCAGGCCCTCGCCCTTGTCCCCGTCGACCATGAGCGTCAGGTAGTAGACCCCGAACACCATGTCCTGGGTCGGGACCGTGGTCGGTCGTCCGGTCGCCGGCGACAGGATGTTGTTCTCCGAGAGCATGAGGATCCGGGCCTCGGCCTGGGCCTCGGCCGACAGCGGCAGGTGCACCGCCATCTGGTCGCCGTCGAAGTCGGCGTTGAACGCCGTGCAGACGAGGGGGTGGATCTGGATGGCCTTGCCCTCGATGAGGACTGGCTCGAAGGCCTGGATGCCGAGACGGTGCAGGGTCGGCGCCCGGTTGAGCAGCACCGGGTGCTCCTTGATCACCTCGTCGAGCACGTCCCAGACCTGGGAGCGGCGACGCTCGACCATCCGCTTGGCGGACTTGATGTTCGGCGCGATCTCAGTGTCGACGAGCCGCTTCATGACGAACGGCTTGAACAGCTCCAGCGCCATCTGCTTCGGAAGCCCGCACTGGTGGAGCTTCAGCGTGGGGCCGACGACGATCACCGAGCGGCCCGAGTAGTCGACCCGCTTGCCGAGGAGGTTCTGGCGGAACCGTCCCTGCTTGCCCTTCAACATGTCCGAGAGGCTCTTTAGGGGACGGTTCCCCGGACCGGTCACCGGGCGTCCCCGACGGCCGTTGTCGAAGAGGGCGTCGACGGCCTCCTGGAGCATGCGCTTCTCGTTGTTGATGATGATCTCGGGCGCGCCGAGGTCCAACAGCCGTCGCAGCCGGTTGTTGCGATTGATGACCCGGCGATACAGGTCGTTCAGGTCCGAGGTGGCGAAGCGTCCCCCGTCGAGCTGGACCATCGGGCGGAGGTCCGGGGGGATGACCGGGATCGCCTGTAGGATCATCGCCCGCGGGTCGTTCGCCCGTCGGCCCTCGGCGTCGCGCCGGTTGAAGGCGGAGACGATCCGCAGCCGCTTGATGGCCTTCTGCTTGCGCTGGGCCGAGAGCGGACGCCGGCCGTCGGTGGGGTCGATCGCCTCGCGCAGCTTGATCTCTTCCTCGTCGAGGTCGATGCGGCTGATGAGCTGCGCGATGGTCTCGGCGCCCATGCCTCCCTCGAAGTACTCGCCGTAGCGGGCGTAGAGCTGGCGCCAGACCAGCTCGTCCTCGATGATCTTGCGGGCATGCAGGTCGCGCAGCTCCTCGAGGGCGCGTCTCGCCATCACGATCTCGGCGGTCGCCCGGTCGCGGATGCCGGCGACTTCCTTGTCGACGGCCCGCTGGCGGGCGCGGATCTCGGACTCCTTGGCCCCTTCGGCTTCCAGCCCGGCGAGCTCGGCCTCCAGCGCGGCCAGGCGCCGGTCCACCTCGAGGTCCCGGCTCCGCTCGATCTCACCGATCTCCACCTCGAGCTCGGCCTCGAGATTCGGGAGGTCGGCCTGACGCTTCTCCTCGTCGACGTGGGTCACGAGGTAGGCCGCGAAGTAGATGACCTTCTCGAGTTGCTTCGCCTTCAGCTCCTCGCGGACCTCGGTCCCCATGAGCAGGTAGGCGAGCCACGACCGGGTCCCGCGCAGATACCAGATGTGGACCACCGGCGCGGCGAGCTCGATGTGACCCATCCGTTCGCGCCGGACCTTGGAGCGCGTCACCTCGACGCCGCACCGCTCGCAGATGATCCCCTTGAAACGGACCCGCTTGTACTTGCCGCAGTAGCACTCCCAGTCTTTGGTCGGACCGAAGATGCGCTCGCAGAACAATCCGTCCTTTTCCGGTCGAAGCGTCCGGTAGTTGATGGTCTCGGGCTTTTTCACCTCGCCTTTCGACCAGGCCCGGATGTCCTCCGCGGTCGCCAGGCCGATGCGAAGCTGGTCGAAATCGTTGACGTCGATCACCTAGAAGCTCCTCTCGGCGGCGCGACGGGCGTCCTCTTCATCCGAGCCGCGCTCGGGTCGGCTGATATCGATCCCCAACTCCTCGGCCGTGCGGTACACGTCCTCGTCGAGCTCGCGCATCTCGATCTCCTCGCCGGAGACACCGAGCACCTCGACGTCGAGGCAGAGCGACTGCATCTCTTTGATGAGCACCTTGAAGCTCTCGGGGATGCCGGGCTCGGGTATGTTCTCGCCCTTCACGATGGCCTCGTAGACCTTCACCCGTCCGAGCACGTCATCAGACTTGATGGTGAGCAGCTCCTGGAGCGCATAGGCGGCGCCGTAGGCCTCGAGGGCCCAGACCTCCATCTCCCCGAAACGCTGCCCGCCGAACTGCGCCTTCCCACCCAGCGGCTGCTGGGTGATCATCGAGTACGGACCCGTCGAGCGGGCGTGGATCTTGTCATCGACCAGGTGGGCGAGCTTCAAGATGTACATGTACCCGACGCCGATCGGGTTGTCGTAGGGCTCACCGGTCCGGCCGTTGTAGAGCGTCATCTTGCCGTCGGGCTGGATGATGCGCTCCGAACCGTCGGCCGCGTCGCCGTGCAGGTGCTCGAAGATCGACTTGATCGTCGGGTGCCGCCCGGCTTCGGACTTCTCGTCCCAGTGCGCCCCGTCGAAGACCGGCGTCGAGATCCACACCGCCGGGTCGGTCTTCGGGCGGGTCTTCTTCTCGTTGCCGCGCACCGCGGAGGTGGGCGTGGAGCTGCCGGCGGCCCGGTCCCAGCCCCAGCGCGCCGCGTACCCGAGGTGGGCCTCGAGGACCTGACCGACGTTCATCCGGGAGGGCACGCCGAGCGGGTTCAAGATGATGTCGACCGGCGTCCCGTCGGCGGCGTAGGGCATGTCCTCCATCGGCAGGATCTTCGAGACGACGCCCTTGTTGCCGTGACGCCCGGCGAGCTTGTCGCCCTCGGTGATCTTGCGCTTCTGCGCGACGTAGACCCGGACGAGCTGGTTCACGCCGGGCGGCAGCTCGTGGGAATCGTCCCGGGAGAACACCCGGACCGAGATCACCTTGCCGGACTCGCCGTGGGGGACCTTGAGGCTGGTGTCACGGACGTCGCGGGCCTTCTCGCCGAAGATCGCCCGCAGCAGACGCTCCTCCGGCGTGAGCTCCGTCTCGCCCTTGGGGGTTACCTTGCCGACGAGCACGTCACCGGGACCGACCTCCGCACCGATGCGGATGATCCCCCGATCGTCGAGGTCGGCGAGGATCTCCTCCGACAGGTTGGGGATGTCCCGGGTGATCTCTTCCGGCCCGAGCTTGGTGTCGCGGGCGTCGACCTCGTGCTCTTCGATGTGGATCGAGGTCAACACGTCGTCGCGCACAGCACGCTCGGACAAGATGATGGCGTCTTCGTAGTTGTAGCCCTCCCAGGGCATGAACGCGACGAGCAGGTTCTTCCCCAGGGCGAGCTCGCCGTGGTACGTCGAGGGTCCGTCGGCGATCACGTCGCCGGGCGTCACCTCGTCGCCCTCGTCGACGAGCACCTTCTGGTTGATGCAGGTGTTCTGGTTCGAGCGCTGGAACTTGGCGAGCTCGTACTTTTTCCGGCCGAGCTCGGTGCCGTAGCGGTCCTTCTGCCCGGCCTCGTAGTCGACGAGGACCACCTCGCCGGTGATCTCGGCGATCCGTCCCGAGCCCTCGGCGATGACCACCTCACCGGCGTCCTGGGCCGCCCGGGCTTCGACGCCGGTGCCGATAAACGGCGCCTCCGGTACGAGCAGCGGGACCGCCTGCTTCTGCATGTTGGCGCCCATGAGGGCCCGGTTGGCGTCGTCGTGCTCGACGAAGGGGATGAGCGCCGTCGAAACCGAGACGATCTGCTTCGGAGACACGTCCATCAGGTCGACTTCGGCCGGCGGGACGTAGTCGACCTCGCTGGTGGTGCCGTACGAGGTGGTGGTGGCACCGACCCGCACCCCGGCGCCCTGCGGCCCGCGCCGGACGAGCACCCGCTCGCCGGTGAACCTCCCGTTCCGGTCGAGGGTCGCCGAGGCCTGGGCGATGACGTACTCCTCTTCCTCGTCGGCCGCGAGGTAGACGATCTCCTCGGTGACCCGGCCGTTGACCACCTTGCGGTAGGGGGTCTCGATGAAGCCGTGCTCGTTCACGCGGGCGTACGTCGCCAGGTGACCGATGAGGCCGATGTTCGGACCTTCCGGCGTCTCGATCGGGCACATCCGCCCGTAGTGGGAGGTGTGCACGTCGCGCACCTCGAAGCCGGCGCGCTCCCGGGAGAGCCCGCCCGGACCGAGGGCCGAGAGACGGCGCTTGTGGGCCAAGCCGGACAGCGGGTTGTGCTGGTCCATGAACTGGGAGAGCTGGCTGGTCCCGAAGAACTCCTTGATCGCGGCCACCACGGGGCGGATGTTGATCAGGGTCTGGGGGGTGATCGCCTCGACGTCCTGGGTGGTCATCCTTTCCCGAACCACCCGTTCCATGCGCGACAGGCCGATGCGCACCTGGTTCTGGATCAGCTCGCCGACCGAACGGATCCGGCGGTTGGCGAAGTGGTCCTGGTCATCCAGCCGATAGCCCGGCTCACCGTTGGCGAGGTGGAGCATGTAGGTCGAGGCCGCCAGGATCTCACTCGGGCTGAGCACCCCCTGATCCGGGGCGGGACGCTCCAGTTCGATTCCGAGGATCTGGGAGATCTTGTCGATCTCCGGCCCCAGCTTGCGGTTGAGCTTGTAGCGACCCACTCGGGTGAGGTCGTAGCGACGAGAGTTGAAGAAGGCGTTCTCGAAGTACGCCCGCGCCGATTCCAGAGAGAGCGGCTCGCCCGGACGGGCCCTCTTGTAGATCTCGAGCAGCGCGTCGTCGCGGGTCGGGATGAGCTCACGCTCTTTTTCCCACTGGCTGCCGAGAAAGTCGAAGTGGCCGATGAAACGCTCCAGAAGGCCTAGGTCTTCGTAGCCGAGCGCCCGCAGCAGGACAAACAGCGACAGGCGGCGCTTGCGGGCGACCCGGGCGCCGGCGGTCACGTCGCGCCCCGGCTTCGCCTCGACGTCGAACTCGATCCACTCGCCCCGGTAGGGATGGACGGTCCCGGTGACGATGGTCTTGGCGTCGCGGCCCGGCTGGAAGATGACGCCCGGCGACCGCACCAGCTGGCTGACGACCACCCGCTCGGTCCCGTTGATGATGAAGGTGCCCTTGGGCGTCATCATCGGAAAATCGCCCATGAACACCGTCTGCTCTTTGATCTCTCCCGTCGAGGCGTTCATGAACTGCGCCCGGACGAAGATCGGCGCGGCGTAGGTCATGTCCTTGGACTTGCATTCCTCGATGCCAAACTTCGGCTCCGGTCGCAGGTCGATGTCTTCGGGGTCGAATTCCAGTTTCAGCTGGAGCTGCCCGGTGAAGTCCTCGATCGGGCTGATGTCGGCGAAGGTTTCGGCGAGCCCTCGGTGCAAGAACCACTCGAACGAGTCGCGCTGGACGGCGACGAGATCGGGTAGGGGCAGGACTTCGTCGAGGTTCGCGAAAGAAAAACGCTCCGGGGTGCGGAAACGTGACGACAACGGGCTACTCCTCGCGAGAGCGGGTCAAGCTGGGCAACGACCGGTGGCTGCGCCGGGGGCGCGCCTCACCGCAGGACTGAATCCAAAGCGCGACGAACGGGCACGACGGCTACAGCATAGGCGCGCGCGAACAAAAAGGACAACGATGGCGCGCGTCCTCGCGGCAGGGTACGGGACGCGGCGGGCCGGGTCAAGGTGCCCCGCCCGGGACACCCGGCGGTGGCGATATCCGCCCTTCCTACCAGCTACTACTTGAGCTGGACCGTGGCGCCCGCCGCCTCGAGCTGCGCTTTTGCCTTCTCGGCGTCCTCTTTGGAGGCCTTTTCCAGGACCGGCCTCGGGGCCGCGTCCACCAGGTCCTTCGCCTCTTTCAGGCCGAGGCTGGTCAAGGCCCGCACTTCCTTGATGACCTGGATCTTCTTCTCGCCGGCCGCCGCCAGGATGACGTCGAACTCATCCTGCTCCTCGACCTCGACCTCCCCGCCGGCCGCCGGGCTGCCGGGGGCGGACGCCGCCACGGCCACCGGGGCCGCCGCGGTCACGCCGAAGCGCTCCTCGAACTCCTTCAACAGATCGGCGAGCTCCAGGACCGTCATGTTCGCGATCTCGTCGAGGATGCTCTGTTTCGTCGCCATCGTGGTTCCCTTCTCTCTCGATCTGGATTTTCGGGTCGGACCGGCGTCAGTCGCCGGCCTCGGACCCGCCCGCCTCGGACTCGCCCGCTTCGGACTCGCCCGTCGCGCTTTGGTCCTCGGGTGCGGACCCGCCCGGAGCGACCTTGCCGGCGTCGCCAGCATCGAGGGTCTCCTCGGTGACCGCACTGGACCCGACCTCGGCGTCCGCCGCCGCCGGCTCCCCGCCGGCGACCAGTTGATCGGGCGCCACCACCCCACCACGCTGCTCGATGAGCGCCGCTAACCCGTAGGCGAACTTTCTCGGCAACGCCACCAGCAGGCCGGCGAAGGC
This sequence comes from uncultured Acidimicrobiaceae bacterium, assembly GCA_963761425.1. GTDB lineage: Bacteria > Actinomycetota > Acidimicrobiia > Acidimicrobiales > Bog-793 > Bog-793. Next base: position 140,888 of record CAVXGQ010000005.1, on the reverse strand, counting down.
TTGCATCGGCGCGGCGAGCGCCCCGGCCAGCTGGGCCAGCAGAACCTCGCGCGAGGGCAGGTCGGCCAGAGCCGAAGTCTGCCCGGCGTCGAACAGCCCGCTCCCGACCAGCGCGCCCTTCACGACCAGCTTGGGGTGCGTTCTGGCGAACTCCTTCAGGGCTTTCGCCACTGCGGACACGTCACCGGAGACGAAAGCGAGGGCGGTCGGGCCCTCGAGCAGGTCCTCGAGCGACAGGAGCCCGCTGTCGTGGGCGGCCCGGCGGACGAGGCTGTTCTTGTAGACCTTGTACTCGCCTCCCGCCGCGACCAGCGCCCGGCGCAGGACCTGGATCTCGGCGACAGACAAGCCGCGGTACTCCGTGACGATCGTCGCCGCCGCCGAGCCGAGACGACCCCGGACGTCGTCGACGACCGCGACCTTCTCCGGCCGTGCTGGGCGCCCCTCAGTCTCCACGTTCGCTCCCTTTGGACAGGCCGATCGTCCGGGGCGCCGGAGGGCGAGACGGGGAAGCGGAAACTGCTTCGCCTCGTCAGGCGGGCTCCCGCCCTTTACGCGCTGTGCGGCGCACCGGAGGTCTCAGGCTGGCGCGGGCTTGCGCCCGCAGGTGGCGCACAGGTTACACGACCTGCCCCCGGTGGCACTACGCCGTCGCGGCGAGATCCTCGTCGGTGATGCGGATCCGGCCCGTGTCGATCGGCACCCCGGGTCCCATCGTCGAAGCAAGCGTCACCGAGCGCACGTACTTGCCCTTGGCGGTGGCCGGCTTCACGCGCTGCAGCTCGTCGAGCACCGCCCGAACGTTCTCCAGCAGCTGGGTCCGGTCGAAGGAGGCCTTGCCGACCCGGAGGTTTACGTTGCCAACCCGGTCGGTCCGGTACTCGACCCGACCGGAGCGGAACTCGGCGACTGCCGCGGCCACGTCGTTCGTCACCGTCCCGGTCTTCGGGTTGGGCATCAAGCCCCGGGGACCGAGCACCCGGCCGAGACGCCCGACCTGCGACATGAGGTCCGGGGTGGCGATCGCCACGTCGAAGTCCAGAAAGCCCTCCTTTTCGACGCGGACGATCAGGTCGTCGGCTCCCACGAAGTCGGCGCCGGCGGCCCTCGCCGCCGCGGCGGCTTCACCGGCCGCGAACACCGCCACCCGGACCTGGCGACCGGTCCCGGCGGGCAAGGTCAGCGAGCCACGCACGATCTGCTCGGCACGGCGCGGGTCGACGCCCAAGCGCACGGCGAGCTCGATCGTCTCGTCGAACTTCGCGGTGGCGAGGCTCTTCACCAGGTCGACCGCCTCGGCGGGCGAGTACAGCTGTTCGCGGTCCAGTCGTTTCAGTGCGTCGATATACCGCTTACCCCTCTTCGGCATTGGGTCTGTCCTTTGGTCCTTGTCGCGCCCGCTCAGCGTGTGACGGTGATGCCCATCGACCGCGCCGTGCCCTCCACCTGCCGCTTCGCGGCCTCGAGGTCGTTGGCGTTGAGATCGGGGAGCTTGGTTTGCGCAATGGCGGCCAGCTGCTCCTCGGTGATCGTCCCCGCCGGCTCCCGGCCGGCGAGACCGGTCCCTTTCTCCACACCGGCCGCCTCACGCAAAAGCACCGCCGTCGGCGGAGTCTTCAAGATGAAGCTGAAGGTGCGGTCCTCGTAGATGGTGATCTCGACGGGGATGATGGTGCCCCGCTTCGGCTCGGTCGCCGCGTTGTACTGCTTGCAGAACTCCATGGTCTGGACGCCGTGGGGCCCGAGCGCCGTCCCGACCGGAGGCGCGGGGGTCGCCTCCCCCGCGGGGAGCTGGATCTTCACGACGGCGGTGACACGCCTGCGGGCCATGGAACGCTCTTTCTCCTCGCTACGAACCTAGAGCTTCGCGACTTGGCTGAATTCCAACTCGACGGGGGTTTCCCGCCCGAAGATGTTGACCAGGACCTTCAACTTCAGCTGGTCCTCGTTGATCTCGGCGACCTCGCCGGTGAAGTCGGCAAAGGGCCCCTCTTTCACTCGCACCGTCTCGCCGACTTCGTGCTCCAATCGGGGACGTCGGGCCCGCGGGCTCTCGGCGCCCTCCTCCCGGACCTGGAGGATGCCGTCGACCTCGGAGCGCGACAGGGGCGTCGGCTTGGTGCCGGGTCCGACGAAGCTCGTCACCCCCGGGGTCTGGCGGATCACCGACCAGGAGTCGTCGTCGAGCTCGCACCGGCAAAGCAGGTAGCCGGGGAAGACCTTGCGCTGGACGGTGACCTTCTTGCCCCCCTTGAACTCGACCACCTCTTCCATGGGGATGACGACCTCGTAGATGCGCTCCTCCATGTTCATCGACGCGATCCGGCTCTCGAGGTTCGATTTCACCTTGTTCTCGTAGCCGGCGTAGGTGTGGACGACGAACCACTGGCCCGGACGGTCGTATGGGCTCGGGGGTCGGGGCGGAGTGACCTCGACGATCCCGTCGAACTGGTCTTCAGCGGCAGTTCCGGTTTCGGCGTCCTCCGGTTCGACCCCTACCGCGCCGGAGGGCGTGTCGCCTCCCGGCTGGTCGTCTGAGGCCCCCTCGGCCACCGGTCGGTTGCCAGCATCGGTCGTGTCATCGACGTGGGCCACCAGGTCGTTATGTTCGTCGGTCGTCATTGCCATCTGCCTGTCACTCATCTGCCTTGCCCGTATTCGGCCCCATCTCGTCGTGACTGACTCGTCACCGGGGGATCACCACCGCCGTCGACGATGACGGCCCTCCGGAACCTCACCGGTGGAAGAGGAAGACCACGCCCCTCGCGAACATGTAGTTCAGTCCGAAGATCAGCAGCGCGATCAGGACCAGCGTCGTCAGCACCACCGACGAGTAGGTCACGACCTCCTCTCGCCGCGGCCAGAGCACCTTGGCCAGCTCGGAACGGACCTCTTTCAGGTAGGTGCCGGTCCGCCGGACGATCCCGACCCGCTCGCGCTCCGGCGGTCGACGCGAGGCACCGACCGGCGTCACGCGTCGGGTCGAAGGTGTCCCGTCGGCTCCGAGCTGTCCTTGCCGTTGGAGCAGCCGCCTGGTCTCTCTGTTCACGTCGTCATCCTCGGGTCCGGAGGTGAGCAGGGCAGGAGGGACTCGAACCCCCAACCGCCGGTTTTGGAGACCGGTGCTCTGCCAGTTGAGCTACTGCCCTAGGGCGACGCCACGAGCACGACGGCGCGCCCGCGTCGCGCCGACTTGGGCCGTATGAGGTTATCACCGGGTCGGACGCGGTCCTCCCTCGAGGACCGCCCTTCTCCCGGGGGGTCAAGAGGTCGCGGATCTTCTGGCGATCGAGGCGGAGAAGGGCGGACCGTGGCACCCCCGCCGCCAATCCGTCGCTACCGGGTCTCTTTGTGCAGGGTGTGTTGCTTGTCAAAGCGACAATACTTGCGCATCTCGATGCGTTCGCGGTCGTTCTGCTTGTTCTTGGTCGTGATGTAGTTGCGGCGCTTGCACACCTCGCACTCGAGGGTGACCTTGATCCGTCTCTCATTCTTCGCCACCGAACGCTCCTCATCCCTTCTGCCGTCGCCGCCATCGGCACTGCCTGGTACACCCGGGGGGCACAGATCCCCGTCCTTCTCCGGGCGGGGCTGGTAGCGGCGGCCGGACTCGAACCGGCGACCCCACGATTATGAGCCGTGTGCTCTTACCAACTGAGCTACGCCGCCATTGACTGCGAGCCCCCTGTCGGAATCGAACCGACGACACCAGCCTTACCATGGCTGCGCTCTACCGACTGAGCTAAGGGGGCGGCCAACCCGGCACTGGCCCGGTCGCGCGCATCTTACCCGCCAGCCGGCACCCGCCCCCAGGACGGAAACCGCCCCTGTTCGCCTGACGACGACACCGTGTGGTCGGCACCGACGTCTGGTGGTGAAACCCTCGGACCGGAGATGCTCCCCGAACCTCGCCCCAGGCCGCTCGAGTCCCCCTTGTCCGGGAAGTGGGCGACTTCCGCCAATCACCGCAGTCCCTTGGCTCTCGGGGCTGCCGCGACCGCCCTTCCCCGGGCCCGCCAGGAGCGCCACCACGCGACCCGGTGAGCGAGACCAAGGTCCGCCGCACCAAACCGGGGGCGAACGGCCCGCCCTCAGCCGAAGGCTGCCGTGAGCGTCCGGCCCGCGAGCCGCACGGTGTCGAGGTCGCCGGCATCGTCGAGGTTGAACACCATCCCGTCGAGCCCGGCCTCGAGGAACGCTCCAACCTGTTCGCACACCGCGTCAGGGCCGCCTTCCACGACGGAGGCGCGATAACGCGCCTCGTCCATCCCACGGGCGGCAGCCATCAGGCGACCGCGCCGTCGGGCCTCGGCGTCGCTCTCGGCGATCACCAGACTGCCCAGGCGGGTCTTCGTGATCTCGTCCGGGTCGCGGCCGAGCGCCTCACAGTGGCCGGCGAGCACTTCGAGCTTGTGGCGGATCGTCGGCAGGTCGCCAAAGAGGTTGCAGGCATCGGCGTACCGGGCGACGAGCGCGAGGGTCCGGCGCTCGCCGGAACCACCGACGAGGATCGGTATCCCCCCAGGCTGGACCGGCCGGGGGTTGTTGAGGGCGTGGTCGATGGAGTAGTAGCGACCGGCAAAAGTCGGCGAATCCTCCGAGAACATGGCACGACAGATCTGGAGGGCCTCTTCGAGACGGGCCATCCGCTCCCCGACCGTCGGGAATGAGAAGCCGTAGCCGGCGTGCTCGTCGTCGTTCCAGGCGGCACCGATCCCGAGGATCGCCCGGCCCTCCGAGACGACATCGAGGGTCGTCACCATCTTGGCGAGCAGCGCCGGGTTTCGATAGGTGACGCCGGTGACCATCGTGCCGAGGCTGGCCCGCGCGGTGCGGGCCGCGAGGGCCCCGAGCAACGTGTAGGCCTCGAGCATCGGATCGAAGCGCGGCCCAACGGAGGGGATCTGGTAGTAGTGATCCATCACCCACAACGAGTCAAAGCCCGCCTCCTCGGCGGCGACGGCGGTCGAGGCGATCCGTTCGAATAGATCCCGGTCCGCGGTTCGGGGAAAGGTGAAGCTCGGGATCTGCAGTCCGAAACGGGTGACCGGCATGACGCGCTCCTCCCGATGGTGCCGCGCCGTACCGTGAGGCACCGGTTGGAACCTAGCGGGAACCTCCCGCAACCTGGCCGCCCGGTAGCCGATCCGTTGGACCGGGGACTTTGACTCGCGGCTTCTGGGTGACCGACGCCGGCGAGGGACTAAGAGGCCCGCGTCCCGGTCGGTAGTGTCATCGCCGTGGAGATTCGCACGGCGCGGGCCGAGGACGCCGAGGCGATCCGGGCCATTTACAACGCCGAGGTGGCGGGGTCGACGGTCACCTTCGATCTCGTCGAGCGAACCGTGGCCGAACAGGACGAGTGGATGGCACAGCACTCCGGCGTGTACGCGCTCGTCGTGGCGGTCGACGGCACCGAGGTAATCGGGTTCGGATCTCTCTCGCCCTACCGCCCACGCCCCGCATACGCCACCACGGTGGAGGACTCGGTCTACGTGGTTCCGGTGCACCGCGGCCAAGGAGTCGGCAAGGCGCTGCTCTCGGAGCTCGTCGCCCGGGCCCGGATGCACGGCTTCCACTCGGTGATCGCGAGGATCGTCGGCGATCACGAGGCGTCGATGGCGCTCCACCGGTCGTGCGGATTCGAGCTCGTCGGGACCGAACGCGAGATCGGGCGGAAGTTCGGCCGTTGGCTCGACGTCGACCTCATGCAAGTGCTCCTCTAACCGCTATCCCGAGCGGACCAACTCCCGCGGGATGAGGCGGGTGCGCGCGTATTTGGGCCGCAAAAAGAACACGCCGAGGGTGACCAGTGCGGCGCAGGCGAACGCGACGAGGACACTGTTGGCGGAGTTGATCTCGTTGATGAACACGTGCCCCCCGGTGAGACCGAGGAAACAGGCCACCCCCGAGACGCCGATGAGGACCTTGCGAGTCAGGCCCTCCGCAACCGGGGCCAAGAAGATGAAGCCCCATGACAGGTACCACAGCTGGACGACGGGTCCGAGGACGACCACCGCCAGCAGGGTCCATCCCAGCGCTTTCAAGGGACCGATCCGTTCCGAACGCACCAGCAACCACAGGCCGATGAGCCCCGCCAGGCACGCCGCCGAGCCCCGGACCACGGTGAGGATCCCGTGGACGTGGTGGCCGAACCCGAGGACGCTCACGACATGGCCGAGCACCAGCGCGATCCCGGTCGCCGGATCAAGCCAAGACCGAACGGTGTCCGGATTGGTGAGGCCCCCGATCCAACCCCATCCGAGGCCAGCCGCCTCGGAGATGCAGACCATGGTCCCGAGGGAGATCAGTAACGCCGTCGCCACCGGTCGCACCCGCTCGCGGATGCTGCGGTCCGGCCCGAGCCACTCCCACCCGATGTAGACCGCGCCGATGAGCGCTGGGATCTTCACCGCGGCGGCCAACCCGCAGACCACGAGGCCGAGGACGGGACGGCCGCGGCGGGCGAGCGTGTACCCCGCCACCAGCAAGCCGACCATCAGCGCGTCGTTGTGAGCCCCTCCCACCAGGTGCAGCAGCACCAGCGGATTGAGGGCGGCCAACACGAAAGCCACCGCGGGGTCCCGCCGGAACGACCGGGCCAGCGACGGCACGGCCACCGCGAACAACGCGACCCCACCGAGCGCGAGCAGTCGGAGGCCGACCACGGACATCAGGAGGTTGTGATGCGTGAAGGTGACGATCCAGCCGTCGAGGACCAGGAACAACGGGCCGTAGGGGGAGGAGACGTTGCCCCACAGCGGATCGACGAGGTGCGAGAAGGGCGTCGCACCAAGCACGCTGGTGCCGTACAGGTAGGGGTTGATGCCGTGCGTCATCATCTCGCCCTGGGCGGCGTAGGCGTATACGTCGCGACTGAAAAGCGGCGCCACGACGAGCAGCGGCGCCACCCAGGCGCAGAACACCGGGACCAGACGGGCGACCGGGATGCCCGGGTGGCTCGTCGTCAGCTTCACGATGTCGTACCAGGCGCGCAGCAGAAGCAGCATTCCGCCGTAGACCGCGACGACGCCGAAGAACAGCCACTGCCCGGGCGCGGGGTTGTAGCCCTGCACCAGCGCCGGAGCCGGGATCCCGAAGTACCACGAACCGGCGAGCTTGGAGGTGAACGGGGAGTTCGGCTGCGTGGCGCCGAGAAAGATCGCGGCGGTGGCGACAAATCCCATCAGCGCCGGACGGGCGAGCGACCACCCGAGCCGGGTCACGCCGGGGACGTAGGGCTCCGGTGGCGGCTGGGGTTGGCGCCAGCGGTCGAACTGGAAGTCGACCCAGCTCCAGATGATCCGTAGGCGCGCGACACCCGCCGGCCAGACGCCGGGGACGGCGCGGGGGAGATGGTTCGGACGAAGACCCCTGGGCCGGTCCCCCCGGGGGGACACCGTGGTCTGCCGATCGATCTGACCCGTCGACTCGAGAGGACCCGCCGACACGCCCGGAGCCTACTGATTCCGCCTTCCCCGATGCGCCGCGCCGTCCCCGCCGACCAGGGTCGCCCCCGCCGAACCAGCTGGGATACGGTTCCAGCGTGACGACGCGGGCGCTCCGGCCAAGTCCCCGCCTGCTAGCGCCGACGGCTTGCTTGCCGCGCGGCGCCGACTAAGCCCCAGGTGCGCGTCGCGCGACTGACCCGCGGCGACTGGATCGCGCTCGCGATCCTCTGCGGTTTGCCTCTCCTCGCCTTCTCGGTCCCCGCCGCCCTCGGCTACCCGCTACTCACCGGTGACGCGGTCATCCAGAACTACCCCCTCCGGGTGCTGGCCGGCGAGATCCTGCGCCACGGCCACCTCCCGGTGTACAACCCGTTCGCCTGGGGCGGGACCCCGCTCCTCGCCTCGTCGAACGCCGGTGCCGCCTTCCCGGACATCGTTCTGTTCGCGATCTTCCCCGCCCTCGTCGCCTGGGTCGCCGTCGAGGTCCTGGCCTTCGCCGGGGCCGCGGTCGGGCTCTTCACCTTCCTGCGCTTCAGCGGCTTGCGGCCGCTTGCCGCCGCCCTCGGCGGCGCGGCCTTCGGGCTCGGCGGCTTCGTCACCTCGCAGGCGGTCCACCTCGACGTGGTCGAGACCGCGGCCTCGATCACCTGGGTGTTCGTCGCCCTGGAACGCATCGCCCACGCGCCGGATCGGCACCGGCTGGCCTGGACGGCGTTGCTCGGAGCCGCCAGCGCCGCGACCCTGCTGGCGGGGAGTCCCGAGATCGCCGTCTACTCGGCCCTCGCCGCGGTTATCTACGCCGGTTCGCTGGTACTGCACACGCCGAAGAGGACCACGACGGCGGGGCTGATCGTGCTGGGGGGTGCTGCGGGCGCCCTCATCGGCATGGTGCAGGTGCTTCCGACCGCCCGCTTCGTCGATATCTCCCAGCGCGCCCATGTCGCGTTCTCCTTCCTCATTTCCGGCGAGCTCCGCCTGGTGCAGCTCCCGCTGTTGCTCGCCCCTCACCTCCTCGGCGGCGGCCCGATCGGTCTCGCGAGCTACGTCGGCAGCTACAACCTCGGCGAGATCGACGCCTATCCCGGCGTGCTGGCGCTCGTCGCCGTGGTCGCCTTGGCCTTCCGATGGCGGTCGCCACAGGCATCGAAAATCCGCGTCTGGTACCTGATCGGCGCCATCGGGTTGCTCATCGCCCTCGGCTCGCGCACCCCGCTCCCCCACCTTTTGCAGCGAATCCCGGTCATGGACGTGAGCCGGCTCCCCAGCCGCGCCCTCCTGCTGGTGGCGCTGAGCTGTTCCGTCCTGTTCGCCTACTGGGTGGCGGAAGTCGTCGATCCCCAGAGCGCGGTGCCGTCGCCAAGGAGGGCGCCCCCCGGGTCACGGCGAAGCCGCGCCGAGAACTACGTCCCCCTCGCCGTGCCGGTGGCGATCCTCACCTTGCTGGCCGTGGTCGCCATTGGCGGCAAGTCGGTCGCCCGTGTCCTGGCCGGCCACCAACTCGGGCCCTGGACGGTCGCCCGGGTGGCGCCCTACCTCGCGGTCGCCGCTGCCATCGCGTTGGCCGCGGTCTGGTTCCTGGTCGCCGGCGTCGGGCTGGAGCGACGGCGACGTGTCATCGCCCTCATCTCCCTGGTGGTCGTGGACCTGCTGGTGTTCACCGCCAACCAGAGCTCGCTGGCGCCGGTCCGGGCGAGCCAACTGGGCCAGCCCAGCCGGCTCGAGCGCCAGCTCGCCTCGGCCGTCGGCCCCAACGGGCGCTTCATCGTCGTCGATCACTACCGCCTCAGTGGCGCCGAGCTGAACGAGATCGGCGCCCCGAACCTCAACGTGTTCTCCCAGCTCCTCAGCGCCCAGGGTTACGGATCGCTCACCTGGAGCCCCTACGCCACCCTGACCGGGACGCACGGCCAGAACCGGGTCGCGCCCCAGGCCCTCGCCACCAACATCTTCGACTCGCTCGACGTGCGGGCGCTCCTCGTGTTGCCGTGGGCCTTCCAGGCCCCGGTCACGCCGGCCGGCCCGGGGCTCGTCACCTTGTCCACCTCGAGCTCGACCACGCGCTACTTCGGAGGCGAGGTCGACGTCTCTTCGGTCCAGATCTCGAGCGCCCTCGCGGTGTCCCCAGGGCTGCTCGGGTCGGCGGCCCGCCAGATCCGCCTCCTCGGGCGACGATCAAAGTGGGCGCCCACCCGCGTGGTCGTCGCCGGGGACCAGGCGACCGCCTACTTCGCCCCGACGCGGCGCAGTGTCGGGCTCGTGCTCGCCCCTCGCCGGGGCGGACCGAAGGCCCTGGCGGTGACGGTGGCGCCGGTAGGTCTCGCCCCCTTCTCGCCAACGGGGATCCTCGCCGCCTACGTCACGCCGCCCCACTGGAAGGTGGCCGGGACCATCGGGGTCTATCTCTGGCTCACCGACACCCGCGCCTTCGGCCCGCTCAGCACCTTCTCGCCCTCCGGCGCCCGCCGGGTGGCGGCCGAGGTTCGGGTCCTCGACTCGTCGCCCTGGACACCGACCGAGACGGTCGAGGTCGACACCCCCCGGGCGGCCCTCCTGGTGCGCAGCGTCACCGACCTCCCCGGCTGGCAGGCGACGGTCACGGTGGGAGGCCGGACGGAGACCGCGGCCCTGCGACGCTTCGGCGTCGTGCAGGCGCTCGAGGTTCCCGCCGGGCGGAGCCTGGTCACCTTCCGCTACAACCCGCCCGGGCTCCGACTCGCCTTGATCCTGGCGGCCGTCGGGTGTGCCCTGATCCTCGCCCTGTTGCTCCTCGATCTGGGGCGCCTCCGTCGCCGCCGGCCAGCGGTCTCATCGGCCGCGTCGCAGTCTGGTGCCGGTCCACCGGATCGGGGCCCGGGGTGTTGAGGACCGCCCGGTCAGCTCGCGGGTAGTGAATCCCTCCGTCGGGCGGCGATCTGGGCTCCCCGGAAGGGAAGGTCGAGGAGGAACAGGAGCACCAGCGCGACCCCGGCCGCGCTGACCACGTACCAAGGCCAGGGACCGAGCAGTCGCAACAGGGTCCACTCGCCGGGAGGACGCCGCAGGAACATGTAGTTGGCGCCGGTGGTGCCGTCGACCAGCCCGACCAACGCGGTGTAGGCGGCGGTGATGGCGAACACCCGCACGACCGCTCCCGGGCGCGGATACAGACGCAACCCGACGACGAGGAACAGCGCGGCGAGCACGATCCCCACGTGACCGACGACGTACTCGAAGAACACGAGGTGCGGAAAGGCGACGCTCAGGTCCGGGGTGAGGACCGCCTGCAGGGTCCCGGCGAGCCCGATGAAATAGGTCAGCTCGACGAGCAACGGGATCCGCCACCAGCAGGCCACCGCGGCGGCGACCACCCCCGCGTTGCAGAGGGCAAGGGGCAACGAGGTGTCCGCCGTCCAGGTCCGCGCCACGATCAGCCCGACGGTGTAGGCGACGATGTCGGCCCCGAGCGCCAACCCGATCAGCCGGGCCACCAGGATCCGCCACGGGCCGGCCCGACGTCGGGCCGCGAAGCACAACGAGAGGCACAGGACGGCACCGAACCCGACCGCCGACCAGTAGGCAGTCGGGGAGACCACTGCGATCACCGCCCTATCCTGCCGCGATCCCCCCGCCGGGTCAGAGCGAGCCGAATGGGCCCCTGACGCTGAACCTTTCCGCCGGGTTCGTTGCCGAACCGAACGGGAATAGACCTACCGCCCCCGAGCGGATCGGCCCTCCAACCGGCCTCCAACCCTCCCGGGGGATTGGGGCGCCCGCGGCCTCAGCTGGGACGGGAGGGCGCGACGCCCCCCGCCCCGACCGCCTAATGGGGATCGACCACCTCGCTTTATCAACGAGCGAGGCTGGTCAACCGAGCCACCGACGGGTGAGCACTGCGACCGCCAGGGCCTCGAGCCCTACGTCTAGATCGTGCCCCGGTCGGTCGGTGAGGTCTCCTTCGACGGCTGGTGGGATGTCGTGCCTCGAGCACTGAACCATTAGGAAGCTGCTGGGGTCCTCGGGCTCGACGCTGGTGCCATCGATGGGAGGAGTCAGATGATCTTTGTCGGAGTGGACTGGGCCGAGGCCCACCACGACGTGCACGTTGAGGACGCAGAGGGTAGGCGCCTCGCGGGAGGCCGGCTGCCCGAGGGCGTCGAGGGGATCGCCCGTTTCCACGAGCTCGTCGGTGCGCATATCGAAGATCCGAGCGAGGTGATCGTCGGGATCGAGACCGACCGGGGCCTGTTCGTCGCGGCGCTCGTCGCAGCGGGCTACCTCGTGTTCGCCGTGAACCCGATGTCGACCTCGCGCTATCGGGACCGCCACTCGACCTCGGGCGCGAAGTCCGATCCCGGCGACGCCAAGGTGCTCGCCGATATGGTCCGCACCGACCGGCACAACCACCGCCCCGTCGCTGGTGACTCCGAGGTCGTCGAAGCGGTGAAGGTCCTCGCCCGGGCTCACCAGTCGATGATCTGGTCGAGAGGCCGGCAGGCCAACGCGCTGCGCTCGACGCTGCGAGAGTTCTACCCGGCGGCGCTCTCCACCTTCGACGACCTGGCGAGCGCTGATGCCACAGAGGTGTTGAAGGTGGCGCCGACCCCGAGCCTCGGAGCGGCGCTTTCGCTTGCAAAGATCGCCTCGGCACTGCGCCGTGGCGGGCGGCAGCGCCGGATCGACGAGCGAGCTCGAGAGATCCAGGCGGCACTGCGCGCACCCCAGCTTCAGGGCTCCGCGCTGGTGGCGAGCGCGATGGGTGCTTCAGTCAAGGCGTCGGTGACGGTGATCTCGACGATGAACGCCGAGATCGCGAACCTCGCGCAGCAGCTCGAAGCGGGTTTTGAGCAGCACCCGGCCGCCAAGGTGGTCCGTTCCTTGCCAGGACTGGGGACCATCCTCGGCGCCCGGGTGCTCGGCGAGTTCGGGGATGACCCGGACCGTTACGCCAGTGCCAAGTCTCGCAAGAACTACGCCGGCACGTCGCCGATCACCCGCGCGTCGGGCACCAAGCGCATCGTGCTCGCCCGCTACGCCCGCAACATGCGCCTCGCTGACGCGATCTACCTGTGGTCCTTTGCGAGCCTCACCGCGTCGCCGGGGGCCCGCGCCTTCTACGACGCCCACCGGCAAGCCGGCGACACCCACCATGCGGCGCTCAGAGCCCTCGGGAACCGGCTCGTCGGCATCCTCCATGGCTGTCTCGCCAACGGCAGTTTCTACGACGAGCACACCGCCTGGGGCCACCGTTCAGAGAGCCAACTCACCGAGGCCGCTTGACATCTTCGGGCCGTGGGATGTCTAGGCGGGCGGGCCCGAGGGCACCACCCCGAGCTGTTGCATCATGGACATCACATCCATGACTCCCCAGTGCTCGTGGACCCGACCGTCGTCGCCGAACCGCAGGATATCGATGGCCGGGAAGTCGACGCCCCGGCCGGTCGCCGCAATGCCCATGAAATTTCCGGTGTGGGTTCCGGTGACCCGCACCCGGGCGACGACCTTGTCACCGCTCGACAGGACGTCTTCGGGCGCAAAGCGCAGGTCGGGGAATCCCGTCAGCATCATCCGGAAGAGTTCCTTGGTGCCGGCCTTGGTGGGGTCCAGACCGGGGCCGGTCTCGTGCTCGACGAAATCCTCCGCCAACTGATCACCGAAACCATCGATGTCGCCGGCCGTGATGCAATCGAACAGATGTCGCGTGGTCGCCGTGTGATCCATCGCTTCCCCCCTGTCTCGTAGACACGGGGGAGACTACGGCGCTCGATCGAGTATCTCGGCGCGGTGACAGACGATTCCCGTGCAGCGCGCTGGCCGCCGGTGTCGGCCCCGGCCGGTGCGTCACCCCACTGCGTCCGGGCGGCGGCGGCCCCTACGACACGGTTTGTTTCGGCGATCTCGGCGGTGATCGGGACACTGGCGGTTCCGCCGGACCGCGGCGCGGCCACGGGGATCCCCGAAGGGACCGTCAATTTCCGCCGGACCGCGACGCGGCCGGACGGGCCTAGAAGCGGACGGCTCCTCCCCGGCGGGGCCGAAACTGTTTCTGCGCCGGGTGCCGAGTCCAGCTGTTGACGAAGGCGTGGGCCCGATGGCACGCCTCGGAGACCGACGCGCCGTTCGTGTAGCAAACCCGGGCGACGGCGGCGGCCCGGCTGGCCGCGGCACCATCGCCCGGCCGCTCTTCGATGACCCACGCGCGGACCGCCTCCGCCAACATGCGATCATTCTTCAAGGCAACCACCTCCCCTGCGACGCTAGGCCCGCGCCACCCCGGCCGACAACATGGCGCCCCGGACCGGCCGCCCCCGATTCCCGGGCCACCGCAGCCGCGGTGGTTACCGGTCCGTCGGCGGCCGGCCGGGCAGCTCGGACGGGCTCCCGCCCACCGGGGGAGCTCCCTGGTTCGGGAGCACCGCGAGCACGACGAAGGCCGCCACCGCGACCACGATCATCCCCACCAGCAAGGCGAGGTCCATTCCGCTGAGGAACGACAGCCGCGCCAGCCTGGCCAGCGGCGCGCCAAGACTCCCGGCCTTTTGCGCCACGGCGAGAGCGCCGCCGAGCGACCCGGAGATGGTGTGGAACACCGATGGCGGAATCCGAATCGGAGAGTGCGCGAGATAGGGGGCCAACCGGTCGGCGTACCGGGTGTTGAGCAGGCTCCCCAGCACCCCGACCCCGAGGGCGCCCCCCAGCTGCAAGACGGCGCTGTTGGTGGCGGAACCCACCCCGACCTGGGCCAGGGGGAGCGCCCCCATCACCGACTCGGTGCAGGGGGCGAGGGCCAGCCCGACCCCGATGCCGACGAAGAACAAGCCCGGCAGCGCCTCCAGGTAGGTGCCGTGGACGGTGATCCTCGACAGCATCCCGAGCCCCACCGCGACGAAGGCCAGCCCTCCGAAGACCACCGGTTTGGTCCCGAGGTAGCGGACGACGAGCGTCGACGCCGGCGCCACCACCAGCAGCACCGCCGCGATGGGCGCGAGGCGCAGGCCGGCCTGGAGGGCGCTGTAGCCCAGCGAGAACTGCAGGTACTGGGTGAGCAGGAACAGCGCCCCCATGAGGGCGAAGATCACCAGGCCCATGGCCCCAATCGCCGCCGAGAAACGCCTCGAGCGAAAGAAGGACAGCTCGATCATCGGATGGGTGGAGAGCCTCTCCCACCAGACAAACCCGGCCAGCACGACCAGCGCGGCGACGATGGCGCCGATGATGAGGGGCGAGGTCCAGGAGCGGTCGGGAGCCTCGATGATCCCCCAGAGCAAAAGGGCCATCCCGACGATCGAGAGCAGGGCTCCGATCGGGTCGGGTCGCTTGCTCTCCGGGTTGGCCGAATTCGGAACCAGCCAGGCCGCGGCACACAGCCCGACCAAGGCGATCGGCACGTTCACCAAGAACACCGAGCCCCACCAGTAGTGGGCGAGCAACCAGCCGCCGGCCACCGGCCCGATCGCCACCCCGAGCCCGGTGGTGCCCGACCAGATCCCGATGGCCTGGAGCCGCTCGTCCGCCGCGGTGAACACACTGGCCAGGATGGACAGGGTCGACGGCATGATCGCCGCCGCGCCGATCCCCATGAAGGCGCGGGCGGCGATGAGACGGTCGGGGGTGGTCGAGAACGCTGACGTCGCGGAGCCCGCGGCGAACAGCACCAACCCGCCCAAGAAAACCCACTTGCGTCCGATGCGGTCGCCGAGGCTGCCGAGCACCAGCAACAGCCCGGCGAACACGATCACGTAGGCGTCGACGATCCACTGGAGCTGGCTCGAGGTGGCGTGCATGGCGCGCACGATCGCCGGCAACGCGACGTTGAGAATGGTGGTGTCGAGGCTCACGACGAGGAGACTCACGCAGAGCACCGCCAGGACGATCCCCCGGTGCCGCACCACGCGGTCCCCGGCCGGCGCGGGCAGGTCCTGGAACGCGCCCGGCCTACCCGAAGAGGTCACGAGGGGCGTCATTCCGACCAGATTCTGCCACCGCAGCGGGAAAGTTGGGGACGAGCTGTCGCGGTCGGGGCTTGTGGAAAGGACCGGCGATGCGCCCGGACGCTCATCGGGGGCGCGGTCCGGGGCCCCACCCGGCCGAACCTCCCCAGCGCCAGACCGGGCGAACCTTTAGGCGACCGGCTGGCGAGGTGGACCCGAAAGCGCCGCCGTCCTAGGAGCGAAGGTCGACAGAACCGGCCTGTCAAAAGGGATAAGTGGGCCGGGTAGGATTTGAACCTACGTAGGCTGTGCCGGCAGATTTACAGGCAGACTCGCGGCATTAATGGGTGGCACTGGGCGTCAAGTGGCGCAGGTCAGCGCCTATGCGACTGCAGCTAGCGTCAATGCCGGGCAGCCGAAAGCAGCTCACTGGGCAGTCAAATTGGCGGTCAAACCTCCCAGGACAGTCCAAACGCGCTCGAGGTGCCCGAGCGGCACTCTGGCGAGCCCGAGCTCCCAACGGCTGACCATGCTTTGACTGAGGCCGAGGCGCCGCGCCAACTCGCCCTGGCTCAGGCCCGCGGCTTCGCGTGCGGTGCGCAGATCGGCACCGGTGAGCGTCGCCGGGGGCGGTTCAGCGTCGGCTCGCGCCGGTCCGGTGACGACCCGGCGACGCCGGTACGGCCGGCCTTGCCGATCGCGTTCGGTGCGCTCCTCCTCATGGATGAGGCCACCAGCAAGAGCGGCCTCGAACGTCGCCCGGCCCACATCGCTCGAGAGAAACGGCAGGAGCTCGGTCAGCCTCGCCCCCTCAGGCGGAGCGACGAGCGCAAGCAAGCGAGCGAGACGTCGCTCGTCGCGCGCACGGTCCGGCCGCGGACCAGCAAGCACAGTGCGAACGGCCGTGACCTGGCGGGGCGGGCAGTGGCGTGCGCCGGACTCCCAGCGCGTGACCGTGCTGGCGCGAGCGCCGATCGCCACGGCGAGCTCGCCAGCGGTCCAACCGGCGGTCTCCCGCACGTGCCGCAATTCGCCATGCCGAAAGGCGTCGCCCCGTTGCTTCGGCTGATCGCGTTGGTACAGGCCGACGTACTGACGGCCGAGCCGGTCAAATGCCCGCCCACTCACCAGCTCACCCGAATGCAGGAGTTCGTGCAGCGCGCGGCGCGCCGAATTGCCATTCCCGACAACCTTTTGGAGCCGCCAGCGGGACAATCCCGGCTGTTGTGCTACTGCGGAGACGATCCCGGCACGAGCCAACTCGGTCGGATCGGGGCGATTCCGCGTGCTGGCGAGTTCCTCGAGCAGTCGCGCCGCCCAAGGCTCGGGGACGGGGGCTGATCCGCGCCGCTCCCAATACCCCACGAATCCGCCGGTCTTCCCCAGGGCCGATCCGAGTCGCTGCTGACTTAGCCCCGCTCCAACACGTCTCGCCCCGAGCTCATCACCGGTGAGCTTCAGACCACGAGACGCCGGACGGGCGTGCGGCACATAGAGGCGGGAGCGCGTTCGCGCGCGGCCTTGTCCGTCGACTATCGCCACCTCTGCCGCGACGATCCGACCGCCCCGAAGTAGCCGACGGAGCGCGCGGTCTGTTTCGGCACCAGTGCGATAACGACCGGCCCGACGCTTGCGCAGCTCGTGGCGAACGTCTGCAGGCGTCCTTCCTGGCCGGCGCCGCACAAGTTCGACGATCCGTTCTTCGAGCCCCGCGGGGCGCTCATCTGCAGACTCTTGCGCCACGGCTAGGGCTCCTCTGAGAGCGACGAGTCGACGCGCAGGGATGGGCCGCTTGCCTCTCTCCCATGCGTCGACGACTGACAGGGTTACGCCGGCACGCGCGCCAAGCTGGCGCAAGGACAGGCCGGCCGCTTTTCGAGCGGCGCGGAGTTCGCCCCCCTCGAGGCGCAGCGCCGCGGCAAGGTTGGCGACTCGAGCTGCTGGCGGCGACGTCGCTTCCCAGACGCGCAATGTCGATGGCGCGACGCCAAGGCGCGCCGCCAGCTCGAAGATGGACAGGCTGGCGCCCCTGCGCGCGCGAGCAAGTTCTGGGCCCGAAACAATCGGCAGGGCGGCAGCCCTCGAACTGCCTGCCAGACAGATGGCCTCGCGCAAATAGTGACGGCCTCGCGCGTCCCGACGGGGCACCGCGGCCGTAACCAGCGCTCCGCCGCGAGGAGACGGGAGAGAGCGCGTCGTTCGCGCCGATCGGAGCAAGCAACGGTGAGCTCGGAGCGCGTGGCGGCGCCTGCCTGGCGGACCATTCGCAATACGCGCTCTTCGGGAGACTCCTTTCCCGCCGCGAGGAGACGGCGGAGCGTGAGCTCCAGGGAATCTGGAACCGACGCCTCTCGCCGCTCCCATCGCTGGACGGTTGCCCTGCTGACGCCGACCTCGGCACCGAGCTCGCGAAGGCTGAGACCGAGGCGCGCCCGTGCGCTCGCGATGTCGAGTGGTTCCAGCGTGGCAGCACCACTACGACCAGCCATTGTGACAATGTTACATGCCATCCAACATCGGCTCGGCGCATGATCCGCCATCGCGCTCGCCATTGGAGTAACCCTCGCGCGCATGACAGACACACCAGGAGACGTTCACGGTCCTCGGCTGCTGTTGACGGTGGATGAGGCGGCCGCACGCCTCCACCTAAGCCGGCCGACCATCTACGACCTCATCAATTCGGGACAGCTTCGAAGCTTCAAGGTCGGCCGGGCACGGCGCATTCCCGTGCACGCACTCGACGAGTACGTCACGGCACAACTGAAGGCCGACGGCGCCGGCGCCGCGTCGAGCGCGCTCGACGTTCGCCGGCCCCCGGTGTACCGGCCAGAAGCCGGCGCCGGCCCCGTCTCGAGCAATGGCGTGGGGACGCTCGCTGCGCGATCTGAGCTGCCGAGACCATGGACCCGCGGCGACGGTTGGCAAGCGGTCGCCTATTACGAGTACCGCGGTGCCGACGACCGCCTGCTCTGCGAAAAGGTCCGTTTCGAGCGCAAGGCCGCGAACGGTGAGCACCAAAAGACCTTCGCCATTCGACGCCCGGATCCCGAACGTCCCGGTGCGATCCGATATGACGCCGGCGACGAGCGCGCCATCTACCGCCTGCCGGAGGTGATCGCAGCCCGAGATGGCCGCGAAGCCGACGGGATGCTCGTCTTCACCGAGGGCGAAAAGGACGCCGACCGCCTCGCGGCGCTCGGGCTCGTCACAACGACGCACTTCGCGAGCTCTCCGACGTTCACCTCTCAGGATCTGAACGCGCTCCGGGGATTCCGGCAGGCGGCCGTGCTCGAGGACAATGACGCCCCCGGGCGGAAACACGCGCTGAAGGTCGCAACGCAACTGCGGACGGTGATCGATGACGTCCGCATCGTCTCGTTCCCCGAGCTGCCAGAACACGGGGACGTGAGCGACTACCTCGACGGCAGAGGCACGCTCGACGAGCTCTGGCGGCGCGTCGACGCAGCCGATTCGGTCCCGGCAGCCGCCGAGACCCGTCCGAGGGACATCGCGGACGCGGCCGGATCCGGAACCGAGGGTCGTGGAGGAGGTTGTCGCGTTCGCTGAGGCGCTGGTCGAGCAGGGCTCCCTCGAGCTCTTCCACAACACTTCCGGGGACGCATTTGCCACCGTGGGGACGCCGATTATTGAATCAGTGCGCACGTTCCCCTTGGAGTCAAAGGCGTTCGAGCGTCAATTCGTCGGAGCATTCCACGCTCATCGCCTCGCCACAGGAGGGAAGAGGCGGGTCATTGCCGGGCAGAGCTGGGGCGACGCCCAACGCACGCTCGAGGTGATCGCATGCCACGAGGGTGGCCAGCACGAGGTCTTTCTCCGGGTCGCCCGATCCGAGAATCAGGTCATCATCGATCTGGGCGACGAGCGCGGCTCCGCCGTGGTGGTTACGCCAGCCGGTTGGACGGTTGTCGAGGCGCCGCCCGTTCCGTTTCGACGGCCCCGAACGCTACGGCCGCTTCCAGCGCCGACACGAGGCGGCTCGGTTGACACACTTCGCAGGTACCTGCACGTGAGCGATGAGGGATTCCCTCTCGTGCTCTCGTGGCTCGTGAACGCGCTCGCGGGAAGCGGTCCTTACCCGCTGCTCGTCATCTACGGCGAACAGGGTTCAGCGAAGACGACGACGGCTCGCTTCTGTCGTCTCCTCGTGGACCCAGCCGAGGCGCCGTTGCGGGCGCTCCCTCACGACGAGCGTGATCTGGTCATCGCGGCGTACAACGGCCATGTCCTCGGGTTCGACAACGTGTCGGGGATGGAGCCCCGTCTCTCCGACGCGCTGTGCCGTGTTGCGGGTGGGGAGGGGTTCGGCACGCGCACTCTCTACGCAGACCGAGAGGAGGAAGTCTTCGCCAGCGCGCGGCCGGTTGTCCTCACTGGGATAGCCGAGGCGGCAAGCCGGCCCGATCTGCTCGATCGTTCCTACGTTGTTGAGGCACCGCGAATTCCCGATGACCAGCGTCTCGACGAACGGCGACTGCGCTCAGACTTCGGACGTGACTCGGGACAGATGTTCGGCGTCCTGCTAGATGGTCTTGCCTCTGGACTGCGTCACCTTTTATCGGTCGAGCTGGTGCGACCGCCCCGCATGGCTGACGCTGCGCGCTTTGCAGTCGCCGCCGAGGAAGGATTGCGATTGCCTCCGGGCACGATGGTAAGTGCGCTCGACTCTGCCCGAGAGAGCGCGACGTCTGCAGTCCTGGAATCGTCTGCGCTCGCTCAGGCGGTGGTTGACTTCGTCCGGGAAAAGGGACCATGGAGAGGCACGGCCGCGGCGCTCCTCGAGGAGCTCAACCGGCGGCGCGACCAGGGGCAAACGCCCCGCGGCTGGCCGGCCGGGCCCCAGCAAACGGCTAACAGCCTCAGACGGGTCGCCCCGCACCTGCGTGCCGCCGGCGTGCCCGTTCACGAACTCGGCCGGCGCGGAAGAGACCGGTCGCGACTTCTCTTGATCGGCGCCGATCCTGATGAGCAGCCACAGCTGCAGTGTTGATTGCTCCGGGCTGGCAGGTACCCGTTCCTTCTTCCCTCTCTGTTTTCGCGAGAGGAAAGGGAAACCTGTCCAACCTGTCCGCGCGGGGCTCTGCGGCTGCATTTATCCTGGTCACCCCCTATGCAGACCGCGGACAGGTTGCGGTTCAACCTGTCCGCGACCTGTCCGCGAAGAGGCCACTCTGTCCGCGCCCGCGGCGTGTTCCCTGGTCAGCGGCCGCTTCCAGCGCGGACA
Organism: uncultured Acidimicrobiaceae bacterium; assembly: GCA_963761425.1. Lineage (GTDB taxonomy): Bacteria > Actinomycetota > Acidimicrobiia > Acidimicrobiales > Bog-793 > Bog-793. The sequence continues at coordinate 120,288 of CAVXGQ010000005.1, read as the reverse complement.
GGTTGCACCATGGAACCCTCGCCGATCCCCGCGCGGGACAGTCAATCGGGTTACGCAAGGGGGGAACCTGTCCGCGCAGGGGGGAACCTGTCCGCGCGGCGCAGCGGCGTCCGCAGCGGCGTTCTCCCTGGTGGTCATCCACTTCTGGGCTTCACGACGTCGTAGCTCGGCCCCGGTGACCAAGGGTGAACCTGCCCGCGAGGAACTCAACCTGTCCGCGCGTCGGCCAACTTATCCGCGCGCCACGAGAGCGAAAGCTCCTAGTCAAGGCACGGTTGGCGCCCCCGCGCGGACAGGTGGACAGGTTGGACAGGTTTCTCCCTACCCAAGGTGTCATGTCCAATGTTGTGTTGGCGCCTATGTCCGCGGCCGCGCAGGTCGCGCGGTCACGAGCTCCGCGGGGCCTCGCGAGTCGTCTGTCGCGACGGACGCGCGGTGCGCAATCCGGGGTCGAGCTCTGTACAGCCTCCTTCGAACCCAGTCGACGCCTGACGGGGCCCCCGAGGCGGCGATCGGCAATAGTTCTCCAGCTCTCCGCGCATATGTCCTGGTCATCGGTGGCCGCTTCGTGCTCCCCGCAATGCGATCGGCAAGCGAAGACGGGCGATCGGCAACACATCCATCACCACCGGCAACCGCCGAGAGAGGCACCGGCATGCGATGGTGAGCCGCCCGACGGCGCGGGACGACGTCCTGCAGGCGCTCGCTGATCTCGGGGGAACGGCTACGCCGACGGAGATTGCCGCGGCGAGTGGGCGGCCGTCTAGATCGGTCACTGAGGGGCTCGCGAAGCTTCGTGCTGCTGGTCTCGTCACCGGTCCCAAGAACCGACCGCAACTCACCAACGCGGGCCGGGCCGCAGCGCGGTCCCTGGTCCGCGAGCCTCAAGGGCCATTCGAGGAGGCCGTGGAGGCCATCTTCGGGCCCTCGCCGGCGCTGGGCGCATTCTGTCGACTGGCAGCAGACCTCATTGTGGCTCGACGTCTGTACCCCGATCGGGCCTTCCACCCGGCGCTCTTCGCCTTCGGCGCGCTCGGACGAGGCAAGACGGCGGCGGCGGAGCTGCTCGCTCGGGCGCTTGGGCTCGGGAGGGAGGCGATCCTCGACGTCCCCGCGCTGGCTCGCGGCGAGATCTTCGGCCGGCGCTGGCAAGTCGACGGTGGCTGGGCGCTCGAGCCAGCGTCACACCTGGCGCTCCCGTTCGTTTGCCTAGACGAACTCGGCGAAGCTGATACGGACGTCCGGCGGCAAGCGCAGATCCTCTTCCACGGCGACCCGGTCGTCCCTGTCGAGGGAACCGCCGTACGGATCGCCGGCACCGTGATGGCGACATGGAATCCCCGCGACGGGGCGACCGTCGTCGCGAAGCCCTACTTCCGGCGGGCCCTGACCATCTGCGTCGACGAGGTTCTCATCCCTGACCTCCCCGCTCGGTTGCGCGCGGCAGAACTCGCGGGAACGGGTGCAGGGACCCTATCGCTCGACAGTTACAGGCCGGTCACGGACAGGGTCGGCGAAAGCTGCATCCGCATCCTTGAGCGGGTCGCCCATGTCCTAACCGACGAGGGGCGCCATCGGGTCGACCTGCGGATGCTCGAACTCGCCACCCTGGGACGGGCGGCGCGCTATGGGCTCGAGAGCGGTGTCGACCTCCGCGGCCTCGCCTACTTCATTGGCACGGACGTCCTCACGGTCACCGAAACCGTCGTGGGCCTCGTCGATCCCGACTGGCATGTGCCCATTGACGACATCGCTGCTCAGCTCGGAGACGTGCCCGGCCTCCGGGAGCTCGCGGAGGCAGCAAGAGCCCGGACCGAGTCTCGCGAGCGGATCCGTGGAGAGGTGAAGGTGCGGCGCCAGGCAGCCATTCATGAGGACCTCGAGCTCACGGGAGAACGGGCGCGCCTTGTGACGACGATCGATCAGGCTGTTGCGACAATCAAGACGGTGCCACGGACCGAACGCGCCGAGGCCGCCGCGCTGCGAGCGCGACTCTCGAAAGTCCGGCGACAGGCGAGCGCGGCGAGAAGCCGGGGCGCGCTGGAAGAGATCATCCCGGTGGCTTCGCGCGAGGTCGCCTTCGCCCGCTCTCTGCGCGCCGAACTCGACGAGGCGAAGGCGAGTCGGGACGCTGAGCTGGCGCGGGACAAACGGGACCGCGAAGCCGCGGCGCGCGACGCCGCGGCGGCGAAGCGTGAATATCGCCGGTCGCTGGAAGCGCTCGAGCGGCAGCGAAAAGCAGAAATCCGTGCGCTCCGAAGACGGCGCGCCGAGCTGTCGAAGTTGCGAGCTCGGGTCCGGGCGCATCCGGGCGGACCTCCTTCGGCTGTGCTCGCCGACGTCAGCGTGTTGAGACCGATGGATGCCAGGGAGGAGATCGCCGCGCGCCCCACGATGCGAGACGTGTTGCGAATCGTGCGTGGTGAGCCTCAGCCGCGAAGGACGCGCACCGTCGTCAGGCGTCGCTTCGTCGACGTCGCTGGTCGCGTCTGGGGGCACGAGCAGCTCGCGGCATGGGACTGGCCCGCGGTCCACGCCGTGCTCGATGCCGCGATCGCGCAACTCGACGCGAGGCTCACCGAACTCGAGGGCTGACGCGGGTATCGTCGGCCGCGTCGTCATCTCCTAACTAGGTGGCGACCGCCTCGGCGGCGCGGAGACGCCGCCGAGGCACCCCGATTCGGTCACACCGCAACGACGTCGGGCTGACCGCTGGAGGACAGCCCAAGCACAAACGTCGGCGGCAACGCGCTCACGTCGCCCGTCTCGAAGGTCGACAGCATGACTCCGAGGCTCTCGATGTCAGAGAAGTGCCAGCAGCCGACGACCTCTCGGTCATCGGGATCAAGCTCGACGAAGAGGCAGTAGCGATGCGGGTTGACCTGCCAGCCGTTGTCGACGCCGACCCAGAGTGGAGCGTCCTCGTAGACAAAACGGAGCTCAGGCCCCGGCGATTCGACACATAGGTGCCACCCGGATCGACCAGCAAGCAGGTTGCCGAGAGCTGACCAGTCGTCGACGTATTGATTCCCGTCGACTCCGGCAGCGATGTCCTCGAGCGTTGCCGACCACTTCGAGGACGACGCCCGGCCAGGCCGCTCACGTGGAGCAGTTACGCCGTAGGCGCCGCCGAGCGCGCGCATAACCTCGAGGAGTCGGTCGGCCGACGCTCGCGTGTACCCGGCAGTTGTCTCGGGTCGTTCGTGGCGAGCGAACTCTTGCACGGCGCGGAGATCCTTTGTCGCGTCGTTCGCGTATGTGAGGCACGTGTGCCGGAGGCGGTGCGTCGTCAGGCCGTCGATTCGAGCCTCCTCGGCGAGTTGAACGACCCAGGTCCAGATCGTCGCCGGAGACGCGTGACCAGACAGGCGGCCCGGAAACACAAATGCCGAGGTCTTCGGGATGCGGGCGAGATTCCGCGTAACTTCGGGATGAACCGGAAGTCGGGCTGGAAGATCGCCCTTGCCGATGAGCTCGAGCCAGCCGCCTTCGAAATCTCGGAAGCGAACCGTCGCGATCTCGAAACGACGGAGGCCGAGAAACAGGCCGAGCATCACGGCAAAGCCCCGTCTACCGCCGTCCTCGCGGACGACGGCCAGCAAGCGCCTGAGCTCGTCCGGCTCAAGCGGTCTCGCGATCATGCGTCGCTTTTTCGGAACCCGCACCGCCCACAGAGGTGGTTCCGATCGTCCGAGGGCATGGAAGTAATGTCGCAACGCCGAACGCAGCGCACGACGGGAACTAGTCGACCTCGGGACGGTCTCCGCGAGTTGCTCAAGCGCCTCGCCCTCGATCGTTGCGAGGTCGAGGTCGCGCTGGCTGCACCACCTCTCCGCGGCGGCGAGGTACCGACAGTATTGACGTGTCGAGGTCGGATTGACGCCGGCACGTCGCATCGATTCACGGGCGCGTCGGATCCGCTCGCTGGTAGCTGACCCCTCGAGGTCCCAGCTATCGCCACGGTGCGGTCGCCCGGCCGCGTGACCTCGTGAACGGCGCTTCGACGGGAGATCGGATTGGCGACCCGCTACGCGAAGTGGATCGAGCGGAGGCGAAGCGCGACCGAGAAAGCGCCACCAGCTGGCAAGCGCACTTCGCGCCTGCGCTCGTCTCGGGAGCGTCAGGGTCGCCGCGAAGCCGCCGATCAATCCGGCGTCAGCGGCGAGCAGCGTGCTGTGGCGCGTCCGGCAGTACCGTTCGCCAGCGGCGACCACCTGGGCGTAGGTGCGGGCGGTGCGGTCAGACAGCCCCTGTCCGAGGAAGGCCGAGCACGCCAACTCGCCGAGCAGGGCGACTTCGTCCGCGCTCAGATCGCCATAGCGCGACCTCCACGCGCTCGACGAGAGACCGCCTGGCTCGATCCCGGAGAGGTCAGACATCCCGCACCTCCTAACTAGGCCGCGGTACCCCTCGGCAACGTGGTCCGCGCCGTCGGGGACTAGAGAATTGTAGCTACAATGGTCGCAGAATGTGGCCCCAGAGGGAGGTGGCTGTGGAGGTCGGAGTTCGGGAGCTGAAGAACAATCTGAGTCGTTACCTGCACCGAGTTCGCACAGGCAGTGAGCTCGTCGTCACGGACCACGGCCGCGCTGTCGCGCGAGTCGTGCCCCTCGCCCGAGAGAACGGCAAACCCATGGTGCTCGATCGTCTGATTACCAATGGTGTCGCCTCGCCGGCCCGGACGGCCCGTCGGAGCGTCCCGGACGAGCTGATCCCAGCGACTCGACCGGTGAGCCCGCTGGTGTCCGACCAGCGGCGGTGATCGCCTACTTCGACACCTCGGCGATCGTTCCGCTGATCGTCGCTGAGCCCGGTTCGGACGCGGCTCGGCGCCGGTGGCTGGAAGCGGACCGCCTCACGAGCGCGCGGATCGTTTACGCCGAAGGCCACGCGGCTCTCGCTCAGGCTGCTCGAAAGGGCCACATCGCTGAGTCGGCGCTGCGAGACGCAGTGACGAAGCTCGTCGGTCTCTACGAGCAGCTTGACCTCCTTGAGATCTCCGATCTGCTCGTGCGCCGCGCCGGCGCTCTCGCCGAACGCTTAGCGCTCCGCGGCTATGACGCGATCCACCTAGCCGCAGCGGAACTCGTCCAGGCCGACGACCTCGTGTTCGTCGCCGGCGACGCAGGTCTGTGCGCGGCTGCCGAAACGCTCGGGCTCGAGGTGGCCCGCACCTAAGCACGTGCCGGCGGAGAGGTCAGCCGCCGAGCTCGTCACCGCCGGAGCGGCAGCCGAGTCGGCCCCAGCTTCCATGCGACCACCATCCGGCGGAGACCAGCCGCACTCGGCGAACGACTCGATGGCGTTGCCCGCTGCACACGGCTTGCGCGCTCGCGCCCGCTCAGCGTTGTCCCGCGCGGGGCCCATCCGTCACGAAAGCCGCGCCGTACACTGGGCCCGATGACAACTGCTGGCTCGGGCGAAGGCTCGCCGGCGGTGAGGCGCACCTATCCCCACCAGGTTCTCGCTGCCATCGCGGCCGCCCTGTTCGGACTGTTCGTCGTTGGTGGCGTAGTTGCCCTCGTGGGTGCGTGGCCGTCAACCTCGTGCGCGGGCGTCGCCCCAACCCATTCGAGCTCTGACAAGGTGGAGCTCGCCGGCTCGAGTCCTGGCTGGAAAGGCGTCCCTGGCAACGACTGCGTCGAGGTCATTTCGGCGGACAACCCGCCTCGCGCCTACGACTTGGGACCGGCGCCGGTCATCCATTCAGGCACCGGTTGGGACTACGCCCGCTTGGCCATCGTCGCCTGGATCGCCTGGACGCTCGCCATGACGCTCCTCGCACTGGCCGTGGCGAAGCTTCCCAGTCACAGCTCCGCCACCTCTGCTCGCGGCTGACACTCTGACACGGGAGTGGAGACCAGAGAGGCACGCCCGGCTGGCAGTTCGATCAGCTTCAGAGACGATGATCCGATGCTGTGGACAAGGCCCTCGCGCGGTCGTGTAGCGCTGATCGCGAATGCACGGTGGTCGCCGCACGTGCTGCGTCACACCTTCCTGACGCGGCTCGTCCGGTCTGGGGCTGACGTCGTGCTCGTGGCGGAGCTCGCCGGCCATCGCTCGCTGGAGACGACGCGGCACTGCGCCCTCCCGACCGCGGAAGATTGGGCGACTGCAGTCGTGGCTGCGGCGATCGAATACTGAACCGATGGGGAGTCCCTCGGAGCACGAGTCGCAAGGCTGCAGCTGCACGCTGCTCAGCCGAACGGGAAGACGCCCGTACTCCGTACGAGGCGCACGCCTCAATCCTTCACCCGCCCGGCGTTCTTTCTCACCCTCCGTCACCGCCCGTCGCGACAGACACCGCGTCCGTCGCGACGGTCATGTCATAACCTGGGCCGATGCGAAACAGTCCGTCGCGACGGACGGGGGGTGTCCGGTGAGACGGACGGGAGGTGTCCGGTGAGACGGACGGCATGATGTCCGGTGAGACGGACACCCCTGCCGAAGTCCCGCAGGCGGAGGTGCTCCGGAGGGTCACCGAGCTGGCCGAGGCGGTGCGGGTAGCCGGGCTCGACGTGCGGAAGCGGATCGATGAGCGGGACGCGGCGGTCAGAGAGGCGATCGACTTCTACCTCGTCTCGCACCGTCAGGTGGCGCGGGCGGCCGGGCTCTCGCTCGGGCGCATCCACGGGATCCTGGCGAACGACTGAGCTCGTCACGACTCGCAGAGCGGCGCCCACCCGAGGCGCGAGCAATCCAACTGTCAACCTCAGCTGGAGGCTGACCCCCGTCCGATGCGAGGGTCACCTGCTTACCGGCTGGCACGTGACCGAGAAGCCGGTCGTGAGTGCCGCATGAGGCGTGCTCGTCATTGGCCCAGCGCGCGTCGCCGAGGAAGTCATCGTCACGAGCCGGGGCGGTCCAAGCGTGATCGCCGGTGCCTTCGGTACTGGGTCAGTTTGAACCGTGAGACCGGATCAGCTCGATGAGTCCGAGGGTCGGTGCCATCGCTGCCAGCGAGGAGTTCCCCGGAATGAAGTGGAATTGCTGGCCGGTCCTGGTCGTGATCGTTACGACACGAACGATCTCAACGGGGCGAACCCCGCGGTTGTGGGCGACGGTGGCTCCGACGACCGCGAGCCCGATCAACCCGAATCCGAAAGCGCTGCGCTTGCGACCGTGGGGAATTCGGTTCTCGGTGATGTCGAGCCTGCCGACCTCGGGCCAACCGATGCCAAATGTCGATTTGCTGCGATACTGGAAACCCGTTCCGTCGACGGTTAGAGCTCCGACCTCATTCTCCTGTGTCGCGCCGTTGAGGCGACAACTGGCCAAAACCGTGTGGGGCGTGACACTTGCCCACCACGGCGGTTCGCTCATCGCACGAACCTACCTCGCGCACGAGCTCGGCAATCGGTAGACGTTCCCTCACCCGGCCAGGTGAGGGCAACGGAGCGCAACCGAGCATCCGCGTCACGCGGAAGCGTGACGAATATGGTGACGGGTATATGGCTCGCCAAGACCGAACCCGCACCATTCGGTGCGCCCACTGCGGCAACAAACTGACGCTCCCCTCTACGCGAGGCCCCGCCCCTTCCTACTGCTCGCCGGCGCACCGCCAAGCCGCCTATCGGCAGAGGCTCCTCGATAAGCGAGTCGTCGGTGACGCGGCGCCCCCGCTCATGAGCGTGCCCGATCAGCTCGGGGAGTTGCGAGCGCTGCTCGAGCGGGCCGCGACGCTCGCGACGTGGCCGCAGGCTCGCCGTGCGCTCGCCGAGGGCATCGTGGCTCTCGCCAGCTCGAATGCGGGGCCACGGTGACGAAGCGCAGGGGCGCGGGCGAGGGCGGCATCCGAAAGCGGGCGGATGGTCGCTGGGAGGGTTCGGTCGGTGTCGGCTATGGGCCCGCCGGCAAACGCAAGCGCAAGTCCTTCTACGGGCGCACTCGCGCCGAAGCGATGTCGAAACTGCGGCGCGCACAGCGCGCCTTGGCTGAAGGACAGCCGGCTCTCGATGAGCGCGCCCGCGTGGACAAGTTCCTCGATCGGTGGCTCCTCGAAATCGTGAAACCTCGCCGCACTTATGGCCACTGGCGCAATTGCGAGAGCCACATCAGGCGGCACATCGACCCGGTTATCGGTCGCATTCCGTTAGCGAAGCTGACCGCGGCGGACATTGAACGACTCATCAACACGACTCGAGCGAAGGGCGTAGCCGACGACACCGTTCGCCTAGTCCACGCGACCCTCCGCGCAGCATTGACGGTCGCGAAGCGGTGGGGACTCGTGCACGACAATGTCGCGATGCTCGTCGAGCCGATCTCGGTACGTCGTGCGGAGATCCGACCATTCAGCGACGACGAAGTTGGCCGACTTCTCTCACAGGCACGGGGCGATCGACTCGGTGCCTTCGTCATGGTCGCCCTGGCGCTCGGTTTGCGGCCGGCCGAGGCGCGAGCTCTTAGCTGGGATGACGTCGACCTCGACGGGCCCGACCCGTGTGTCCGAGTGCAACGCGCGTTCAGACGTGCACCTGGAGGCGAGAGCATCGGGCCGCCGAAGACGGATCGCTCGCGACGCACGATCGCCCTACCGCTGCAATGCGTCACGGCGCTGCGCACTCGCCGAACGGCGCAACTCGAGGAGCGCCTTCGGGCCGGCTCGGAATGGCACGACAGCGGCCTCGTGTTCACTGGAGAAATGGGGCACCCGCTATCGTCGAGCGCCCTGTCGAGGTGGTTCACGAAATTGTCGGAGCGAGCCGGCATCACCGGTCACCGTCTCTACGATTGCCGTCACACGGCCGCGACGCTGCTCCTGGCGCAAGGCGTGCATCCTCGGGTCGCTATGGAAGTCCTTGGGCACTCGACGTTCCGTCTCACCATGGACACCTACTCCCACGTGTGGCCAGCGACCATGCGAGAGGCGGCCGACGCGACCGAGCGCGCACTCGGCAGGATCAGCGCAGCCGACGGGAATTGAACCGCTTGGTGGTCAGTTTGGCGGTCAACCCGCACCGATCCAGCTTTCTGTGTGTCGTTATCTGGTGTCGGCACCTGCTCTGACTAGGTAGTTAGAACGGGTGGGCCGGGTAGGATTTGAACCTACGTAGGCAGTGCCAGCAGATTTACAGTCTGCTCCCGTTGTCCGCTTGGGTACCGACCCGAAGCGAGGATATCCGATGCCCAGGGAAGGGCGAGGAGGGGGAGGTCCATAGTCGCGTCGCCTTCGCCGGGGTCCGCCGACTCCCGCCGGTAGCGTGGTGGTCATGCCGAGTTTCGACGTCACCTCCGAGTTCGACTTTCAGGAAGTGCGCAACGCCGTCGACCAGGCGTCACGGGAGGTGGCGACCCGCTTCGACTTCAAGGACACCGACTGCTCGCTGGAGCTCAAACCCCACGAGATCGAGCTCAACGCCCCCACCGAGGACCGACTGCTCGCCCTCACCCAGGTGCTCGAGGAGAAGCTGGTGCGGCGCCAGGTATCGCTGAAGGCCCTCTCCTACGGCAAGGTCGAGGAGGCCGCCAAGGGCAGCGTCCGCCAGCACGTCGCGTTGCAGGCCGGGATCTCGGCCGACCAGGCGCGGCGCATCAACAAGATCGTGAAGCAGCTCAACCGGAAAGGCGTGACCTCCCAGTCCCAGGGCGACCAGGTCCGCGTCTTCGGCAAGAAGCGCGACGACCTCCAGGCGGTGATCGCCGAGCTTAAGGCGGAGGACCTCGGGATCCCGCTCCAGTTCGGCAACTACCGCGACTGAACCTCCCCGGCGCGGGGCTAGTGGAAGATCAGGGTGGCAGCCCGCGCGAAGTCGATGAGCGGTTGCGGCCAGCAACCGAGCACCACCGTCACCCCGAAGCTCACCGCCAGCCCCACCCCCACCGACGGGGCCACCACCAGCCGCCCGACCACCGGTCGCACCAAGGTGGCCACTCCCCCCACCGCCGATGAAGGCGTCAGCGCCGCTTCGGCGCCCGCCTCGGTGGGCTGGGTCGCGAACATCAAGAGCACCACCCGGAGGTAGAAGAAGACGGCGATGGCGGCCGAGGCCATGGCGATCACCGCCAGGGCGTAGCTATGGGCCTCGACCGACGCCTCAACCACGTAGAACTTGGCGAAGAACCCCGTCGTGAACGGGACCCCCGCCTGGGCGAGTAGCAGCACCGCGAACACCGTCGCCAGCATCGGGTTGCGGGTCGCGAGGCCCCGATAAGCCTCGAGGTCGTGTCGGCGGTCGCCCTTGCCGCCGACCACGCCGACCACCGCGAAGCTGCCGAGCACCATGAAGGCGTAGGCGAAGACGTAGTAGGAGCTGGCGGCGACACCCTGCGTCGTGGCGGCCTGCAGGCCGAGGAGGACGAACCCGGCCTGGTTGATCGAGGAGTAGGCCAGCATCCGTTTCACGTCCCGCTGGACCAGGGCGACGACGGCGCCGCCGAGCAGCGTCACCGCCGCCAGCGCCCAGATGACCGGCTGCCAGTCGCCGCGCAAGGTGGGGAAGGTCGCGACAAAGACCCGCAGGAAGGCCGCGAAGCCCCCGGCCTTGGCGATCGCCGCCATGAACCCCGTCACCGGCGTCGGTGCACCCTGGTACACGTCGGGCGTCCACATGTGGAACGGCACCGCCGCCACTTTGAACGAGAATCCCACCGCCACCAGTGCCACCCCCGCCAGCAGAACCCCGTTGGCGGTGATGACGTTGTGGGCGAGAAAGGCCCCGATCTCCGGCAGGTTCGTCGACCCGGTCGCGCCGTAGACGAGCGCGATGCCGTAGACGAACACCGCCGAGGAGAACGCCCCGAGCACGAAGTACTTGATGGCCGCTTCCTGGGAGGTGGCGCGGCGCCGGTCGAAACCGGCCATCACGTAGAGCGGGATCGACATCACCTCGAGGGCCAGAAACACGAGGATCAGGTCGTTGGCCGCGGCCATCAACATGGCGCCCGATCCCGAGATGAGAGCGAGCGCGTAGTACTCGCAGCCGGTGACCTCCTCGCGCTGCAGGTATCCCGCCCCGAGGATGGCCGCCACCACGAGCACCGACGAGACGAGGACCAAGAAGAACACCGCGAACCCGTCGACGTCGATGGAGTGGGCGACGGTGGTGAAGGCGCCGTGGAGCTGGACCTCTCGCCACAGCCGCAGCGAGGCGACGAGCGCGGCGACCGAGATCCCGACGGTCGCCGCCGCGTACACGCCGGTGGGAGGTTGGCGGGGCGTCACCGCCGAGATCCCGATGAGCGCGAGCACCCCGCCCACCAGGATCAGCTCCGGCAGGATCGCGGTGTAGTCGATGTGCGGGAGCGCGATCGCCGAGGCCTTGGCGGCGCCGAGGAGGAGGGCGGGGGTCACTTCGTCCCCTCCGGCCGGACGGTGAGCTCAGGCTGGCCGACCTTGGGGATGGTGGGGTGCGCCACCTGCTCGATGTGGGTGACCAGCTGGTCGACCGAAGGAGTGATCCGGTCGAGCACCGGCTTGGGATAGACGCCTAAGAACACGATGAGCAGGAGTAGCGGCGCCATGACGGCGCCCTCCCGCCAGGTGATCTCGCGGAAAGGCTTGCCGCGCTCGGACTCCCGCTCGGGACCGTGGAAGATCTGCTGGTAGGCCCAGAGCAGATAGACCGCGGCCAGCACGACCCCGGCCGTCGCCACCACCGCCCACCACCGGTGGGTGATGAAGGTGCCGGCGAGGATGAGGAACTCGCCGACGAAGCCGTTGAGGCCCGGAACACCGATCGAGGCCAGCGCGACGACGGTGAAGATCGCCGCCATCACCGGCGCCCGCTTCTGGAGCCCGCCAAGATGGGCGACCGACATCGTCTGGCGCCGCCGGTGGATCATCGCCACGAGCAAGAAGAGGGCCGCGATGATGATCCCGTGGTTCAGCATCTGGAGGACGGCGCCCGAGACCGCCTCGCCGGTGAGGGCGAAGGCACCGACCACGATGAAGCCGATGTGCGCGAGCGATGAATAGGCGACCAGGCGCTTCAGGTCTTTTTGCACCGCGGCAACGAGCGCCCCGTAGATGATGCCGACCGCGCCGAGCGTTAAGAACACCGGCGCCAGGACCACCACGGCGTGGGGGAACAGGCCGAGGTCGAACCGGACGATGCCGTAGGTGCCGAGCTTGGCGGTGATGCCCGCCAGCAGCACCGAACCGGCGACTGGGGCCTCCCGATAAGCGTCGGGCGACCAGGTGTGGAAGGGGAAGATCGGTGCCTTGACCGCGAAGGCGGCGGTGAAGGCGAGCAGCAGCAGCACCCCGGCGGCCCCGCTCAGATGGGTCTCGGCGAGCTGGCGGATGTCGAACGTCGTCACCCCGGTCTGTCCCTCGTGGATGGAGACCAGCGTCAGGATGCCGACCAGCATCACCGCCGAGCCCGTGAAGGTGTAGATGAAGAACTTCATCGCGGCGTGGTTCCGTCGCTCGTGGCCCCAGCCGCCGATGATGAAGTACACCGGCACGAGCGTCGTCTCGAAGAACAGGAAGAACATCAGAAGGTCGAGCGACAGAAAGCTCCCGAGACAGGCCGCTTCGAGGAGGAGGATCCAAACCGTGAACGACTTCACGTTGGACCGCTCCCCCGCGCCAACCAAGGCCAGCACGAAGAGCAACGCCGAGAGCAACACCAAAAACAGCGAGATCCCGTCGACGCCGAGATTCCACGAGATCCCCAGCGAGCCGATCCAGGGGTGATCCGAGACCATCTGGTAGCCGCCGAAGCCGGACTGGAACTCGTCGAGCACCGCCGCGGCGAGGCCCAGCACGCCGAAGGTCCCCAGCAAGCCAACGGTTCGTATCGCCCAGCTGGCCCGGCGGGGAAGCAGGAGGGCGGCGACCGCCGCCCCGACCGGAAGAAGGACGAGCACCGTGAGGAACGGGAAGGCGCGTTGGTCGGCGACCGCCGCCAGGCTCAACACGACCACGTGCCGGGTCATGACCCGGCCCTCGTCACCAGATAGGCCACGATGATGACGATCCCGCCGAAGATGGTGAGGGCGTAGGTCCGTAGGTAGCCGGACTGGGCACGCCGCAGCCGGTCGCCCCCGGCCCGGATGAGCTTCGCGACCCCCTCCACCGCGCCGTCGATCACCCTTCCGTCAACGACCGACGAGGCGAACGACGAGATGGCCGTCCCCGGACGCGCCACGAAGCGGTCGTAGCTCCAGTCGATGAACCAGGCCATGAAAAGGAAACGGGGTTCGAGCTTCGGGCGGTTCACGGCCACCCGCCACACCGCGGCCGCCATGGCGATGCCGACCAGCGCGAAGGCCACGTCGGCGAGCCCGAAGCCCCAGAGCTCGGCGAGGCCGAAATGGTGGACGGCGAGGTTGGCGCCGACGACGGGTCGCAGCCAACGTTCGAGGAAGGTCCACGTCGGGTGGAACGGCAGATCGATGAACAGCCCGAGAAACGAGCACGCTGCCAGCACCAGCACCGGAACGCCCATCACCCAACCCGGGTCCCCGGGAGACCGTCCCCCGGGCCTGGCATCCTCCCATCGGCGATCGCCCATGAACACGAGGAAGAACTCGCGGCCCATGTAGTAGGCGGTGAGGATCGCCGTCACGGCTCCGATCACCCACAGGGCCGGGCTGACGGCCCAGGCGTTCTCCAGCACGTCGCTCTTCGCCCAGAAGCCGCTGAACGGCGGCACCCCGGCGATCGAGAGCCACCCGACGAAGAAGCAGACCGCGGTGACCGGCATCAAGGTCCGCAGCGACCCCATCTTCTTCAGGTCCTGCTCGCCGTCGAGGGCGTGGATGACCGATCCCGCTGACAAGAACAGCAGCGCCTTGTAGAAGGCGTGGGCGAGCATGAGGAAGATCGCCGCCACGTAGGCCCCGCAGCCCGCGGCCAGGAACATGTAGCCGAGCTGGGAAACCGTCGAGTAGGCGAGGACCTTTTTGATGTCGGTCTGGGCGCAGCCGATCGTCGCCGCGACCAAGGCGGTCAGGACCCCGACCCACGCCACGACGTGTCCCGCCACCGGCGCGGCGTGGAGGATCGGGTTGATCCGGCACATGAGATAGACGCCCGCCGTCACCATCGTCGCGGCGTGGATCAGCGCGGAGACCGGCGTCGGGCCCTCCATCGCGTCGGCTAGCCAGGGGAACAGAGGGATCTGCGCCGACTTGCCCACCGCCCCGAGGAACAACAACAGGGCGATCGCCACCAGGTCCGCGCTGGAGACGCGACCGAGCCGGGCGAACACGGTCGCGTAGTCGAGGCTCCCGGTGCGTTCGAAGATGAGGAACAGCGCCACCAAGAAGCCTGCGTCCCCGATGCGGTTGTAGATCATCGCCTTCTTGCCGGCGCTCGCCGCCGCCGGACGACGGAACCAGAACGCGATGAGCAGGTACGAGCAGACGCCGACCCCTTCCCACCCGAAGAAGGTGATGACGAGGTTGCTCGCCAGAACCAGCATGAGCATGGAGAAGACGAAGAGGTTGAGGTAGGTGAAGAACTTGGCGAAGTCCTCGTCGTGCTCCATGTAGCCGATCGAGTACAGGTGGATCAGCGCGCCGACGCCGGTGACGAACAGCGCCATGGTGACCGACAGCGGGTCGATCCGCAGCCCGACTCCGATGCTGAGTCGGTCGACCGTCAGCCAGGTGAACCAGTGCTGGGTGAACACCCGCTGATCGGGCGCGTGCCCGAACAACGCCACCAGGACGATCACCGAGATGACGAACGCCCCCGCCACCGCCACGGTCGCGATCCAGCCCGCCACCGGGTTGCCGATCCGCCGACCGAACGAGAGCAGGATGGCGAACCCGCCGAGCGGCAGCAGCGGGATGAGGTAGGCGAGATGGAGCACGGCGGCCTCAGCCCCTCAGCTCGTGGGGGTCGTCTGCCGTCGCCCCGACCCGCCGCCGGAAAATGGCGACGATGATCCCCAGACCGACGACGACCTCGGCCGCCGCTACGACCAGCACGAAGAACACCGCGACCTGGCCGGCGATGTCGTTCAGCTCCCGGGAGAACGTGACGAAGGTGAGGTTCGCCGCGTTCAGCATCAGCTCGATGCACATGAACATGACCAGCACGTTGCGCCGGATGAGCACGCCGACCGCCCCGATGCTGAACATCACCGCCGCCAGCGTCAGGTACCAGGCGCCGTCGATGGTCATCGGCTGGTCACCTCGTCCTCGTCGGGAGCCCCGGAGTGTGGCTCCGTCGGCGGATCGGCTTCGTCGAGTGGACGGTCGAAACGCCGGGCGAGCACCACCGCCGCCACCACCGCCACGACGAGCAGCGCCGAGGTGATCTCGAACGGCAACAGGTAGGTGGTGAAGATGGCCCGGCCGAGCTGGGCGACGTTCGACAGGGGACGGCTGAGCGCCCCGGTCGTCGAGTGGGCACCGGTCGTCCAGTGTCCCGTGCCGAGCAACAGCACCTCGGCGAGGACCAGGGCCCCGAGGGCCATGGCGAGGAGGTGTTGGCCGCGGAATTGGTCCACCAACACCCGCTCCTGGCGGTCGACGCCGAGCAGCATGATGACGAACAGGAACAGAACGACGATCGCGCCCGTGTAGACGATGATCTGCACCGCCGCGAGGAACTGGGCGTTCTCCTCCACGAAAAGCACCGCCACGCCGAGCAGCGTCATCACCAGGCTGAGCGCGGCATGGACGGGATTGCGCCCCAAGACCACGCCGAGCGAACCGGCGACACAGATCACCGCGGCGATGAGAAACGTCGCCAGATCCGGCAACGACACGGTGGCGAAAAGCGCCCCGGCCATCAGCGCCTCCTCCCGCCGAAGCGCACCGGGATCTTCTTGCGCTGGGTCTCCCGGATCGAGATGTTGCCGGTCGCCTCGTCGTCACGCTCGCCGGTCTGGCCCGCCTCTGCCGGCCGCACGCCGTAGCCGAGCTCGCCCGACCACTGCACCTGGCCCTCGTAGCTGGCGGCGCCCGATGGGGAGGTCGCCCGCATCCAACCGGAGGTGAAGCGGTCTTCACCTTCCCGCCAGTCCTCCCACGGCAACCGGCGGGGCTTGCCGTCCTCGGCGACGAGGAGCTCGTCTCGCGTGTAGATGGCGTCGGCCCGGCTAGTGAAGGAGAACTCGAACAGCTTCGACTCGGTGATCGCCTCGGTCGGACACGCCTCGACGCAGAGGTCGCAGTGGATGCAGCGGAGGTAGTTGATCTCGTACACAAAGCCGTAACGCTCGCCGGGCGAGACCGGCGCGTCGACCGGATTGTCGGCGCCGCGCACGTAGATGCAGTCGGCCGGGCACACCGCGGCGCAGAGCTCACAGCCGATGCATTTCTCCATTCCGTCCTCGTACCGGTTGAGGACGTGACGCCCGTGCAGCCGTGGGGGCTTCGGCCGCTTCACGGCGGGGTACTCGGTCGTCACCCGCGGCCGCAGCACCTGCTTGGCCGCCACCAAGAATCCACCGAAGAAATTGGTCTGGCCGAAGACGCCCATCGGTCAGCTCTCCACCGAAGGCCGGTCGGCTGCCGTGGGGGCGACGGCGAGGCCGCCGGTATCCCCCGGTGACACCAGGCCTACGGCAACGAGGCCTTCGCGACGGCGACGAGAGGTGGCCCGGGCCTGGGCGAGCAGAAGCCCGCCGAAGACGACCCCCCCGAGAACGCCGTAGCCCCAGTCCCTGGAGACCTGGGCCGCCGCTACGAGCAGGAGCCAGCCGAGCGAGAGCGGGATGAGCCATTTCCACCCGAGGTTCATCAACTGGTCGTAGCGGAGCCGCGGGAGGGCGGCGCGGATCCACACCTGGACGTACAAGAACACCACCGTCTTGCCCAGGAACCACAGAATTGGCCAGAGCCAGCGCACCACGTGGAATCCGGGACCGTCGGGTCCGCCGAAGAACAAGGTCACCACGACCGCCGACATGGTGATCGTGTTCATGAACTCGGCCAGATAGAACATGGCGAAACGGATCGACGAGTACTCGGTGTGGAACCCGCCGACGAGCTCGGTGTCGCCCTCGGCGAGGTCGAAGGGGGGCCGGTTGAGTTCGGCGGTCCCGGCGATGAAGAAGATCGCGAATGGCACGAACCACAGTCGCAGGACATTCCAGTGCCAGAAGTACTGGGCCTGGGAGTTGACGATCGCCCGCGTGGAAAGCCCGTGCGACTCCAAGATGACGGTCACCACGGTGAGCCCCAGCGCCGCCTCGTAGGAGATCATCTGCGCCGAGGCCCGCACCGAGCCGAGGAGCGGATACTTCGATCCCGACGACCACCCGGCGAGCATCACGCCGTACACGGCGACCGAAGACAGCGCCAGCACCAAAAGGATGCCGATGGGCGGGTCGGCCACCTGGAGCTCGACGACGTGATGGGCGATGGTCACGACCCCGCCGACCGGGACGACGGCAAAGATGAGGAAAGCGGGCACGACCGCGAGGAAGGGGGCGAGACGGAACACCACCCGGTCCGCCCGCTCGGGCAGCAGGTCCTCTTTAAAGAACAGCTTCGTTGCGTCGGCGAGCGTCTGGAGGATCCCGAACTTCCCCGCCCGGTTCGGCCCGATGCGGTTCTGCATGTCCGAGAGCACCTTGCGCTCGAACCAGATCATCAGCATCACCGAGACGAGCAGGAGCCCGAAGGCGATGACCGCCTTGACCAGCACGATCACCACCACACCGAGATCGACGCCATGGGAGAAGAGGGGATCGCCCATCACGCCCTCTCCAACCAGACTTGCGTTGAGACCTGGGCCGAGTCGATGAGCGAGTTCGCACCGTGCTCGGTCGGCCCGACCAGGTTGGCGACGAGGAGCGCGACCTTGTGCGGCAGGGAATCGTCGACGGCGACGGGCAGGCTCAACGAGTCGCGGGAATTGCGCACGATGATCGTCTCCCCGACCACCACGCCGATCTCGTCGAGCGCCGAGGGGTGGACGAACACCGCCGGCTTGGCCACCAACGGCGCGAGCGACGGGCTCTCCACCACCGCGGTCTCCCGGTCATAGAGCGTCCGGCGCACGACGAGACGGTAGGCACCATCTTCCGCCTCGTCGGCCGGCACCGGCGCCCGACCCGGAGAGTAGGTGAGGAGCGGTGGTCTCGTCCCATCCCTCACCGCGGCCACGAGCCCGGCCTCCTCGCCGTCGGCTCCGGGTGGCCGTGCCGAACCGAGGTCGAGCGGGGCGCCCTGCTCCTCGACCGACAGGATCCCTGGCGTCGCAATGGGATCGATCGGACCCGGCCGGTGACCGCCGGCGCCGACCGGCACGGCACCGAGCGGCACGACGACGCCGTCGCGACGGTCCGGCCCTCCGAGCAGCGCCGCGTCTACCCCCCGGTAGGCCGGCGCCACCCGGGCGATCTCGGCCGAGATCTGGTCGACACCTTCGAGACCCAGCGGCACGCCGAGTCGTCGCGCGATCTCGCTCGCCACCGTCCACGCCGGCCAGGCGATCCCCGGTGGCACCACCTTGGCCGCCAGTCGGGTCACCCGACCCTCGCAGTTCGTCGTAGTGCCGCCCCGCTCGCCGTCACCCGCCACCGGCAGCACGACCTGGGCCAGCGCGCTCGTCTCGTTGGGGTGGGTTCCCACGAAAATGAGCCTTTGGACCTGCTCGATCGCGGCCCGCGCCAGGGCGCGGTCGGCGCAGTCGGCCAGCGGGTCGCACCCGAGAAGCACCAAGGTGGTGATTCCACCGTCGACCGTCGCCTCGAGGATGCCGCGGGCGTCACGGCTGGACCTCGAGGGCAGCGACCCCCAGACGGCCGTAAAGGCGACCCGACCGTCTTCCAGCGCCACCCGTCCCGGAAGGATTCCCGGCGCCAGACCCATGTCGAGCGCGCCGTGCAGGTTCCCCCGACGCAGTGCCGGCAGGTAGCGGGCGCCGGGGAAGGCCCGGCCGATCGCCCACGCCGCCTCGGCGACAGTCGCCGCCGATTCGGCGAGCGACGGCCGTCCGTACAAGACGACAAGTCCTTCACCTCCGTCGCCGAGCGACCGGAGCAGATCCCGTGAGGCCGCCAGCGCCAACGGGTCGACCCCGGTCGGCGGCGAGGCCCGAGAGGGGCCGGTCAGCGCCGCCACCACACCGGCGATCCGACCCGGGAGGTAGGCGAGTCGTTGCCGCGCGTAGGGGGTGAGCGCGGTGGCGGCGGTCGAACACTCGATGATCGGCACGCCCGCCAGCGCGGCCCGCCGGAGGCGCAGGAAGAGCACCGGCAACTCCTCTTTCAGGTCGCCCGACAGCGTGATGACGGCCTTGGCCCCAGCTACCTCGTCGATGGTCGCGTGCGGCAGGCCGAGAACCGCCTCGGCCGGGAGCCCGTCGCCGAGCTGCGCGTCGATCGAATCCGTGCCGAGCACCGCCTTGGCGAGCTTGGCCCAGGCGTAGGCGTCCTCGTTCGAGAACTGGGACCCGCCGAGGATCCCGACGGACTCCGGTCCGCCTATCCGGTGGGCGTGGCGAATCGCCGCCGTGGCCTCGTCGAGCGCCTCGTGCCAGGCGACCGGGACCTGCGTGTCGTGGTGCTCGAGAGCCGGGAAGCAGAGACGGTTCGGCGAGTGGATCGCCTCGAAGGCATAACGGCCCTTGTCGCACATCCAGCTCTGGTTCACCGGATCCGAGTCGACGCCGAGATACCGCACCAGCTGTCCCGCCGACGACTGCGCCACCACGCGGCAACCCACCGCGCAGGTGGTGCAGGTCGTCTCGACCTGCTCGAGATCCCAGGGGCGCGCCTTGAACCGGTAGGCGGGGGCGGTGAGGGCGCCGACCGGACAGATCTGGATGGTGTTGCCAGCGAAGTAGGAGCCGAAGGGCTGCTCGGGGAAGGTCGCGACCTCGACGGCATCGGTGCGAAAGGCCAGGTTGATGAGCGGCTCTCCGGCGATCTCCTCGGCGAAGCGCGTGCAGCGGGCGCACTGGATGCAGCGCTCCCGGTCGAGCAGAACGAGCGGGCCGATCTCGATCGGCTTCGCCCAGTGTCGCTTGTCCTCGACGAACCGGCTCTCCCCCGGCCCGTGCGAGAGGGCCTGGTCCTGCAGCGGGCACTCCCCTCCCTTGTCGCAAACCGGGCAGTCGAGCGGGTGGTTGATGAGCAGGAATTCGAGCACGCCTTGCTGGGCCTTGACCGCCTTGGGCGAAGCGGTGCGC
Organism: uncultured Acidimicrobiaceae bacterium; assembly: GCA_963761425.1. GTDB lineage: Bacteria > Actinomycetota > Acidimicrobiia > Acidimicrobiales > Bog-793 > Bog-793. The sequence goes on along the minus strand of CAVXGQ010000005.1, from coordinate 100,247 downwards.
ACCTCCTGGCCTTCGGCCACCGTAAGGAAGCAGGCCGGCTGCAGCACGAATCCGCGCAGCCCGGACACCTCGACGAGACACATCCGGCACATACCGACCGGGGCCATACGTGGGTGGTAGCAAAAACGCGGGATGAAGATCCCCGCTCGCTCCGCGGCCTCGATGATGAGCTCTCCCGGTGAGGCCTCGACCGGGCGTCCGTCGATCGTCAGATTGACGACCGGGAGCCGGCCGAGCTCTTGGCGGGCTGGCTCGCTCATCGGGCACCGCCTTGCGGCCCGCCGGCGCGGCCCAGGGGGCATTCGCCGCGGCCGATGTGGGCCACGAATTCCTCGCGGAACATCCGGATCGCCGAGGCGATCGACGACGGGATCGAGGGTCCGAGCGGGCAGATCGTCGTCTGTTCGGGCGGCCAGCTCACCCCGGGGGCGAGGTTGTCGCAGACGTCCATCAAAAGATCGAGGTCGCGGACCTGGCCCCCACCCTCCTCCATTCGCCGGAGGATCTTCTCCAGCCAGTGGCCGCCCTCCCGGCAGGGGGTGCACTGCCCGCAGGACTCCCGGTAATAGAAGCGGGTGATCCGCCAGGCGGCGCGCACCACGCAGCTGGACTCGTCCAGCACCACGACGGAGCCCGAACCGAGCATCGATCCCGCCCGCCCCACCGCCTCCTGATCCAGGCCCAGGTCGAGCTGATCCGGGCCGAGCCACGGCGCCGAGACCCCGCCGGGGATGAAGGCCTTCAGCTCGCCGCCCCGGAGGATGCCGCCACCGAGACTCGGGGCGAAGATCAGGTCACGGAAGGTCGTCTTGGACAGCTCCAGCTCGTACCAGCCGGGCCGGGCGACCCGACCGGACAACGCGAACAGGCGCGTGCCGGTCGACGAGTCGGCGCCGAGCGCGGCGAAAGCGTCACCGCCCTGCTCGACGATCCAGGGCAGGCTGGAGATGGTCTCGACGTTGTTCACAACGGTCGGCTCTCCGTAAAGACCGATGGCAGCAGGAAAGTAGGGGGGCTTGATACGCGGGAAGCCGCGTTTGCCCTCCAGGCTCTCCAAGAGGGCGGTCTCCTCCCCGCAGATGTAGGCGCCCGCGCCCGGGTGGACGACGAGGTCGAGCGAGAAGGGCGAGCCGAAGATCCCTCTCCCGAGCGCGCCGTAGGCGTAGGCCTCGTTGCAGGCCTGGGTGAGACGTTCGAGCCCGAGCGCGAACTCCCCGCGGCAGTAGATGAAGGCGCGCCGGACCCCGACCGCGTAGGCCGCGATGGCCGCCCCCTCGATGATCTGGTGGGGGTCCCGCTCGATCAGCAAGTGGTCCTTGAAGGTCGCCGGTTCGCTCTCGTCGCCGTTCACGACGAGGTAGGTGGTCTCCGCCGGGCGGAGCATCGACCACTTGCGGCCCGCCGGGAACCCGGCCCCGCCGCGGCCCAACAGTTTCGCCCGGTTCACCTCCTCACGCACCGCCTCGGGCCTCATCCGCACCGCCTTGCGCAGCGCCTTGTACCCGCCGGTCGCCAGGTAGCGCTCGAGGGTGTAGGAGTCCTGGTAGCCGAGTCGCCCGGTGACGATGCGCGGCGCGTCGGTGAGCATGCGGTCAGCCCCTCGTCCGCCGACGGGACGGCCCCTCGGCCCCCGGCAGGCCGACGGCGCGCTCCACCCGGCAGAGCACGCCGTGAGGGGGGATCTCCGACGCCCGTCCCCCGGTCGGGAGATCCGCGATCAGAGCGTCGAACGAGGCTCCGTCAGCCGCCTCCACGAAGCGGTGGTTCACCTGCACGCAGGGTGCGGCGTCGCAGCCGGCGAGGCACTCCGCCTCCTCCAGGGTGAACTCGCCGTCCTCGGTGGTCTGCCCGCAGCGGATGCCCAGCCGCTCCTCGGCGTGCTCGACGAGTTCGTACGCCCCGGCCAGTAAACAGGCGATGTTGGTGCAGATCGAGATGACGTGCCGGCCGACCGGTTCGGTGTGGAGCATGTCGTAGAAGGTGGCGGTGCCATAGACGTCCGCCGGGGTGACGCCGCAGAGTTCGGCGATCTCCTCCATCGCCTCCGCGCACAGCCATCCGTCCTGGGACTGGGCGAGGTGGCACAGCGGGATGAGGGCCGAGCGCGGCTGCGGGTACAGCCCGACCAGCGCCTCGGCTCGGGCACGGTTGTCCTCGGTGAAGTAGGCCGTCACCGGTCGACCTCGCCGAGCACCGGGTCGACCGAGGACAGGATGGCGACCAGGTCGGCGACCAGGCCGCCTCTGAGCAGTGCCGGCACCGCCTGAAGGTTGACGAAGCTCGGGGCCCGGATGTGCATCCGCATCGGCCGATTCGACCCGTCGGAAACCAGGTAGCAACCGAGCTCACCGCGCGGTGACTCCACCGCCACGTAGACCTCGCCCTCGGGAGGCTCGATGCCGCGGGTGAACAGCTTGAAGTGGTGGATCAGCGCCTCCATCGACTCGTCGATTCGAGCGCGCGGTGGGGGCGTCACCTTCTTGTCCTGGGTCCGGTAGTCGCCCGACGGCATCTTCTCCAGGATCTGGCGGACGATCCGGATCGACTCCCGCACCTCGTTGAGGCGCACCGCGTAGCGGTCGAAGCAGTCCCCGGAGGTGCCGACGATGACGTCGAAGTCGACCTCGTCGTAGGCGAGGTAGGGCATCGCCCGCCGCAGGTCCCAGGGGACGCCCGCGGCTCGCAGGATCGGCCCGGTGACCGAGAGGGCGAGCAACAGCTCCGAGCTGGCGACCCCGACCCCCTCGGTCCGCTCGCGAAAGATGGGCTGCCCGGTGAGGAGGTTGTCGTAGTCGCGGAGCCGGGCACCGACCGTGTCGACGACCGCCTCGACGTCGTCTTCCCATCCGTCGGGCAAGTCGGCGGCGACGCCACCGGGTCGGATGTAGTTGTGGTTCATCCGGAGCCCGGTGACCTTCTCGAAGAACTGAAGCACGAGGTCGCGCTCGCGCAGCCCGAAGATCATCATCGTCGTCGAGGCAAGGTCCATGCCGTTGGTCGCCGCCCACATGACGTGGGACGAGATCCGGTTGAGCTCGCACATGAGCATGCGGATCCAAGTGGCGCGCGGGGGGATCTCGACCCCGAGGAGCTTCTCCACCGCCAGGGAGTAGACGAGCTCGTTGTGGAGCGGCGAGAGGTAGTCCATGCGCGTCACGTTGGTTGCGCCCTGGACGTAGGTGAGCTCTTCGCCGGTCTTTTCCATGCCGGTGTGGAGGTAGCCGATCACCGGCTTGGACCGCAGCACGGTCTCACCCTGCAGCTCGACCATCATTCGCAGCACACCGTGGGTCGAAGGGTGCTGCGGCCCGAGGTTGAGGATCATCGTCTCGCCGGACCCGAAGGCCGCGTCGGCGGCGTCCGGGTCGAGGGCGGCCGACTCCGGGAGGCGGAGCACGCCGCCCTGCTCGATGAGGAGCTCGACCGGTCCGGTCCGGTCGGCGGGGACGAGCTCCTGGGGCCCCTCGTCGGTCTCAGCGACGCGCCAGGTGGTGGCGTCATCGCGAGAGTCAGCCGTCCCCGGATCGCCGCCCGGTCGCACGTCGGGGTGCTCGTCGCTCACCGTGGGCCGGGTGCCCCTTTGAACTGGACCGGCACCCGCCCGACGCTGTAGTCCCGGCGCAACGGGTGTCCCTCCCAGTCCTGGGGCATGAGGATCCGGCTGGGGTCCGGGTTCCCCGAGAAGGTGATTCCGAACAGGTCGTAGGCCTCGCGCTCCATGTTCTCGGTCCCGGGGTAGACGAAGAACAAGCTGGGACACACCGGGTCGTCCTCCGGGACCATCACCCGCAACCGGACCCGACGCGCCTCGGTGTGCGAAAGCAGGTTCACGACCACCTCGAACCGCTCCGGTCGCACCCCCGCCGGGAGCTGGCGGCCGGGGTGGGTGAGGTAGTCGACGGCGCAGAGGTCACTACAGGTGACGAAGCCCGCCCGGCGCAGCGCCGTGGCCACCTCGAGGTAGCGCGGGCGGGGCGGGAAGAACACCTCGTCGCCCGACGAGTCGGCCGACGGCACCTCCTCGAGCTCCGGCACCCGCCGGTCCAGCGACCCCGGCGAAACCATCAACGCGGCGTCCCGAGGTGGACCGGGGTGGCGAGCGGCTGGGTCCAGCCCGGCACCTCCGTCTCGAGATCGACGCCGGCGCCCGCCCCGGAAACTTGGCGCCGGCGCAGGATCTCTCCGGTACGGACCTTCTCGTGCAGGGTGAGGATGGCGTGCAGCAAGGTGTTGGGGCTCGGCGGGCAGCCCGGCGCGTAGACGTCGACCGGAACGATCTCGTCGACGCCCTGGACGATGGCGTAGTTGTTGAACATCCCGCCGGTCGAGGCGCACACCCCCATCGAGATCACCCATTTCGGCTCGACCATCTGGTCGTAGACCTGGCGCAGCACCGGCGCCATCTTCTGGGACACCCGGCCAGCCACGATCATCAGGTCCGCCTGCCGCGGCGACGACCGGAACACCTCCATCCCGAACCGGGAGATGTCGTACTCGGCGCCGCCGGCGGCCATCATCTCGATCGCGCAGCACGCCAGGCCGAACGTCGCCGGCCACATCGAGCGGTGTCGCGACCACCGCACGAAATCCTCGAGCTTGCCGGTGAGAAAGTTGCGGTTGAGCGACTCGAGTCCCTGCCAGGGCTCCCAGGCCGGCACCTACGCCGCCTTCCCGCCCGCCGAACCGACCCGGCGTACCGTCGACTCGGTCGTGCGCCCCGAGGCCTCCCGGACCGGCCGGGACCGTCGCACCGGACCCCAGTCGAGGGCCCCGTTGGCGACGAGATAGATGAACGAGAAGAACACCGCCCCCGCGAACACCAGCACCTCGACGAGGCCGAACCGCCCGAGCTGGCCGTAGATGACCGCCCACGGGAACAGGAAGATGATCTCGATGTCGAAGATGATGAAGATCATCGCGATGAGATAGAAGCGCACCGGGAAGCGTTGCGGGGGCTCGTAGGTCGGCACGATGCCGCACTCGTAAGGGGCTTGTTTCGCGGCATTCGGGCGGTAGGGCGCGAGCAGTCGCGAGGCGGCTACCGACAGGGCCGCGAAGAGGACCCCCAGCACGAGCAGCACAAAGATCGGCAGGTAGCTGTCGAGGCTTCCCATGGCGCCCTGCGGTTTTACCACGACAGGCCGGCACCGGCACGTTCGCGACCCGCTTCCCTACGGGTCGCGACAAGACGAGGGGGCGGCCGGTACGCTCCTGGCGTGCCAGGTGCTGCCGACGAGCGCGCGTCCGCGCTGGCACTGGTGATTCCCCCCGCCTGCGAGGTGCTCGTGATCGGAGGGGGACCCTCGGGTTCGGCCGCCGCCTACTGGCTGGCGGAGGCGGGGTTCGACGTCGTCGTGGTGGAAAAGAAGCACTTCCCACGGGAAAAGACTTGCGGCGACGGGCTCACCCCCGCGCGGTGCGCCAGCTCGAGGACATGGGTCTCGGTGACGACCTCCGCCGTTGCCACCGCATCGAAGGTCTACGGGCGCTGGCCTACGGGCGGGAGCTCCTCCTGCACTGGCCGAAGCACCCGGACTTCGGGGACCACGGCTACGTCGTCGCCCGGGCCGAACTCGACGCGCTGGTGGCGCGCCGCGCCGAGAAGGCGGGAGCGGCCTTTCTCGAGGGTTGCGAAGCGCTCGCCCCGCTCGGCGTCGAGGCGGCCTCGGGTGGCCCGGCGCTCGGTGCGGTCGTGAAGGAGCACGCCACGGGGGCGAACGTCGAGATCCGCGCCCGGGTCGTCATCGTCGCCGACGGGGCGAACTCCCGCTTCGGCCGGGCCCTCGGCGCCTCGCGCGACCGCAGCATCCCCCAGGGGATGGCGATACGCGGCTACTTCGCCTCGCCCCGCCACGACGAGACCTGGATCGAGTCCCACCTCGACCTGCGGGACGAGACGGGCGCGGTGATACCCGGTTACGGCTGGGTCTTCCCGCTCGGCGACGGTCGCGTCAACGTCGGCGTGGGGATCGTGTCGAGCTTCGACCGCTGGAAGTCGATGAACACGACCCGGCTCTGGGAGGCCTTCGTCGCCCACGCCCCGGCTTCGTGGTGCCTGGAACGGGCGAGCGCCCTCGGCGAGCCGAGCGGGGGGCGCCTGCCGATGGGGCTATCGGTCGGCCCCCGCCAGGGCCCCGACTTCCTCCTGGTCGGCGACGCCGGCGGAGCCATCAACCCCTTCAACGGCGAGGGGATCGCCTACGGCTACGAGACCGGGCGCATCGCCGCCTCCTTCGCCGCCGAAGCGATCGCCGCCAACGACAACAACCTGTTGGCGGGCTACGAGAAAAAGCTCACCGACAACTACGGCCGGTACTTTGAGACCGCCAACGCCTTCATGCGGATGATGGGCCGCCCGCAGGTCATGCGGGCGCTCGTCGGCACCGGCATGCACTCCCGCACCTTCATGGAGTGGCTGCTGCGGATGATGTCGAATCTGATGCGCGCCGACCAGGTCGGCCCGGCCGAACTGGTCTACGGGGCGCTGGCGCGCCTCGCCCAGACCACCGGCTGACCCGTCGTCAGTTCGACCCCCCGAGCTCTCTCGCCGCGGCCGCCGCCGCGGCGATGGTCGCCTCGATCTCGCCTTCGCCGTGGGCGAGCGAGCAGAACATCACCTCGTAGGGGCTCGGGGGGAGGGCGATCCCCCGGCGGAGCATGGCCCGGAAAAAGCGCGCGTACCTCCCGTTGGCGGCGGCACGGCACGCCGCCTCGTAATCGGTGACCGGCGCATCGGTGAAAAAGATGCCGCACAGCGTCGACTCCACCGGCACCTCGACCGCCAGACCGGCCTCTCGCACCGCCCCGCCCAGCCCGGTGGCGAGCCGGGCGACGACCCGGCCCAGCTCCTCGAAGACCGAGGGGGTGAGCAGCTCCAGCACGGCGAGGCCCGCCACCGTGGCGAGCGGGTTCCCGGCCAACGTGCCGGCCTGGTAGACGGGACCGAGGGGGGCGAGCACGCTCATCACCCCGGCGCTCCCCCCGACGACCGCCAGCGGCAGGCCCCCGCCCACCACCTTACCGAAGCAGTACAGGTCCGGCTGCACCCCGAAGCGCCCGGCCGCACCGGCGGGTCCGATCCGGAAGCCGGTGATCACCTCGTCGAAGATCAGCAGCGCCCCGGCGTCGTCGCAGGCGCGGCGCAGCCCGGCGAGGAAACCCGGCCCCGGCGAAACGAGCCCCATGTTCGCCGCCACCGGCTCGACGATGACGCAGGCAACCCGCTCGTCGAGCCGGGGCACGACGTTGTACGGCGCGACCACCGTCGCCTCCACCGCGCCGGCGGGAACCCCCGCCGAATCCGGCAGCCCGAGGCTCGCCACCCCGCTCCCGGCCTGGGCCAGCAGCGCGTCGGCGTGCCCGTGGTAGCAGCCGGCGAACTTCACCACCCGCTCCCGGCCGGTCACCCCCCGGGCGATCCGTATCGCCGTCATCGCCGCCTCGGTGCCCGAGGAGACCATCCGCACCATCTCGCAGCCCGGCACCGCCCGGGTGATCTTTTCAGCCAGCAGCACCTCGGACTCGGTCGGCGCCCCGTAGGTGGTGCCGCGGGCCGCCGCCGAGACGACCGCGTCGACGACGGCCGGGTGGGCGTGGCCGAGGATCGACGCCCCCCAGGACTGGACGTAGTCGACGTAGCGGTTCCCGTCGGCGTCGGTCACGTAGGCACCCGCCGCTTCGGCGACGAAGTAGGGCTCGGCGCCGACCGACCCGAAGGCCCGGACCGGCGAGTTAACCCCGCCCGGCATCACGGCCCGGGCCCGGGCCAACAACGCCTTGCTCGCCGGACCGGTCACCGCGCTACCGGCCGCCCAGCAACGGGGCAGCCTGCTTGGCGAGGTAAGTGAGGATGAAGTCCGCGCCGGCCCGCTTGATCGCCACCAGCGTCTCGCGCACCATCGCCTCCCGGTCGATCACGCCGAGCTCGGCGGCCGCGGCGAGCATCGCGTACTCCCCGCTCACGTGGTACGCCGCCACGGGCACCTCGACTCGCCGGCGCACCTCGGCCACGACGTCGAGGTAGTGCAAGGCCGGCTTCACCATGACGGCATCGGCGCCCTCGACGAGGTCGAGCCGCACCTCGGCGAGCGCCTCACGGCGATTCGGCGGGTCCTGCTGGTAGTCGCGCCGGTCGCCGCCGCCGGCGATCGTGACGTCGACCGCCTCCCGGAAGGGCCCGTACAGGGCGGAGGCGTACTTCGCCGCGTAGGCGAGGATGGCGGTCTCGGCGTGTCCCGCCTCGTCGAGGGCCGCCCGGATGGCGCCGACCTGACCGTCCATCATCCCGCTCGGTGCCACGACATCAGCGCCGGCGTCGGCCTGCGCCACCGCCACCTCCCCGTAGCGAAGGATGGTGGCGTCGTTGTCGACCCGACCGCGCCGATCGAGGACGCCGCAGTGGCCGTGATCGGTGTACTCGTCGAGGCAGCAGTCGGCGATGAGGACGAGTTCGTCGCCGACCGCCTCTTTGAGCGCCCGCAGGGCGACCTGGACGATGCCGTCGGGGGCCGAGGCCGCCGTGCCGACCGGGTCCTTCGTCGCCGGGACGCCGAAGACGATGAGCGCCGGAATGCCGAGCTCGATAAGCGCGCGGGCCTCGGCCACCAGGGAGTCCACCGTGTGCTGGACCAACCCGGGGAGGGTGACGATCGGGACCGGATCGTCGATGCCTTCCCGCACGAACACCGGCGCGACGAGGTCGTCGACCGAAACCCGGGTCTCGGCGACGAGCCGGCGCAGCGCCGGGGTGCGGCGGAGCCGGCGAAGCCTTCGGTCGGGAAAACCCGCCCCCTCGAAGGAGGCTCCGAGCGGCGACATCGCGTCCAGCCTACGACCCCCGCCGCGGCCGGGCCGGGGGGCGGGGATGGTCCCTCACCCAGTCGACCAGCGCCGCGACGAGCCCGTCGAGCGAATGGACGCCGGCCTCGACGGTGACCGACATCCCGGCGGCCTGTACTGCGGCCGAGGTGACCGGACCGATCGACGCCACCACCTCTGGCGCCTCGCCCGGGGCGAGGTGGCGGTAGCCGGCCACCGTCGAAGGCGAGGTGAAGGTGATGGCGTCGGCTGTCCCGGCCCGGGCCAGGGCCTCCGGTGACGGGGCGGCCGGGGCCGTCTGATACGCCTCCACCACCTCGACCTGCCAGCCGAGACGCCGGAGCCCGTCGGGAACGACCTGGCGGGCGACCGCCGCCCGGGGCAGCAGGACCCGGCCTCCCGGGATGGCGGGTGGGAACTCCTCGATGAGCGCCTCGCCGACGAAGCGCCGGGGCACCAGATCAACCTCGATCCCCCGGCTCCGCAGGGCCTGCGCGGTGCCGACGCCGATCGCCGCCACCCGGACGCCGCCGAGTGCCCGGAGGTCACCGACCGCGCTGACGAAGCGGGCCACCGCGTTCTCCGAGGTGAACACCACCCAGGCGAACTGGTCGAGCCGGCCAGCCGCGGCCCGCAGCGCCGCGCCCCCGTCGGCCGGGTCCGCAATGGAAATGGTCGCCAGCTCGACCACCTCCGCCCCCTGGTCCACCAAAGCCGCCACGAGCGGCGCCGCCTGGGCGGCCGGCCGGGTGACGACGATGCGCCACCCCGCAAGCGGCCGTCGGGAGGCGCCTCGAGAGGCGGACGTGCCGACGAGTGCACCGAGGAGGGACTGGCCGCCCTCGGCCCCGAGGAGTCGTTCGGCGAGCGCGGTGCCGAGGAGGGCCGGGTCGTCACCCCGCATTTCCCCGCGAACCAGCCGGTGCCCGTCCTCGCTGGCGATGAAGCCGTCGATCCGCAGGGGCCCCGTCGCCGAATCGCAGCTGGCGTGGGCGCCAACCGGCACGTCGCAGCCGCCCCCGAGCCGGCCGAGAAAGGCCCGCTCGGCCGCGGTCGCCCGCGCCACGGCGGCGTCGTCGATCGCCGCCAGCAGCTCGATGGTCCCGGCGTCGTCCTCCCGACAGCGCAACCCGAGGGCGCCTTGGCCGACCTGGGGAACCATCACCGCGGTCTCGAGGATCTCGGCGACCCGGTCGGTGAGCCCGAGACGTTCGAGGGCCGCCACGGCGACGACGATGGCTCCTCCCGGCGGCACCCGGCTAAGGCGCGTGCCGACCGCGCCGCGCAGTTCGCTGAAACAGAGATCCGGACGCAACCACGCCAGCTGGGCCCGCCGCCGGACCGCGCCCGTCGCGACGATGGCCCCCGGGGCGAGCTCTTCGAGCCTCCGGCCGACGAGGGCGTCGCGGGGATCCAGACGTTCGGGCGTCGCGGCCAGGACCAGTCCCGCCGGCGGGGCCGACGACGGAAGGTCCTTTAAGGAATGGACCGCGACATCGGCCTCCCCCGCCAGCACCGCCCGTTCCACTTCCGCGACGAACACCCCGGTTCCGCCGAGGGTGTGGATGGCGGTCTTCGGCCGCAGGTCGCCCCGGGAGGCCACCACCACGAGCTCGGTCGCCAGACCCGGGTCCACCGCCGCCAGGCGGGCTTGCATCCGCCGGGCCTGTTCCAGGGCGAGCGGGCTGCCCCGGGTGGCGAGTCGCAGCGGTCTCACGACGCGACCTGCGGCATCGCCTGGAGGGCGGCGCCCCGCCGGACCAACGCGGCTACAGGCCGAACAGGGCGCGCAGCGCCTCGGCGAGGCGCTCGCCACGCGGTGAGCCGGCCGCCCCCTTCACCCGGACCGTCGGCTCGTGGACCAGTTTGGCGACGATGCGACGGGTGGCGGATTCCACCGCGGCGCGCTCGTCGGCACCGAGGCGGGACAGCACCGCCTCGATCCGCTCCAGCTCGCCGGCGCGGATCAGCTCGGCGCGCTCGTGCAGGGCGGTGACGACCGGAGCCACCGAACGTCCCCGGGCGTCGTGGGCGTACCGGCCGAGCTCCTCACCGACGATCTCCCGCACCCGGTCGATCTCCGCCCGCCTCGTCGCCAGGGCGCGTTCCGCGAAGTTGCGAAGGTCGTCGACGTCCCTCAGGGTGACGTCGGGAAATGACGCCACCGCGGGGTCGACGTCCCGCGGCACCGCCGCGTCGACGATGAGCAGCGGATGTCGGGGCCGGGTTTGGCGGGCCCGCTGGAGGTCCTCCGGCCCGAGCAGCATCTCCGACGACGAGGTGGCGGAGAACAGCACGTCGGCGTCGGCGAGCTCCGAACCGAGGTCGGCGAGCCCGGCCCCCCGACCGCCGATGGAGTTCACCAGGGCGTCCGCCCGGCTACGACTGCGACTCACCACCACCAGGTCGGCCTGGCCCCCGACAGGCGAAAGCGCGTCGATGAGACCCTCGCCCATCTGGCCGGTACCGACGACGACCACCCGCCGCCCGGCGAGCGACCCGCCCAGGTGCTCGATAGCCAGCGCCACCGCGACGTGGGCGAGCGAGGTGATGCCCCGGGCGATCCCGGTCTCGGCTCGGGCCCGCTTGCCGACCTCGACGGCATGGCGGAACAGACCGTCAAGGACCGGGCCGGAAACTCGTTCGTGGTGGGCGCACTCGTGGGCCGAGCGCACCTGGCGCAGGATCTCGCCCTCGCCGAGCACCGGCGAGTCGATGCCCGACGCCACCTCGAACAGGTGGCGCACCGCGGATTCGTCGCGCGACACGTCCAGCGCCCCTTCGAGGGCGGTGGCCGGGGCGCTGCTGGCGGCCAGCCGGTCGTCCAGGAAATTGCGAACGTCCGCCACCCCGTCGCGGAAGGTGTCGGTGACCGCGTAGACCTCGGTGCGCATACAGGTGGACAGGATCACGGCCTCGGACAGGTGCGGGCTGTCCCCCAGCCCGGCGAGCGCCTTGGGCAGCTCCTCGTCGGAGAACGCCAGCGACTCCAGCAGCTCGAGCGGCGCGTCCCTCTCGTGCAGCCCGACCACGACGACCGGCACGCTCACCTCCTCGTCCTGGGACTCACGGCGGATCCCGGCGGCAAGCCGACCTGCGGCCACGCCGGAGGGACCACCGCACGCCGCCTGCAGACTCTACGGTCTCTCGTCGATCCGGTCGGCAACGGGATGGTCCTCCCGGTCGGCCCGGTACGTCTCGTCGGACCCTTCCGGTGGACGGGGGGGGCGGGAACGGTAGAACGCGAGCACCTGGAGCTCCGCGGCGAGGTCCACCTGACGGACCGTCACCCCGGCGGGCGCCGTGAGAACGACCGGCGCAAAGTTGAGGATCGACCGCACCCCGGCGGCAACGAGCCGTTCGGCGACGCCCTGGCTCTCGCTCGCCGGGGTGGTGATGACGCCAATTCGCACCAGCTCGCGGGCGCAGGCCGCACCCAGCTCCTCCAGGGGCTCGACCTCGATCCCGTCGAGCGTCGTCCCCACGACCGCCGAGTCGACGTCGACGAGCACCACCACCCGGAACCCGCCCGAACGGAAACCCCGCGACCGGGCGAGCGCCCGCCCGAGATTGCCGACCCCGACGATCGCGACCGGCCAGTCCCGGTCGAGCGCCAGCGCCGCGTCGACCCGGTCGAGCAGGCGCGGCACCTCGTAGCCGGTGCCACGGGTGCCGTACGAACCGAAACGCGACAAGTCCCGGCGCAGCGTGGCCGGGTTCACGCCGACGACCCCGGCGAGCTCGGACGACGACACGTGGGTGACCCCCCGCTCGACCATCACCGAGAGCGCCCGCCGGTAGAGCGGCAGGCGCGTCACCGTCGGCCCGGGAATCCGGTTGCTCAGGCGTTCCAGTTCCGTCGCCGCCACGTCTTGCACCCTAACGAGGGCGCGGCGGACGGACGACGCTGGACCTTCGCGGCCCGGCGGGCCCGTCGAGGGCGAGCGAGCCAACAAAAGAGGTTGGCCGTCCGCGAGTTGCCCGAGGATGCTCGGACCGGTCGGGGCGCCACGGGCCGCGCTTCGGCCCGAGCTCCGTCCTCCGGGCGATCCCGCCACGCCGGCGGCGAGATCGCCGTCCAGTAGGCGGTGTCAAACGGTGGTGCCTAGCCCGCCTCGGTGAACCGTGCGGCGAGGTAGCCGTCGACGTCCTCTTCGCGCAGGCGGTAGGACTTGCCCACCCGGACCGCGGGCAGCTGGCCGGAACTGATGAGCCGGTAGACGGTCATGTTCGAGATCCGCAGCATCCGCGCGACCTCTCCCACCGTGAGGAACTGCGACTTCGTGTATTGGATGGACAGCTCGATCACCCCTCTCCGCCGACACGACTGTAGGCCAGCGGGGCTCGTGGGGAAAGAGGGGAAAGAGATTTCGTGTCCTCCGGCGGTCACCGGGAGGTTGGTCGCGTGCCTGAGTTGGCCTCGCCGAGCTCGCCGGCCCGGGCCACCGCCGCGGCGACGGCGTCGACGAACGCGGCGCGCACGCCCCGGGCCTCGAGCATCTTGAGGGCCGCCTCGGTCGACCCCCCCGGGGAGGCGACCTCGGCGCGCAGCACCTCCGCCGGTCGCCCGCTCTCGACGATCATCCGGGCCGCCCCAAGAAGGGTCTCGTCGACGAGTTGCCGGGCGACGCTGGCCTCGAGCCCGGCGGCGACCCCGGCCGAGATGAGCGCCTCGGCGAGGTAGAAGAGATAGGCGGGCCCACAGCCAGAAACCCCCGTCGCCGCGTTCACGAGCTCCTCGGGAAGCCGAACGACGGTGCCGACCGCCGACAAGATTCCCTCGGCCCAGACGAGATCGGCCTCCGTGACCGCCGATCCTCCGGCGATGATCGACACCCCCGACCCCAGCTGCGCCGGAGTGTTCGGCATCGCCCGCACCACCGGGACCTTTCCTCCGAACCACTCCCCGAGGCTGGCGCTGGTGATCCCAGCGGCGATCGACAGCACGCGCCGGTAGCCGAACCCGCCGAGCTGACGACAGACCGCCTCGGCATCGTGCGGCTTCACCGCCACGACAACGCCCTCGGCGGATTGTGGGCCAGCAGAGACGCTGAGCCGGGGAAAGCGTTCCTGCAAAACGTGGCGCGCAGTGTCCACCCGTTCGGCCACCACGATCTCGTCGGGCGTCCCCCATCCCCCGGTGAGCAGCCCGGCGACGAGAGCGGTCCCCATCCGGCCCCCTCCGACGATGCAGAGCCGGACGCCCTCCGTCACCGCTGCCTCAACCGCACTCGACGAGGTTGCGGGCGGTCAAGTCGAGGTAGAGACGGCGCAGCCGGGCCGCGGCGAGCGACCAGGTGTAGGCCCGGGCCCGTCGCGCCGCCGCTTCCCCCAGGCGGGCCACCAGCCCCGGGTCGCGCAGGAGGGCCGCGACGTAACCGGCGAAGGCCGCGACACCACCCTCCTCAACGAGGAAGCCGGTCTCGCCATGGTCGACGAGCGTGGCGAGACCCCCGACGGCGGAGGCCACGACGGGGGCGCCACAGGCGGCAGCCTCCAGGGCGACGAGACCGAAGGATTCCGAGCGGCTCGGCACGAGGCAGACGTCCGCCGCCCGGTAGAAGGTGGAGAGCCGCTCGTGCGGCTGGGGCGGCACGAACGCCACCCGGCCGTCGAGCCCGAGCTCCGCCACCAGCGCGTGCAGCGTGGCGACCGCGGCTTGCCCGCGCGGTCCGCTGGGTCCGCCGACGACCGCCAAGCGGGCGCCCCGGCCAGAGCGACCGAGGGCGGCGAGGGTCCGGACGGCGACATCGGTCCCCTTGAGAGGCTGGATGCGACCGACGAACAGAAGCAATGGCTCGTCCCCGGCGAGCCCGAGCGCCCGGCGGGCCTGGAGCTTGTTGCCCGGGGAGAAAAAGGCGTGGTCCACGCCGGGAGCGACGATCTCCACCCGGGAAGGGTCGGCACCGTAGAGCTCGACCAGTTGGTCGAGCTCTACCGAACAGGAAGCGAGGATGGCGTCAGAGCATCCGATGATCTCCGCCTCGGCGCGGGCCCGTCGCCCCGGATCGGCGGGGTCGAACTCCTCCGGGCTCGCCTCCGCTTTCACGCGGTCCAGGGTGTGAAAGGTCGAGACGAGCGGGATCCCCAGCCGGTGCTTCAGCGCATGACCGGCCATGCCCGAGAGCCAATAGTTGGCGTGGATCGCGTCCGTCCGGGGGGCGCCGAGCGCCTCGAACCCGGCCATGCGGTCGGCGACGGCCTCGGTGAAGTCGCCGACGAGCTCGTGCAGGAGCCCCTTCGGGACCGGTCGTCTCGGTCCGGCGTCGACGTGGTGGACGGTCAGCCCCGGCTCCACCTCGACGAGCGACGGAAGGCCCTCCGCCGAGGCGCGGGTGTAGACGTCGCAACCGACGCCCGCCCGCGCCAGGGACGAGGACAGTTCGCGCACGTAGACGTTCATCCCCCCGCCGTCGCCGCTGCCGGGTTGGGCGAGGGGCGACGTGTGCATGGAGAGAACCGCGATCTTGCGCATTCGGGCCAAGCGTAACGGCACGGCCCCCTTCAGCCGCACCAAGACCCCTCAGCGGACCGGGCCGATCCGACCCGCCGGCCCGTAGCGGTACCACGCCACACCGACGAGCGATTCGAGCGGCACCGCTCCGAAGTTTCGACTGTCGCGACTGGCGCCGGGATTGTCGCCGACGACCAGGAGGCCTCGGGGCGAGACCTCCACGGCTCTCTTCACGAGGAGGCGGCTCGGCTCCTCCGGGTCGAGAAGCACGACGAGGTCCCCGGGCCCCACCCGCCGGGTCCTGCGCACCGCGCAACGGTCGCCGTCGCACAGCGTCGGCAGCATGCTCGGGCCGGCCACGATAACGCGGGTCGGGATCCGCAGGGTCCGCGCCAGGGCCGCGGCACGCCGGCGCCAGCGGTATCGGAAGGGGCGCACCTCGTTAGTGTTGACCGCGCCGCGCGCCTCGGCGCCGGCATCTCTCCCGCCACGGCGGGCAAATGACAGCGATCGAAGGAGTCGTGGCATGCCGCTCACCTCATACCTGTTCTCTCTCACCGACCGCCTCGTGCCACCGCGCACGGCGCACGCCCACTGCGACCTGCCCTGCGGCGTCTACGACCCGGCGCAGGCCCGCATCGAGGCGGAGTCGGTGAAGGCCTGCATGGACAAGTTCAACGCCTCCGATGATCCCGTGTTCCGCCAGCGCGCCATCATGATCAAAGAAGAGCGGGCCGAGCTCGTTAAGCACCACCTCTGGGTGCTGTGGACCGACTACTTCCGACCGGAGCACGCCCAACGCTTCCCCGAGCTGCACGAGCTGTTCTGGATGACGACCAAGGCCGCCGGCGAGGCCAAGAAGACTTGCGATGTCGCGGTGGCAGACCGGCTGCTCGAAGGCATCGCCGAGATCGATCGCATCTTCCGGGAGACCAAGAAGGCCTGAGTCGATAGGTCGCGCTCTACCCGACCGGCGATGACCCCGATCGGCCTGACGCATCGTGCGCGGCGCAGCGCCGGCCCGTCGGCTCGGCGCTGAGACGTTCCGGCTCGATCGGCGACTCGCAGACCTCGCAGGTCGAGTACGTGCCGTGCTCGAGACGCTTGATCGCCTGTTCGATGGCGTCGAGCTCGGTCTCCGCCCCAGCGACCAGGGCTCGCGCCTCGTCGAGTGCCGCGTCCGGCACCGTCGCCGGCGGTTCGCCCCCGGGCGGAGCTTGCGACGAGTCAGCCATCGGGCGCGCCCTAATACCGGACGGTTGTGGTGCCGGTGGGCACCGGAGGCCCGAACATGGCGGGAGCGTAGCGGACCGCCCGGTCAGCAACGGGCCAGAGGCATCGGGCCCCGTTCCAGGCGCACGAGGGGTTCACGCGGACCTCGACAGAACGCCCGCGAACCCCACCCGGCGCTAGCCTCCCACGATGATCAACCGCGCGGTCGATGACCGATAAGGCGGCTCTCACCGTCACCGACGGCGTCGACCCGGGTATCTCCCGCGTCCTCGTGGTCGCCGCCCACCCCGACGATGTCGAGTTCGGCGTGGCGGGGTCCGTTGCGCTTTGGACCGACGCCCGACTGGACGTCTCCTACTGCATCATCACCGATGGTGACGCCGGGGGTTCCGACCGCTCGATCGAGCGCGCCGAGATGGCCGAGATCCGTCGGAACGAACAGCGGGCCGCGGCGGCGGTCGCAGGCGTCCATGACGTGCACTTCCTCGGCTACCCGGACGGCGCGCTGGTCGCCTCGAGCGAACTGCGTCGCGAGATCAGCCGTCTTCTGCGCACGCTTCGCCCGGAGCGTGTGGTCTGCCCGTCGCCGGAGCGGAACTGGGACACCCTCGGCGCCTCGCATCCGGACCACCTTGCGGCGGGCGAGGCTACGGTCTGCGCGTTCTATCCCGACGCGCGCAATCCCTTCGCGTACCCGGAGCTCCTGGCGGATCGGCTCGAACCCCATCGGGTGGACGAGCTGTGGCTCGTGGCACATCCCGAACCGAACCGCGCCGTCGACGTCACCGACTCTTTTGACCGCAAGATCAACGCGCTGCGCTGTCACGTGAGCCAGGTCGGCCAGGGCGAATGGCTCGCCGAACGCGTGGGCTCCTGGCTCGCCACCGGGGCCCGTCGCGCCGGGCTGCCCGAAGGGCGACTGGCGGAGTTGTTCCGGGTCGTCACCGCGCCCTGAGGGGCGCCCCCGAAGATGGCTTTCGTGAGCTGGTATCGCGCCGCTCGACGCAAGGGGCCGTTCGACCCGGAAAGTGACCCTTCCCCAAGCCTTCCCCGACACCGAAGGGCCCCGGCCGGCGGGAAAGGGGCGCCCGGAGCCGTTAGCCGAAGTAGATGAGCAGTGCGGAGCCGATCTGCGCCTGCCGTCAAGTTCATGCCCTCGAGGAGCACCAGAGCCCGCCGACCAAGCTGGCGGGCCGCCCCGGCAGATCGGCGGATCGAGGCCGGTACTTCCTGACAGTGACACGGCCGATGAGATCGGCCGCGCGACCATGCGCCCGATCGCTACAGTCTCGCGGTTCATGCAGATCGTCGAGGGAGAGACCATGCACGCCGTCGGCATGATGGCTTCAGTTCTGGCAACACTCAGCAAGCACCACGTGGCGGGAATCGTCGGCATCGTCGTCGGCGCTCTGCTGGTTGTCGTCGGCGGCATACGGGTTGCCTTGCGCGTTTCGCGCGCGATCATCGTGCCGATCGTCGGCCTCGTCATCGTCGTGCTGGGGATCCTAGTCTACGCGCGGGTCTACTGAACGCTAAAGGGATCTTCGGGCCATGCGCCCCGTTCCCCGTGCGGCAAGGCACTCGACTCGGAGCATGACCGCCGGTTCGCGCTCCCGCGCCGGCGAGATGGAGCGTCAGGTCGACGTCACGTTCCGCGGCGTGCGCACAGGTTGACTCCTTTGGCCGCCAGCATGTAACTGACCGCCCCGATGAGCTGCGACCTCGACAACACTCCGTTCCCAACCGCTTCCACGATCGCGTGCACGATCTCGTTGGTCGTTTCGTCGATGCTCCCGCCGGAGGCCTGATACAGGAGCAGATCGGCTCCGGCGCGCAGCGCCTCGACCGCCGCCTGGGACAGGGTCAACCCGGTCGCCTTGATCGCCCCGGCGATCAGCGAATCGGTGAGGATCAGCCCTTTGAAATGGAGGTGGTCCCGCAGCAACCAGGTTTCGACGACCGCGGACAGGCTCGCCGGCTGGGCGGTGAGACCGGGGACGGACGCATTGGCGACCATCACGGCTTGGATCCCGGCATCGACCGCGTCCACGAATGGCACCAACCCGGTCTGCTGGAGGCGGCTCCAGGCAACGGTGGTGGCGGGACCAATGTCGGTGTTTTCACTCACGCCCCCGAGACCAGGGAAGTGTTTCACCACCGCGATCACCCCCGCCCGCTCGAGGCCGGCGGCGAAGGCGAGACCGTCTTGGGCGGCGACGCCGACTTCCGCGCTGAACGAGCGAGTCCCGTCGGGATCCCGCGCATTCGGTCCGGCGCCGCCGTCCACGTCAAGAACGGGCGCAAGATCCATCGTCACCCCGGCGGCGAGCATGCCTCGACCGACCTGTGTCGCGAGCGCCTCGATCTGCGCTGGCGTCATGGTGGCGCCCATCACCCGCGCCGAAGGCATCGACCCGACCAGGTTCGCCATCCGCTGTACCGCGCCTCCTTCCTCGTCGGCCATGACGAGCGGCTTTACCCCTCCCGGGGCATGGACCTCGAGGGCGGCAAGCTCCCTACCGAGATCGGGCGGTGCCGCCGACCCGAAAAGGACGAGGCCGCCGATGCCGATGGATACCTCATGGGAAACCCCGGCGACGTCTTGCTCGTCTGCCGCCGCGGCCAACGTCTGGGCCGCGAGGCGGGCGAGACTCCAGGTTTCGAGCTTGGCCGCGACCGAACATGCCGCCGGCTGCTTACCGTGCGTGGGTGCGGTCCGAGAAGACGCCACGCCCGCCGCCATCGGCCCGAGCTCGGCTGCCAGGATCAGACCGACCACCGCGACGGCAGGCGCGAGGACGCGCCTAGCCGATCGGCAACTTCTGGCGGTCCGAACACGACGATCCTCGCTCACCACCTGTGACGGGGCAAGTCAGGTGGCAGCGTGCTTTCCGCCGATTCAACTACGTCGCGGCCATATCATGAGTGGGAGACACGGGGAGCACGACGAGGCGCGTTACGCGACAATCGGGATCAACCGGCCGATGGGAAAGGACCCCGCCATGGCGGACAAGTCACCGAAGAAGACGAGCAACAAGAAACCGGGGCGGAGCGTGAAAGAAAAGCGCGCCGCCAAGAAGTCAAAGGAAGCCTCGAAGGCTGCTGCTGGACACGTCGGCTGATCCGGTCTCCAATTCGTTCAATTCCTCAAGGGCGCCATCCCGCGCCGTGAACGAGATCCGCGGCGACACCGGTTTGAGGTGCGGCCGCGGCCGCGGTGCTCGGCGCCATGAGAAGTCGTCAATCCCCCGGGTCGTCCGGCCCAAAGGATCTCCGATCGTCGACCAGGCAGTCGGTGGCTGAACGAGACGGCGGCCCGGGTCGTAGAACCGGTCCGGGCGACCGATGCACCCTCCCCGCCTGGCCGCCCGGAAGACAAGCTGGCGCTGCTACGCCCCTCTTCCCGGGCGCAGAGCCACGAGCTGGCGACGCCGATGCAGTCAACGTCACCCTCACCCTCGTTGCGGCCGGCCCCTGACCCGCAGCTCCATCCCAGTGACGACTCGACTGGGACCACGGCCGACGAAGACCGGATTGCACCGGATCCCCCCAGGATGTGTCGGGCCAACCAAGTCCCGCCGAAGAGCCCCCGACAATGACGACCCGGCACCACGCAAGACTGCCGACTACCCCTGTCCGACAGGTGTCGCCGGTCGTGAACTGCCATGCAAGGCCCGTCGCTTCTCGCACCCTGCGACGGGAACGGTCGCCACGGCCGCACCGCCACTGAACCTGCCATCTGGCTTGATCTGCCAACGTGTGCGAACATGCACGCGTTGCGTTCCTGCAGGTCAGCCCTAGGGATCTCCTGTAAGCCAACAAGCCTCGATTGTCGTCGGGGCGGGCTATATCTCAAGTGAAGGGGGAAAGATGCAACGAGACAGACGACTGACCCGATCGACCCTTGGCCGCTTGGCAGGCGTTGCCGTGGGAGTTGCGCTGATCGTTCCGGTCACGGCCTGGGCGGGCACCAGTGGCGCCGTGGCGCGGCCTGCCACGCACCACGCTCCTCCCAACGTCACGGTGACCTTGGGGACAACCGACCGCATCACGTCCCTGGACCCAGCCGACTCCTACGACCTGCCGTCTTGGACGATCATCTACAACGTCTACCAGACGCTGCTCAAGTACATACCCAGCACCACCACGATCGTCTCCGACGCGGGTACCTGCGCGTGGAAGGGAACGGGAGCAACCACCTACGTCTGCACGGTCAAGCCGAACCAGTTCTTCTCGAACGGCGATCCGGTGACCGCTGCCGACGTGGCGTACTCGTTCAACCGCATCAACAAGATGGCCACCTCCACCGGTCCCATCAGCCTTATCGCGCCGATGAAGAGCGTGAGCTATTCGGGGAACACGGTCACGTTCAAGCTCAAGAGCGCCGACGCGGCCTGGCCAGACGTGCTCACGACCGGAGCGGGCGCCATCGTCGACAAAAAGGTCTACTCATTCACGTCAGTGCAACCATCGGCTGTCGGGAAGATCATCGGATCCGGCCCCTATTACCTTGCCTCGTACACGCCGGATCAGCTCGCGGTGCTCAAGCCGAATCCTCACTACGGCGGGAATGACGTCCTGCACAACAGCGAGTTCATCGTGCGCTACGAGGAGAACGCCACGACGCTCGTTTCGGACATCGAGTCAGGTGCGGTCGACATCGCCTACCGCGAGCTGAGCCCGACCCAGATCCTCGCCCTCGAAAAGACCAAGGGCGTCATGGTCCTGCAGGGCGAGGGAATCGAGATCCGCTACATCGTCTTCAACCTGAAGGTCCAGCCCGGCTCGACCGCGGCGCAGAAGCATGCCATCCGTCAGGCGGTCGCCTACCTCATCAACCGCCAGGACATCGCGAAGGACGTCTACAGGGGAACGGTCAAGCCGCTCTACTCGATCATCGCCGACGCGCTCGCGGGCCACATCAATTCGTTCGCCGACGTGTACGGCACGTCTCCAAACCTTGCGAAGGCCAAGGCCGTCCTCAAGGCGGCCAGTGTGAAGACCCCGGTGGCGTTCACCCTGTGGTACAACACCGACCACTACGGCGACGAGGACCTCGCGACCGAGCTGCAGCGCGAGCTTGACACCGGGGGTCTGCTCAACGTGTCGCTGAACACCGCCGCCTGGTCGACGTACGTACAGGCCGGGACGACCAACCAGTACGGGGTCTCGCTGTTCGGATGGTTCCCGGACTACCCAGACGCCGACGACTACACGGGTCCGTTCTACCTGTGCGACGCCGAGTGGATGGTCAACCACTACTGCAACAAGATGGTGAACACCTACATCGCCCAAGAAGAAGCCTCCACGGTCCAGTCCGTCCGGAACACGGCGTTCGCCAAGCTCCAGATGCTGACGGCCGAGGACGCGCCGCTCATCCCGATCTGGCAGGGAGGCCAGGTCGCGGGGGTGCGCGACAACGTGACCGGCGTCAAGTCGACGCTCGACGCCTCCTACACGTTCCGCTTCTGGCTGGTCGGTAAGTCCTAGCCGGATGACCCCAAGGAGGCCGGGCCCGACTCCCGGCCTCCTTGGGGGCCCGGACCTCGAAAGGAACCCTCAACTTGGCCTCGTCGACGGGTTCACTGCGCCGGTACCTCATCACGCGGCTCCTGCTCGTGCTGCCGATGGTGCTGATCCTGCTGACGCTCGTGTTCATGTTGATGCGGGTGGCGCCGGGAAACCCCATCCTGGCGGCGCTCGGCGGACACCTCACGCCGGTCCAGCTCGCGGCCCGAGAGCGTGCCGCCGGCTACGACAAGCCCCTCCTCGTCCAGTACGGCGAGTACCTGAGGCAGGTGTTCACTGGCAACCTCGGCACGTCGCTCACCGACCACCGACCGGTCACTCAGATCATCGCCCAGAACGGCGCCGCCACCCTCGAGCTCACCGTGGCGGCGATGTTCGTCGCGATCGTCGTCGGCATCCCGCTCGGCATGCTCGCCGGACGGATGCGCGACACCTGGGTGGACGCCTCGGCGCGGATCTTCGGCATCGTCATCTACGCGGCGCCGGTCTTCTTCCTCGGACTGCTCGCCCAGCTGCTGTTCGGGCACATCCTCAACTGGCTGCCGACCTCCAGCGAATCGAGCGTCATCATCCAGGCCACCCTCATCCCGCACACCAACATCCCCATCATC
Organism: uncultured Acidimicrobiaceae bacterium; assembly: GCA_963761425.1. GTDB lineage: Bacteria > Actinomycetota > Acidimicrobiia > Acidimicrobiales > Bog-793 > Bog-793. The sequence continues at coordinate 77,603 of CAVXGQ010000005.1, read as the reverse complement.
GACGCCATGATCGACGGGCAGTGGGGGGACCTGCCGGACCTTCTCGCCCACCTCGTCCTTCCGGCGATGACGCTCGGACTGGTGATCTCGGGGGTGGTGCTCCGACTGGTGCGCGTGAACGTCATCCAGACGATGAAGGGTGACTACGTGGAGGCTGCCCGCGCCCGGGGGCTGAAAGAGCGCGCCGTCGTGGTCCGCCATGCCTTCCGCAACGCCCTCGTTCCGATCATCACGGTGACGGGGCTTCAGGCCGCGCTGCTACTGTCCGGCGCGGTCCTCACCGAAGAAACCTTCAACTGGCCGGGAATTGGCAACCAGCTCATCTACTATCTCGAAGCCCGTGACTACATCGCGGTCCAGGGGATCATCACGGTGTTCGCGCTGGCGGTCGTCGCGATCAGTCTCGTCATCGACCTGTTGAACGCCTGGATCGACCCGCGGGTGCGCTACTAATGGCGACCACGGCGCAGGTCACGGTGGCGACAAGAGGCGTGCTGGATGAACCGCTGAACGAAGGAACGCCGCGGATGCGCGGGATCCACCACGCGATCGCTCCGCTGCTCGCGGCCCGCGGTCTGCCGCGCTGGATCTTCTGGACCGGCGCCGCCATCACCTTGTTCTTCATCGTGCTCGCCGTCTTCGCGCCGCAAATCGCGCCCTACGGGTTCAACCAGTACATGGCGCACGGGGTGCGATTCCCCCAGCAGGGCGCGCCCTCGGCGGCGCACTGGATGGGCACCACGGTCGTCTCCGAGGACGTCCTTTCCCGAGTCATCTACGGGGCGCGCACCTCGATCGAGGTCGTCGTGCTCGCCCTGGCGCTCTCCGTCGTCATCGGCGTCCCGCTGGGGTTGATCTCCGGCTACTTCGGTGGCTGGCTCGACCGGGCTTTGGTTCTATTCAACGACTCCATCTTCGCCTTCCCCTACCTGCTGCTCGCTATCGTCATCGCCTTTCTTCTGCAGAACTCGGTCGGCGGCGGTGTGTTCACCGCGGCGATCGCGATCACCGTCGTCTACATCCCGCAGTACTTCCGTGTCGTCCGCAACAGCGTGCTGTCGGTGCGCGAGGAGTCCTACGTGGAGGCGGGCCGCGCCCTCGGTGCCAAACCACGCACGGTCATCCGTCGCTACGTCTTCGCGAACGTCATCCAGTCAGTCCCGGTCGTCGCCTCGCTCAACGCCGCCGACGCAATCCTCACGCTCGCCGGACTGTCGTTCCTCGGCATCGGCATGGACCCCTCGGTCGCCGCCGAATGGGGATACGACATCTCGCGGGGCATCTCGGATGCCCAGGCCGGCTTCTGGTGGACCGGGCTCTTCCCGGGAATCGCCATCATCCTGCTCGTCACGGGGCTGACGCTCGTCGGTGAGGGGCTGAACGACAGCTACAACCCCCTTCTGCGCCGGCCGAACCACCGCTCCTACGCCCTGCCCGGCGGGCAGCGCCAGGCGACCACCACCGCGGTCGCCATCGCCAACCCGGTCATCCGGGTGCGCGACCTGCGCGTCTGGTACGGGACCGACCGAGGTCCGGTGCACGCCGTCGACGGCGTGAGCTTCGAGATCCGCGAGCGCGAAACCCTCGGGCTGGTCGGCGAATCCGGTTGCGGAAAGTCGACCCTCGGACGGGGGATCCTCGGCCTGCTGCCGGCGGGAGCGACCCGGGACGGCGTCGTCGACTTCGGGGGGCGCAACCTGGTCAAGGCCAGCCAGGCCGAGATGCGGAGAATCCGTGGGCCGGAGATCGGACTCGTCTTCCAGGAACCGATGACCCGCCTCGACCCGCTCATGCGGATCTCCGAGCACTTCGCCGAAGCACTGCGAACCCACGAACCGGACATCTCCGACGCCGAGGTGCGACGGCGTTCTCTGGAAGCCCTCGGGGGGGTCGGCATCCCGCCGACGCGGTTCCGCAACTACCCCTACGAGTTCTCGGGCGGCATGCGGCAGCGGATCATGATCGCGCTGGCTCTCGTCTTCCGCCCGAGATTCGTCATCGCCGACGAGCCGACGACGGCCCTCGACGTGCTCGTCGAGGCGCAGATCCTCTCCATCATCGCCGACCTGAAGAACAACTTCGACACCTCGCTGCTGCTCATCACGCACAACCTCGGCATCGTCGCGGAGTCCTGCGACCGCGTCGCGGTGATGTACGCGGGGCGCATCGTCGAGCAGGGCACCGTGGACGACATCTTCGGCCGTCCGGAGCACCCCTACACCCAGGAGCTCATGCGTTCGACGATCTCTCTGTCGACACGCGAGCTCCACTTCATTCCCGGTGCGCCGCCTGACCTCGTCGACCCACCGCCGGGATGCCGCTTCCACCCCCGGTGCCCGGCGGCGATGCGGATCTGCCGGGACGAGGTGCCGATCGGCACCGAGGTGCGCCCGGGACACCTGGCGGAGTGTTGGCTCCACGGTCCGTTCGACCAGCTGACACCAGAGGCCCGCGTCCCGCTCGAGCGGGAGGAGATCGGCATTGCCGACGAAGCCTGATCTCTCGAACGCCCCGGTCCTGCTGGATGTGCGCGATCTGAAGATCCACTTCGGGCTGCGCGGCAACTTTCTCCAGCGGATGCTCGGCCACGACACCGGATCGGTCAAAGCCGTCGACGGGGTGAGCTTCCAGCTGCACCGCGGCGAGGTGCTCGGGCTGGTCGGCGAGTCGGGAAGCGGCAAGACGACCTTGTCGCGGGGGGTGCTCTCCCTGGTGAACATCACCTCGGGGTCGATCGCGCTGGACGGGGTGACGATCTCCGGACTCTCGGAGCGACGCTTCCGACCACTGCGAAAGCGGATGCAGCTCATCTTCCAGGATCCGCATGCATCGCTCAACCCAGCGATGACCATCCTCGAAGCGGTCGGCCACCCCCTGCGCATCCACGGCCTCGCCCGCGACGACCGGCAGGTGCAACGGCTCGTCAGCGAGACGCTGGAACGCGTCGGCCTCGTGCCCGTCGACCGCTTCCTTCGCAAGTACCCGAGCGACCTCTCCGGCGGCCAGAAGCAACGCGCCGTGCTGGCCCGGGCGATCATCCTCGGTCCCGAGCTCGTCATCGCCGACGAACCGGTCTCCATGCTCGACATGAGCGTGCGGGCCAAGGTCCTCCAGCTCATGGACACACTGAAGAGCGACCTCGGGCTGACCTATCTCTACGTGACCCACGACCTCGCCACCGCCCACTACTTCTGCGATCGCATCGCGATCATGTACCTCGGGCGGATCGTCGAGATCGGTGCGGCAACCGACGTCTACGCTCATCCCCGGCACCCGTACACCAAGGCTCTGCTCGAGGCGATCCCCGAACCGGACCCTCACCACCACGTGCCGCGCGACCTCCCCCGCGGCGAGGTGCCGGATGCCGCCGTGCCGCCGCTCGGCTGCTCCTTCCATCCTCGCTGCCCCCGGGCGTTCGAACCCTGCGGGTGGGAGAGCCGCGACCTACGTACCTTGCTCGAAGAACGTTGGGCGAAGCTCGGCCCGGACGAGTTCCAGCGCGAGCGGGCCATCGTCGGCAACCTCGACGGGCTTGACGCGCCGTCACCGGTCGCCTTGCTGCCCTGCGCCTCCGGCCACAGTGCGGCCGATGTCGCCGCCCTGCTGGAAGAGCACCGCGCCGCGAGCCCCGACGATCCGTTCTGGCGGGGCATCGCCTCGACCGAGCCGCGCCCGGGGGGCGTCGCGATCCGTTTCAATGACAGCTTCGATCCCTCCCTGCGTCCGTTCGGCGACGGAGCCGGGCGGGTGGAGGTGGCCTGCCACCTGTATCGATCAGACCTCGGACCGCCGGCTGCCGGGTCCTAACCGGCTCGACGATCCGGAATCGGCCGGTATCTCCTCGGGCCACCGCGCACGGGACCGCGGCCCTGGCGGAGCCGAAGCGTCTTGCGCCCTGCATAGGGGTCGACTCTCGTCACTCGACCCTTCACCAGCCGGTCTCGAGGATGAGCCGGGCGACCCGATGCAGACAGTCGGCGGTCGCCCGGGTCGCCCGCTCCTCGCCGAACTCCTCCGACAAGTCGATGACCCGTGCCGGGGCAGCTCGAGCCGCCGAGGGGTCGGCCGTTCCGGCCACCACCACCGCCGGCACGTCGGCGCGCGCCGCCTCCGCCAGCACCCCGCCGACCACCTTGCCCTGGAACGAGGTGCGGTCGAGACGGCCCTCAGCCGTCACGACCAGATCCGCCGCCGCGACCTGGGAGGCGAGGCCGACGTGTTCGGCCACGAATTCGAATCCCGGCACGATGCGCGCCCCGGCTGCCCACAGCCCACCGGCGAGACCACCGGCCGCCCCGGCCCCGGGGACCAGGCGGACATCGCGTGCGAACCGTTTCCGCAGCAGCTCCGCCTGGACGGTAAGGCGTCGTTCCAACCGGGCGACCGCGGCCGGATCGGCGCCCTTTTGCGGCCCGAAGACGCGGGCCGCGTCCAAGTAGCCCGTGGTCACGTCGGTGGCGAGCACGATCTCGCCGCGAGCGCCGAAGGGGACGAACCCGGCCAGTGCTTCCAGGGCACCGACCCCACCATCGGTCGTCGCCGAGCCGCCCAGCCCGACACTGATCTGCCGGGCACCGTCGCGCAGCGCCACGGCGATCAGCTCGCCGAGGCCGTAGCTTGTCGCGGTTTCAGCTTGCGAGGGATCGGGGTCAATCCCCGGCAGGTACCCGATGACGATCGCCGACTCGAGGACCGCCCGCCCGGCGCGCAACTGCCACGGAGCTTCCACCACCGCACCGAAGGCGTTCCGAACCTCGGCGGTCCGGTTCGCACCGCCCAGCGCCTCCAGGAAACCTTCGCCTCCGTCTGAAAGAGGCAGGCTGGCCGTCTGGGCGCCGGCCGCGGTGAGACCTTCGGAAAGGGCCCGGGCCGCGGCGCCAGCGCTCAGCGTGCCGCGTAGCTTGTCGGGCGCCACCAGGACGCGCATCTCGGCTAGGCACCAGCGAGCACGGCGGCCACGCCATTCGTCACCAGGAGGGCCATGCGACGGCGGGTGGCGAGCGATGCGCTGCCGATGTGCGGCAGGAGCACCGTGCGCGGTGCGTGCAGAAGAGCCGGCGTCACGCGCGGCTCGTCGGAATACACGTCGATCCCCGCCGCGAAGATCTGCCCACGCTCGAGGGCGTCGGCGAGCGCCTCCTCGTCGACGACGGCACCCCGGGCGGTGTTCACGATGACGGAGTTCGGACCGAGCAAGGCCAGCTCGCGGGCCCCGATCAGGTGGCGGGTTGACTCGTCCAGGGGGACGTGAAGACTCACGATGTCGCTTTGCACCAGCAGGTCATCGAGGTTCTCCACGAATCCGGGCTCACCGGTGTCCCGGTGCGACCAGTGCAGGACCGTCATGTCGAACCCGGCGGCCCGACGGGCGACCGCGTGGGCGATCCGCCCGTAGCCGACCAGTCCGAGCGTCGCTCCATTGACGTCCCGGCCGAGGTGGTCGAGCAGGCTCCAGCCCCGCCAGCGACCGGCGCGAAGGTCACGCTCGGCGTCCGAAAAGCCACGACTCGCCGCGAGGATCAAGGCAAAGGCCAGGTCCGCCGTGGTTTCGTCGAGAATGCCCGGCGTGTTGATCACCTGTACGCCGGCGGCACGCGCGGCATCCGTGTCGACGTTGTCGAGACCGACCGCGATGTTGCCGACCACCCGCAGGCGCGGGGCCGCACCGAGTACCTCGGCATCCACTCGATCGGTGAGAACGCACACGATGCCGTCGACGTCGCCGACGGCCCGGACCAGTTCCGAATGGCTGTAGGGAGAATCGTCGGATCGCATCCTGACTTGATGAGCCGCGAGCGGAACGAGTGCACCGTCAGGCAAGCGCCGAGTCACCAACACCGTCGCCATGAATCTGAACTCCTCGTCTCGGCCCCGTCGACCGGAGATCAGTCTCGCACCGCGACCCGAAGTCGTTCTCGATCAGCAGTTCCAGGTCATTCCACGACGACGGTCCCTTGGGGGGCGGGATTGCCACCCACGCGCGACACGTCGCACGGAAGACCCGCCCGAGCAGCGAACCGATCGCTGGAATCGGACTTCACAAGGACCCCCGGAAGGTTCGACACCGAGCAAGTGCGGTTCCCTGCCTGGCAGCGCCCGCCGCCCGATCTGGTCTCGCACCAGGGCCTGCGCCGTAGAGTCGCCGGGAGATCGAGCGATGCTCACGGAACTCCGACCGAGCCAACCAATCGGGTTGGGGGAACGGTCTCGGCGTCATGATCCGGAGGGCGCACTCCACAGGGGAAGCCTGCGTGGCGGCACCCTCCCCGGAGGAGCCGTATCCGATCAGGAACCGAGTGATGACAACGACTTGGCTCCCTTGGGTGCTTTCGGCAGCGGAAAACTGTTCCAACCGCGAAACGACAGAGTGCCAACGTTGCCGGAGGGTTTCACCTCGGAGATCGGGTAGGGCTTGCCCGAGGCGGCGATCCAAAGCACGCCTCCATTGGACAACTTGACGCCCACCGCGGCGCGCCCGCCAACCTTCTTGTGGCCGACGATTGAGAGGCCGCGGGTCGACCCCAGGCCGGAGGCAAGAGGAGCGATCTCCAAGCTGTTACCGATGCCGGCTGAGCTGGAAGCCGGGGTCTTCATCCAATGACCGCCGATGCTCTTGGCCGCCTTGCTTGGAAGACCTCCAGCCTTCTGCCACCACGCCGCCGAAGCCCGGTAGTAGTCGGTCCCACCCACCACAATGACCTGCACGGTGTAGCCCTGGAGGGTGAAGCTGCCATCGAGGTCCTTGTTGGCGTACATCACGAGATCCAGGCTCTCGGGCGCTCCCGATATGTTGATCGAGCCGGAGAGCCGGACCGATTTCGCCGAAGCGAGCGCCTTGGTCGCCGCTTTCACCAACTGGTTCGCGGACTCACGATGACCGCTCACCGCGAAACCGTCGGGCGCCACCAACAGGAGTCCTAGCGGCACCAACAAGAGAATGAGCAGTCGGCGTGCGATTCGATCCTCCTTGTGTTGTGCGTGCACGACCAGGAGTTTCCATCGGCACGCTATTCGACCATGACCCGATCTGCCGGCATGCAGGAGGACGGCCGGAGGTTTCGCAGCCTCGACAACTTGCCTAAGAACGAAAGCACAAGGACGCGAGCGCGCGACCGGACGAAGCCGCCGTGGAAGAGCACCCGACGACGACCGCGGCGAGAGCTCCGAACCGCGGGTTGGGGCGAAGGGCGAACCCGGACATTGAACCGGGGCCACTCCTCAAGGAACGAACCCAGAGCAGAATCGGCCCTCCTCGATCCGGTCGCGGAGCTTCCAGAGTCGCTGCGACCGCTCCACTCGGGCCGTCTCCGGGTGTCCGGGTTCCCCGTCAGCGATCACCGCCCGACTGGAGACCGTCCTCCGCGCCCGGGGCCATCCCCGACGAGCCGTGCCGCGGAACGCGAATCAGCCGGAGGTCTTGAAAATGAAGTTCGGGCCGAGATCGTAATTGATCGCCGCCAGACCGTGAGCACTCTTGGTGAAGAACCAGTTGGGCCTCACCATGGTGCTGGTTGTGGTGAGACCGCCCGGCCCGTAGCCCACCATGGCCAGGTAGTGGAGGGTGGGGTTCACGTCCGCGGCCACCAACGTGGGGCTCGCCACGTAGTAGTTGGAGAGCGAGACCCAGACCACCGCATACCGGTGGGTGGTGACCAGCTTGACCGGACGGGGGAGGGTGGCGTAGCGGTAGACACCGGTTGCCGGGTCGGAGGCGCTCACCGCGGCCTCGGCCACCTGCTTGTGGGAGGTCAGGTCGTACACCGCGACCGGGACGGTGGCGAAGGTCTCGGTCCCGTTCGCCAGGTCGGAGAGGTTGGAGTCGTAGGCGCCGAGCTTGGTGATCGAGATAGGGCTCTTGGCGGTGAACTCGAACCCTTCCAGGTAGCTCCCCTGGGTGTAGTTGAACCCCCCGCTGCCCTGGACCGGGACGGTGAGGGCGACCTTGGCGGTCGACTTCGGCTTCTTTGAAGAGGAGGCCGCCGCACTGCCGCCCCCGCTGGCGACCAGCAAGGCGAGCACCAGGACAGCCATCAGTGCACCAGACCAGGCGGAACAATGCTTCTTCATGGGGAGCTCCTCGCCGAGAGTGTTAACCGAAACGAGGAGCGACTCTACTTCGACGCCCCGGCCCTCAGCTGCGAAGCCCAGCGACGGCATCGTGCGCCCCGGAGGTCCGGACGGGAACCACCGAGCCGGCGAGTCTCGACCCGTCTGTTCCGCTCGGCCTCGCTTCGGCAGTGACCGGTTACTGGACGAGGATCCGAGAGGATCTTCGACCACGCCCTGGACTGGGGAGCAATCGCCGAACGTCTCCATTCTTTTCCTCGACACGGCGAGTGAGTCCCAAAGCCCTCAAGGACAACCAGATAGGTGACGCTTTGGGCTTTACGCGCTCCGCCCTCGAGGTCACGGCTCGAGTCGGAAAGCTCGCGTTCCGAATCACCGCCGCACTTGGCGATGCGGACGGCTCACGCGAAGCCGGTTTGGCAACCAACGTCATCCCGCTCCGGCCGGCGACGAAACCGGACGACCGGGCTGGCGATGACGAGCCGACGTTCCGATCACAAAGGAGGGCCACAGGACCCCGGGACCGCGACCGATCGCAGGCCCCTATTGAGCTATCCGTCGCTAGGCGCCTCACAACCAGCCGAAGGGGTCGCTTTGCCGACAACGACCTTGGTCGGACATCACTCTGCGTGTTTAGCTGCCTTCACGCGCGTTGACTAGATGCTGGTGCAACTATGTCATTCCAGTTGGTGCCAAACGTGTCTATGACCTAATCGGTACAGGACAAATGATGGCCTCATGGCAAGGCATCTCGGCGAGCAAGGACGGAGGAGCAGGCAACACGGAGAGTGGCCAACTGCCAAGATTGCATCAACCACTCACCGTCCTGGATCAGGCGCCTCGATCCGCGCCACGAGACTTCTCTCCGCCACCCTGCTGGCGACGGCCGCCACCACCGGCCTGATGACGGCGATCGTCTCTCCCGCCGCCGCCGCCCCGGCCCCCCGGGCCGCCTGCTCGGTCCTTTCCGGGCACAACATCACCTGGCCGGGTGCCTCCTGGGTGACCTGCCTGTCCGGGGCCGTCGCCCAGAGCTCCCCCACCGTCGCCGACTGGGACGGCGAGACCCTGGTGGCGGTGGGCGACGAAAACGGGGTCCTCCACGTGCTCAACGCGGCCACCGGGGCCGAGCTCCCCGGCTGGCCCCTGCGGCTCACCGCGCCGGCGGGGGCGGCGGTGGCCATCGAAGGCAGCCCCACCATCGCCTTTTTGGACGGCCCCCGCCATCCTCCCTCCATCATCGTGGGGGCCGCCTCCACCTGGGTCGACAACACCGCCCGGGAGGTGGAGGCCTTCCGGCTGAATGGGAAGGTCCGGTTCCTCTTCCACGTGGGGGCGGCCCCGGGGACCGCGGTGGGGGTGATCTCCACCCCGGCGGTGGGGCCCCTCACCGCCTCTTCCCAGCCGGACATCGTGTTCGGGTCCTGGGACCACTACCTCTACGCCCTCACCCCCTCCGGGCGGCTCCTCCCCGGCTTCCCCCTCAACAACGCCGACACCATCTGGTCCTCCCCCGCCCTCTACCAGGTCCCGGGGACCCGGGGCGACTCCATCTTCATCGGCGGTGACGCCCACGGCTGGCACGGCTGCCGGGGGGGTTGGATCAGCGACTACCGCTACCTGGGGGGCCGGGCGACCCTCGTCTGGCAGCACTGCGAGAACCAGACCATCTGGTCCAGCCCGGCGGTCGGGGTGATCAACTCCTCCGGCCGGGCCGCCGTGGTGGTCGGCACCGGCTTCTACTACCAGCCCTTCCCATCGGCGACCTACGAGCTTTCCGCCTACTACGCCGACAACGGGGCCCCGGTCCCCGGTTGGCCGGTGCGGACCTCCGGGCCCTCGCTCGGCTCCCCGGCGATCGGGGTCATCAACAGCTCCGGAGATCCGGCCGTGGTCGACACCTCCTGGGTGTGCACCGGCCTCACCAATTCCAGCTGCCTAGCGTCAGGCGTCTCGCGGGTGACCGCCTGGAGCGGCGGCGGAGAGCAGTTGTGGTCCGACCAACTGCAAGGTCCAACCGATTTCGCCTCACCGGTCCTCGTTCCACTGCGGACGGCGTCGGTCAATGACGTGCTCATCGGCTCGGGCGCCGGCCTCTACGCGGTGAGCGGCGCCACCGGGGCCTACCTGTTCGGGACCTCCTTCACCGACGGACCGATCGACCCGGGTTGCCGGGTCTTCAACGCCGTCGCGGTGACCGACGTCCTGGGAGCCGGCGCCGGGTCGGGCTGGAGCGTGATCGAGGCCTGCGGTGGTCCCGCCGCCTTCAAGTACCCCGCCAGGGTCGTGTCCTACCGGCTCCCCGTCACCCCGGAGACGTGGCCGGCCTGGCCGATGTTCCACCAGGACCCGGCGCACGACGGCGTGGCGCCCTGAGGGCCCGGCCACGAGGTGCGTCGCAACCGGTGGCGATTCGGTGAACTGCGTGCCGTCGTGGCCGAGCGTGACGGAGATCTCCCCGTCGGGGTCGGCCCGGGCGGGAAGGCCACCGACCAGGCCGTCTCCATGGCCGGGGAGACTTCGGTCGCCTGGCAACGTTTGGTGAACCTCCAGCCAACGATCGACCGGTCGGAGCAGTCGATTAGCGCGGTCAGGTGGGCCCAGCCGTCCTCCCCGCACTAGATGCTCGTCATGTCGGTCCGTCACCGCTCGTTCGGACGGGAGGTGCGGAGCAGGCGGCCCTCGACCTTCGGATGACGCTTCTTCTGGTCCCGGGTGAACCCCCGGGCCCGCCGCAACCGGGCCACCCGCATCTTGTTCACCACGAAGCCGGGCCGGTGCGGCAGGGAGGTCACCTTCCGGTGGCCGGCGACCGGGTGACGTCTGGCCATCGCACTTACCCCAACATCCAGGTCGACGATGCCCAGGGTGCACTCCATCGTGGCCCACGGCGCGGGTAAGGGCGGCGTCACAAGCCGGAGCGGCACCCGCTCGCCGATGCCGGTACTCGGGACCTTGGGCATCACGTAGGGGCTCTGGCGACTGACAGACAGCACCTTGTCGATCACCCCCACCGGCCCGGCGACCTCGGCCCAGAACTTCCGGCCCAGGACGGCGCGAGCGCTCAGGTCAGTCGCCGGGACGCTTTTCCCAAGAGATCGTTCTCCAGTGCCAGGCGCCCGATCCTGCGCTCGGCCTCGGCGAGCTTCTTCTCGACCAGGGTCTCGTGGCGTCGCGCACTGTCTTGTCGACGAGCGCGAGCTCTCCCCCCGCAGCCATGGCCGCAGGACCTTACGGAACTCGAACGCATGAACCTGCCGGAATGACATCACCAACTTTTGGGCCGCCTTCGTTGGAGTGGCGAGTCCGACCTCAGCGACGCCGTCGCCGGTGGATGCTTCGGGGTGGTCCCATTACGGGCGCAACAGTGGCCCTCTGCCGCCGGCGGGTGACATGGAATCGGCGCGCCTTGGGACGGTCAGATGCTGGGGACCATGCCTGGTGATCATGTCCTAACGACAGACAATGCGCGTCGGTATCGAACTTTTACCGCCCTGATTCCCGCTGTTCACCATTTCGCCACGGAGATGTCCTGAACCCTCGTTAGCGTCCCGCGCGCCGTGATCGGCGAAACGCCTAGTTCATTCCCGCACAAAGGAGGGCTTGATGCATAAAAGGTCAGGACGACGGTGGCGCACGATTGCCATCCTAGGAGTCGCTGCGTCCACGCTCGCGTCGGTCGGAATCACGGCTGGTGCAGCCGGCACGGCGAGCGCGGCATCGTCGAGCTCCTGCTGGGCCACCGCTTTGACGGTCAACTCGTGTGGCGGCATGAGCGCCCTCATCGCCGCAGCGAAGAAAGAGGGCACACTTAACCTGACCGCCGACCCCACCACATGGGCTAATTACGGCAACATCATCAAGGACTTCGGACAGAAGTACGGCCTCCATGTCAACGACTTCAACCCAGGCGGGACGAGCGCCGAGGAGCTCAGCGAGATCGTCGACAACCAGGGCAAGAGCAATGAACCAGACGTCGTCGATGTCGGCCCCTCCTTTGCCATCGAGGGCGTGCACGGCGAGTCGGGCGTCTTCAAGGGACCGATCTTCTCCAGGTACGAGACCCAAGAGTGGAACGAGATCCCGGCAAGCTGGAAGAGCTCAGCGGGGTATTGGCAGTACGACTACAGCGGCGTGATCTCGTTCGGCTACAACGCGAGCGCCATCACTACCCCTCCGACCTCGTGGAACAGTCTGTTGAACCCCGAGTTCAAGAGTGCCGTCGGGCTGAGCAACAACCCCACGTCTTCGAACGCCGGCTTTTCGGCCGTGTACGCGGCGGCGCTCAACGAGGGAGGATCGCTAAAGAACATTCGCCCCGGTATCAGCTTCTTCCAGAAGCTGAATTCGGTGGGCAACTACAACCCGGTCGAAGCTGGCGGTGACGGTGACGCGCCGATGGCGGACAAGACGGTGCTTCTGACCATCGACTGGACCTACAACGAGCTCTCCTGGAAACAGGAGCTCAAGGCCTCCGGCATCGACTGGAAGATCGTCATCCCGAGCGGGACGCCGTACGCCTCGTACTACGCGATGGCGATCAGCAAGTACGCGCCGGACCCCGCGGCGGCGAGGCTCTTCCTCGAGTACATGTTCTCCCCCACGGGACAGAACCTCTGGCTCGAAGGTGGGGCGGTGCCCGCGACGATCACGACGATGCAGAAGGACGGCACGGTGAACAAGGCCGCCGAGGCCGCCATTCCCAAGCTGCCCAAGCCGCCAGCCATCGCGAGCATTGGTGAGTCCACCACGGCAAAGGCGCTCATCGTCTCCGATTGGGCGTCGGCTGTCGGTTGATCAACCCGAATTTCCGAACCGAGTGAAATGAGCGACACGTCCGGGGCCCGCGTAAAAAACGCGGGCCCCGGGACGCGCGTTCGCCGCTATCTGGCGGCGATCGGTTTCGTGCCCTTCCTCGCCTATGTGGCCTTCTTCCTCATCGTGCCCGCCGCGGCAGTGATGGTCGAGGCTTTCCGCAATAACAACGGCGGGCTTTCCTTCTCCACCCTTTCGACCGTTCTCTCGACCAAGCAGCCGTGGCTGCACTCCTACGTGATCAGCCTGGAGCTTTCAGCGATCTCCGCGGTGGTGGCGGCGATTCTCGGTCTTGTCGGGACGGTGGCGCTCGTCAGCTCCCCGAGCCCGATAGTGAGGAGGCTTGTCACGACCGGCTGTGGGGTGCTGGCGAATACCGGCGGCGTTCCCCTGGCGTTTGCGTTCATCGCCACGATCGGGAACGCAGGAATTGTGACGCACGTGCTCGCCGAAATGGGGTTCAATCCCTACCTACACGGGTTCTCCCTGTTCACGTTCACCGGGCTCGTGATCGTCTACCTCTATTTTCTTCTGCCCCTCGTGATCCTCCTCATGCTGCCTCCCGTCGAGGCGCTCCGCCGGGAGTGGCGGGAGGCGGCAGCGACGCTCGGAGCGAGCACCCGCCTGTACTGGCAGAAGGTCGGCCTTCCCGTGCTCACCCCGCCGTTCATCGCCACCCTCATGGTTCTGTTCATGGACGCCTTCGCCGCCTACGCAACAGCAGACGTGCTGACCACGGGGTCGATTCCTCTCGTGCCGATCGAGATCGGGGCGTTGCTCGCCGGCAACGTCGTCTCGAACCAAGCGAACCTCGGTGACGCCCTCGGTCTGGGCATGATCGTCATCGTCGCCATCGCCGGGACCATGTACGTGATCGTTCAGCGCAAGACCGCGCGGTGGTTGCGGTGACGACGGGCCGCACCTTCCGCTGGGTGGTGTTGGGACTGCTCGGTTGCTACGTGCTCATTCCCATCGCCGCCTCGATTCAATTCACCCTTGAGGCGGGCTACAAGGGACGCCTGTCGTTGTCTGCCTACTCCCAAGCGGCGGCCGAGCCGGGTCTGGGAACAAGCCTGCTCACCTCGACCGAGGTTGCCCTGGGAGCGATGCTGATCACCTTGGCGCTCTTGGTTCCGACGGTGATCTTCGTGAACCTCCGTTTTCCCCGCTTTCGCGCCGTGCTCGACGCCGCCAGCCTCCTGCCACTCGGTGTGCCCGCGGTGGTGATCGTGCTCGGTGTGCTCGGCGCGTACCGAAGCTTCCCTGCATGGATTACCGGCACACCGGTGATCTTGGCCCTTGTCTACGTGATCCTCGCCATGCCGTACTCGTATCGGGCGATCGACGCCGGCGTTCGGTCCATCGACCTTCACACGCTCGTCGACGCCGGCCGTGCCATGGGGGCGGGATGGGTGAAGCTCTTTTCCCGCGTTCTTCTACCCAACCTGCGGTCGGGGATCCTCGCGGCGGCCTTCCTGACGGTGGCGTTGTCGCTCGGCGAGTATGCCATCGCGAGCATCATGGGTTTCATGACCTTTCCCGTCTGGCTGGTGAGCGTCGAGGGCAACAATCCCTACGTCGCGGTCGCGCTGTCGATCACCGCGTTGTTGTTCACCTGGATCGTGCTTGTCGCGCTCGCACTTGCCGGGGCGGGAAAGCGCGAACGGCGGAAGACCGGCTTCGGCGTCGAGCTTGTCGACGTGGTCGATGAGGTAGAGCTAGCTGCTTCCGCTCCTCTCGGAAAGGCGACAACTTGAGATCACGCCAGGAGGTAGCCACGACCACCGCGACGCAACCCCCGAGCGCTCCGCCTGAAGTGGAGGTGCCGAGCCGCGGCGGCGTTGTCGTCGAGCTAGTCAACTGCCGTCGCAGTTACGGCAAAGTCAACGCGCTGAACGGCTTCTCCCTCACCATTGAACCTGGTGAGCTCGTTGCATTGCTCGGCCCGTCCGGTTGCGGCAAAACGACAGCCCTGCGGGCACTTGCTGGCTTGGAGCAGCTTGACGAGGGAAGGGTGCTCGTCGGAGGGGATGACATCACTAATGCGCCCCCGCACCGCCGCAATGTCGGGATGGTGTTCCAGGCCTACAGCCTCTTCCCCAACATGAATGCGTTGGAAAACGTGGCGTTCGGTCTCGAGGTCCGCCGGACAGCTGCCGCCGAACGACGCCGGCGCGCTGGGGAGCTGCTCGAGCTGGTTGGGCTGTCAACGATGGCGGAACGGTATCCACACGAGCTTTCCGGTGGTCAGCAACAGCGGGTGGCGCTGGCACGGGCGCTGTGCGTCGAACCCCGTTTGCTGCTGCTCGACGAGCCGCTGTCGGCGCTTGACGCGAAGGTGCGCGCCCAGCTGCGCGACGAGATCCGGCGGATTCAGCTCTCCATGGGCATCACCACGCTTTTCGTAACGCACGACCAGGAAGAAGCGTTATCGATCTCGGATCGAGTCGGAGTGATGCGGGCAGGCCAGCTCGAGCAATTAGGGTCGCCGGCCGAGGTCTATTCGAACCCGGCGACGAATTTCGTCGCCGGGTTCGTGGGCTCCGTCAGCCGCCTGCCCGGCAAGGTCGTCGCCCCGGGCAGCGTTGCCGTTCTCGGCTCGCAGCTCCAGATTCCGGCCAGCGCGGTCGGCACGTTCCCCACCGCGAGCGAGGTCGACGTCTTGGTCCGGCCAGAGAGCATCAGGTTCCGCCCGGCGGCCGACGGGCCCGCCCGGGTTGCTCGCGCTTCTTTCCTGGGGGCGATTGTCCGCGTGGTCGCCACCCTTCCGGGCGGAATCGAGGTGACTTCGACGCTGCCCGCGAGTGAGGCCTACAGCTTCCCGCCCGAGACTCGGGTCGAAGTCGAGCTCCTCGGCGACGTCCTCTTCGTCGTCGACCGCCATCGCCTCGAGTGATCGGCCCAGGACTGACGGTTCCCGCCCCAAGCCTCTCTCCGGCGAAACGCCGGAAGGACCTGGACGCGATGGCGAGCGGCGATCTCGACCTTGTCGTGATCGGCGGCGGGATCACAGGAGCCGGAGCCGCCCTCGACGCCGCCAGCCGAGGACTTTCGGTTGGTTTGGTCGAGGCGCGGGATTGGGCGGCGGGCACCTCCAGCCGCTCGAGCAAGCTCATCCACGGGGGTCTCCGCTACCTCGAGCAGCTGCAATTCGGACTGGTGCGGGAGGCGCTGCGTGAGCGCACCCTGCTCTTGGAAACGTTGGCCCCGCATCTCGTCCACCCGGTGTCGTTCCTGTTCCCCCTCCGCCATCGCTACCGGGAGCGGGCCTATGTCGGATCCGGGCTGCTCCTCTATGACCTGCTGGCCGGCACCGCCCCCGGGGGCCGCCCGAGGGCGATCCCCCGGCATCGCCACCTGAGTCGCGCCGAGGCCTTGACGATTGCCCCGGGTCTTCGCGCCCAGGACCTGTGCGGCGGCATCCGATACTTCGACGCCCAGGTTGACGACGCCCGCTTCACCGTGGAGGTAGTTCGCACCGCCGCCGCTTACGGTGCCAGGGTCGCTTCCCGGGCCAGAGCGGTGGGTTTCCTCCGTCAACGCGACGGTGTTCGCGGGGTGGTCGTCCACGATGAAGAGACCGGCGACGACATCGAGGTCAAGGCACGCCGGGTCATCGTGGCCGGCGGCGTGTGGACCGGAGAACTGCAGTCCGAGGCCGGGGTTGTCGGCGGGCTCGAGGTGCACGCCTCCAAAGGAGTGCACCTCGTCCTGAGAAAAGAGTGCCTGCCGCTCGAGACCGGACTGATCGTGCGCACCGAGAAGAGCGTGCTGTTGGTGATCCCCTGGGACCGGCACTGGATCGTCGGAACGACCGACACCGACTGGACCCTCGGCCATATCGACCCCGTGGCGAACGCCGCCGACATCGACTACTTGCTTGCCCACCTCAACGCCGAACTCTCCGTCGAGGTCTCACGCCGCGACGTGGTCGCTTCTTTCGCCGGGCTGCGTCCGCTGCTGCACAACAAGGCCTCCTCAACGGCCCAACTGAGCAGGAAACACGCCGTGGCCCAGCCGATGCCCGGCCTTTCCGTAGTCGCCGGCGGCAAGTTCACCACCTACCGGGTGATGGCGGCCGACGTTGTCGACCTCGCCCTTTCGGATCTCGGCCGGCGAGCTCCCCGCAGTCGCACCACGCAGGTGCCCTTGGTCGGGGCGAGCGGTTATGCCGAGAGGTGGGCAGACCGGTCCGAACTCGCCAAGCGAGCGGGGATCACCTCGGAGGCGATGGAGCGCCTCCTTCGACGGTACGGCGGGTTGGCCGGTGAACTGCTGGACGACATCGCGGCCAATCCGGCCCTCGGCGCGGCAATTCCTGGGGCCGGCGACTACCTGCTGGCCGAGGTCCGCCACGCCGCCTCCCGCGAGGGCGCCTTGCATCTTGAAGACGTGCTCGAGCGCAGGACCCGGGTCGCCCTCGAGTACCACGACCGGGGCATGGCCGCCGCCGAAGCGATCGGCACGGCAATGGCCTCGGTGCTCGGCTGGAGCCCCTCCGCGCTCCAGAAGGAACTGGCCCACTATCGACGGCGAGTGACGGGTGAACTGGTGGCCCAGTACGAGCCCCCGACCACGGGGCCGACGTCACCGCGATGACCGAGGTGGATAGCGGCCGTGACCGAGCCTGAGGCGGAGCACCGTTCGGCTGACGAGCGCCGGGCGGAGGACGGAGAGGGTGCTCCGACCACCCTCGACCGGACCATCACCGGCGGTGACGCGCGCCGCACCGGAAAGCGGGGTGCCTACCGACGCTTGACCCACGGCCCGGGCGAGCCTCGCCTCGTGTGGAGTGAGCATGGGGCCCGCAGCGCTCTTGGCCCCGGGGCGCGCAGCCTGTTGCGTCTCGTCCATTTCACCGATTTCCAACTCGCCGACGTGAAATCACCCGGGCGTTTCGAGTTCTTCGAGGAGCTCCGCGGCCAACCGCGGTCCGACGCGTTCGTTCCATCGCAGCGGGCCCAGGAAGCGCTGGCGGTGCACGCCGGCGAGCTGATGCTCCGGACCCTGCGCCGCCTCGGCGACAGCCCCGATACCGGTGCTCCCCTCGGGCTCGCGCTGTGCACCGGTGACAGCATCGACAACGCCCAGGCGAACGAGTTGGCCTTGTTTATGGCGTTACTTAGCGGGGGCGTCGTGGTGCCAGCCTCGGGAGGGCCGGCCTTCGAAGGGGTGCAGGCGCGGAACTGGGGTAACCCCTTGTACTGGCACCCAGACGGGGGCACCGACCGCTTCATGGCCAATTGGGGTTTCCCCGAGCATCCCGGCCTTCTTGAGGCGGCGATGACGCCGTTCAATGCCGCGGGGGTGGCAGTCCCGTGGCTCTCGTGCTTCGGCAACCACGACGGGCTGGTTCTCGGAACCGCGATCCCCACCCCGGCGTACCGCGCAGCTGTTGTCGGGAGCCGCAAGGCGGTTGGACCGCCACCCGGACCGGACCTGCTCGACCGCGAGGCCGAACTGATCTCGCACCCCGAGCACTTCCTCACCGGTACGGCTCGTCAGGTGGTCCCGGACCCGAACCGCCGGATCATCGGAAGGGCCGAGTTCGTCGCGGCCCATCTGGACGCCTCCGGCCTGCCTGGGGGTCATGGCTTTACCCGAGCCAACCTCGCCGAGGGGACCGCCTATGCCGTCCACGACGACATCGACACCATCCGCGTGGTGCTGCTCGACACGACCAACCTCGACGGCTATCACCACGGGAGCATCGGACGGCGCCAAATGCGCTGGCTGGAGGAGCGTCTCATCGAGGTGCACTCCCGCTACCGATCGCCCGACGGCAGGGTGGTGACCACCACCAACCCCGACCGGCTGGTGGTATTGGCGTCGCACCATGGTCTCGCCACGCTCACCAACACCCGCCAGGATCCCGCCGGGGCCGAGGACGACCAACCTCGGGCGACCGCTGAAGAAGTGCGTGCCCTCCTGCACCGCTTCGGAAACGTGGTCCTTTGGCTGAACGGACACCGCCATCTCAACGAGGTGGTCCTCTGCCCGAGCCCCTATAACGCGGCCGGGATCTGGGAGGTCTCCACGGCGGCAATGGCCGACTGGCCCTGTCAGGCCCGGCTAGTGGAGCTCGTCGTCGGTGATGGCGGGACGCTCTCGCTTTTATCCACCATGCTGGACCACCACGCCGCCCTCGAACCCGAGAAGGCCGATGGCGTGGAGCGGCTGGCTTCGTTGCACCGGGAACTGGCCGCCAACGTTCCCGGTGCGGGACTCGACTCGGTCAGTTCGGGTCGGGCTAAGGACCGCAATGTGGAACTCATCATGGCGATGCCCTTCACACTCTGAGCCCTCCGCGTTCATGGGGTCGCCGCTTTGAACGCAGCCACCGTCGTCGCGGAGCATTCCCCACCCGGTGGCCAGAGTCAGTCGCATTGATCTTCTCGACGCGATCGTGGGAAGCGCCTTGCACTTCCGATCCGTCGCCATGGGCTCGTTCAATTCGAGCGTTGCCTCGCCGATGACGCTTCGCCCACCCTCCCCGGGGCCGACGCCTACCAGAGGCGAAGCTCGCCTCGGCGGCGCGCGACGGCCACGGACCATGGAGGTAGCCTATTGGTTGTAGGTATACACCTAGTGTATGCTCGCGGGTATGAGTGTTCCCATGGCCCTCCTCGGGCTCCTCGACCGCGAACCGAGCCACGGCTACGACTTAAAGCGCGACTACGACACCTACTTAAGCCCGGGAAGGCCGCTTCCCTTCGGCCAGGTGTACGCGACGCTCGCTCGTCTCGCGAGGGACGGAAAGGCGCTCGTCGGAGACGCTGAGCCCGGAGCCGGGCCAGATCGCAAGCGCTACACGATCACCAAAATTGGGAGGAGCGAGGTCGAGGCGTGGCTCGCCCAGCCGATTCCGCCCGAGCCCTACCTGCAGACCGACCTCTTCTTGAAGGTCGTCCTCTCCCTCATGCTTGGACTCCCGGCGGAGGCCTATCTCGACACGCAGCGGGCTGCGCACCTCCGGCGCATGCGCGAGCTCACCGAGCTCAAGCGACAAGGCAACCTCGTCGACGCGCTCCTCGCGGACCATGGTCTGTTCCACCTGGAAGCCGACCTGCGCTGGATCGACCTCACCGCGGCGCGGCTCGCGGCGCTCGCCGAGGAGGTGTCGTCATGAACGGCGCGATGGGCTCCTCCGCCGTCCAGGTCGGGGGCGTGATCATCGAAGCGCACGACCTCGTGCTCTCCTTCGGCGAAACGCCGGCGCTTCGCGGTGCGAGCTTCTCGGTGCTGTGTGACGAGATCGTCGCGGTGATGGGCCCGAGCGGCTCGGGCAAGTCGACGTTGCTCCACTGCCTTGCAGGCATCCTCGTCCCTCAGTCGGGTGAGGTCTACTTCGACGGCCAGCGCCTCGACTCGATGCGCGAGGCGGAGCGCTCCAAGCTGCGACGCGACCACTTCGGCTTTGTGTTCCAGTTCGGCCAGCTTGTGCCGGAGCTGACCGCCGAGGAGAACGTCGCGCTGCCGCTGTTGCTCGGAGGCACGCACCGTGCGGAGGCCCTCCGTGAAGCGCGGAGCTGGCTTGAACGCCTCGACCTAAGGGGAATGGAGCGCCACCGGACCGGCGAGATGTCGGGGGGCCAGTCCCAGCGCGTCGCTCTGGCGCGTGGTCTTGTTGGCCATCCCGACGTGCTCTTCGCTGATGAACCGACCGGATCCCTTGACTCGCTGAACGGGGAGCTGGTCATGGGCCTGTTGACGTGCGCGGCGCGAGAGCAGGGTACGACGGTGATCCTCGTCACCCACGAACCACGGGTCGCCGCCTACGCCGATCGCGAAGTGATCGTCCGCGACGGCAAGGTCAGTTCGGCCGAAGAGGCTCTGCGGTGATCCGCCTCGGTCTCCGCCTAACGCTCGGGAGCGGCCGCGAAGCGGCGTTGCGCTGTCCTCGTCACAGCGGCGGCGGTCGCCCTCGGCGTCGGTCTCTTGCTATCCGCACTCGCCGGCGTCAACGGACTGCATGCCCAGACCGACCGCGGCGCCTGGCTTGACACCTCGGCGCAGACTGTTCGCCCAACCTCGACAGCCAACCGGCTCTGGTGGCTGTCGAGCACCGACCAGTTCGGCAGCCAGGCGATCGACCGGATCGACGTTGCCGCGACCGGGTCAAACGCTCCGGTCCCGCCGGGGATTGCGCACCTGCCGGGACCGGGTGAGTACTACGCCTCGCCCGCCCTCACGACCCTTCTCAAGTCCGAACCGGCGAACGAGCTGCGCGACCGATTTCCAGGGCACCAGATCGGGACCATCGGCGCGGCGGCATTGCCGTCCCCGAACTCGCTGATCATCGTTATCGGGCACACCGTGCGCCAGCTCTCCCAGGCTCCGGGTGCAGTCGAGGTTGGAGCCATCCAACGCACGCCGGCCAACTGCTACGCCTGCCAGAACACCATCGGGAGCAGACCCGTTCTGCAGTTCATCCTGGCCGGCGAAGCCGTCGCGCTCTTGCTGCCAGTGCTGATCTTGATCGCGACCGCGAGCCGGCTGTCGGCCGCACGGCGCGAGGAGCGCTTCGCTGCGATGCGGCTCGTCGGCGCCACGCCGCGTCAGATTTCGGTGGTCTCCGCTGTGGAATCAGTGGTCGCGGCGGTCGCGGGCGTCGCGGGCGGCTTTGCACTCTTTTTCGTCTTCCGACCGCTGCTCTACCACGTGCCGTTCACCGGAGCGCCGCTCACGCAAGGCGACCTCTCGCTGCACTGGATCGACATCGTGCTCGCCGTCGTCGGCGTCCCGGTCGCCGCGGTCGTGTCCGCGCGCCTCGCACTTCGCAGGGTCCAGATATCGCCGCTCGGCGTGAACCGCCGAATCTCGTCCCGCCCACCGCGGATCGTGCGGATCATCCCGCTTCTCGCCGGCATTGCCGTGCTCGCGTACTTCGATGCTGCCGGCAAGCCGGGCGCCGTCGGCGCACAGCTGCTCGAGCTACTCGTGGGCTTCGTGCTCCTGGTGGTGGGGCTCGTGCTCGCCGGGCCGTGGTTCACGACTGCGGGCGCTCGACTCATGGCCAAGCGGGCCAGTCGCCCCGCCACGCTCATCGCTGGCCGCCGGCTGCTCGACAACCCCAAGGCGGCCTTCCGGTTCATCAGTGGGCTCGTGATCGCCCTCTTCGTCACGAGCGCAGTGATCGGGGCGCTCAGCTCGATCGCCGCGGCCCGCAGCACCTCGGGAGGAAGCGCCGGGAGGGCGACCCTCGCCGATACGTTCTGCAGCTACTCGACGACGAACTGTCCCGCTTCCGCCCAAGTTCCTTCCGTCACAGGCCAGGTGCTTGCTGAGCTTCGCGGGACGCCGGGGGTGCGCGTGGTGACGGTGATCCACCAGAGCCGATCCCAAGTTCAGCAAAGGAACAGCTTCGGGGTCGTCGCGTGCGGCCAGCTGGCGAGGACGCCCGCGATCGGCAAGTGCGCGCCCGGGGAGACAGTGGCGAGCATCGGCTACTTCCTTTCGAACCTCCTTGGGCACAACTCGCACGCGTCGTCGACGGTCTGGCCGTCGGCGCACCTGTCGCTGGCCGACGTTGCGCGTCTTCCCGTCGACGCCGTGGTCGTCGGCACGGACGGGTCGACCAGCTCGCTCGAACGAGCGCGGACCGCACTCGAGCGGGCCTTTCCTTTCCAAGGAACGCCGGTGGCCGTCGAGGCGCTCGATCCGTCGACCGCGCGCGTCCTCGCAATGATCCAGGACATGACCGACGTCATCATCGTGGCGAGCCTGATCATCGCCGCCTGCAGCCTCGCCGTGAATATCGCCGCTGGCTTGGGCGAGCGTAAGCGCCCGTTCAGCCTGCTTCGGCTCACCGGTGTCTCGACCGCGCTCCTACACCGCGTGGTCGCGTTGGAGAGTGCGATGCCGCTGTTTCTCGTGGCCGTGGTGTCGATCGTGATCGGTCTGGTTTCTGCCGCCCTCTACCTCCACTCCCAGGTCGGCATCGCGTTCCGGATCCCGGGGAGCGCCTACTGGGCCACCGTCCTCGGTGGACTCGCGGCCTCACTCGCGATCATCGCCTCGACGTTCCCGCTCCTCAACCGGATCACGGGACCCGAGGTCGCACGAAACGAGTGATCACACCGCACTAAGTCTGTGCTGTCGCACACCCTTGACGTCGGCACCGCGAGCATCAGTATTGGGCACGTATTAGGCACGCCGGGTCGCAACCGGCGCCGGAACTCGTCAGAAGGGTAGGTCTCGTATATATCTCCCATCCGTTCTCGGCCCTTCGTCACTCTCCCTCACCGGCCATCGGCTTCCCCGCCTCCACCCCTGCAGCTCAGCGACCTCCAACGCCTTCGCTCTCTCACCGCCGCGCGGTCCCGTCGAGCACCTCGGGCGTCGCTCTCAAGCCCGCAGACAGCTCACAGCTATCTCACCTCAACGGCGTCACTCGGCAGTACACCTGATGCATAACCTGCACAGCCGATAATCCGCGCCTGGCAAACAGCGCGTGGCGACCCCTCAGCGGCGCTCAAATTGATGTCATGAAGGAGCGCTGCGTCGCTTATTCGTAACTGGGCCCCCGGGGCGGGCACGGCCGCCGTGCAAGGCGCGGGCGTTCGTGGCCGCTCGATCTTCACCGATTCCGGCGGGGAGCCACCGGAGTTCCTTCCGTCGTCCGGACCGAGCGTGCAGGACACGCTCGGGGTCTCCAAACCAACCCGGAAACGGAAACGGTCTGACGAGCCACCTTGTTGCAACCGGCGACGTCAGTGACCCTCGCGCCGTCGAGAACCTCCTTCACCGCCTGCGGGCGCTGCTCCACATTGCTGAGCTCCATGAGCACTCAGGCCACCTTCTCGTGCTCAAGAGCCGAGACCGGCGGGGCCGGGGTGTCAATGGCCAGCCGTTACTGCGTCACGGATCAGCCGTTACTGCGTTCCACATCAGGCGTGGTAACACACTCATCTAGCTGGCGGGGGAGGACTCGAACCTCCAACCTCCTGATCCAAAGTCAGGCGTTCTGCCTCTTGAACTACCCGCCACCGGGTCACGACGTTTCGCTCTCATCTGCCGGCCCGTGCAACCCGATACGCGCACGCCCGTGACCTTCAAGCCTCGCACAGGACCACCATCGCCGCGCGAGATCTCGAAGGACGAGTGACCAAAGAGGAAACACCAAAGAGGAAACCTGGTGACGTCATCAGGGATCCGCCAGGTCCGTAGGATTGGCTGGGTCAGGCCTCAGGTGATGATGGAGGAGTTGCATTCTTGAGCTGCGTAGAAGTTTGTCACCGGGAGTTCTGAAATCGCCTCCAGAAGCCGATCTCCAATCCTGATGTCACTCTGGCGCCGTCCGGGCACTAGGAGACCACGCCATCGCCTGCTCGGCATCTGCGCTCTCAGCACGCTCGCGATGGGGACCACCTTGTCCCTGTGTAACGGAGCTGGATCTGCGGCGACAACGGCGTCTTCTCGAGCGACGTCCACGAAGGGGACGTCCTTCGTCGCCCCTCTCGCTGACGACCTGAAGCCTGTTTCGGCCAACGGTTTCCAGACCATCCGCGCCGCCCAGGATCCTCACCGCTACATCGGTTCAGCCAAGCTGCACCGCGAGCACCCAACCGTGGCTGCTCAACCGCGAAGCGAGACCGTCTACGCCGGTCATGTCGCGAGATTCACCGCGCGCGCGTCTGGCACCCCAACTCCGACCGTGAGATGGCAGGATCGACGTGGCTCAACCGGATCGTGGAAGAAGGTCAAAGGTGCGACCGCGAGGACGTACTCCTTCACCGCGTCGCGCTCGGAGAACGGCTACGAGTACCGGGCGGTCTTTGCGAATTCGGTGGGCACCGCGATATCACATACGGCCAGGTTGACGGTCAAGTCAGTCACGGGCACACCGCCGAGGATCATTCCAACCACCTCTGCCCCCGTCGTCACCGGACAGTCGGCCAGCCAGACGGTCACGACCGGAGATACCGCCATCTTTCACGTTTCAGCATCGGGGAGTCCGACGCCCTCCGTTCAGTGGCAGGTTTCCACCAACGGTGGCGCCACCTGGGCCAACGCCGCCGACGCGACCTCGACCACCTACTCGTTCACGGCCTCCATCTTCGATAGCAACGATGAGTACCGCGCGGTATTCACCAACTCCGCTGGATCGACGATCACAACCCCGGCGACCCTCACCGTCACCGGGGTCACCATCACCCAGACCGCGCCGACGACCGGCAGCACCACCACCACCGGCTCCTCGACCTTCACCGCCCAGCTGGAGCCCACCACCGAGAACGGCTCCCCGGTCACCTACGTCACCACCACGCCGAATGCCCACCTGAGCGTCTCCAGCTCCGGGGCGGTGAGCACGGTGAGCGGCCCGCTGGCAGCGGGTAGCTACCCCGTCTCCGGCACCGACTCCGACGCCCTCGGCGACACCGGAACCTGGAGCTACACCCTCACCGTCACCGGGGTCACCATCACCCAGACCGCGCCGACGACCGGCAGCACCACCACCACCGGCTCCTCGACCTTCACCGCCCAGCTGGAGCCCACCACCGAGAACGGCTCCCCGGTCACCTACGTCACCACCACGCCGAATGCCCACCTGAGCGTCTCCAGCTCCGGGGCGGTGAGCACGGTGAGCGGCCCGCTGGCAGCGGGTAGCTACCCCGTCTCCGGCACCGACTCCGACGCCCTCGGCGACACCGGAACCTGGAGCTACACCCTCACCGTCACCGGGGTCACCATCACCCAGACCGCGCCGACGACCGGCAGCACCACCACCACCGGCTCCTCGACCTTCACCGCCCAGCTGGAGCCCACCACCGAGAACGGCTCCCCGGTCACCTACGTCACCACCACGCCGAATGCCCACCTGAGCGTCTCCAGCTCCGGGGCGGTGAGCACGGTGAGCGGCCCGCTGGCAGCGGGTAGCTACCCCGTCTCCGGCACCGACTCCGACGCCCTCGGCGACACCGGAACCTGGAGCTACACCCTCACCGTCACCGGGGTCACCATCACCCAGACCGCGCCGACGACCGGCAGCACCACCACCACCGGCTCCTCGACCTTCACCGCCCAGCTGGAGCCCACCACCGAGAACGGCTCCCCGGTCACCTACGTCACCACCACGCCGAATGCCCACCTGAGCGTCTCCAGCTCCGGGGCGGTGAGCACGGTGAGCGGCCCGCTGGCAGCGGGTAGCTACCCCGTCTCCGGCACCGACTCCGACGCCCTCGGCGACACCGGAACCTGGAGCTACACCCTCACCGTTGACACCATCACCCAGACCGCGCCGACGACCGGCAGCACCACCACCACCGGCTCCTCGACCTTCACCGCCCAGCTGGAGCCCACCACCGAGAACGGCTCCCCGGTCACCTACGTCACCACCACGCCGAATGCCCACCTGAGCGTCTCCAGCTCCGGGGCGGTGAGCACGGTGAGCGGCCCGCTGGCAGCGGGTAGCTACCCCGTCTCCGGCACCGACTCCGACGCCCTCGGCGACACCGGAACCTGGAGCTACACCCTCACCGTCACCGGGGTCACCATCACCCAGACCGCGCCGACGACCGGCAGCACCACCACCACCGGCTCCTCGACCTTCACCGCCCAGCTGGAGCCCACCACCGAGAACGGCTCCCCGGTCACCTACGTCACCACCACGCCGAATGCCCACCTGAGCGTCTCCAGCTCCGGGGCGGTGAGCACGGTGAGCGGCCCGCTGGCAGCGGGTAGCTACCCCGTCTCCGGCACCGACTCCGACGCCCTCGGCGACACCGGAACCTGGAGCTACACCCTCACCGTCACCGGGGTCACCATCACCCAGACCGCGCCGACGACCGGCAGCACCACCACCACCGGCTCCTCGACCTTCACCGCCCAGCTGGAGCCCACCACCGAGAACGGCTCCCCGGTCACCTACGTCACCACCACGCCGAATGCCCACCTGAGCGTCTCCAGCTCCGGGGCGGTGAGCACGGTGAGCGGCCCGCTGGCAGCGGGTAGCTACCCCGTCTCCGGCACCGACTCCGACGCCCTCGGCGACACCGGAACCTGGAGCTACACCCTCACCGTCACCGGGGTCACCATCACCCAGACCGCGCCGACGACCGGCAGCACCACCACCACCGGCTCCTCGACCTTCACCGCCCAGCTGGAGCCCACCACCGAGAACGGCTCCCCGGTCACCTACGTCACCACCACGCCGAATGCCCACCTGAGCGTCTCCAGCTCCGGGGCGGTGAGCACGGTGAGCGGCCCGCTGGCAGCGGGTAGCTACCCCGTCTCCGGCACCGACTCCGACGCCCTCGGCGACACCGGAACCTGGAGCTACACCCTCACCGTCACCGGGGTCACCATCACCCAGACCGCGCCGACGACCGGCAGCACCACCACCACCGGCTCCTCGACCTTCACCGCCCAGCTGGAGCCCACCACCGAGAACGGCTCCCCGGTCACCTACGTCACCACCACGCCGAATGCCCACCTGAGCGTCTCCAGCTCCGGGGCGGTGAGCACGGTGAGCGGCCCGCTGGCAGCGGGTAGCTACCCCGTCTCCGGCACCGACTCCGACGCCCTCGGCGACACCGGAACCTGGAGCTACACCCTCACCGTCACCGGGGTCACCATCACCCAGACCGCGCCGACGACCGGCAGCACCACCACCACCGGCTCCTCGACCTTCACCGCCCAGCTGGAGCCCACCACCGAGAACGGCTCCCCGGTCACCTACGTCACCACCACGCCGAATGCCCACCTGAGCGTCTCCAGCTCCGGGGCGGTGAGCACGGTGAGCGGCCCGCTGGCAGCGGGTAGCTACCCCGTCTCCGGCACCGACTCCGACGCCCTCGGCGACACCGGAACCTGGAGCTACACCCTCACCGTCACCAGCCCGCCAGCAGTCACGGAGCAGCCAACGAACGACACGGCCACCTCAGGCGACACAGGTGACGAAGCAAAATTCTCCGCCGCGGCCTCGGGCTACCCGACCCCGACCGTACAGTGGCAGGTCTCAAGCGACGGGGGCAGCATGTGGCAGAACGTCACCGGCGCGACCTCGAATACCTACTCGTTCACGGCTTGGAGCTCGGAGAACGGCTACGAGTATCAGGCGGTCTTCACCAACTCGCTGGGCGAGGCGACAACGAACCCAGCGACCCTAACGGTCGATCCTGCTCAGGACTTGAACTGGTCCGGTTACGTCGACGTACCGTCCCCAGGCACAACAAATACATTCACCTCGGTGAGCGGCGACTGGACCGTTCCCACCGTGACCTGCACGGAGGGAGAGAGCGCCTACTCGTCCGCATGGATCGGCATCGACGGCTACTCGAGTTCGACCGTCGAGCAGGACGGGACGGAGGCGGACTGCCTGGGAGGTGCGGCCTCCTACGACGCCTGGTACGAGTTCTACGCGGCTTCCGGCTCCCCCGTGGGTGACGGCTACGAAGAAGAGCTTTCCACGACGACGTACCCGGTGTCTCCCGGCGATGCGATGTCCGCATCGGTCAGCGTCTCTGGTACCAGTTGGACCCTCAAGATCTCCGACTCGACGAAGAATTGGAAGTTCACCGAGGGACCGATTACCTGGGCCGCACCTCAGAAGTCTTCGGCGGAGTGGATCGTCGAGCGGCCGGAGATCTGCAGTGAGACCTGCTCGCTCACCTCGCTTGCCGATTTCGGGTCAGTGACCTTCACCGATGCAACCGCGACGGAAAACGGGACCAGCGGGCCGATCTCGGCGTTTACTTACTCGGTGATGGAAATGTTGAACAACAACGAAGACACGGTGCTGGCCGAACCCGGATCGCTCGACTCCACCGGCGAGGATTTCACGGACGACTGGGAGGCAACGGGACCTTAGGCCGCGCGTTGAAGGTGACCGTCGAGCCCACTACGCCTTCCCTCCCCGCGCACCCCGTTGCTCAAAAAAGAAGAGCGCGCCCCACCCGTGCCACACCCCTGATACGGGTTCGCGGGCGTCCAGTGAACGCCGGCCGGTTTCCATCAGCTAACGTCTGCGACGCCATGGGATCGCTGATCAAAAAGCGCCGCAAGCGGATGCGCAAGAAGAAGCACAAGAAGATGTTGAAGCGCACGCGTTGGCAACGGCGCGCGAAATAGGTCGACTCTCCTTCACGACGAAGAGCGCTTCCGACCCGGGAACTGCCGTCCGGGTTGGCGCGCGCTCAACTGACGGAGTGCACGATCTCGATCGCCGCGCGCAACCCTTCGGCGACGACCGCCTCGCGGAGATCGCCCGCGATCCGCGACGCCTCCGGCGGCTCGCACTCCACGAACCAAGTTGCCCCGCTGCCCGCCAGTGACGAACACCGCCGGGAGACCTCGGCAACCAAATCCCGGATTCGGGCGAGCCGCGGCTCGACCGCGATCGCCGCCTTCTCGAGGTCATTGGTCGACGAATCGGGAAGAGACGCTCCCACCTCGTCGTATGCCGTGTAGACCTCGCTCGTCGACACCTCGAATGCCGGCGTCACCAGGACGGCGGTCACCGCGACCGGGACCAGCGGTTCGATGATCTCACCGATGCCCCGCACCATCGCCCGGCCACCTTGAAGGCAGAAGGGCACGTCCGCGCCGAGTCGCGAGGCGAGCGCCCGATCGTTGATCCCCGCCCAGCGCAGCACCGCCGCCGCGTCCGCCGATCCCCCGCCGAGGCCCGCCCCCGCCGGGATCCGCTTCACGAGGCGAACGTGGGCCCGACGCCCGGCGAGCCGGAGGGCTCTGACGACGAGGTTCCCGTCGACGGGCACGTGCTGCAGCGGCGGGCCGGCAAGCCCCGGGCCTACCCACCGGATGGCGTCGATGACCTCGAGCCCCTCTCCGTCGGCGAACTCGAGCTCGTCGGCGAGGTCGAGCGCGACCATCTCGGCCTCGATGAGGTGGTAGCCGTCGTCGCGTCGTCCGGCGACCCGGAACGAGCGGGTCAGCTTGGCGGGCGCGAACCGATGATCGACCTCTGGCACGCCGCCAGCTTGCCCCACGCCACGACATCGAGCTGCTCGGCGCGAGTCCGCGGGTCGACACCGGCGGCCTCGAAGGCTTCGGGAGCGACCAGGGTGGCGAGAGATCGGCGGAGCATCTTGCGCCTCCCGGCGAAGCCGGCGCGGACCAGCCTGTCGATCTCCTGATAGGTCGCGATATGGGGGTCGACGACGGGTTGCGCCCGCCGCTCGATCGCCACGAGCACCGAGTCGACCCTCGGTTGCGGATAGAACACCCTGCGCGACACCCGCCCGACGAGGCGCGTCGTGGCGAAGTAGGCGATACGCACGGTCACCGCGCCGAAGACGCGGCTGCCCGGCGAAGCGGCCAGGCGCTCGCCGACCTCCGCCTGGACCATGACGAGCATGCGGCGGATCGGCGGCACGGTCTTCAACACTTCGGCGATGAGCGGTGTCGCCACGTTGTAGGGCAGGTTGGCGACGAGCACCCACTCAGCCCCCGGTGCCTCGGAAGTGCGGAGGATCTCGTCCCAGTCACAGCTCAGCGCGTCGGCTTCCACGACCCGGACGGTCTCGGGAACCAGGGAAGCGAGCTCGACGACCAAGCGGTGGTCGATCTCGAGGGCGGTCACCTGGGCTCCGGTGCCGGCCAGCGCGACCGTCAGCGCGCCGAGACCGGCCCCGACCTCGACAACCCGGTCGCCGGGCCCGACCCGAGCCAGCCGGGCGATGCGCTCGACCGTGTTGGGGTCGACGACGAAGTTCTGCCCCCAGGCTTTCTTCGGCTTGATGCCCCGCGCCGCCAGCAAGGTCCGCAGCGCGCCGTGCCCGAGCGGTCGTTGCTCGGCCGTCACCATCAGGCACCGAGTGAGAAAACGGCGGACACGTTGGTGTTCGTCACCGCGGCGAGCTCCTCGACAGGCTGGTCGCGGATCTCGGCGACCGCCTTACCGACGAGCGCCACGTAGGCCGGCTCGTTCGTCTTCCCGCGGAAAGGAACTGGAGCGAGGAATGGTGCATCGGTCTCCACCAACAGACGATTCGACGGACAAACCACCGCGGCGGCCCGGACGTCGCCGGCGTTCTTGAAGGTGACGATTCCGCTGAACGACAAATAAGCGCCGAGATCGAGACAACGCCGTGCCTCGGCCTCACCCCCGGTAAAACAGTGGATGACGGTCCGCTCCGGCGCACCGCAGGCGCGGAGGATGTCGAGAGTGTCGTCCCAGGCGTCGCGGGTGTGGACTACCAGAGCGAGACCGTGCGCCTTGGCGAGGGCGATCTGGGCAGCGAACGCCTCACGTTGAGCCTCCCTCGGCGAGTGCT
The DNA here is from genome assembly GCA_963761425.1 of uncultured Acidimicrobiaceae bacterium. Taxonomy (GTDB): domain Bacteria; phylum Actinomycetota; class Acidimicrobiia; order Acidimicrobiales; family Bog-793; genus Bog-793. The sequence continues at coordinate 46,482 of CAVXGQ010000005.1, read as the reverse complement.
CGTAGTAGTAGTCGAGCCCGCACTCGCCGACCGCCACGATGGACCCGGGCGCCTTGCGGTCGGGCCCGGGCACCACCGGGTCCAGCAAGGCCGCGATCGGCGCCACGCCGTGGGAGGCCTCGTGGGGGTGGAGACCGACCGCCGCCCACACCGCCAAGTCGGAGCGACGCGCCATGACATCGCGGGCGAGCTCCACCGCCTGGCGTGATTCCTCGTCGCCGGTTCCGATGCAGACGAGCCGGTCGACCCCCGACCTCACCGCCCGATCGATCACCGCGTCCACGCCGTCGGGATCCTTCAGATAGGCGTCCTGGATGTGACAGTGGCTGTCGGTCCAGCGAGGCGTCGGCCCGGGGCTCATCTTTCCCCGCCGGTCGGGGAAGTGCCGAGGGACACGCGACGAGGGAAGAGCGGCGGCGCCTTCTCGACGGGCCGCCCACCGGGATAACCACCCCAGCCCAGCGCGCCGGTGTCGGTCGCGGCCTGGCCCGGCGCGGCGACATCTCCCTTAAGGCCCAGCCTCCGCCAGATCTCCCGAGCGGTCTGCGGCATCACCGGCGAGGCCAGGACCGCGACGATCCGGAGCACCTCCAGCGCGTCGCCAAGGACGCCGTCGACCTCGGCGCCCGGGGCTCGCTTCCACGGTTCGGCCTTTTCCAGCTCGACGTTGGTCTCGTGGATGAGACGCCAGATCGCCTCCAGCGCCTCGTGGGGACGAGCCGCCTCCCAGGCCTCGCGGACCGCCTCGACCGTCTCGGCGGCGAGCGTTGCCAGCCGGTGCCCCTCCCCCGCCGGACGAGGGGCGGGCCCGAGGCCGCCACACTTGGAACCCACCACCGCGGTCACCCGTTGGAGGAGATTGCCGAGGTTGTTCGCCAGGTCGGCGTTGTAGCGAGCAATGAGCCCCTCGTAGGTGACGTCGCCGTCCAGGCCGAGCACGACGTCCCGGAGCAAGTGGTAGCGCAGGGCGTCCAAGCCGACGTCGGCCGCCAGTTCGACCGGATCGATCTGATTGGCCCGGGACTTCGCCATCTTCTCGCCGCCGACGAGCAGCCAGCCGTGCGCGATGACCTGGTGCGGCGGGTCGATGCCCGCCGCCATGCACATCGCCGGCCACCACACGCAATGGAACCGCACGATCTCCTTGGCCATCAGGTGGTGCACGGCCGGCCACCAGGAGGCGAACCGGGCCTCGTCGGCGCCGTAGCCGATGGCGGTGGCGTAGTTGACGAGCGCGTCGAACCACACGTAGACAACGTGGGCCTCGTCCCAGGGAACCGGGATGCCCCAGGAAAAGGCCGTCCTCGAAATCGAGATGTCCTCGAGACCCCCCTTGATGATCCCGAGCGCCTCGTTGCGGCGCGACTCGGGGATCACCGCCTCGGGAGCCGAGGCGTACCAGTCGGTGAGCCGTCCTTCGAACCTCGACAGCTCGAAGAAGTAGTTCTCCTCGGTCAGCCACTCGACGGCCTTCTCGTGGACCGGGCAGAGCTCTCCCGGCGCCAGCTGATCGGCCGCGTAGTAGGCCTCGCAGGCCACGCAGTACCAACCGGCGTAGGTGCCCTTGTGGATGAACCCCCGGTCGTAGATCGCCTGGACGAAGCGCTGCACGGCCTTGGTGTGGCGCAGCTCGGTCGTCCGGATGAAGTCGTCGTTGGAGATCTCGAGGGCGTGCCACGCCTGCTCGAAGTGCGCGCTCATCGCGTCGACCCACGTCTGTGGGTCGGTGCTCTGGGCTTCGGCGGCCCGGGCGACCTTCAGGCCGTGCTCGTCGACGCCGGTGAGGAAGAACACCTCGTCGCCCACCAGTCGGTGCCAACGCGCCAGGGCGTCGGCGACGATCGTCGTGTAGGCGGTCCCGAGATGGGGACGGTCGGTGACGTAGTAGATCGGCGTGGTAACGAAGAACCGCCCGGGCACCCCGTCAGCGTATCGGCCGGGCGCGGCACGCCCGAATGAGGTGACGGCGCCGCCCGACCGGTCAGCCCGTCGTGTGGGGAACCTGGGCGGCGTCCCGCACCTCGAGCGCGGCCCGGTAAGCGACCCGGTGGGCGACACCGAGCAACACTTCCACCGCCGCCGTCGCTTCTCGCAAGCCGATGCCGGCGGCCAACAGCCGGCTGATCGCCTCCCGGGCCTCCGCCGGCTCGGGCGGCGGACGGCTCGGCGCCCCGTCGACGACCAAGACGTACTCGCCGCGGGGCTCGGTCTTTCCCGCCCGCGCCAGAGCCTCGTCGAGCCGGCCGCGGAACACCTCCTCGTGGAGCTTGGTGAGCTCGCGGGCCACAACCACCCGACGGTCCCCCCCGGCGGCGTCGCGCAGATCCCCGAGGGTCCCCGCCACCCGGTCCGGTGCCTCGAAGACGACGGTCGGGCAGGGCGCGGCGGCGATCTCGAGGAGGCGGGACCGGCGCTCGGCTCCCTTTCGCGGCAAGAACCCTTCGAACCGGAAGCGATGCACGTCCAAGCCGCTGATCACCAGGCCGGCCAGCCCGGCCGACGGCCCGGGCACCACGGTCACCCTGAACCCGGCTCCAATCGCCGCGGCGACGAGCCGCCCCCCGGGATCAGAGATGACTGGCGTCCCGGCGTCGGAAACCAGCGCCACGTCGGCACCCGAGCCGAGCAGACCGAGAACGGTGCCGATCTGTTCGGGTTCGTTGTGGGCGTGCAGGGCGAGGAGCTTTTTCGCCTGCACGCCGGCGTGTTCGAGCAACCTCCCGGTGTGGCGGGTGTCCTCGCAGCAAACCGCCTCCACGCTCGCCAGCACTTCGACCGCCCGGGGGGACAGATCCCCGAGGTTGCCGATCGGCGTCGCCACCACGACGAGCAGGCCCGGTCGCTCTCCGCGGGCGTACCGGGATGCCGCCGCGGGGGTCACTCCCTGATCTCCAGGGCGTCCCCGACGCTCAGACGCCATCTCTCGAACGCCCCGGCCTCGGCCTCCAGAATTGCGCTCGCTCGCCGGCGCGGCAGGCCGATCCGATAGGGCCGGAGCCGGCGGACGCCGATCACGACCCCGGATCGATCGAGGTAGGCGACATCGATTGGGAACCGCACCCCGATGGTATGGATCGCCCGGCAAGGCTGGATGAGAACACCCCCGTCGAGCCGCCGGCGGCCGACCAGGCTGGTGGCGCGACGCCCTGGGGACCGCGCGAGCTCGAGGCTCGCGAGCACGTCACCCTGTCGCAACAGCCAGGCCATTCCCACCTCCTGCCGACGCACCTTCGCGTCGGAGAACGGTAGCCCGCCCCGCGCCGACCATCTGGCCGTCCGGTCTCCGGTCAAACGTTGAAGCGGATCTCCAGGGTGTCGCCGTCCTGGACCTCGTAGTCCTTGCCCTCGAGGCGAATACGCCCGGCTGCCTTGGCCGCGTGCCAGGACCCGATCTCGACGAGCTCGTCCCAAGGGATCACCTCGGCACGAATGAACCCGCGCTGGAGGTCGGAGTGGATCACGCCGGCGCATTCCGGCGCTTTGGCGCCTTTACGGAAGGTCCAGGCGCGCGACTCCTTCTCCCCGGTGGTGAGGAAGGTCCACCGCCCGATGCTCTCGAACAACGCCCGCGCCACCCGGGGCAACGCGCCCTCGCCGAGCCCGAGGCCGACGAGCAGTTCGGCGCGCTCCTCGGGTTCGAGGGCGCGTGCTTCCGCCTCCAGCTCGACGCTCACCCCGAGGACCGTGGCGTGGCCGCCGAGCTCCTCAGCAACGGGCCCGAGGACCTCTTCGGCCTGGTCGACCTCATCTTCGGCAAGGTTGACGACGCAGAAGAAGGGCTTGTTGGTGAGAAGAAAGAGCGATGCGAGCGAAGCCCTGTCCTCCGCCGAAAGGGAGGACCGATAGATGGGCACGCCCGACGACAGGACCTCCTGGGCGGTCTCCATCGCGCGCGAGGCCCCGGCGAGCGCCGGATTCGTCCGGGCCGCCTTGCGCTGTCTGGCGAGCTGGCCCTCCAACGAGGCGAGGTCGGCGAGCACGAGCTCCAGCTCGAGCACGCCCAGTGCCGCGCGGATCGTCTTCACCGGGTACCGAGTCGTCGACGAAGCTGCGCAGGACGAAACAGAGCGCATCAACCTCACGAATCCCCGCCAGAAACCGGTTCCCGAGGCCCTCGCCATGTTCGGCGCCCGCCACCAGTCCCGCGATGTCGACCACCTCGACCGTCGCCTCGACCACCTTGCGACTCGCACTGATCGCCGCCAGCGCGGCCAGCCGATGGTCGGCGACGTGGGCTACGCCCACCGTCGTCTCCGTCGTCGTGAACGGGCGCGCCGCCACCGGGACGTGCGCGCCGGTCAGCGCGTTGAAAAGTGAGGACTTCCCAGAATTCGGCAGTCCCACGAGGCCAACGCGTTCCACCGTCGCCGAGGCTACTCGCGGCCCGCGGCTACACTGCCGGGGCTATGTCGAAGAGGACGAACAAGCGGAAGCTGAGGAAGAGGAAGAAGGCCAACCACGGCAAGAAGCCGAACTGCGGCCACGGCTGACGTATCCCGCCGCTTTCGTCTTCTATAGCGAAGATCGGAGTCTTCGACTACGGCCGCCAGGCGGCACCGAGTCGGTCGAGGACCCCGACGAGCACGCTCGGCCGGTCGGTCATGATCCCGTCGACGCCGAGGGCGCAAAGGCGCTCCATCTCCGCCGGATCGTCGACCGTCCAGACGTGCACCGCGAGTCCCAGCGCGTGGGCCGCCTCGACGAAACGCTCGTTGACGAGCTCCAGGCTCACAAACCGCGCCGGCACCTGGATGGCGGCGTGCCGGGCCAGCGAGGGATCCGGCGCTTCGCCCCGAGCCACCGCCTGGGTGAAAACGGCAACGGCGTTCTGGCCGAGCGAGGTCGCAATGTCCGGCGCGTATCTCGAGAAGGCTTCGGTCGCCGCATCAAAGAACGACGCCACGATGACGTCGTCGCGACGCTCATGGCGGATTAGCACGCGGGCGAGCGCCTCTTCGTAGGGGGCGGCGGTAGGCGCCGTTTGCTTGATGTCGAGGTTCACGACGACGCCGGTGGTTGCCTCCAGCACCTCGTCGAGTGTCGCCACCGCGAAGCGGCGGTCGTCGGGTGCCCGGCCGCGCAGCGCGTACTGATCGGGGGGGCGGTCGTGCGCCGCGCCCTCACCGGAGATGAACCAGTAGGCGTTATCGAGTCGCTGGATCTCGGCCAGCGTGTGCGCCGCGATCGACCCGGAACCGTTCGTCGTCCGATCCAGCGTCGGGTCGTGCCCGACGACGAGTTCGCCGTCCACGGTGGCATGAACGTCGAGCTCGATTCCCGTCACGCCGAGCGCGAGGGCGCGTTCGATGGCGTAGAGCGTCGACGACGGGGCTTCTTTTACACCCCCCTGGTGCGCGTAGGCGAGCACCCGCCGGTCGAGCCACGGGTTGGCCACAGCTGAGTTCTAGCCGCGATCGGCGCCAACGACGCCAGGCCGTTTCACCGGTTCCGCGGTCCCAGAGCCGACCTCCCTGCGACAACCGGTCCCGGGCGCCTAATCCCTCGGGATGCGCACAACGGCGCCAGTAGGGCACCCGATCGTGTCCCGGCACGTCCGGGTGGCCCGGGCGGCGGGACGCCGTCAACCTGGGTTGGCATAGGTCGCCGCACGGTAGGGTCGCGCTCCGTGCAGGAGCCGCCATGACCCCCGACCCGTATGCGCTCGCGGAGTGGGCGGCGGAAGCGCTCGCCGAAAAGATCGGCGGCGTCCCCCACGTCGCCGCCGTCGTCCTCGGTTCTGGTTGGCGGGATGTCGCCGACCGGCTCGGCACGACCAGGATCGAGCTGTCGGGCGGCGAGCTTCCGGGGTTCGCCCGATCGACCGTCGCCGGACACCAGGGATTGATCCGCTCGGTCGACATCGAGGACCGAAAGGTCCTCATCCTGCTCGGTCGCCTCCACCTCTACGAGGGGCGCTCGGCGGCCGAAGTGGTCCATGCGGTGCGCGTGGCGGTGCTCGCCGGATGTGGGGTCGTCGTCCTCACCAATGCGGCCGGCGCCCTCGATCCCGCCATGCACCCGGGTCAGGCGGTGCTGATCCGGGATCAGATCAACCTCACCGGCACCTCGCCGCTGGCGGGACCGCCCCCGCCCAAGCGGTACAGGTCACGTTTCGTCGACCTCACCGGGCTTTACCCATCCAAGCTGCGCGACCTCGCCCGCGAGGTCGATCCCTCGCTCCCCGAAGCGGTCTACGCCGGGCTCGCCGGTCCCCAGTACGAGACGCCGGCCGAGATCGCGATGCTGCGGGCGTCCGGCGCCCAGCTGGTGGGGATGTCGACCACCCTCGAGGCGATGGCGGCCTACCACCTCGGCGCGGAGGTGCTGGGTGTCTCGCTCGTCACCAATCACGCCGCCGGTAACTCCCCCGCCCCGATCGACCACGCCGAGGTCCTCCGAGCCGGTACCGCCGCCGCCCCCGGCCTCGCCCGGCTGCTCACCGAATTCGTCGGGCGGCTGTGACGATCGAAACCGACGGCGATCAAGTCCGGCGGACCATAGACCGCGCCCTCGCCGACCGGGTCCGAACCTGGATCGCCATCGATCCGGACCCGGCAACCCGCGCCGAGCTCGAGGCTTTGCTCGCCTCGGGTCACGGACAAGCTCTGCACGCCCGTTTCGACCGGCCGCTCGCCTTCGGCACCGCGGGGCTACGTGGCGAGCTCGGCGCCGGCCCGGCACGCATGAACCGCGCCGTGGTGCGCGCGACGACCGCCGGGCTCGCCCGCTGGGTGGCGGAACAGGGGCCTGCGACCTGCGAGGCGGGCATTGTCATCGGCTACGACACCCGTCACGGCTCGTCGACCTTCGCCGCTGACGCCGCCACCGTCACGGCGGCGCAAGGGGTGCGCGCCCGGGTGTTCGCCCGCCCGCTTCCGACCCCGATCACCGCCTTCGCCGTCCGGCACCTGGGAGCGGCCGCCGGTGTCATGATCACCGCCAGCCACAACCCGCCAGCCGACAACGGCTATAAGGCCTACGCGGCCGATGGCGCCCAGATGATCCCGCCGGACGAGGCCCGGATCGCCGCGGCGGCCGCCGAGATCGGCCCGCCACCGGTCGCCGAGCCGACGGCGGCGGCGCGCCGCCGGATCGAGCGCCTCGACGAAGAGGCGCTCCTCGCCGCCTACACCGAAGCGGTGATCCCGGTCCTCGACCCCAAAGGGCCCCGTGGGCTGCGCGTCGTCTACACGCCGCTCCACGGCGTGGGGTCCGCAGTCCTGCCGGACCTCTTCACCACCGCCGGTTTCGGCCCACCGGTGCCGGTGGACCGCCAGGCCCAGCCCGACCCGGACTTCCCGACGACCCCCTTCCCGAACCCCGAGGAGCCCGGCGCGCTCGACCTCGCGCTCGAGGTGGCCCGACGAGTCGCCGCCGACCTCGTCCTGGCGAACGACCCCGACGCCGATCGCCTGGCGGTGGCCTTCGCCGACCGGGGCGGCTTCCGAACGCTCACCGGGGACGAGCTCGGCGCCCTCCTCGGCGACTACCTGCTGGCGAAGAGCCACGGCCCGGACCGCCTGGTCGCGACCACGATCGTCTCGTCGACGCTCCTCGCCTCGCTCGCCGCCGAGGCCGGCGCGGATTACGCCGAGACGCTCACCGGCTTCAGGTGGATCGCCCGCGTGGCGGCCGGGCATCCCGGTCACCGCCTCATCTTCGGCTACGAGGAGGCCCTCGGCTACGCGGTCTCCGACGCGGTCGCCGACAAGGACGGGCTGTCGGCGGCGCTGGTCGCGGCCGAGCTGGCGGCCACCGAGAAGGAGGCCGGCCGCACCCTCGCCGACCGGCTCGACGACATCGAGGCCCGCCTCGGCGTCCACCTCACCTCCCCGATCTCGCTGGGCCGACCGGGCCAAGGGGCGCCCCGCGACTTCGCGGCGACGACAGCGCGCCTGCGCGCCCACCCGCCGACCGAGCTCGCCGGCCTCGCCGTCACCGGGGTCGTCGACTACGCCACCCCGACCGGCGGCCTCCCGGCGGCGAACGTCCTCGCCTGGCACCTCGGCGAGACCGCCCGGATCGTTGTCCGCCCGAGCGGGACCGAGCCGAAGCTCAAGGCCTACCTGGAGGTGACGACCGAGCCCCCCGGCCGATCCGGGCTCGACCCGGCCCGCCGGCGCGCCCGGGCGGTGCTCCGGGCCTTGCGCCACGACGTTGCGGAGTTGCTGGCGGGTAGCGCCTAACTCGCCCGGTCCCCGATCCGGACGGTCCGGCCCGCCGGGGGGTCGAGGAATGCCGCGAAGCCCGGCTTGATCGTCTGGTCGATGAGGACGAGCCGATCCTCGAAGGGGAAAAAGGCGCTTTTCATGGCGTTGATGGCGAGCCAGCTGAGGTCCTCCCAGCCCCAGTGGAAGGTGCCGGCCAGCTGGGCGAGCTCCGACGAGAGCGTCAACCCGCTCATCAGTCGGTTGTCGGTGTTGACGGTCACCCGGAAATGGAGATCCCGCAACAGTCCGATCGGATGCTCGGCGAGCGAGGCGACCACCCCGGTGTGGAGGTTCGAAGTCGGGCAGAGCTCCAGGGGCACCCGCAGGTCGCGGATGTAGCTCGCCAACCGGCCGAGCCTCACCTTTCCGTCGGGCGCCACGGAGATGTCGTCGACGATGCGCACGCCATGGCCGAGACGCTCGGCGTTGCACCACTGCAGCGCCTGCCAGATCGAAGGCAGCCCGAAGGCCTCGCCGGCGTGGAGGGTGGCGTGGAAGTTCTCACGCTGGACGAGCTGGAAGGCGTCAAGGTGCTGGGTCGGTGGGTACCCCGCCTCGGCGCCCGCGACGTCGAATCCCGCGACGCCCTCATCGCGATAGCGCACCGCCAGCTCGGCGATCTCGAGCGATCGGGCCGCGGTCCGCATGGCGGTGAGGAGTGCCCGCACCACGATCGGCCGGCCGGCCGCCGAGGTGATGGCCGCCCCAGCCCGAAAACCCTCGAGGACCGACTCCACCACCTCGCCCAGTTCGAGCCCGCCCTCGGTGTGCAGCTCGGGGGCGAAACGGACCTCGGCGTAGACGACGCCGTCGGCGGCGAGATCCTCGACGCATTCGCGGGCCACCCGCTCTAAGGCGTCCTTTCCCTGCATGACGCCGACCGTGTGGGCAAAACCTTCCAGGAACCGGACGAGATCCCGCCGGGGTGCGGCAAGGACGAAGCACCGGGCCAGCTCGTCGGGGTCGGTCGTTGGCAAGCCCCGGTAGCCGCACTCGCCCGCCAGTTCGACCAGGGTGGTCGGGCGGAGTCCCCCGTCGAGATGGTCGTGGAGGAGGACCTTGGGTGAACGAACGATCTCGTCCAGGGTTGGGACCTGGTCGCGCATGGCGAAACGATAGTGGTCGACCCTAAAGCGCCGGTCAGTGCGCCCTGGCGGCGAGACGGTCAGGCGATTCGCCCGATGACGGCCAGCATCGCTTTCGTCGGCGACCCGGTGACCTGAAGGCCCCGGCGACCTGCTCGTCGGGGAGCGCGCCGCGGACGCAGCCGCCGATCAATCCGGCGATCTCGGCATCGCCGAGCGAACCCCTGTCGCGCTGGCGCGGATGGGATCGCCGAGGTCGAGATCCGCCGGTGCGCCCCTAGTCGGCTCTCGGCGCTCGGAGGAACGGGACGTCCTCGGGACCCCTCCAGGCGTCGGGCAACAGGTCTCGGAGCAGGACCGGTGGCAGTTCCTCGCCCCGGTCAAGCAGCAGACCGACACTTCCGTGCTCGACGAGAAGCTGGCGGCACCGCCCGCACGGCGGGATCGGTTTCCCCTCCCGGGTGACGACGCACACCGCGACGAGCGTCTCCGCTCCCCCGGCCACCAGGGCCGAGATCAACCCGCACTCGGCGCAGAGGGTCAGGCCCCAGTAGATGTTCTCGACGTTGCAGCTGACGAAGACCCGCCCGTCCGGTGCGAGGCCCGACGCACCGACGTGCATCCCGGAATACGGCGCATAGGCGTTCTTCGCCACCCGGATCGCCTGAGCGCGCAGGTCGGCCCAGTCAATGCCGATTCTTTGAGCCTCCCCCACCGAGTCCACCAGGGCGGACACTACACCTGGACCGCAAAAGTTGCCGCGGTCGCCAATTTCTCCTCGCCCGAGCGGGCGTGGACCACCGGTTCTTCGACGAGGTCTCCTTGATCGCCAACCACCGGGAATCCGAAGGACTAGGTGCCGGTCGCCTCCAGCTTCCAGCCACCACGATCCGCCAACCGGGGGCCGGACCGGTGCCGAAAGCACCGACTAGCTCACAGGATAGGAGTTCGGGTCGATCGAGACCGTTCCGGCCTCGATCCTTCCCTTGAGGGTGTCGATGCCTCTCTGCAACGCCCTTGGGATCTTGTGGGCGAAGTGGTGGAAGGGCGACAGCGCGACACCGCCGTTGGTGAGCGTGCCGACGTAGTTGCCGCCCTGGAACTTGCCATAGGCCGCCGAGAGGGCGGCGTCCTCGACCGATGAAGCGATCCCCGTCGTCACGCTGGTGAGGAAGAGGAAGCAGTACTTCGGCACCGAGACGCAGCCATCGGTGTCGACCCACTCCATCGTGACGCCGAGGCCCGCCGCCTTGACCTCGGCCGCCGCGCCGAGCCCGACCGAACCGGCCACCGGGAAGATGACATCGACGCCCTGCTCGATCAGCGAGGCCGCGTCGGTTGCGCCCGCCGCCCGGTTCGTGAACGAACCGGTGAACATGCCGGTCCCTTCGTAACTGTCACTGGGACGGTCCTTCTTCGGGATCCAGCCGTAGACGACGACGTGAGCGTGGTGGACCTCGTCGAAGTAGCGGACTCCGGCGACCCACCCGTCCATGTAGATGGTGACGCCCGGGGTGTTCTCGCCACCGAAGGTTCCAACCTTGCCGGTCCTGCTCATCGCGGCCGCAAGGAAACCTCCGAGAAAGGCGTCCTGGTTCGTGTCGTAGACAAAAGAGTCAATGTTCCGGACCGCCGACGAGTAGCCGTAGTCGACAATCGCGAAATCCTGCCTGGGGTGAGCCTTCGCCGCGGTCTCGGTGGCGTCGCCCATCGAAGGGCCGACGGTGACGATGATGCCGCAGTGTTGACCGATGAACGAGTCGATGTTCGACCGGTAGTCGCTCGACGTGAGCGACGGCAAGTAGCGGACCTTCATTGACGGGTCGACCTCCCTGGCGGCTTTTAGTCCCGCCCACGCCGAGGCATTCAAGGAATGGTCGTGGATTCCCCCCGTGTCGGTCGCTTCGCAAGCGAGGAACCCGCCCTGGTGGTTGACGACCGCCGGGGCGCGGGGTTCCGCCCTCGCGGTCGCCGAGGCGATGCCCGTCGAGGCGGTGCCCGCCACCAGCGCCAGCCCCAACACAACAACGGCCCCGATCCCCGGCCCCTGCCGGTGACGACCCACCCCGAGGAACGGATCATCTAGGCCTTGAGAAACCATCGGCTCTCCTCGTGGTTCACGGCTGCCTCGATTGGCCACGAACAACCGGCGCTCACCCCCTGGATTGTCCACCGACATCCGGTTGGAGACTGGTCGCCCTCCGCTGGCACCAAACCGCTTCCTTGATCGACCACCGCGACGTGTCCACTTCCCCTACCGGATCGCCGGGCCCAAATCGCCACCCGCCAGCGACGCGCGATGGCCCGCGACGACCTGGCCAGCACAGATAGCCTCTCACTCGTGATTGATCACATTCTCCTCGACGTGATCGGGGCGATGCGCGAGGCCCTCGAAGGGGCCCTGCTCGAGCAGCAAGCCGTCGAGGAGCGTTTCCAGGTCGACGTCTTTCTGGGCGACATCTCCTTCGAAACCTCGTTCTCCCTCCCCGGCGAGCGGAACCCCCCGCGGGTCCGGGCCGACCTCGGGCTGGAATGGCCGACCTGGAGCCAGAGCGCCTATCGGTCCTGGTCTATCGGCGAGCCGACCTCGGAGCGCCCGGAGCTGGTGGTCGAGGTCACCCTCCGGCTCCAGCGCCTGGCCGTCGCCCCCGACCCCGCCATGGTGCTCGCCGCGATGGGCGAGAGTCGTCCGGAGCTGGCCGGTGAACCGCTCGAACGCAGCGGCGTCACCGTCGAGCAGGCCTTCGACGCCGCACCGGGCACGGCCACCTCGGCGATCGAGATCGCCTACCAGGGCACCTACCGGCTTTCCGAGTCCGTTCTCGAGGAACCCGAGCGGCTCGACGGTCAGGTGGCGCCGCTCGCCCGCTGGATCGCCTCGGCGCTGGTGCGCCTGGCGGATCTGGAACTCCCTTCCCTGCCGGTCGACGATTCCGAGACCAGCTCGTAGCGCCCGGGTGGCGCCCTAGACGACCCCCCGGGCCCGGGCCAGGTCGGCAAGCGAGGACTCCGGACGGGCGCCGAGGTGACTGATCACCTCGCTCGCCGCCAGCGCGCCTAGGCGCGCCGCGTCGGCGGGACCGTAGCCGTGGGTGACCCCGAAGCAGAATCCGGCCGCGAACTGGTCACCGGCACCGGTCAGGTCGACCACCTCATCGACCCGGTAGGCGGGAACGCTGACCAACCCAGCCTCCGTCCCGACCATGGCCCCCTTCTCCCCGCGGGTCACCGCTACCACCAGGCCGGGACGCGCCATCGCCTGCAGGGCGTCCGGCGCGGCGTGTTCGCCGGTCAGCGCACATAGCTCGGATTCGTTGGCGAACACGATGTCGACTTTCCCGCCGGTCAGCTCCTCGAAGACGTCGCGGTGCCGTTCGACCAACAGGGCGTCCGACAGACCGAGCGCGAGGGCGGTGCCCCGGCCACGGGCCGCCTCGAGGAGGCGTCCCACCAGCGCCGGAGCGTCGGGGAGGTCGAGGACGAAGCCTTCGAGGTAAACCAGTTTGGCCTCCCCGATCAGCCCGACGTCGATGCCGGCCGCATCGAGTCGGCCCCCGACGCCGAGCGCGGTCGCCATGGTCCGTTCGGCATCGGGCGTGACGATCACATAGCACCGCCCGGTCGCCGCCTCGTCTCCGGTGGGGTCGGCCGCGAACCGCTGCAGAGCCGCGTGCACCCCCGCGGCCTCGAGGTCTGAGGCGAAGCGATCGCCGAGGTCGTCGGTCGCCACCGCGCCGATGAAGGCCGGATGGCCCCCGAGCGAAGCGACTCCGACGGCGGTGTTGGTGACCGCCCCGCCCGAAACTTGACGGCCTTCGCCGACGACCGACCGGATCCGTTCGCTCGTCGCGAGGTCGACCAACGTCATTGCCCCGAGGGGAAGGCCGAGCGACGAGACCACTGCGGCGTCGGCGAACGTGAGATGGTCCATCAGCGCGTTGCCGACGCAGACCACGTCGAAGCGCTTGTTGGAAAGGGGAGGGCGCACCCGGCCGGCGCCCTTCACCCCCGTCACGTCGACACCATAGTGCCGACGGTTCGTCACACCGCCCGTGGCGGGCAGGCCGTCGGAACTAGCCTCGACCTGCTGTGACCACCGCCGCCAAGCCTCCCGACTACCGGCTCCCCCGCACCGCCCTCCCCCGGCGCTACGACCTCGAGCTGGCCCCCGACCTCGAATCGTCTCGTTTCGTGGGCGCCGAGCGAATCGAGCTCGAAGCGCTCGCCGAACTGACCGAGCTCGTCCTCAACGCCGACGGACTCGCCATCACCGACGCCACCCTCGCGCCCGGTTGGGCGCCAACCGGCGGGCCGTCAGCGCCAACGGCGCTCTCCGTCACGCTCGACACCGCCAACACGCGGGCGCGTTTCGGGCTCACCGCGCCGGTGCCACCGGGGCGCTACACGCTCGCTTGCCGCTTTACCGGGATCCTGAACGACCAACTGCAGGGCTTTTACCGCAGCCAGTTCGTCGACGAGGCGGGCCAGAACAGATTCATCGCCACCACCCAGTTCGAGGAGACCGACGCCCGCAAAGCCTTCCCCTGCTTCGACGAGCCGGATCTGAAGGCCATCTTCGGCGTGACGCTGGTCGTTCCCCCCGGAATGCTCGGGGTGTCGAACGGGCCCGAGGTGTCCGTCACCGAGCTCGCCTCGGGGGCGCGTCGCGTCCGGTTCGCCGACACCATTCCCATGTCGACCTACCTCGTCGCCTTCGTGGTGGGTCCGTTGGTGGCGACCGATCCGGTGGAGGTCGACGGCATCCCGGTGCGGGTGGTCACCGTGCCGGGCAAGGTCCACCTCACCTCCACCGCCCTCGAGGTCGCCACCCACGCCCTCCGCTACTACCGGGCCTACTTCTCGCTCCCGTACCCGGGCGACAAGCTCGACCTGGTCGCCCTCCCCGACTTCGCCGCCGGGGCGATGGAGAACCTCGGCTGCGTCACCTTCCGCGAAGAGGCGCTCCTCGCCGACCCGGCGGACACCGCGCACCTCGAGAGGCGCCGGATCGCCGAGGTCATCGAGCACGAGCTCGCCCACATGTGGTTCGGGGACCTCGTCACCATGCGCTGGTGGAACGGCATCTGGTTGAACGAGGCCTTCGCGACTTTCATGGCCCTGCGTTGCCAAGACGACTTCCACCCGGAGTGGGAATGCTTCGTCGGCTTTGCGCGCCTGCGGGAACAGGCCCGTTTCGTCGACGGGCTGAGATCCACCCGCGCCATCGAGTTCCCGGTCCACTCCCCCGAAGAAGCGATGGCGATGTTCGACGTCCCCATCACCTACATCAAAGGCCCGGCGGTGCTGTGGATGATCGAGCAGTACCTCGGCCGCGACCGGTTCCGCGCCGGCGTGCGCCGATACCTGGCGGCACACGCCTTCGACAACGCCGAGACCACCGACCTGTGGGATGCGATCGAGGCGGAGAACCCCGACGTGCCGCTGCGCGCCGCCATGGACTCCTGGGTCTTCCAGGGGGGGTATCCGGTGATCAGCACCCGACCGGTGACGGGCCCCGACGGCCAGGCGATCGAGCTTCGTCAGGAGCCGTTCTCCTACCTCCCGGCCCCCGCCACAGCACCGGAAGGGGCGAGGGGCGCTCGCTGGCTGGTCCCGATCCTCGCGGCACCTACCGACCGGCGGGACCAGGTCACCCGGGTCCTGCTCGCCGACACCCCGGTGCGGCTCCAGGCCAGCACCTCGCCGGTCGTCGTCAACGCCGGAGGCACCGGCTTCTACCGCGTCTGGCACGACCGAGACCTGCGCGCCGGGCTGCTAGGGCATCTCGAGTTGTTGGATTCGATCGAACGGGTGGGGCTGATCGGCGACCTGTGGGCCGCGGTCCTCGTCGGCGCGGCCGACCTGGAGGAGTTCTTCGACGCCGTCGCCCACCTGGCCGGCGAGGAGGACCCCGACGTCTGGTCGGTCGTGACCTCGGCCTTGCGCACCATCGACCTCGTGGCTGCAAAGGCCGATCGCGGCCTCGTCGCCGCCTACACCCGTTCGGTGCTGCAACCGGAGCTGGCGCGGGTCGGCTGGACGGCGGTAACGGACGAAGGCGAGCAAAGGCCGGTGCTGCGGGCGGGTCTCATCTTGGCCCTGGGCACCTTCGGAGCCGACCGAAAGGTTCTCGACCGAGCGCGGGAACTGTTCCACGCCGACCAGTCCGGGCGCCAGGAGACCGACGCCGACATCGCCGGCAGCGTCGTCGCCACCGTGGCCTGGAACGCCCGTCGGTCGGAGTTCGACGCCCTGGTCGGTCGCGCCCGTCACCCGCGCTCGCCCCTCGACGAGCGGCGCCACCGTTTCGCCCTCGGCTTTCTCACCGACCCTGGGTTCGCGGCCGAGGTCCATGAGCTGTGCCGCGGCGAGATTCGCAGCCAGGATGCGCCGTACCTGCTGGCCGTGATGCTGGGCCAGCGCTCGATCGGACCGGTCACCTGGGAGTTCATCTGCTCGCACTACGACGAACTGATCGCCCGCTACCCGGACAATTCCATCCACCGGATGTTCGAGGGGATGGCCGGCCTCGCCGAACTCAACCCTTCCGGCGAGCCCGTCTACCTGGGGGCGGTTTCCGCCTTCGTCGCGGACAAGTTCTCCGGAGGCACAAGGCGACTCCTCGACCAGACCGTCGAGCACCTCGAGGTCAACCTGCGCCTGGCGGCCAGGATCCGCGCCTCACTGCGCGAGCTTCTGTCGCCTCGATGACCGGTCGGTGAACCTCGGACTTGCGGCGGCGACCTTCGCCGTCGTGATCCCGGCCGAACTGCCGGACAAGACCTTCATCTCCGCCGTCGTGCTCTCCTCGCGGCACCGCCCCCTGCCGGTGTGGGTGGGGGCGGCCACCGGCCTCGTCGGACAGGCCGCCATCGCCGTCGTCGCCGGGAGGCTCCTCGGGCTGGCGCCCCACCGCGTCGTCGCGGCCATCGTCGCCAGCCTGTTCGTCGCCGGGGCGGCCTACCTTTTCTTCGCCCGCGGCTCGGCCATCGAACACCGCAGCGGTGAGATCGCCTCGTCCGAGGACCGCCTGCTGGTGCCGGAGGACCACAACCGCCCGACGGCATCGGAGCGACCCGCGCTCTCCGGGACTCGAGTCGCCGCCATCACCTTCGTGGTGATCGCCCTGGCGGAGTTCGGTGACCTCACCCAGGTCGTGATCGCCAACCTCGCGGCGAGGTCCCGCGATGCATTGAGCGTGTTCGTCGGCGCGGCACTCGCCTTCGTGGTGGTGAGCGGCATCGGTGTCGTGACCGGAAGAACCATCACCCGCCTCGTACCCCTCGACCTGGTGCGCAAGATCTCGGGCGCGATCCTGCTCGGACTGGGAATCTGGAGCGCGATCGCGGCGGGAACGTCATGAGCGACCCCGGGGTGCCACCGTCCCGGCCGGGGAGCCCCGGCTCCACCCCCCGGGCGGAGACGCTGGTTGCCTGGGCCCGGACGACCGAGGGCTTCCTGCCCGACGACGAGGCGATGGCGCTCTACGCCGTCGCGCGACGGGCGGTCGGCACCGGCGGCGGGCCGCTCGTCGAGATCGGCTCCTACCTCGGCCGGTCGACCCTCTTTCTCGCCGCGGCGATCGCCGCCGAAGGAAGGACTGCGGCGGTGGTGTTCAGCGTCGACCACCACCGGGGATCCGAGGAGATGCAGCCGGGCTGGCCGGACCACAACCCCGCGCTCATCGACCCCGCCACCGGCCGCATGGACTCACTGGGTCGCTTCCGGGCCTCGATCGAGCGAGCCGGGGCGGAGGATCTCGTCGTCGCCGTCGTCGGGGACTCGGCGCGGGTCGCCGCCAACTGGTCGACGCCGGTCGCCCTGGTCTTCATCGACGGCGGCCACGGCGCCAGCACCTGCTGGGCCGACTACCGGGGCTGGGCGCCCCGGCTAGCCGCCGGGGGTTACCTCGTCTTCCACGACGTCTTCGAGGACCCGGCGCAAGGCGGCCAGGCGCCGTACCGGTGCTACCTCCACGCCCGGAGCTCCGGACGCTTCGCTCCGGACCCCGGGGCCGACCGCGGCCACCTGCGGGTGCTCCGGCGCACGGCGGTGCCGTGGGGGTAGGAACCGGCTCGGCCCCTCGGTAAGGCGGCCGAAGACCGCGGCGGTGACCCCGCCGGAGAGCGCGTCGGCGGCGAGCACCACCGCGGCCGCCGAGTAGGTGGTGCGCTCGCCAGGCGGGAACTCGGATCGTTCGGGGTAGACGAGACCGGTCAGGTACGACCCGTCGTCGCCCCGAAGGTCACCGGTCCTCGCCAGGAGTGCCGCAGCGGCCTCGGTCCGACCGGCCCGGGCGAGCGCCACCGCGCACTCGGCGGTCTCGGCCGTGGTCACCCAGCGGCGATCCGAGCGACACCGCACGCCGGCCCCGGGAAAGACGAACTCCTCCCGACCGGCGTCCAACCGAGCCCGGGCCTCTGAGAGGCCGAGCACTCCGGCGAGCGCCGGGTAGTACCAGTCCATCGCGAATTGCCGTTTGTCGGCGAAGAACGACTCCCGGGCGGCCACCAGCCAGCCCACCCGGGTGGCGGCCTCCGACCACCCGGGGCGCTCCCGGCCGAGCGAGGTGGCGAGGCGTGCCCCCGAGCACAGGCTCTGGTAGATCGACGAGCTGGCGGCGAGGAGGGAATAGGTGGCCGGTCGACCCGACGGACCGACCGACCAGGGGATCTCCCCGCTCGGACCGAGGAGCGCCAGGACGAACCCGAGAGCCCGGTCGACAACCGGGAACATCTCCTCGGCGAAACCGATCTCACCGCACGCCAAGAAGTGCAGGAGGACACCGGTCGAGAAGTAGGCGACGCCGTTCGGGTCGATGCGGGGATCCTCGACCCCCCCGTCACCGGAGTAGTAGGCGTGCCAGCTCCCGTCGGGACGCTGGAGGTGGGCGAGCCACTCGAAGCCCCGCGCCGCGGCGGCGAACTCGCCCGCCGCACTGAGCGCCAGGGCCGCTTCGACGTGGTTCCACGGGTCGGCGTGGCCCCCGGGGAACCAGGGGATCATCCCGCTTTCCTGCTGGGCCTCGAGGATGGTCTCGACCGTCGGTGCCAGGTCGACCGGGCCGGCGGTCTCGACCAGGGCCTCGGCCATCAGGCGGACTTCTCGACATAGATGACCAGGCTCTTGCCGATCAGCGGGTTCGCCAATCGCTCCAGGGCGCGGATGGCGCGGGGACGGTGCGTGATGTCCCAGACCAGCAGACGGTGGTAAGCCGCAACCAGAGGGTGGTCTTGGCGTCCGATGCCGACGGCGCAACGCAAAAGCCAATACGGCGAGTGGAGCGCGTGGGCGTGGTGCGAGCCGACGAGCCGCAACCCGGAGGCCGCGCAACGACCGACGAGCTCGCGTCGCCGGTAGATACGGACGTGCCCGCCTTCCACCTCGTGGTAGTCCCGGGAAAGCGCCCAGTTCGCCCGCTCCGGACCGGCGGCCGGGACGCTCAACGCCGCCAACCCCCCGGGCTTCAGGATCCGGGCGAGCTCGGCGATCGCCGCCTGGTCGTCGGCGAGGTGCTCGAGCACCTCCGACGCGATCACCCGGTCGAAGCTCGCCTCGGCGAAGGGGAGCCGGGCGGCGTCGGCGACCACGCCGCCGTGGCGAACGTCGGGGGCCACCTCGCCCGCCTGGTGGAGGGCGCCGACCATGCCGAGCACCCCTTCGATCTCGGTGCGGGCCGCGTCGAGCGCGACGACGTGCGCCCCGGCCTTCAACGCCGCAAAGGTGTGGCGCCCGCCCCCGCAGCCGAGGTCGAGCACCACCAGCCCGGGGCCGATGGCGGCCCGCCCGAGGTCGATGGTCAGCACGGCCGGCTCCCGAGCACCGCCCGGTACTGGTCGGCGGTGGCGGCGGCGACCCGCTCCCAGCCGAAGCGCGCCAGCACCCGACGGCGCCCCGCCGCGCCGAGCCGGCGGCCCAGGGCCGGATCCTCGAGGAGCCGGCCGACCGCGGCGACGATGGCGCCGGGGTCACCGGGAGGGACCGCGAGGGCGGCCACGCCGTGGTGCCCGACGACCTCCGGCAAGGCCCCCCCGGTCGTCGCCACCACCGGCACGGCGCAGGCCATCGCCTCGATCGCCGGGAGCGAGAACCCCTCGTAGAGCGAGGGGACGACGGCCACCGACGCCGTGGCGTAGCGGGCGGCCAGGCAGTGGTCGGACTCCCCGGTGACGAAGCGCACCGCCCGATCCAACCCGAGACGGTCGATCGCCGCGGCCACCGGACCCGAGGGGCGCGGCTGTCCCACCACGACGAGGTGCGCCTCGGAGTGCTCGGTGCGCAGCTTCGCCAACGCCTCGAGCAGAAAGACCAGTCCTTTCAGGGGAACATCAGCGCTCATCGTCGTCATGATCCGCCCCGGCACGCGGCGAACGGCCGGGAACGGGCGCCAGCAGTCCGTGTCGACCCCGAGCGGAACCACCGCGATCCTTCCTGGCGTCACGTCCATCTCCGCCACGATGTCGCGTCGTGACGATTCCGAGACGGTCACGATGCGGGGGATCCGGCGCGCCACGCGGTTCTGCATCGCCACGAACCCGTACCAGCGCCGAACCGAAACTGCCCGCGCCAAACCAGGCGCCTCGGCGAGGTCGAGCCGGCGGTCGACCGCCACCGGGTGGTGGATGGAGGCGACGATCGGCCAACCCTCCCCGAGCATGGCGAGCAGTCCGGTGCCGAGACCCTGGTTGTCGTGGACGAGGTCGAACTCCCCCCGACGCCCCGCCAGCGCGGCCCGGGCCCGCCAGGAGAAGGTCCGCGGCTCGCCGAATCCTCCGGTCCACATCGTCGCCAGCTCCACCGCGTCGGGGAGGGAAGCGATCTCACGCCACCGCGGACGACGAAAGGGATCCGGCTCCCGGTACAGATCGAGGCTCGGTAGAGGGATGAAGTCCACGCCTTCGTCGAGCTCCGGGTACGGCTGGCCGGCGAACACCGTGACCCGGTGACCGGCCCGCACCAGCGCCCGCGACAGATGACGGGTGTAGACGCCCTGCCCCCCACAACGGGGATTACCGCGGTAGACGAGAAAGGCGACCCTCAACGATCCGTCCGGGCTCGCCCTCCGATCCGAAGCGCCTGGCCACGGAGCCGCGGGTGTCATCGGGCAAGCCTCGCCGGTCGACACAGCTCCGGCAAACGGCACCGGTCAGTGCTGGCCGATACCGAGCTGGACCGCCTTCACCGCCAAGAGCGAGACGGCCACGGCGAGATATCCCCACATGGCAACCATCGTCAGCCGGCGTCCCCTCGAAAGGACCGGCCGGGCGAGCAGGGTCAACGGGGGCATACGCCAGCCCTCGCGTTGGGTCCGCGTCGCCCGGGGTTCACGGGGGGCTTCTCGGCGGGCGCGCACCTGCAGACCGAGGACCGCGGCGATGGCCGCCCCCCCGACGAGCACCGCACCCAGCAGCGACATGACGAACTTCACGTCGATGTGGGGAAACACCGTCGTCACCATGAGGATGAGGGACAGCGCGACCAGCACCGAGACGATGAGGCCGGCAAGGATGTTCAGCCAGAGCCGGTTGACCCAGGGTCCGAGCACCTGGCGGTCGTTGCACAACAGCACCAGAAAGACCGTCGCACTCGGCAGGAGCACGCCGGCCAACGCCTGGACCGCCATCGTGATCAGCCCCAGGGGGGCGCGGGGCACGAGGACGACCGCCGCGGCCACGAAAACGAGCGACGAGAAGATGGCGTAGAAGGCCTTGGCGTCGGTCACCCGACGATGGAGCGAGTGCTTCATCGAGAACATGTCGCCGAAGGCGTAGGAGGTCGCCAGGGTCACCGCCGCGGCCCCGATGATCGAGGCGTTGAGCAGAACGATCGAGAACAGCGTCCCGGCGCTGTTGCCGAGATAGTGCTCGAGACCCTGGGCCACCCCGGCGGCGTTCGAGAAGTGACCGGCGAGCGGCGTGTGCCGGAAGGCGAAAGCCGCGGTGACGACGATCAAGGTCGCGGCGAAGACCGTGACCAACGAGCCGAGCACGGTGTCGACCCGTTCGTAGTTCACCCACCTCGGGGTAATCCGCTTGTCGACGATGTTCGACTGCTGGAAGAACAGCTGCCAGGGGGCAACCGTGGTCCCGACGATGGCGATGACCAGCAGGATGGCGGTCGAGTTCACCCCTCCCTGCACGCCGGGGATGACCAGTCCGTGAACCACGGGGCCGAGGTGGGGGTGGGAGAAGACGACCAGGGGGATGACGAGGAAGTTCGCCACCACGAACAGGAGCATGAAACGTTCCCAGCGCCGGAAGCTGCCCGAAGCGGTCATCGTGACCAGACCCACCGCGGCGAGCGGCACCGAAAAGTACTCGCTCACGCCGAAGTACCCGAGCGCCAGGCTGATCCCGATGAACTCGGTGACGATGGTGAGGAAGTTGAGGACGAACAGGTCTCCGACCGAGAAAGCGCCCCAGAACCGCCCGAAACGCTCGTTGATGAGCCGGGCGTGCCCGACACCGGTCACCGCGCCCAGCCGGACCACCATCTCCTGGTTGACGACGAGGACCGGGATGAGGAGCGGCAAGGTCCACAAAAGCGTGAGCCCGAAGTTCTGGCCGGCTTGCGCATAGGTGGCGACGCCGCCGGCGTCATTGTCGCCGACCATGACGATGAGGCCGGGCCCGACGATCGCCGCCAGCGTGAGCAGGCGCGCGAGGAAAGAACGACGGGCGCCGGTGTCGTCGACGCTGATCGTGCCGAGGGCGCCTTGGATGTCACCGAGGTGCGCCTCGTCCAGCACGGCGGACCCGCCGCCTTCGTAGGCATGGTCGCGACTGGCCATGCTCGACCTCCCGCAGAGTCGGGCTTCACGGACGTTGCTCATCGTTCGCGCACGCCCGCTGGAGGCCGGTGCGGGTCAGTTAACCCTCAGGTCACCTCGCAGAGACGTGCGCCGTCGTCGTTCGGACGGACGTCTATCAGCGCTCAGGGGTTCTCCCTTGTCGTGCCCAAGCTCCAGTCGGCGGGAGTGGAGTCCGTTGGGCACGGACCACCGCGGCGAAGGCCTCGGCGCACCCCTCTCGTCAGAGCTTTGGCGCCCGCCGCCGTAGGCCTTCCGGCCAGCCACTTCGGACCATCCCTTGTGCCGGGAGGGTCTGTCCTGACCCGGAGTGTCTTTCGACAGGTGGGATCAGTGCCCTGTGTGCGACGAGCCGCCTCACCGAACGAGGTGCGACTGCTTGCAGGGGAATGTTACCCGGGGGATTCCCGGCGCTCCAGCAGTTCAGCGAATCTTCGGCGAGCCCGTCTCGGGGATCCCGGCCGCCCCGATGGCGTCGCGGTCGGGCTTACCACGAAGGCCCGAGCCGTTCAGTTGCTGGGACAGACCGTGCCGGCGGGGGGGAGGGCGACGGTCTCGAGGTACTGGTCGACGTAACGCCGGATGCAGGCACTCGAGAAGTACCCGGTGTGGCCGGTGCCGGTCCGGGTGAGCAGTACCGCGTGGTCGAGCTGAGAGGCAATGGCCTGGGCCCAGGCATACGGGGTCGCCGGGTCGCCCGTCGAGCCGACGACGAGGATCGTCGGTGTGCCCGGGGCGTGGATCGGACCGGGGGTTCCCTGCGCCTTCACCGGCCAGTAGGCGCAGGTGAGTGAGCCCCACGCCTCCGAGGCCCCGAAGTCGGGGGCCACCGCGGCGAGCTGCTTGGCGAAGGTCTCGTAGAAAGAAAGCTTGCGCGGCGAAGACGAATCGACGCAGTTGATGGCGACGTTGGCCTCTTCTTCGTTGGTGAAGGTGCCGTTTTGCTGCAGCCCCACGTATTCGTAGGCCAGCTCGGCAAGCAGGTCGCCCTGGTGATGCAGGCCCCGGTCGATCGCCAGGCCGAGCAGGGGCCAGGCTTGGGTGGAGTACAGCGTCGAGATGACACCGATCTCGGCGACTCCCAGCGTCACCGGCAGGACCCCGCCGTAGAGCGCTTTGAAATCGGCGTGGATCACGCCCCCGGCGTCGAAGAACTTGAAGAGCTTGTCATAGGAGGCTTCCGCGCCATCCGGCAGTCGCTGGTGGCACGTCTTGTTCTGGTCGCACCAGCTGAAGAAGGCATGGAGGTCTCCCTCGAAACCGAGTGCCTGCTCGCGGTCCTGCGCGGAAAACGAAAGCGCCGGGTCGATGGCTCCGTCGAGGACCATCGCCCGGATGTGGGTCGGGTACTTCTCCGCGTACAGCTCGCCGATGTAGGTCCCGTACGAGAAACCGAGGTAGTCGAGCTTGGCCTGGCCCAGGTCGGCGCGCAGCCGGTCGAGGTCCTCGATCGTCGTGCGGGTCCCGACGTTCTCGAGCAGTAGACGCGAGGTGTGCGCGACGCAGCCGGCGATGAACTGCTTGGTCGCGCTCACCACCTTCGCGATCTGGGCCGGCGTGGACGGCTGCGGCGTGATCTCCGTCAACTTGCGGATCCCGTTGGCATTGACGCACTGGACGGCATCGCTCCGCTCGACACCGCGCGGGTCCCAGCTCACCAGGTTGTACGTCTCCCGCAGCGATTTCGGGAACAACGACGCGGTCTCCTCGAGGAAATCCACCCCCGAGGCGCCCGGTCCCCCCGGGTTCATGAACACGTCGCCAAGCGGCTTCTTGCCGGTGGCGGGCAGCATCGCCACCGCGAGCTTGATCGTGCCGAGGGAGGGTTTCGCGTAGTCGATCGGCACCGGAACCCAGGCGCAGCGGAAGTCCTTGTGGCCCTTGCAGGTCGTCCACTTGACCTTCCCGGCCGTCGTCGGGGCCTTGGAAGAAGGCGAGGAGCCGTATGCCGCGTCGGCGCTGACGAGCGAGCCCGCGGCGGCCACCAAGAGCACCACGGGAGCAAACACCCTCAACGCGCGGATGTTCGGCCCGGCCGATCTTTCCAGGGCACAGAAGGCGCCCGGATTTCACTGTACCGGCGGGCTGGCGGCGACTGGTGGCGGGCGCGGTCGGCTACTCGTCCGTCGCGGTCATCCCGAAGTCCCGTCGCCACCCCGTCGGCAACAGCAGTTCCAACACGTCGTCGACGGTGATGACCCCGAGCATGCGGTGGTCGTCGTCGACGACCGGCGCCGAGGAGAGGTTGAAATCCGACATCTTGCGCACGATGGAGTGGATGTCGGCGTCGGCGCGCACCACCACCGGGTCACGCTCGGCGATCGAGGACAGCTTGGCCTGGGGGGAGGCCTTTAAGAGCCGCACCACCGAGACCGTCCCGGAGATCCGGCCTTCGGGGTCGCTCGTGTACACGGTGGCGAGCGCCTCGGGGGCGATGTCACTCCGCCGGATGGCGCTCAGGGCTTCGTCAGCCGTCGTCGCACCCGGAAGGGAAAGAAAATCCGGGTTCATCAGACCGCCCCCGGTCTCCGGGTTGTAGCTGAGCAGCCGACGCACCTTCGCCTGCTGGCGCGCCGGCAGCGCCTCGAGCACCGCGAGACGCCGATCCTGGTCGAGGTCGTTGATGAGATCGGCGGCATCATCGGGTGCCATCGTCGCCAGCACCCGCGCCGCCTCGGCGTCCGAGCGGGATTCGATGAACTCCCGCTGGTGGTCGGAGTCGAGCTCTTCGAAGACGTCGGCCTCGAGCTCCCGGTCGAGGCTCACCGCCTCGATGATCTCCTCGCCCTCCTCGTGCGACGCCGCCTCGACGAGGTCGGCGATCTGGGCCGGACGCAGGCGGGAGAGCTTGCGCAGCGGTATCCGCATGCGCGCCGTCGGCACGTGCGCGACGAAGGGCTCGATGCTCCCCCAGTCGACGAGCGACTTGGTGCGGATGCGCCGCGCCAGGGGCGGCGGAAGAAGCCGGCGGAGTACGCCCCGTCCCGAGGGGTCGACGCCGACGACCTGCCAGACCCCGTCGGCCTCGGCCAGTTCGATCTCGTTGGCGCGGATGAGGTGCGCGCCGACCACGTGGATCAGGTGACGGGCCTGGAGGTCACGGGCGAGCAACAGCTCGCCCGGTCGGCGCTCGAAGCGGCCGAGCGCCAGCGTCTCCCCGATCAGCTGGACGAAGCGCGGCCGCATGGTCTCGATCCGTTCGATCGGGATATAGAGCTCGCGTCCCGCGACTCGTGCGACGAGTCCGGTGATGGGCGGGTGCGGCTTGCCGTCGAGACGGACGATCAGGTCGTCGACCCGACCGATCCGGTCCCCCGTCGGGTCGACGAGATGGCTCCGGATGATCGAGGAGAGGTGGAGGAACTCAGGGGGCATCGAGTGTTGCCGCAAGAAACCGGCACCGCGGCTTCGCCACGAGCCCATAGTACCGGCCAGGGCCCAGCCGTTGGAGGGGCCTCCGGCCCGGGGTCCCCGGGCCGGAGGGGCTAGAACTCGGTGATGGCGAGGACTTCTTTCTGGAACTCGGCGAACTCCGGCGACATGGTGATCGGCAGCAGCGCCATGAGCTTGGCCACGTCACCGGTCACCTTGACCTTTCCCTGCATGAACGCGGTGTTGGCGTCGAGCTCGCCCTGTTGCATGCGCTTGGCGTCCTCGTAGCTCTCGGTGAGCGTCACCTCGGAGTCGGTGAGCTCGCCCAACCGGTTCTCGACGAGCTGGCCGTCCTCGATGATCCAGTAGTACTGCACGTCGCCGTCGGGGCCCCCGGTGACGACGTATTGGAGCCTCGCCGACACCCCCGGACGGACCGGTTGGTTCACGGCGAGACGGGTGCTCTCGTCGAGCCACTCCTGGGTGAGCCACTTCGACACGTCGCGACCTCCTTGGTGACCTGCACGGGCCGCCGCCCGTCGGCGCGCCGTCCCCCCTTTCTACCTCCCGGTGGCGCCGACCTTCTCCCTCACCCCAGCAAACAGGTCGTCCTCCTCGCCGATCGGCCCCGCGAGGTTACGCGCGCACACGTAGGCGTCCACCGCGTACAGGGCCCGGTCGACGTCCTCGGGCAGTCCGAACCAGAACGGCGACGACGGGTCGATCTGCGTGGCGTGGGCGAGGAGCCCGCCGCGGCGGGCATCGTAGTAGTCCCGGACGTCGATCCTCGCCGTCGGAGCGACCTCGCCCACCCGGTTGGGCCAACCGTCCTCGAACCACTCGGCGTACGGCGACTCGATGCCGAGCTCCAGGAACTTCTCGTGGCGCCGCATCGTCTGCTCGAGCGACCAGATCGTGTAGTACAGCTTCAGGGGCTGGAAGGGCTCCCCGGCCCAGCGAAAGGCGTCGGGGTCGCCGGCGGCTTCAAAGGCTGCGACCGAGATCTCGTGCACCCGCAGGTGATCGGGATGCCGGTACCGGCTCTGTTCGTCGGGATAGGTCACGACCACCTGCGGCCGCACCCGGCGTATCTCGGCGACCAATCGTCCGACCGCCTCGGCCAGCGGAGCCTGGGCGAAACAGCGTGGATCGTCGTTCGCCGGAGTGTCGGGCATTCCCGAATCTCGGTACCCCAGCAACACGACTTCGTCGTAACCGATCACCTCCGCCGCGGCGTCGAGCTCACGTCGGCGGATGGCAGCGAGCTCGGCGCGGACCTCGGGCGTGTCGAGCGAGGGGTTGAGGATCTCGCCCTCTTCGCCGCCGGTGGCGGTGACGAGCACGGTGTGCACCCCTTCGGCGTGGTAGCGCGCGATGGTCCCGGCACCCTTGGACGCCTCGTCGTCGGGATGGGCGTGCACGGCGAGAAGGCAGAGACACTCGGACATGGAAAGGAATCTACCGCCCGTCCTTCGATATCCGATCAGACGAGCCCCGAGCGTCAGGGCGCCTGGGCCCGGCGTATGCTCGCAGGGTCGATGAGCCGCGACCGTTGTGTCGCGGGTGCGGGAAGGTCTGGGAGAGGACCGGTCGCCCAAGGGCCGGTACGCCTCGGAGGGAGCGAGCGATGAGCGTGATGAAACGCCTGAGCGGTGTGGTGCAGGCGAAGGCGAACAAGGTCCTCGACCGCGTGGAGGATCCTCGCGACACACTCGACCTCTCCTACGAGAAGCAGCTCGAGCAGCTCCAGCAGGTTCGCCGGGGAGTCGCCGACGTCGCCACCGCCCGCAAGCGGATCGAGCTCCAAGCCGAGCAGCTCCAGGCGAGCGCCAACAAGCTCCAGGATCAGGCGCGCGCCGCCCTCGGGCAGAACCGCGAGGACCTCGCTCGCGAGGCGCTCACCCGGCGGGCCGCCATCGCCACCCAGCTCGAGCAGTTGAAGACCCAGCACGACCAGCTGGTCGCCCAGGAGGACAAGCTGGTCCAGACGACCCAGCAGCTGCAGTCGCGGGTCGAAGCCTTCCGGACCCAGAAGGAGACACTCAAGGCGAGCTACACCGCGGCCCAGGCCCAGACCAAGATCGGCGAGGCCGTCTCCGGCATCTCCGAATCGATGAGCGACACCGGCATGGCCATGCAACGGGCCCAGGACAAGATCGCCCAGATGCAGGCCAGGGCCGGCGCCGTCGACGAGCTCCTGGCCTCGGGAGCGCTCACCGACCTCACCGGAAGCACCGACCCCATCCAGGCCGAACTCGACAAGGCCTCCCGGTCGGGTCAGGTCGACGCCGAGCTGGCCCAGCTGAAAGGTCAGCTGGCGGTTGGCGCCCCCGCTGGCGCGCTGGCCACCGCGGAAAAGCCGGAGGAGACGGCCGAGGCGGCGTCACCACCGGAAGACGACAAGGTCGCCGACGCCGAGCCGGTCCAAGAGGCGTCGCCAAAGGCCGCCGCGGCCACCCCAGGTCCGTTCACCCTCGAGGACAAAGAAGGTGAGTCATGATCGTCCGGATCCTCGAAGACGGCCAGTACAAGGTCGACAAGTCGACCGCCAAGAAACTCGACGGCCTGGACGTGAAACTCGGCAAGGCCCTCGATAAGAACGATGTCGCCGCGTTCACCAAGGCGCTGGCCGCCCTGGTAAAGACGGTGCACACCGCGGGCAAGCCGCTCGACCCGACGGTCATCACCCCCTCGGACCTCGCGATCCCCGCCTCGACCTCGACGCTCGCCGAGGTGCAGGAGCTCCTGTCCTCCGAAACGATCAAGGTGAAGAGAAAGAAGAGGGGCTGAGCGCCGAACCATGGCCAAACGCACTCGTTACCCGGCCGACCGCGGCCTGACCGCCCACATGATGTTGACGGTGTTCCTGCTCGGCCTGCTCTACGCCGTTTTCATCACCGCGCTGGTGCTCGCCAAGGTCAACCTCGCCTTCATCCTGGTCATCGGTTTCGGGATCCTTCTCATCCAGTACTACTTCTCCGACAAGATCGCCCTGTACTCGATGGGCGGCAAGATCGTCAGCGAGCAGCAGCAACCCCAGCTGCACGCGGTCGTCGACCGGCTGGTCGCGATGGCGAACATGCCCAAGCCCCTGGTGGCGATCGCCCAGACCGACATCCCGAACGCCTTCGCCACCGGACGCGACCAGAAGCACGCCGTCATCTGCGTGACGACCGGGCTGTTGCGCCGGCTGAACGAGCCGGAGGTCGAGGCGGTGCTCTCCCACGAGCTCTCCCATGTCGCCCACCGCGACGTCGCCGTCATGACCATCGCCAGCTTCCTCGGGATCCTGGCCGGGCTCATGACCCGCATGTTCCTGTTGATGGGGTTCTTCGGCGGCGGGGGAAGCCGGGGCCGGGGCGGCGGAGCCGGCGGCCAGGTGGCTCTGTTCGAACTGGGCATGATCCTCATCTCGGCGATCTTCTACGCCATCAGCTTCATCCTCATCCGGGCGCTCTCCCGCTACCGTGAGCTCGCCGCCGATCGCTCCGGGGCGATCCTCATCGGTCAGCCCGCCCTCTTGGCGCAGGCGCTGGTCAAGGTGAGCGGCGAAATGTCCCGCATCCCGTCACGCGACCTGCGCGCCGCGGAGCACTTCAATGCCTTCTACTTCGCGCCGGCACTCGCTCCGGGCATGAGCCTGTCCTCGCTCTTCTCGACGCACCCCTCGCTGCAAAGGCGCCTCGACCAGCTGGCCAAGCTCGACGCCGAGATGCGTCGGAACCCGGCCTAAGCAGCCAGCGGACCGCCGATGGGCTTTTTTGACGCATTGCTCGGCCGGACCAAGCCGGCCCAGGCCAACCTCGACCGGCTTTTCGGGCTTCCCGGGGCCCAGATCACCCTGGAGGCGTCCGAAGGGATCCAACCGACCGGACAGGCGGGGGTCTGTTTCAAGCCCGCCGAGGGACAAGCCTTTTCCTCCACCGAGACCGAGTTCAAGGCGCTGCTCAACCTGGGAGACGACGCCGGCGGGAAGGTGAGCGAGACCTCCGACCAGTACGGCTACCGCTGGGTGGTCCTGGAGGCGGACGACTTCAGCACGCTCGTCACCCGCGTCCACGTGACGAACACCACGCTCCAGGAGAACGGCTACGGCCCGCAACTCCTCTGCTCGGTGTTCGGGTTCGCCCCGACGCCCCCGCCGGGAACGGCGCGCCCGACGGCCTCCACCTACCTCGTCTACCTCTATAAGCGGGGGACCTTCTACCCCTTCGTCCCGGCCGGGGGGGAACGCCGGGACAACGAGGCTGAACTCCGCCTGAAAAACGAACTCACCGAGGACCTCGCCATCGAGCCGGAACTCGACCGCTGGTTCCCGATCTGGAGCCTTCCCGTCCACTGACCGGAACCGGCGCCGGCTCCTCCGCCCGCACCTCTAGGGCGCCAGGTCGACCACCACCGGGGCGTGGTCCGAGGGCTGCTGCTCGCTCCCCTGGCCCTTGCGCGCCTCGCGATCGACGAAAGCCGCAGTGACCCGCTCGACGAGTGGCCCCGAGGCGAGCACGAGGTCGATCCTCATGCCCTCGTTCTTGTGGAAGGCGCCGCCCCGGTAGTCCCACCACGAAAAGGGCCCCGCCTCTTCCGGGTGGAGCCGACGAACCACGTCTTCCAGGCCGAAGTCCATCACGCCGCGCAGCGCGGCGCGCTCGGGGGCGGTCACATGGGTCATGCCCTCGAACTTCGAGATGTCCCAGACGTCGCGATCCTCCGGGGCCACGTTGAAGTCGCCGCCGACCGCGATGGGCTCCGCCGGGTCACAGGCGAGGTCGAGCTCCCGGCGCAGGTTCGCCAGCCACACCAGCTTGGCGGCATAGAACTCGGAATCGACGGCGCGGCCGTTCGGGACGTAGACCGAGAAGACCCTCACCCCCCCGCAGTCGGCGGACAGAATCCGGCACTCGTTCGGGATTCCTGGGAGCGGTGCACTGAATCCGGCCCGGACGCCGGCCAGCCCGAGACGCGAGAGGATCGCGACGCCGTTCCACCGGCCGTCGCCGTGGTGGGCGGACTCGTAGCCCAGCCGGGTGAACTCCCCCGCCGGAAAGGCTTCGTCGGTGCACTTGGTCTCCTGGAGCAGTACCACGTCGGGCGCGTTCTTTCCGATCCACTCCTCGAGGCGGGGCAGGCGGGCCCGCAACGAGTTGACGTTCCAAGTGACCAGGCGCACGGCGAAGCTCAGCCTTCCGTCAGCACGAAGAACAACCCGGTGGAACAGGCGAGCTGACCGCCGACCGACGCCACCCCCTGCCCGTTGCCCCCCCGGCGCGAAAGCCGACCGAGCGTCACCTCGAGATCCAACACCTCGCCGGGGCCGACCTGCCGACGAAAGCGAGCCCGGTCGATGCCTCCGAACAAAGGCAGTTTTCCGGCAAAGCGCCCATCGGCGAGCAGTGCCGCCGCGCCCAACTGGGCGAGCGACTCCACCATGAGCACGCCCGGCACGATCGGACGGCCAGGGAAATGCCCGGAGAAGAAGGGCTCGTCCCCGGTGAGCACCCAGCGTCCTTTGGCGCGCTCTCCCGGGACGAGCTCGTCGATCGCCGACACCAAAAGGAACGGCGCGCGATGCGGGATCAGGTCCTCGACTCGCCAGGTCACCTCGGCCACCGCCTCCCGGGGGATCTGAACCCCGTCAACGGGTCCCCTTCCGGGGCGGTGCCGCCCCTCCGACCCCTCGCCGACCCTTCCCCGAGGGGGCCGGCCCGCCCGCCGGGGAAGCACCGACCCGCCGCGTCGCCCGGGGAGAGCGACGCGGTCCGGCCATCTTGGCGCCCGGAACCGTCTGGGCCTTCTCCTTCGGGATCGGGGCCGGGGCCGGGGCCTTCGCCGCCCGGGTCTTGGCGGCGCGCCGCTTCACGCCGGCCGGCTTGCGGGCCGGGGTCGGAGCCGCCTCGGTCCGCGCCATCTTCACGACCGCGGCCACGGTTTCCTCGCTCGGATGTCCCGACACCACGCCCACGCCGGGGAGAGCGAGTTCGACGCCCCGCCGATACGGGTCGAGGGCGGTGACGACGAAGCGACGGGTCTCGCCTTTGCGGAGGATCCCGCGCGCGCTGCGCGGCGCCGGGTCGCCGAGGCCGGACAGGGGCACGTAGGCGCGTAGCTCACCCGACCGGACCACGGCACCGTGCGAGGAGAACGTCTCCACCACCGCCTCGATCTCACCCCCCAGGGGGTGGTCGGCGATAAAGGAGATAAAGGTCATCGGATCGTTGGCGGCGCGGGGCGCCACGGCGCGCGCCGGCCCGGTCTTCGTTGCGGCGCGGGGCGAGCGGGCCGGCTTCACGACCTCTTTCGTCGCGACGGCGATGGCCTTTTCGACCTGTTTCTTCGCCCGCGCCGCCTCCCGCACCGCCACCTTGCTGTGGGGCCCGCGCACCGGATTGCGGGCAACGAAGATCCAGCCGACGCCGGGCACCCGGGTGGCACCGAGGAGACGACCGTGTTCGAACAACCACGGATGCTCGCCGTGGAACTCCTGGAACGAGTCGTTGGAGAGCACCACGCCGTGCACCTTCTCGGCGATCCTCAGCAAGAAGGCATCACCCCGGCCGACCGCGCCCGCCGGAGGCGAAACGAGTTCGCCCTGCCGGGCGAGCTCTTCCAGTCGCGGCCGTTCGGCTTCCTCGATGCGGTGCGCGAACGAGGCGTCGACGACGACGGTCACCTCGGCCTCGCCGAGCTCACGCCGCATCTCGGCGACCGCCTCCTCCAGCTGGGCCAGGCTCGGCGTCGCCCGACCCTCGGTCGCCAGGTTGGAGCCATCCACCACTACGTGCCGGGAATTCACGCCGCCAGTCAACCACGACCCGACCGAGCCAGCGTGCAACCCGGGACGGGACGGCCGGCGCCCGCCGGGCCCGGGGTCAGGATGCGCCTGGCCGCGCCCCGACCGCTTCGTCGAGCAGGGCCCCGAGCTCGAGCTCGTGGATGGCGTACGACCCGGTAGCAGGACTTCCCGACGGTGACCGGCAGAGGTGACGCAGCCGGTAACGGTCGCGGAACAACCGGTGGAGCTTGGCGTGGACCAGGTTCCACGCCCCCATGTTCTCCGGCTCGTCCTGCAGCCAGATGAGCTCGGCCGCGGCCGGGTAGCGGTCGAGCACCTCGACGAGCTGAGCCTCGGGCCAGGGGTAGAGCTGTTCGAGGCGGAGGATGGCGCTCTGGCCGCCCGGCGCCCCGGCGGCGGCCAGCTCATCGCGCCGACCGAGCGCCTGGCGGGCGATCTGGCCCGAACAGCAGATCACCCGGGTGACCATGTGCGGCTCGAGAGCGGCCGGGCTCGCCGGGTCGTCGAGCACCTCGGCAAAACCCCCCGAGGTGAGCGCGGCGACCGGCGAACGGGAAAAGCGTGCCCGCAACAGCGACTTCGGGGTCAATACGACGAGCGGCCGGCGGGCCGGGCGCTTCACCTGGGCACGGAGCAGATGGAAGTACTGCGCGGCGGTCGTCGGTTGCGCGACCACGAGGTTCGAACCGGCGGCGAGGGTGAGGAACCGCTCGAGACGGGCCGAGGAGTGCTCCGGGCCCTGTCCTTCGTAGCCGTGAGGCAGGAGCAGCACGATGCCGGAGGTCTGGCCCCATTTCTCCTCCGCCGCCACGATGAAGTTATCGATGATCACCTGGGCCTCGTTGGCGAAGTCGCCGAACTGGGCCTCCCACCCGACGAAGGCGTCGGTCGCCTCGAGCGAGTAGCCGTACTCGAAGCCGAGCACCGCGAACTCCGACAGCAGCGAATCCCGGATGTAGTAGCTGCCGATCGGCGCGCTGGCGGGCAGCGGCGGGTCGCTCCCGACTCTCTCGCCGAGCGCCGCCAACGGCGTGAACTCGGCACCGGTCGCATAGTCGACGAGGACCGCGTGGCGCTGGGAGAAGGTGCCTCGGCGGGTGTCCTGGCCGGTGAGGCGGACGTCGGTTCCTTCCAGCAACAAGCTGGCGAAGGCGAGCGTCTCGCCGAGGGACCAGTCGATCTCGCCGGATCGCCACAGCGCGTCGCGCTGGGCGACCTGGCGGGCGAGCTTGGGGTGGAGGGTGAATCCCGCCGGCGTGACCCCGAGGCGTCGCACGATCGAGCCCAGCACGTCGGCGTCGACGCCGGTGGCGAGGGCGAGTCGGCCCACGCTCGCCGGCGGGCGGTCGGGGAGCCGGTCGACTCTCGGCGGAACCGAAGAGCGGGTTTCGTCGAGGGCCGACTGCAGTCGACGGTCGAAGTCCGCCAGGGCCTGGTCGGCCTCGGCGTCAGTGATGTCGCCGCGCGCGACGAGCGCCGCGGTGTACAGGGTGCGCACCGAGGGGTGATCCTCGATCCTTTGGTACATGAGCGGCTGGGTGTAGCTCGGTTCGTCGCCCTCGTTGTGCCCGTAACGCCGGTAGCAGACCAGGTCGACGACGACGTCTTTGTGGAACGCCTGGCGGTATTCGAAGGCCAGCCGGGCGACGCGCACGCAGGCCTCGGGGTCGTCCCCGTTCACGTGGAAGATCGGCGACTGGATCATCTTGGCGACGTCGGTCGGGTACACCGACGATCGCGCCTCGGTCGGTGGCGTCGTGAAGCCGACCTGATTGTCGATGACGAGATGGACCGTGCCGCCGGTGCGGTAGCCCTTCAGCATCGACAGGTTGAGCGTCTCGGCGACGACCCCCTGCCCGGCGAAGGCGGCGTCACCATGGATGAGCAGCGGGAGGACCGAGAAGGCTCTCGGATTGGGCTGGCGATCCTGCTTGGCCCGCACGATCCCCTCGACGACCGGGTCGACCGCCTCGAGATGCGAAGGGTTCGACGCCAGCGAGACACGGATCGACGTGCCGTCACGACCCCGCCACCTGCCGACCGCCCCCTTGTGGTACTTGACGTCGCCCGATCCCTGCACCGTCTCCGGGTCGAGGTTTCCCTCGAACTCGCCGAAGATCTCCCCGTAGGACTTGCCGACGATGTTGGCGAGCACGTTCAGCCGACCTCGGTGCGCCATCCCGAGGACGACCTCCGAGATGCCGGCGTGCGCCGCGCAGTCGAGCACGGCATCGAGAAACGGGATCGACGACTCGCCGCCCTCGAGGCCGAACCGCTTCTGACCCACGTAGCGCAGGTGGAGGAAGGTCTCGAAGGCCTCGGCCGCGTTCAGCCGGTCGAGAATGTGCCGCTGGTCACCCGGAGAGACCTCGTCGGAGACCCCCTCGACGTGGGTCTGAATCCACAGCTTCTCCTCGGGGCTCTGGATGTGCATGTACTCCACGCCCACCGAGCCGCAGTAGGCGCGGCGCAGGACCTCGAGGATCTCAGAGAGCGAGGCGACCTCGCCCCCCGGCAGGCCGAAGGTGTGAAAGCCGCGTTCGAGGTCGCTGGCGTCGAGCCCGTACTGAGCGGGGTCGAGGTCCGAGCGCAGTGGACGCGGCTCGGTCTCCAGGGGGTCGAGCTGCGCGATCAGGTGGCCCCGCACCCGGTACATATTGATGAGCGACCGGACCATCAGCTCTTTTTTCAGCTGGTCGACGTCGCCACCGGCCAGAGAAAGGCCCGAGGGCCGACGCACCGGCTGTTCCTTCAGCCCGAGCGAGGAGAAGACCTCGTCGTAAAACCCGTGTTCGCCGACCAGAAACTCGTGGACGAGCTTCAGGAAGAGACCCGACTCCGCCCCCTGGATGATCCGGTGGTCGTAGGTCGACGTCAGCGTGACGACCTTGCTGACTCCGAGGGCGCGCCGCGTCTCGGGTGGGGTGTTCTGGAACTCGACCGGGTAGTCGAGCGCGCCGATGCCGACGATGACGCCCTGGCCCCGCATGAGCCTTGGTAGCGATTGGGTCGTGCCGAGGGTTCCCGGGTTGGTGATCGTCACCGTCCCGTCGGCGAGGTCCTCCACGGTGAGCTGGAAGGCCCGCGCCCTGCCAACCAGGTCCTCGTAGACGGCGACAAAGCCGGCAAAGTCCAGGGTGTCGGCGCCCTTCACCACCGGGACGACGAGTGAGCGTGTCCCGTCGGGGCGCCCCAGGTCGATGGCGAGACCGAGGCCCACGTGGGCGTGGTGGATGACCCCCGGCGTCCCCTGACCGTCGGCGTCCTCCACGAAACTGGCGTTGAGAACCGGCAGGTCGCCGAGGGCGCGCACCACCGCCCACCCGATGAGGTGGGTGAAACTCACCTTGGGTCCCTCCGTCTCCCGGAGTCGTTGGTTGATGAGGGCGCGATTGGCCTCCAACACCCCCGCCGGCAGCGGATGCACGCTCGTCGCGGTGGGCACCGTGAGGCTCGCGACCATGTTCTCGGCGATGCGGCCGCGCACGCCGCGCAGCAAGGTGACGGCTTCCCCGCCCGGCGCGATCCCATCGGGGCGGAGCGAAGTTGCGGGTTGGTGGCGGTCCGGCCCCGGGGGCGCCGGAGGCGCCACCGCGGTGGTGGACGTGCCCGGGGCGAGAAGGGTCGCGTCGATCGTCCCACCTCCCGCGCCACCCGAGACGCCGAGACCTCGGCCGGCGACAAGGTCCGGCGGGACCCGGCCCCGGTACTCGGCGAAGAAATCGCGCCAGGTGTCGCCCACCGAGAGCGGGTTCGACCGGTACGCCTGGTACATCTCCTCGACGAACCACACGTTGATCCCGAGCGCATCGGAGTGCACCCGCTCACCGCCCGCGCCGCTGGAGTCTCGGCCGGTCCCAACGGTCATCGCGGTCATGTTAACGGTGGCACCGTCGGCGCAGAGTCCCGCTCGCGAACCGAAGATGGCGGACACGTCGCACCCGCCCCGACGGGAAGCCGCTCGGGCGACGCCGACGGGCCGCTACTACGAGGCGTGCCTTTCGGCACCGTCCACCGCCACCCGGGTCCCACCGCCAAACCATTGGCGATGTGTGCGCTGACAAAACGCGGACCCGCCCGATCCTGCGTACGTGAGGACGCCAACCACCTGGAGGTGGAGCTATGGGACTGAAAGACGACCTAGTGGTCTGTCTTTGAATTGACTAAGGACAATGTCGAACGCCCTCGTCGGACCTTGGTGATGATGTCCTTGGCTGGCTTCTTCCAGATAAAGGGCTTGGGATCTTCGTTCCAACCTTCGGCCCAGATGCCGATCTCGTCTTCGAGGTGCTGCACCGAGGAGAACGCACCCTTCTTGAACCGTCGGTTGGTGAGCTGGGCGAACCATCCCTCGACGAGGTTGAGCCACGAGGAGCTCGTCGGCGTGAAGTGCAGATGCCAACGAGCGCGCTTCGGGTGTGCGAGCCACGTCGCCACGGGTTCGGCCTTGTGCGCCGAGAGGTTGTCGAGCACCACGTGGATCTCGAGGTCGCGATCAACGTGCAGGTCGATGAACCGGAAGAAGTCGAGCACTTCCTTTGACGAGTGCCTCGTCTTGATGTCGTAAAGCACCTGACCGGTCGCCACGTTCATCGCGGCAAACAGATCCGTGGTGCCGTGACGCCTGTAGTCATGGGTCATGGTGGCGCCGCGGCCCTTCTTCAGGGGCAGGCTCGGTTGGGTGCGGTCCAGCGCCTAGACCTGAGTTTTCTCATCAAAACTAAAGACCACTCGCGCGCGCCGGTGGGTTCGGATAGAGCCCCACCACGTCGACGAGTTTCTCTTCGAAGTGCGGATCGCTCGAGACCTTGAAGGTCTCGAGCCTCCAGGGCTTCAGCCCGTGGTCCTTCCAGATGCGCGCCACCGTGTCGTGACTGACTCCGACGCGTCGGGCCAGTGATCGCGTGCTCCACTGTGTCGAGCCATCATCGGGCCGTTCGTTCATCGTGAGGGCCACCACTTCGGCCACGGTGCCCTCGGGCAGTGACGGCTTGCGCCCACGACCCGGCGCCACACGCCCCACTCCCGCGATCCCTTCGTCGTCGAAACGTTGTCGCCACATACGCACCGAGTTGGGATTCACGTTCACCCGCAACGCGATCTCGTTGTTGGCCACACCGTCGGCCGCCAACAGCAGCGCCCGAGCGCGCAGCACCGTGCGGTGCGCCATCGTTCGCGACTTCGCGAATCGCTCGAGCGTCCATCGATCATCGTTGGACATCTGCAGGGGAGGAGCCACCAGGGAGTGGGTCACGAACCCACTGTAGTCTCCTTAGTTATTTATCTGACGGACCACTAGCCAAGCGGTTTGCGCCGATTTTGGAGGACGCTAAGAAACTCGACAAAACCTGGTCGGGCGTGTCGCAGGACGACATCAACGCTGTTCTCGGCGACTGGTTCGGAGTCGCCTACCGAGCCATCGGCGCCCTGGTCGACTCGGTTATGGACTTTGCTGGTGAGATCGACGGCATTAAGCATGGAACCTCCTAAATGAGATAGTTGTATTTCGGCACAATTGCTTCGGACAGCATTGCGGAGTGTTAGCGAAACAAACGTCCGCACGTCTGCGCAGTTACGGTCTTGACGAACTGAGCACCTAGTACCTCAGATGACGATGGTTTCGTCGTGTTCCCGTGCCAAACTGAGGGTGCAATTGCAGCGAGGAAGTGAACCATGGCTGACGAGGAAGACGACCAACGGCGAACCTTCGGGATGCCAGTCAACAAAGGTGATTGGCGGCCAAGAACCGACGACACCGAGCAGCGCGTCCTTGGGGTGCCCCGAAGCTGGTATGGTCCGAAGCGAGAAGCTCCGATCGATTTTCGCTGGGTTCGACATCCCATCCGCTGGTCGAGGTGGCGTGTACAAGTTCATCGCCTTGGGCCAAACGCTCTCAGCTACGAAGACTCCGTCGACAGTAGGGCGACCCGAGGGGGAAAGGCGTCAACCTCCGCGAAGAGTGACCCTCCGCGATAGCCCTGGCGCTTCTGTCAGGCCGATTCATACGTTGGGAATCTCAAGGTGACACTGGAACGTCGCCCACACGGCGCTCCGAGGCCAACTGCGTAATAGAAGTCAATCACTGCATCTGAGTGATCGCCGCGCCGTGTGGAGATTCCGCACGCCGCCGATAGGCACCCCCGAGCCCTAGACTCACAGACCGTCACTAAGAGTGCCTGGGGACCTGCCGAGCAGCGATGGAGGACAGCCCCATCGACGCAAAAACAAAACGCGACACGGACGCGTTCCTGGCGACAACAACGACCGACATCGAACGGGGTACTTGGATACCTCCGGAGCAAAGCCATAGCCGTACTGCGCCCCGGCGATACTCGCAACGATGGCTCGAACAGAAATTCGATCTCCGACCTCGTTCCCGAGAGCGGTACGAGATCAACCTGAGGAGGCACATCCTCCGCTCTCTCGGCGACCGCGATCGGTGACCGTCCCGATCCAATGCGGATCGGACCTATTCGAGGCGCGCCCTCGAGTCGCGGTTCGCCTGGCGCGCCGCGCCGGGATTCGTCGACTTAGCGCCCGTGACGCGGGCTGCCGGGCGATGGACGAGTCGCGGCTAAGACCTATCGTGACTACGACGAAAGGGGTGGCGAGGGTCCCCGCATGGCAAGGGTGCGTTCACGGGAAGGCGCATGACCGCGCTGCTGGCGCTCACCACGGTGCTGGCCTGGGGATGCTGGATACCCTTGGCGCAAGCCGTGCCGGGGATACCGCAGGGTTCACGGATATTTTACGCGACCCTCGGCAACGTCGTCTTCGCTCTCGGAGCTCTCGCCGTCGGCGGTGGGCACCTCGTGTTCGGCTGGCGACAGTTCTGGCTGCCCTTCGCGGGCGGGGTGGTGTGGACAGGTGGCAACTACTCCGCCTTCCGGGCGACGGAGGACATCGGCCTGGCCCGAGCCAGTGGCTCCTGGACGCCCTTGAACATCATCGTCGCCTTCGTGTGGGGAGCGCTGCTCTTCGGGGAACTGCATCGCTTCAGCGCGGCCCGGTTTGCCGTTCTCGGCACGGCGTTCGCGTTCGTGCTGGCGGGAATCTCCTTCCTCGTGCGATCGCAGGACGCCCGCCTCGCCGCGGCGAGCCCGCTGGGGACCCACTCGCTCCCGGCGCACGCCGTCCCGACGGCCAGGGCCCTGGCCAGGGAGACCGCCCGTGGCTCCCGCCGCGGGCTCCTCTTCGCCGGTGCGGCGGGCGTTCTCTGGGGCAGCTACTTCGTGCCGGCGCAGTGGGCGAAGGTGCCGGCGCAGGTGAGCAACTTCCCGCTGGCCCTCGGGATACTCGCCGGCGGGTCGCTGTTGGTCATGACGACGGGCGGGCCGGCGAGGCTGCATCCCCGGCATACCGCGGTTCAGCTGGCAGCCGGTCTGTTGTTCGGGATCGGCAATCTCGCCTTGCTCGGTCTGGTTTCCCGGGTCGGCACCGGAGTCGGGTTCACCATCGCCCAGCTCAGTCTGCTCGTCAACGTGGGCATCGGCATCTTTGCCTTCAAGGTGCCGGAGCCGCGTTCGCACGCGGCCCGAGTCGCGCTGCTCGGTGTCTTGCTCGCCGGCGCGGGCGGGATTGTCATCGGAAGCTTCAGATAAAGCAGGAGACAGGCCATGGACATGGGTATCCAAGAGTTCCCACTTGATGAGCTGCCCAGCATCGAGCTCGTCGCGTCGATGATCGACCATTCGCTCCTGCGGCCTGAGTTGACCGCGCAGGAGATAACGGATGGTCTAGCGATCGCCAGGTCGTACAAGGTGGCGTCGGCGTGCGTGCGCCCAAGTGACGTTGAGCGCGCCTCTGCCGAGCTCGCAGGCTCAAACGTAATGGTCAGTACGGTGATCGGCTTCCCGCACGGTTCATGCACTACTCGAACCAAGGTCGGTGAGGTCGTTGAAGCCCTGTCCCTCGGTGCCGACGAGTTCGACATGGTGATTCACATTGGTGCCCTACGCAGCCATGACACCTCGTATGTGGCTCAAGACATTTTGGCTGTGGTCGACGCCGCTTCTGGTCGGACGGTAAAGGTAATCCTCGAAAACGCCTATCTCACGAACGAAGAGAAGGTTCTCGGGTGCCACCTGGCGGAGGCGGCTGGGGCTCAGTTTGTGAAGACCAGCACCGGTTATGCCCCAGGCGGAGCAACACTGGAAGACATCGTCCTTATGCGTGCGAACGTATCACCTCACATCGGAGTTAAGGCCGCTGGAGGCGTGCGAACCTTGGACGTGCTCCTAGCGATGGCCAGAGCCGGAGCAACCCGCTTCGGTGCCACCGCAACGATTGACATTCTCGATGACCTAAATGAACGTCAAGCCGCCATTGCCGCCTCAGCTGATAATGGCCGATAGGCGATCTGTCGGCAGACCAGAGAACGCGATGTTCCTCAACGGGCGAGCACGGACGGGGGTAGCCTCCTCATTGGCCTGAGCCTCCTTGTCATTAGTTCGAGCTAACGACATGGTTGCTCAGGCTGAACTCTTTTACAGATGGCATATGGGCGGCCACCTCGCCGGCAGTGAAGGCTGGTCCGTATCGGCCTCGACGAAGGAGGAGCACATATGTCCATCGTGGGCGCGTTCGATTTGCACCGACGGCAGATCACCTTCGACTACCTCAGCACCGACACGGGCGAGGTCCGGCGCGGCCGGATCACACCCGCCGACCGTGCCCATCTTCGGGACTGGCTGAAGCGGCTGGCCGGCGAGTCGGGTGACTTCTCGGTCGAAGGTTGCACCGGGTGGCGCTTCGTCATCGAGGAGCTGGCCGCCGCTGGACTGCGACCGCATGTCGCCGAACCGACCGACACGGCGACCGCACGTGGTCGCAAACGGAGGGCCAAGACCGACCAGGGAGACGCCCAATGGCAACGCGAGCTGCTGATCGCCGGGAAGCTTCCGGAGTCGTGGATCCCGCCCAATCACGTGCTCGAGGTGCGCACCCTGGTGCGGCTTTACGTGGACCTGCTCGGCGAGCACATCGGTTGGCGGCAGCGGCTACAAGCCACCCTGTTCCACCAGGGAGTGACAGCGACCAGCAAGCTGTCCGCGGAGCTGGTCGACCAGGTCGACCTGTCACCGGCGGGACGCGACGCCGCTCTCGTCAGCCTGCGCCAGCTTGATCGGCTCGCCGGTGAGCTCGATCAGCTACGCCGTCGGCTGCACCGCTACGCCAGCCGCCAAGCCGTCAGCGCGGCCTTGGCAAGCTCACCCCGGTCGAGTTCGAGCTCGCCTTTGCTGCAAGAATCGACGACGCAGCTGCCTGATCAGTCACAACCGGTGTCAACTGAACGTGCAGCAGACCCGAACTCGGAGACGAGGCGTGGACACCGGCGCCGCTCGATTAATGGTCACGCGCCGTCGTCCACACCTGGTGAGCCGCGGCCAGCTCCAAACTTCCCGTGCTGCCGAGTTCCTTGGACAGCCCTTTACAGATTGAGCGGCCGCACCCCGTTCGGGGACACCCCATCCACCATCATGTGACCACAGTCGACTGCGAGCACCGAGATAAGGCCGGGCGTTTCGAGCACGATACCACCCGAGAGACCGTCGACATTTGAGGAGGACCGACCATGTAGTCATCGACCGGCATTCCCGCTTCTGTCATTGTCGGCGGCATCTCGCCGGCCTCCAGGTCGTTCGTCCTCGCTTCGCTGCGGGCGCTCCACCTGGACCTCGCCGAGATGCCGCCGGAAAGAGGCAGCTGCGCGGAAATGCCGGCTCCTCGGGAACAATTGACTTCCCGCCGCCCATAGATAAGGGAAGTTAGGACCTCACCCGTGAAAAGCTGTGTGACACTCACGCGTAACTACGAAGGCTCATTTTGAACTCCGATGTTGTCGATGGAAGCGGACAGCGCCAGGTGCAGTCGAATCGGCCCAACACGCGGCCGGTAGCTAACAGGTCGTGTTTCAACACCCGTTGCTGAGCGGGTTCAGCACGTGCGCCGTTTCGTACGCTTCGTGTATTGGTTTCCGCTTCTCAAGAGCGGGTCACTATCTGGGACAGTTGGAACTCGGACCGTGGTCCGACCGCAAAACGAATGGGCGGGTCGCCAAGCTCCAGCTCGCCTTCTGTCCGGCGACCGCCTACCAGCCGCCGGTTTGATCGGGGTAAAAATGAAACGTCGCGGAATCGATTGCCACGCGGCACCATCGTCCTCGCGGCTGCAGCGTTGTCACGCCCGCGTCCATTGCGACCTCCACCGGCGGGCGAAGCCGCAACTTCCACCCGTGAGAACAGTGGAGCCGCCGATGCAGGCGGTGGCATCGCCCGCCCCTCCAGCTCGCCCGAGAACGGTTCTTGGTTAGACCTTGGCGCGCGCACTCGCTCCCTGGCCCCGGCGCGCAACCGAGTCGACGGTGATCGCAATGATGAGAACGAGGGCCGTCACCATAAAGGTGGCTGAGGCGCTGGCGCCGAGCAAAGCCAAACCGTTGGCGATGGCGGCAATGACGAGACCGCCAAGGACGGCGTGCAGCGGCTTGCCACGGCCGCCAAAGAGACTTGTTCCCCCGATGACCGCGGCCGCCACTGCATAGAGCACGTACGTGCCCCCATCGATGTCCGTGGCGATCGAGCGCAGCCAGGAGGTATAGATGATCCCCGCAATTCCGGCCATCAGCCCAGCAATCATGAACGAGATGGTCCGGATCAACGCCAAGTTGACGCCGGCTCGCCGGGCCGCTTCTGCGTTGCCGCCAATGGCGTACACATAACGGCCGTAGCGCGTATGTCCGAGAACGAAGGTTGCCACCAGCAATATGGTGAAGATGATCGGTATCGCCCAAGGCACACCCTCCACCACGGTATGAAAAGTTGCCGTATGGATGCCCCGGTTGGTGTTGCAAACCAAGACCACCAAAAAACCCGCGATCCCTGCCAGGAGCACCTTCACGGCGGTGAGGCTGAGGGGAGGAGCGACGAGTCCCGCCGCGCGGCGGCGGCTGTCCTGGAAGATGGTGAGAGACCCGAAGCCAACAACGAGAGCGGCCATGGCGATCCAACCGGCGAGCGGGGTGAGATCCCCCGAGACCAGGTCGACAATGTACGTGTTGGAAACCGAGATCACCCCGCCGACGGCGACGTTCAGGTGATCGAACATCCAGATCATGACCCCTTCCCAGCCGATCAGGCCTGCCAGGGTGACGATGAAAGAAGGGAGCCGCAACCGGGTGATGAGCGTGCCATGGATCAACCCGATGATCGTCGTACCCCCCACCGCGGCCAAGATGGCTAGCCACCAAGGCACGTTGAACGGAGGGGCGACGAGCGCCGCCATGACGCCCCCCCGACCCCGCCCACGAACCCCACCGAAAGGTCGATCTCGCCAAGCAGCAGAACAAAGACCTCGCCCATCCCGAACAGCATGATGACGGCGGCTTCGATGAGAAGGTTGACGATGTTCCCAGCCGTGAGGAACAGCGAGTTTTGGACCTGGAAGATGACGATGATCGCCAACAGGGCGCCGATCACCGGCAGTATTCCGCTCTCGCCTCCCCGGACTCGCCGTAACCACGCGGATACGTACTCCCCAAGCGTGTTGACTAGGGCTTCGCCGGCGAAGAGTGTGACATCCTCGAGGACCTCTTCGGGTTCTTCAACCTGTTCCGGTGCTCCAACAGTCGCGCCAGCAGGTGCGGCAGGGTCCTCCTCGGTGCCGCTAACCGGAGGTCGCGTGATTGCCATTGTTTAAGCCTTCCGTGGTGGCACTGCCCGTGGCGGTGCCAGCGAGGGCTGGCGCATCGGACATGCCTTTTACGTACGTCCCAACGGTCATCAGCTCGATGACGCTCTGACGATCGAACTCAGAGGCAGGGCCCTGCACCACCATCTCGCCGAGATGGAGGACGGCGATGCAGTCAGCCGTCGCGAAGACATCGTTCAAGTTGTGAGAAATGATCAGGACGGCGTAGCCCTGCTCTGCGAGGCGCCGGACGAGCGTCAGAACCATCTTCGTCTGAGCCACGCCCAGCGCCGCGGTGGGCTCGTCCAGGATCATAAGCTGTGAGTTCCACAGCACCGCCCGGGCAACAGCGACCGACTG
The DNA here is from genome assembly GCA_963761425.1 of uncultured Acidimicrobiaceae bacterium. GTDB lineage: Bacteria > Actinomycetota > Acidimicrobiia > Acidimicrobiales > Bog-793 > Bog-793. The sequence continues at coordinate 2,169 of CAVXGQ010000005.1, read as the reverse complement.
GCGTTGGCCACCCGAAAGAGACGCGACGGGCTGGCGCATGGATCGCACCGTCGTCACTTGCAGGTCGGCGAGCGTGCGCCGTGCCGCAATCTCCATCGGCGCTTCGTGCAGGACGGCGATCTCCGTCAACTCCCGGCCAAGGAACAAGTTCTGCACGATGTCGAGGTTGTCGCAAAGCGCAAGGTCTTGATAGACGGTGGCGATCCCGAGTTCTGCCGAGTCCCTTGGGGTGTGGATGTGCACGGGCTTTCCCCGCCAGATGATCTCGCCAGCATCCGCCGGCATGATGCCCGAGATGATCTTGATCGTCACGCTCTTCCCGGCACCGTTGTCACCGCACAAGGCGGTCACCAGTCCGGCCTGGATGGTCAGGTCTATCCGCTTCAGGGCTCTCACCGGCCCGAATCTCTTGTCGATTTTCCGCATCTCGAGCAACGGTGCTCCCCGCTCGAGCAAAGCCTCAGCCATTCTGCGCTCCCGTTCTTTCAGGCGCTTGGTGCTGTTATCAGACCAAGATCAATTTGTCACGCGCCACCTCCCGGGACAACGACCACCGGGGCCGTACGCGGGCATCTGGGCCAAACAACGGCCCAGATGCCCGCACAGCTACTGCTTAACGTACTGCCTAGTAACGCCTGTTACGGCGTAATCCCAGCTGCCTTGCAGGCAGCGGCGTCCGCGTACGGCTCGGCGCACAGCTGAGACGGCGGGACAAATTTGTCCTTGATAACGGTCGAGGCCATGTTCGCTTTGGTCACCCATTCGGGCGTCCCAAGCACGGAGGGCACTGCCACGTGCTCAGTCGTGTCTTCGACCGAGCCGTTCAAGAGCGAGGACGGCGGCGTCACATGCGCACGAGCGTAGACGGCAAGTGCTATCGCCGCCTGAGCCTCGATCCAGATCGGCTTGTAGACGGTGCCGCACTGATACCCGGTGAGCACGTTGCCCAAGCCCGTCAATGTGGCGTCCTGTCCCGTCACCGGAATGGTGTGGGGCTTTACGCCCAGGGTCTTCAGGTAACCGATGATCGGCGCGGCATTCTCGTCATTAGGCGACAAGATGGCGTTGATGGTCGGATGCGTCGCGAAGACACCCGTGAACTCAGTGAGCGCCACGGTGGGCGTCCAGGTGCCCGCGGGCCGACCGGCCAGCTTGTAGGTGTGGTTCGCGAACAACGGCTTCAGAACCGCGTTGTAGCCGTTCCAGAACAGGGTGGCGTTGTTGTCCGTGACAGCACCGTGCATCTCGAGGACGTCCGGGCTCTTCACGTGCCAGGCCTTGATGCAGCTCACGAGCCCCTTGCCAAGCAGCGTGCCAACGTAAACGTTGTTGAAGCTGACGTAGTAGTCCCGTTTGCCGCCCAGCGTGAGGCGGTCATAGTCGATCGTCGTGACGCCGTGAGCCTTGGCGTAGGACTCGATCGAGGCCCCGACACCCGCGTCGAGCGGGTCCACCAGCAGAACAGTGTCGCCCTTGGTGATGTCAGCCTCGGCGTCTGCGAGCTCGGTGGCATCGCTGCCGTGCGCGTTGACCACAGAGAACTCGGACGCCGGCATGCCGGCATCCATTGCCGCCGTGGTCAGGTCCGGAGCGTCGAACTCGACATAACGAGTCGACGTAACGGTGTCAGGCAGAATGGCACCGATACCTCCGGTGCCCTCGGCGACAATCGGCTTCAGGAGCGCCATCGTCGAGTAACTAGTGTTGAACGTGTTAACCGAGACCGTCGCCTGACCCGATGCCCCCTGCGCGGCAACACCCACCAGCACCGCGGCCATGAGCATCGTGACCGATGCTGCTCCCAGAACCCTCTTTGTTGTTTTTCTCATATGTCCAGATCTCCCTTGTTTGCCCAGCTCAGAGACATGAAAACACGGGCCAACCAGCCGGGCTGGCGATTCCCCGGACTCCTCCCCACCCAGTAGACGATGAATACAACCTTCGACAGCCCTACAGAGCCGACCGCAACGCTCCTGGTCCACTCCAGCAACACAACCGTAAACCTCTAGCGGTGAACGAGCCGTGAACAACCGGCCCGAGCTGTTAACAAACTATGAAAGGTGATGCAGACTTGTCGTCCGGGCCTCACGTCCGCCCTGTGGGCCTCTCTCGCGACCGCTCTGCCCGGTGCAGGCGCTTTGATAAACAGAAAGCGCCTTCGTCGACGGC